>CATOJY010000051.1 GCA_951800685.1 uncultured Lachnospiraceae bacterium
CGTCGTTACATGAATATGGATCACCTCTCCAAACCGGAGGAGGAACTGCTGTCTGATATCATAGCCGGCTGACTATTGGCTACCAAACGGTGGAAATTAAATTTGCGAAAAAATCTTGACACTATCTTAAGATTTATTTGTGTAAAAGACGGCTGTGAAAGGTTCCCGATGTTATGGAGTGTTGAGAAAGTAAGGTAAAACAGCAGGTGAGGATAAAGAAAAGAAGAACATATTTGATTTTGATGCTGGTATTGGCAGTGTTGTTAATAATACTGACCGGCATCTTAGTGGTAAATAAGAAGATTAAGATAGCGCCGCTGTTTGCCAGAAAATTTGAGGTAATAGGTGTTGATGTATCTCATTATCAGGGAAACATCGACTGGCCTGTACTTGTGAAACAGGATTTGGATTTTGTCTTTATCAAGGCCACAGAAGGAAGCGGTTACGTAGATAGATGTTTTTATGATAACTGGCGGGAAGCTGAGAAAACGGATCTATATGTTGGAGCCTATCATTTTTTCAGTTTCGACAGCGACGGTAGGAAACAGGCGCAGTTCTATATGGATACGGTAGGCAGTCTGGATGGTAAGCTGGCGCCTGTGATTGACGTGGAGTTTTACGGGGATAAAGAGAAGAATCCGCCGCCAAAGGAAGAAGTAGTTATACAGCTGCGAAAACTGCTAGAGATGTTAGAAGAATGTTATCAGGTTAAGCCCATCATCTATACAACGTATTCGGCTTACCAGCATTATATCAGGGATGAGTTTACCGGGTATCCTCTGTGGATCAGAAATGTCTATTATCAGCCATTTTTAATGTCTGGAGAGACATGGTCCTTCTGGCAGTACACAGATACTGCGGTTTTGGATGGATACCAGGGTTCGGAAAAATATATAGACATGAATGTATTCCAGGGTACACGGGAAGAACTGCAGAAAATGACGGTATGGTGTGAGGAAGAATGTCCTAAAGATAAAAGTGAACCGGAGGAGCCGGAAAGTTTCCGAGTATGGGATGAGGCAACAAGAACTGAGGAGGAAATTTTATTAGAACATTGTAATCTTGTGTATGATGCTGAGCAGGTAAAAGTTTATTCTTACCTGGGAATGTCGGATTTAGGGAGGAAGGACATACTCTATATTCTGACATCAGAACAGGAAATGTTATACCATGTGAGAAATTTTTGGATGGATGAGGAGCGGGAAGTCCTTTGGTTTTTGGAAAATAAAGATGATATGCAGTTACAGGAGATGAATTTTGGAGAGGAACATTTTCTGGAAGAAACTTTATTGCTTGATGGGAATGGGTTTGAATCATTAATCGTAGCTACTTATGGACTTTCCGGGCAAGCAAATCAGACGGGATTTGGGAATTTGTATGTAGACTTATCCTGTCAGAAAGAAAACGGCGAGATTCTTTTGGGAGGAAGGGCTTCTTTTGCAGACCAGGAAACAGGCCGGATGTTTGAGATTGTGTATGAAATAGACAAAGAAAGCGGGAAAGTAAGCGCAAGGGGATATCTCCAGGATCTTGCGATTGCTCCTTTGTACCAAGAGTTTCTAATGCATAATCTGACAGTGGAAAATCCCTCAGAAATATACATAGAACTAGGACAAAATTTGGGTTTCTTTGATGATGAGGTTTATCTGGCAAAAGCCGGAGCGTTCTATAAGCAGTTTGCAGTGGTGGATAGTGAAAATGGTGAGCCGGAATTACTTTTTCGTATGTGCCAGACAGAGGGGAAGGAAGAGTGGGTTTATGTCCTGACACAAGAGAGGGATAGGTTAATCTGTAGAGATGTTGTCAAGTTGGGTTCACAGGACGATTTGAAAGACAGAAATGAGGAGCAGGTTTACCAGATTAAGGGGACCAGATGGCTTGATTGTGCTTCTTTTTTAGAAATTCCAATAGAAAATTGTGAAAAATATTTGAGTCGGGAAGAGGTTTTTACAGCGATTGAAAAGGGGGATTTTTCGGTTGTCGCAAGGAAATATTCTGATCCGGAAAGCATCGTTAAGGAACTGGAAATGGTATATGAGACAAGCGGCAGCAGTAGAACAGTAAGAAGTGATATAGATGAAGACGGGATAGAAGAATTATTGTTTCTGATCAAGTATGATTTTGAGGAGTATGAACGGATTGAGTTTATTTTAGACTATAGGAATGGCAGGGCGGTCTGTATTTATCTGGACTGGTGTGATGGGAATGAGTGGCTGGTTTTGTCAGAAGCAGGGAAGTTAATTCATTGTTTATTCAGCAGTAATGGGTGGTGTACTTATTATGGATTCCATGAATGCGCTTTAAATGCCAGAGACATTAAGGCGCTTGATTGTCTTGGAAATGGAATCGAAATATGTGATGTGTATCAATTTGGGGAGCCTGGTTTATGGTGGTGGGAAGGGCAGCAGCCGGAAATAACACAGGCAGGCATTTATTATACCAGATCAAAAGGGGGAAATACGGAAGATGGCACAGGAGAAGAATTTACCAAGGAACTGATTTCCAAAGAAGCGTTTCAGGAAGCGTTTACGGAACTGACAGGTGAGGAGCAGATCTGGAGTAAAATTGTGATGGACATAAAAAACTGATATAAGATTTGTGAATAGTTACGAATGGGCAGAGCCAATTTCCAGGTTTCTGCCCATATCGGGACCATCCCAAAGTTTGTGTGGTGTGCCATTATTTTGTTAGAAAATTCAAAACCTGTTTATTAAAATCTTTGGCTTCTTCATACGCTGCATGACCAAGACCATTATAAATAAACAACTCGCTATGACTAATCTTTCTGGCTATTGCAGAGGCCGCAGCTGTTCCAACAATTTGATCGCAGTCCCCGCCAATCACTAAGGTAGGGCATACTATTTTGTCCAATTCTGCATAGGCATTGTGGTTGATACAGGAAGCCGCCTGTATGAGAAAACGCTTAAAGCTTTTTGGCTTTCCTATTTTTACAATGAACGGATAAATTCGACGATACTTTTTCAAGTATCTTTCTGAATATGATTTTTCTGCTGTATCTATCATTAAGCCCTTATAATTTTCCTGTTTTGCCATTTCAATCCAAACGCCAACTGTTTTTTTAATTATTTCATTGGAGTTTGCGCTTGTTACCGCCAAGATGAGCTTATTGACCAAATCGGGGTAATCAATCGCAAGATATTGAGCAATCATACCACCTTGGGATATGCCTAAAATATCTGCTTTTGATATGCCAAGAACGGTCATAGCTTCTGCATGGTCCTTTGCCATTTCCCTTGTAGAATATCCCTCCTGCAAATGATTTTTCCGGCTGAAGACATATACGGTAAATTCTTTGGCATATATCCTATACATGATCGAAAAAACAAGAGCCATTCCTTTTACCGTAGACAGTCCATCTCCCAATCCGGGCAGTATAATAAGATTCTTATTCCCATTTCCAAAAGATATGTAATACATTTCAGAATTTCCAACACGGACATTTCCATTATAGGCATGATAAAACATAATAATCTCCTTTATTTTACGATTCCCGTCTGTAGAATTTCTATATATGCTGCCAAATCTTTTATAGATTCTTTTTCCATCATTGCAAAGTTTGAATAGGCTTGTTTTTGTATTTTTTGCCCTGTTATTTTTTATAGGGATTCTGGTAATCCGGACAGAGGTATGTTTCACTCCACGCCATCATGGTCTGCAGGACAGGGAGGAAGCTTTCTCCGAATTCGGTAAGGGAATACTCTACCTTCGGTGGAATTTCCTTGTAGATCTCCCGACAGAGGAAGCCGTCGCGTTCCAGTTCCCGGAGCTGTTTTGTGAGCGTGGACTGTGTAATGCCGTCAAGGCGGCGCATTAGTTCGCCGAACCGCTGGACTTTGTAAAAGGACACATACCATAAGATCAGGATTTTCCATTTGCCGCCGATTATGGACTGGAGCCTGCCCATAGGAACGCAGCGGGCAATGGTTTCTTCCTTGTTAAATTTATTATCAGCCATTTCATTCTACCTCTTTTTCCATGAGTATATCCTGGCAGTGGGAAAAAATCAAGATACGGTCTTTTTTGATAGATAGTACGAAAAAGGAAACTAACGACTAAAAAAGACAGTACTTGATTTCATGGAGTTTTGGAGGTAATTTAGTGCAAAAGAGGATATCCGCTTAGTAAAAACCAAGGAGGAATGAAGGATGCACTATACAGGAACGATATGGAGACCGCCTTTTGAAGCGGCGTCCCTGCTCTTGGAAGTTACAGCAGGATGTACGCACCACAAATGTAAATTTTGCACGCTTTATGCAGATCTGCCTTTTCAGTTCAGGATGTCGCCAGTGGAGGATATAGAGGCGGACTTGAAAGAGGCACGGGAAATATACCGTTGTTTTAAGAGTAGGAAAGTGTCTCGGATTTTTCTGACTGGGGCCAACCCATTCGTACTAAAATATGAAAAATTGATAGAGATAGCAGAATTGGTACATAAATATTTCCCGGAGACGGAAACGATCGGCAGTTTTGCGAGAGTGACGGACGTTAGTCTGAAAACGGATGAGGAGCTGGCTGCCTTGCATGGTGCAGGGTATGATGGGCTGACAATCGGCATTGAGACGGCGGATGACGAGGCGCTGCGGTTCATGGATAAGGGTTATCTTGCGGAAGATCTACTGAAACAGTGCAGTAGGCTGGATAAAGCAGGAATTCGTTACAACTTCTTCTATCTGGTAGGCATATCTGGTGCAGGGCGCGGGGAAGACGGGGCAAGAGCCACCGCTGCTGTATGTAATAAACTTCACCCGGCTCTGATCGGCGCCAATATGCTGACCATTTACCCGGATTCCAAACTGTATAGGGAAATCAGGCAGGGAAACTGGAAAGAGGAAAGTGAGATAGAAAAGTACAGGGAAGTACGGACGCTGGTAGAAAGTTTAGAAATTCCCACAGAATTTGCCGCATTGGGCGCTTCCAATGCTTTTCAGTTTCATGGTGTTTTGCCGGGTGATAAGAAGAAACTACTGGTTTTTCTTGAGGATGTCATAAAGAATGTAGGTGAGGATAAGCTACGGCACTATCGTGAGAGTGTCCGTCATCTGTAGGGGGTGGTTTGAGGTGCATTTTGCGGGAAGAACGTGGAGACCGCCTTATGAGGCGCATTCCGTCATCATACAGGCGACTTCTGGCTGCACATATAAAAAATGTCGTTTCTGCAGTCTGTACAAAGACGAGTGCTTCCGTATGTCCCCAATAGAGGAGTTCGAGGAAGATTTGGAAGAAATCAAAAGCTGCCAGCCCTATGCACGGCGCATTTTCTGGACGGGGGCGAACCCGTTTGCTATGAGCTATGAGAACCTGAAACTTCGTGCGCTGACGGTTCGGGATTATCTGATCAAATGCCGGACGATGGCCATGTTTGCAAGTATCAGGGATATTAAGGATAAAGAAGTGTGGCAGCTTAAGAAACTCCGGGCGATGGGAATAAACGGGTTGACCATCGGGACGGAGAGCGGGTATGATGACACACTTGCATTGTCAGGAAAAGGGTATACGGCGGATGATATTCTAGAGCAGTGCCGGAAGCTGGATGAGGCAGGGATAGAATATTATTTCGTCTATATGACCGGGCTCGCAGGGAAGGGTAAGGGGTACTGGAATGCGGTGAACAGTGCAAAACTGTTCAGCCGTTTAAACCCGTATTTCATTTCTGTGGATTCACTTATGCTGTTCCCAGATACGGAACTGCACCGTATGGAACAGAAAGGGCAGTTTACGCCTGCCGGGGAGAAAGAACGTTTGGAGGAGCTGCAGGTATTTATTAAAAATTTGCAGATAAGGACGCACTTGTTTGCCAATTCCAGTTCAAATTTTTATCCTGTCGCCGCCTATCTGCCGAAAGAGAGGGATGTTGTGGTCAGTGAGCTGCAACACGTCATAGATACGGTAAGTGAGGAGGAGATGGAAGAATACCGCAGAAACCTGAAATCGTTAGGATGACTGGACATGCGAAAGCCTATGATTTTCTATTTTCTGTGTTTCAGGCCCGGTGTATTAATAAGCAGATGGCGTTGAAGATGCATTGCTCTGGTAGACTATTGAGCCAGAGTTTGCCAGGCGCTGCAAGGATGACCGGATCAGTTATTCCTATATTTTTGTAAAAGTACTTGACATATATAATGGAATCCGGCATACTGAACATAGTTCATATTGGGGTGATTGCATGAATACAGTTGTGACATCAAAAGAAGAAATTTTGAAAACCAGCCGGGAGCTGATTCAGCAGCAAGGCTGGTCCGCGGTCAATATCCGCTCTGTTGCGGCAGCTTGCGGGGTATCAGTGGGATCCATCTACAATTATTTTGATTCTAAGGCCGCTCTGATGTGTGCTGCGGTAGAAAGCGTCTGGAGCGAGATTTTCCATCAGCCGGGGGATCGGATGGTGTTTCAAGACACGCAGGCCTGTATTATCTGGATATACGGGCGGATGGAATATGGCTGCAAGCAATATCCTGGATTCTTTACGTTGCATTCCCTGGGTTTTATGCATGAGGATAAGTCCGACGGAAAACGGAGAATGCAGCTGACTTGGCAGCATATTTTGGATGAGTTGTGTGCTGTCTTGAGGCAGGATGCCGGAATTAGGGCCGATGCGTTTACGGAGCAGTTTACAGTAGAAAGATTTGCGGATGTTTTATTCTCTTTCATGTTGTCCGCTTCGTTGCGACAGGACTATGACCCTGCCGCTGTATTGGAGATCGTCCGCAGGACCCTTTACTGAAATCCCACTGAAGTATGGAATTTTTGTCCTAGAAACTGAACGATGTTCATTGAAGATTATGGAAGGAGAGAGGACTTTGCCGATGCTACAGTACGAAATAAACGAGGAGAATAAATTATGCAAAAAATCGCAGAAACTATGTTTGATGCTGTCTATCTGATTTCTGTTATTACCATCGGGATTTTAATGATCCGAGGCAGCAAAGGAGATCGCCAATTCCGTCTTTTCGGGTGGATGGCAGTGGTGCTGGGAGCAGGAGACTCGTTCCATTTGGTTCCCCGTGCTCTTGCTCTGTGTACTACTGGTCTGGAGAATTACACGTTTTCCTTGGGCGTTGGAAAGTGGATCACCTCGGTCACGATGACGATTTTCTATGTACTGCTCTATTATGTCTGGAGGCAGAGGTATAAGATCAGCGGCCGGGGAGGCGTTACCGCCGCAGTGTACGGTCTGGCTGGTGTGCGGATTGCGCTGTGTATGATGCCCCAGAACCGGTGGTTTAGCGTAGAAGCGCCACTTTCCTGGGGAATCTACCGTAACATTCCCTTTGCGCTGCTGGGTCTTGTAGTGCTTGTGTTGTTCTATCGCAGTGCAAGGGAACAGGGGGATACGGCGTTTCGCTGGATGTGGTTGACTATTGTGTTAAGTTTTGGTTTTTATATTCCGGTTGTGCTATGGGCGGATACCCTCCCTTTGATCGGGATGCTGATGATTCCCAAGACTTGTGCCTATGTGTGGGCGATACTCATTGGATATTTTGCTATGAAACAAGAGTGTAGGTGAGAGGGATTGCCCTTTTGGTACTGCCGGGACTACGGTATCTGCCCAAATATCCTGGTCAAAAAGCAGGTCAATGACATATAAATATAAATGTTAGTGTTGCCTGTTGAAACAAAAATAGATTTTTTTTAGGCACTTGTTATAACTAGCAGGTGTCTATTTTCATCCATTTTTTTAAAGAAGTTTTCAGGCGCTATTTTGCGTATCTTCTTATTCATTTGGATTAAGAAAAATATTCGGGAATGTTTACTTGATGGTATGGGAAAGCGAAAGCTTTTCTGATAAAATATGACCTAAAGGGATTATGGAAGAGAACGGCGTGATTTATATCATGGTATCGTACAAGTAGATTAATAGTACAAAAAGAGAGCGGTGAGAATACGCGCAAATCGCTGCTTTCAGAAGGAGTGTGAGGTGCAGCGCTATGTTTAACCAGTTTCGATTGAAAGACGTGCTTGTTGAGTACAAGCAGAACTTTGTTTCCCGGCAGTGGGGAAATGAAAAGTACAAGTGGGAAGCAGTAAAATGGTTTCAAGATAATTGGGATGTGAATGCTTCTGATTTTGCTGAAATGCTGAATCGCTCGTTAGAGAAGACTTTCAATTTGCTTGCTTCTGCAAATAACTTTCCGAGGGGTATGATTGTCGGATTTGCGAAATCTGCTCCAGAGGAGGTCCGGTCTATGTTCATAGCTCTTTTTGACGAGAGTAATGAGGTATTCGAGAGAATGGACGCATTTAAAATGCAGTCGTCGCTTCTTTTGGAAAAGTATGGCAATGGAGCCGCACAGCATTATCAATATGAAAATGCCATCAGTACGTACTTATGGCTTCGATACCCGGACAAGTACTACATCTACAAGTTTGGTGAAATAAAAACGGTTGCCAGCGAGCTTGAATTTGATTATCGGTTTAAGAAAGGTTCTTATGCAGATAACATTCGCAGTTTCCTGCGTTTGTATGATGAGATCAGCGTTGTGCTTAAAGAGGATGCCGAGCTTGTGAATCTGGTCCAGTCTCAATTAACAGATACTTGTTATCCTGATCCAGAATTGAAAACGTTGACGTTTGATGTTGGATATTACATTAGCAGATACTATTCCGAGAAGGATGTTTTGGCGGCTGAGTCTGCCAAATGGTATGGAGCTGATTATGATCCCGGCCTTACGGTGGAAGACTGGACGAGACTCCTGAAAGATGAAATGGTCTTTACAACGGGCGCCCTGGAAATCATGAAGCGAATAAAGGATTATGGCGGTATGGCATCCTGCACGCAGCTTGCCGTGAAGTATGGCGAGACTAAGAATTTTTATAATGCAGGTTCTGTTGCGCTGGCAAGAAGAGTGTGCGAGGCTACCGGTATTACACCAAATAACCGGGACGACGGTTCCTCGCAGTGGTGGACAATTCTTTACACTGGCCGTGATGCTGGAAAAGATGAAGAAGGCAGCTTTATATGGAAATTGCGCGATGAGCTGTCGCAGGCTCTCGATCAAGCAGACCTGAGTAAGATAGAGTTATATGTTGCCACAGCTCCAGGTGAGGAGGATAGAGGGTTTTGGTGGCTGAATGCCAATCCGAAAATCTGGAGTTTTGCTGATATAGCTGTTGGTGAAGTGCAATCTTATACACTTTATAACGAGAATGGAAACAAACGTCGTATTTTCCAGAACTTCCTTGATGCGAAGGAAGGAGATATGCTCATTGGTTATGAGTCTAATCCGGTAAAGCAGATTGTTTCTATCGGGCGTATCAGCGCGGGACAGGACGGAGAGAAGATTTTGTTTGAGAAGGTTGAGGGTCTTACTTCCCCGATCGATTATGCTACGCTGAAAGGTTGTCCGGAACTGGAACGTATGGAGTACTTCCAGAATTTGCAGGGAAGCCTGTTTAAGCTCACAAGAGGCGAGTACGATTTTATCGTTGATATGATCCGGGAGGAGAATCCGGCCGCCGCGACGGCTTCTATTGATGCTTACACAAAGAGTGACTTCCTCGATGAAGTTTATATGACAAAAAATCGGTATGAGAATCTTGTAGCGGTTTTGCGGAACAAGAAGAATATTATCCTCCAAGGTGCACCTGGTGTTGGCAAGACTTTTGCTGCAAGGCGTCTGGCATGGTCTATGATGGGTGAAAAGGATGACAGCCGGATTGAATTTATACAGTTTCATCAGAATTATTCTTATGAAGACTTTATGATGGGTTATAAACCAGTCGAGGATGGCTTCGAGCTAAAGTACGGTATTTTCTATCGTTTTTGTCAAAAGGCGGCAAACCAGCCGGATAAGGAGTTTTTCTTCATCATCGACGAAATTAACCGTGGCAATATGAGTAAAATCTTCGGCGAGCTGCTGATGCTTATTGAAAAGGATTATAGAGGTACCAAAGCGACTCTGGCATATAACGGGCTCTCGTTTTCTGTACCGAAAAACCTTTATATCATTGGTATGATGAATACGGCGGACCGCAGTCTTGCTATGATTGACTATGCGCTTCGGCGCCGCTTTAGCTTTTTCGAGGTGGAACCGGGGTTTGATTCTGATGGTTTTATACAGTACCAGAATGGTCTGAACAACGAAACATTGAATGAGCTGGTGTCAAAGGTCAAGGATCTGAATCGGGAGATTTCCCTTGATAAGTCGTTGGGTAAGGGATTTTGTATCGGACACAGCTATTTCTGTGGCAGGGATGTTTGCACCGAGGAATGGCTGTATTCCATCATCGATTATGATATTCTGCCGATGTTGAGTGAGTATTGGTTTGACGATGCCAACAAACTAAAGCGTTGGGAGAACATTTTGCATGGTGTATTTCAATGACAAAAGATAAGAGTATCTTCATAAAAAATATTTACTATATGCTTTCATATGCCTTCACTGTACTGAATCAAGGCAGCTATGAGGATGTTGCAGCTGAAGAATTCGAGAACATGCATAGCCTCTTTGCGGCGATCCTTGCGAAAGGCATCGGTCGCCAGTTGAAGCAAGGTCTTTACCGGGAGTATCTGAATCAAAAGGAAGACATTTCTGTAGTGCGCGGCAAAATCGATCTGCCTGGCACCATACAGAATCGTCTTGCCAGAAAACGGGTGTTGACTTGCGAGTATGATGAGCTGTCGGAAAACAATCTGCTGAACCAGATCCTGAAAACCACTGTTATGCTCTTGCTTCGGCACACGGACGTGGACCAAAAATATAAGAGTGATCTGAAAAAAGAAATGTTGTTTTTCTCGAATGTGGAAATCATTGATCCTACTGCGATTCGTTGGTCGGCCATCCGCTTCCAGAGAAACAATAACACCTATTGTATGCTTATCAGCTTGTGTCAGCTTATTTTGGAGGGAATGCTCCTGACCACAGACGACGGTGAATACCGGCTGGCTTCCTTTGTAGATGAGCAGCGTATGAACCGATTGTATGAGAAGTTCCTTCTCGAATATTACGCGAAGGAATGTCCGCAGGTAACAGCGGCGGCCTCGCAGATTCGGTGGGCTTTGGATGATGGCGTTGGGACAATGCTGCCGGTTATGCAGAGCGATATCATGCTGACTAAGGGAAGAGAGATTCTTATTATTGATGCCAAATATTACACGCACACGACACAGGCGCGTTACGATGTTTCTACATTACATTCGGCAAACCTGTATCAGATTTTTACATATGTTAAAAACAAGGATACAGATTTGGGAGAAAAACCACATAAGGTTTCCGGCATGCTGTTGTATGCGGCTACTGATGAAGCCATTCAGCCCGACAACGTCTATCAGATGAGCGGAAATAAGATCAGCGTAAAAACGCTGGACTTAAACTGTGATTTTTCTGAAATCAGCGCACAGCTGAATGCGATTGTCGATGAGCATTTTGGAAAGTGAGAGGGGCGTAGTGGCTGTTTTATGCGGAAGATTCAATCGAAGACGATCCGACAATCATTGCAAAGGCAGTTGAAATCCTAAATCTGCGATGGTTGCGGAAATGCGGATATATAGCAAGAGAGGATTTCTTGCTATGGAGCTTATGACGGGCCCTATTGCTATACGCAAATATGACTTCTGATAGAATGGTATTCCGCACAAAGATATATGGTAGGGCATGGATATGTACACCGAAGTCTTATTCAGATATTAGAGCGATTCAAAAACGCCTGGATATAAGGGAGCGCTGCACCGATTGAGATGTTGTGTCTGGGCATTTTGCTGATCAGAAGGAAATCCTGTGCTTCTATAAATGGCGTCATTTGTTGGATTTTATCATGAATAGAAGCGATATCTTCTTTACGCAGATACTGGGCAAGGTATCCTCCAAGGATAAAATCAGTGTCATAAACCAGATGGAGCATGTTGACTGCTTTCGCCAGGTTTGTGAGAAAACAATCCCAACGGTCTAAGGCGGGAAGTTCCCTGCGCCGTACCTTTGCAAAAAAAGATTCGAGTGATTCAGATTCTGCCAGGAGTGATGACAAAGAAAGCAATGTTTCCATGCAGCCGTTTCTGCCGCAGTAACACTTGGAACCATCTGACTGCATTGGTATGTGCTCTATCGTAGAATTATGGCCATGCTTTCCTGTTAATATGGAACCCTTCGATATAATAGCGGCTCCAAGGTGTCTGCTTAATGAGAGATAGAATGCATCTGTCAGTTCAGGTGACGCCCATAATTCTGCAATCGCCGCACTGTCTGCATCGTGGATAAAGGAGCAGGGGTATGGAAGATACTGGGAAAACTCTGTGATAGAGAGTCCGGTACATGACAGGATTTTACCATACCATATGGTCTGTTGATCCGGGGTTACCAGGCCCTGTATGGCGAAGCCGATCCCAAGAATCTGTCCGTCTGTTGTTCCAAGTGATTTTGTAAATGCAAGTATTTTATCACATACAGTTTTAAAATAGGAGTCGGCATATTCAAACGCAATTTCATATGTCATGCGGCTGATCTTTTCACCATATAGGTTGACAGCGACCATCTGCACTTCCTTTTTTAGGATTTCTATGCCAATGCTGATGCGGTAATCAGGAACAATAGAATAGGCGGCCGCTTTTCTTCCGACAAATTCGGTATCGATCAGGCCGTTTTTCTGGATCAGGCCGTCATTTTCCATAGCGGTCAGGTTTGTTGTGACAGTAGGACGGCTCAGACACAGATCGTAGGCAATGTTCTGCTGAGAAACCTTTCTGTTTTTATAAATATAATCATAAATAAGGCTGCGGTTGTTTTGTTTGATCTGATTCGGTGTGATACTCTTTTTCATAATGGAATCCTTTGTTTTGTAAAGCTATTTTGTAAAATGATATTGTATCACAGGACGACAGGATAAATCCATTGGAGGATTTGTATGATTTCCAGATGGAAATCTTGTCTATTATTACATATTGTAGAATAAAAGATAACTCGCTATGATAGTATTACAATTTGATAAATCATTTTACAAAATAACTTTCAAAAAGGAGAACGTTATGGGTATTCTTGAAAAAATGAGACTGGATGGAAAAAGGGGATTTGTAACAGGAGCGGCAAGAGGAATTGGAAAGTGTACGGCAAAGGCATTTGCAGAAGCTGGCGCGGATGTGGCGGTTGTAGATGTGGATTATGAGGAGGCAATCAAGACAGCAAATGAACTTGCAGAGAAGACTGGCAGGAAAGTGATTGCAATCAAGACAGACTGTACCGATCCGGACCAGGTGGATGCAATGGTGATACAGGTGGTAGAAGAACTCGGCGGACTTGATTTCTGTCATAACAATGCAGGGATCTGCATCAATGCTCCGGCAGAGGAGATGACTTATGAGCAGTGGAACAAAGTCATCAATATCAATTTGAACGGAATATTCCTGACGGACATTGCGGCGGGGAAATATATGCTGGAGCATGGGGGTGGCTCCATTATTAACACGGCTTCTATGTCGGCGCATATTGTGAATGTGCCACAGCCGCAGTGTGCATATAATGCATCCAAAGCAGGTGTGATCCAGCTTACGAAGTCGCTGGCAATCGAATGGGCGAAGCGTGGTGTCCGTGTAAACAGTATCAGCCCAGGGTATATCGGAACAGAACTGACCCTAAATTCACCAACCCTGATTCCACTGATCGAGAAATGGAATGCGATGGCGCCATTGGGAAGAATGGGAACGCCGGAAGAATTGGAATCGATCTGCGTATATCTGGCCGGGGATACCAGTACTTTCACAACGGGTTCAGACTTTATTATTGACGGCGCATTCACCTGCTTCTAAACAGGACATACAGATCTATATACGCGGCATCCGTAAGAAGTTTGCGGATGCCGCGTTCATAGTATTTTTCATCTTTATTCCGATAATTATTCCCATAATCTGACATTTTCAGAAAGGTTTTCTGACAAATTTCCTCACCGTACCTTTAGGGAGGTTATCCATCCGTTTCGTTTGGATCGCTGCGGAAATGGCTCGGTGATACGCCATACTGGGCTTTAAAGGAGCGGGAAAAATTAAAGGCGTTCTCGTATCCCACGCGGGTTGCAATCTGCTGTATGGTTAGACCAGGATCTTTTAGGAGCTCCAGGGCATGTTCCATGCGCAGCATGAGCAGATACTGCTGGAAAGGCATGTGGAAGGTCTTGTGGAAAGACTTGCTTAAATAGGAATAGCTGAGGAAGAAACGGTCCGCCAGGCTGGCCAGGGTAAGGTCTTCCATATAATGTGCGTCCACATATTCTTTTACCATATCCATGGTTCCAGGATGGTGTGCGGGAGAGGCGCTGATCCTGGCGTACTTCTCAAGCCCATTGTGGAAGTGTTCTTCCAGATCATCCAGACAAGAGAGGTCAAAAAGGGAAGGGGTCTCATATTCAAGGAATGCAGATCCGGTGTCTGAAGAGGCAACATTTAGCAGCTCATTGAAATAGCTGTAAAACCGCAGCAGCGCAGGAAGAGTGAGCTTTCTGATTTCCTTGGAAAAAGCGGCACGCTGCACCTGGTTGGAAATAAGGCTGGGAGTCTTGATAAATTGGGTCATCAGGTGCTTTAACTTTGGAGGAAGTTCCTGTTTGCCGGAACTTTCAGCTTCCGTATAGAGCTGTTCATATCCGTGAAAGAGACGCAGGCAGAGGAGTTCCTGCGCACGGCGCAGGAGACGGGCCGCCTGGATTGTGGGTGCGCAGTCCGTCATGCTGGCAGCATAGCTGTCCTTCTCAGAAAGCACGAAAGAAGAAAGAAATCTGCCCAGGGCATTTCTGTCGCGTGCGTCACAGAGAATTGCAATCTTACCACTGGAAAGTGGACTGCCCAGGATCCGGTCAAAAGAATCGTAGAGCAGATTAATCTGCCGGATTTGCGTCTCGCGGGGCCAAGGGGATGTGGAGACTATGAGTGCTGCGGCGCAGTCCTCCCCGATTCTGGCATTTTCCAGGCTGGTGAGCAGGAAGGGGGATGGGATATCATCTGCACCCAGGCAGGATAATTCCTGAAAAACACTGGCGGAAAGCTGAAAAAGTGTTTTTCGGAGGGGGTCGGGGTTCTGGGAGTAACCGTTTAGCTCATCGATCACGATGGAGAGGATCCGGGAGAGATCCTCTGAAAGAATCGGTTTGAGCAGATAATCTACAGCGCCATTCTGGAAAGCGCCTCTCACATAATGAAAATCATCATAACCACTCAGAACTACAAAGGCTACCGGGTGCAGTCTTCTGCTCAGGGCATGGATGAGAGAAATCCCATCCATGCCCTCCATCTTTATGTCCGTGAATACGATCTGAGGCTTGAAGCTGTCACAGAGCGTTAAGGCATCTTCTCCGCTCTGACAGGTACATATTTTCCCTATGGAAGGGTGTTTGTGTTGGAGAAGCTGGCTTTTCAACCCCTCACAGATATAGTATTCGTCATCTACGATCAATACGTTATACATTCTTCCCTGCCTTTCTGCTCTGGATGCGTGGGGATTAGGAGTGTAACGGTGGTGCCATGATGTTCCATGCTCAGAATGGACAAGGATGCACGTTCTCCGTAAAAAAGTTTTAGGCGTTTATAGATATTCTTCAGTCCGATAAAGGTACCTTTTGCGGAGGGTGGCTGGCCGTTTTCGGATGGATCAGCCATATATTCCCTTACCCATTCCAGCCGGCTGGGGTTCATACCCTCACCGTCGTCGCTAATTTGTATGGTGACGGAATTCTCGTCCTGCCAGACAGCCAGACGGATATGGAGCGAAGCACCAGGGCGCAGGAGACCATGGAGAATGGCATTCTCCAGGATGGGTTGGAGCAGGAACTTGATGATTGAGAATCCTTTCAGTTCTTCAGGCACATCCAGAGAGAGGTGGAGCTGATCAAAATAACGGATATTGTATACATTGATCAGGGATATGGCGTTGCGCAGCTCTGTTTCCATGGTGGCATATACGCTGTCATTTTTAATCGTGTAGCGCAGAAGCTGTCCAAAGGAGGCGATGGACTCGGCCAGGGTGTTCTGACCGTTTTGGGCGGCATAACCGGAAAAGATATTGAGTGTATTATAGATAAAGTGTGGATTGATCTGATACTGCAGGGCTTTGAGCTGGGCCTGGGTCTGTGCAGTCTCCCGGAGCACATTTTCCGAGATCAGGGAGGAAATCTTCTCCAACAGGATGTTATAGCGGTGTACGATCATTCCGATTTCGTCCGTACGGGTTTCCGGAATCCTTTCTAAGAAGCCATGTGCGATGATGGCGTCCATCAGATTCAAGTCCTGGTGCAGCTGCTCGAAAGAGCGGCGGATGAAAAGAGTCAATACCACGAACTGGAGAAGGGCGAAGGAGGCCAGTATGAGGGAGAGTCCAAGCGCAGGCAACGGATAGACAGAGGAGGGAACAGGGTTGGTTTGAATGGCCATAATAGCAAAATGTTCCAGCGGAACGCAGATATGATGCTGCCCTTCCAGATCTACGTAGGGAGTGTTGGACTGCTGTGCCAGGGAGATTAGCTTTTCCATGTCATTGGTAGGACACTTGCCATAACCCTTTCCGGAACCAGGGAACCATACGTAGGGACTTTGTTCCTGGGAACGGTAAAGGGTAAAAAGAGGGGAAAAGATCTGTCTGGGTGAACACTCAAAGAGAATGTAGCCCAGGCAGTCTCCGGCAGCATTCTTTTCTATCCTGCAGATCAGGAGGAGAATCTCTGGCTCTGCAGTGGCAGCAGGATAACCGCATACAGAGCGGAACGCTTCTGTCTCCTCCTGGTCTAAGAAATATAGTCCGTTTCCAGCATTGGAATCTACGAAATCCTGGAAGAAGGCCAGATCTTCCAGCCGGTTCATCTGCCAGAGATAATTTCCCTCCAAAGGAAGGGGGGAGGGGACATAGATGCTGGCAGAATTGATCCCCAAATTCCGGTACTTCAAAGAATATCTGATGGATGCGATGATATCGTTCAATATTTTCTCAGACCAGACCGGATATCTGAGCAGATCGGTCCGGTGCATCCGGCTTAAATAGTTGGTCAAGGATTCGCTGTAGGCAAGATCCATGACAAGCTGGGATATGGAACTGAGAGTGGTATCCACATTGTTGACAGACTGCTCTACAGCTGTCAGCTGTTCGTGGATCAGCTGGGAATAGAATTCATCGGCCTGTCTATGATAGAGGTAGAAAGAACAGAGCAGGCTTGGGATGGTCAGACAAACCAGGGATAGGAGACATATCTTATGGACCATGGTCATGTTGGAAAATAGCTTCATTGTTTCCTCTCATTCTGCGGTTTTTCGCTGGCTTTTAAGTTGGTGGAAGCTTTGTGCTTCCAGCCTTTGTGTATCGTTTGTTTAGGCTAATGGGCAAAATTACCCATTCAACTGACATTCTGCTCCCTATCATAATACGATATTACAAATCCATCAAGGAGGAAGAGGGCATTTTCACTATGGTTAAGGGCAAAGTAGACAAACAATGATAGAGATTGGCAAATGATGATATGTAGGTTGCCAAAAAACGATGTTATAATCGGAACATCATAAAAAGTTGGTACAGCTCCTACAGGAGTGTGTCAGTGAGAAAAGGTGGGGTGTTGACATTGCAAGGAAAGAAGAAAAAAGTAAAGATCCATTATTCCAGGAAAGAAAATATGCAGGGACTCTTATTTATCCTGCCAGCTATGATTCCGTTGGTGGTATTTTGGATCCTGCCAGTGCTCCTTTCGGGGGCGCTGAGTTTTACAGATTGGGATATGATGTCCGAAGAGATTGGGTTCCGCGGCTTAAAAAATTATACCAGTTTGCTGCGTGATCCAAATTTCATGGGAGCTATGAAGAATACATTGGTATTTGCTGTAGGTAGTACGGTTCCCACGATTATCTTTGGGATGTTGATTGCTTTGGCTATGAATGGAGCAAGGAGGGGGTCTAATATATACCGGACGATTATCTTTGCGCCATATATCACACCTATGGTGGCGGTGAGCGTGGTGTGGTCCTGGATTTTTGAACCTCGTGTAGGCATTTTGAACATGCTTATGAAGATCTTAGGACTGCCGGAATCCCAATGGCTGCAGAGCAGCAAGACGGCAATGCTCAGCGTGTTAATCGTGACAGTCTGGAAATCCCTGGGATGGACTATGATATTCTACATGGAAGCGATCAGGAAGGTACCGCAGAGTCTGTTGGAGGCGGCAGAGATGGATGGGGCCAACGGTTTTTGGAGATTTTGGAAGATCATCCTACCGATGATATCGCCCACCACATTTTTCCTAGTGATTATGTCCACGATCAGTTCCCTGCAGGCATACGACCAGATCCAGATACTGACCCAGGGAGGACCTGCAGGCGCTACCCGTACGCTGCTCTATTATTACTACCAGGAAGCATTCCGCAACTTTGATACGGGTAAAGCTTCAGCAGTGGCTCTGGTTCTGGTGTTCATAACAGTGATCTTGTCGCTGGTAGAAACAGAGATTTCGAAGAAGACAGTTTTTTATAATTAAGGGGGAACAGATTGTGAAAAGACAAAAAGGAATGAAAGAATTTATTGTTCATATCATCCTGGCGCTGGTAAGCCTGATCCTGGCATTTCCTTTTCTCTGGATGTTCACTAATTCCATCAAGACAAAGGAGGAGATCTGGGCGATGCCGCCCAAGCTGTTACCAGCAGTAGCCCAATGGATCAATTATGCGGATGCGTTGGCAGACGGTACCTTTCTGAGGTATATGTGGAACAGTGCCTATACAGCGCTGATTATCACAGTAGTGGTGTTGGTGAATTCAGCTATGTTCGCTTATGCGCTGACGAATATCAAGTTCCGGGGAAAGACCATGTTGATCACTTTGATCATGGTGACCTATATCATGCCGGCATCCACTACTTATTTGCCTTCTTATGTAATTTTATCCAGAATGGGCATGATCAATACGCATATGGGTTATATTCTTTCAAGTTGTGCCAGTATATTTAATATCTTTTTCCTGCGCACCACCTTTGCCCAGATCTCTCCGGGAATCGTGGAAGCGGCACGGATCGATGGGGCGGGACATTGGAAGATCTTGTGGTGGGTCTTGGCGCCTATGTCCACTTCTTCATTCATGACATTGGGCCTGCTGTCCTTTTTAGGATGCTATAACAGTTATCTGTGGCCGTCTCTGATACTGCGGAAGAAGGAAAACTATCTGGTGAGCATGGGCCTGCAGGCATTCTTTTCGGCGGAGGGAGCCTACGGCATGAAATGGGGCGCGATCATGGCGGCGTGCTGTGTGATTATATTTCCACTGTTGTTATTATTCCTTTTCGGTCAGCGCTGGATCCTGAATGGGATCACCGGCGACTCGGCGGTGAAGGAGTGAGCATAATAGGAGCCGCCCTACAGCGGCAGAAAGAGAGGAGAAAATGAGGAAGAGGAAAGTAGCGATGATGTTGGCGGCATTGATGATGGTATCATCATTAACAGCCTGTGGAGGAAAAGAAGGGAGCGGTTTTGCAGCGGGAACGGATGGAGAAGGCCAGCCGGAGACTTCTGCACAGGAACAGGCTTCTTCCGAGGGAGCAGTAGAGATCGAATTCTGGTATGGTCTGGGAGGTGAGCAGGCGGAAATACTGGAAGGAATTATTTCTAATTATAATGCTTCCCAGGATGAGGTGATTGTCAGAGGCGTATCTCAGGCCAGCTATGCGGAGACGATCAAGATGCTGCAGGCGGCGATTGCATCCGGTGATGTACCGGCTTGTTATTTGGCGGACCACCATTCTACCACTAATTTTGCTAAGAAAGGGCAGGTGGAATATCTGGATGAGTTGATCGCTGCAGATCCAGACTTCCATCAGGAAGATATCATCGATTCCTTCCTGGATTATCTGAGGGATGAAGAAGGGCATATTTACGGTCTTCCTGCCTGGGGAACGACACAGGTGGTCTATTACAGGAAAGATATGTTTGAGGAAGTGGGACTGGATCCGGATGAGGTGTTCGCTACCTGGCAGAATGTGGCCGAAGCATCCCGCAAGCTGCAGGAGCATTATAAGGATGTACCGGGGTTTTATGGTTTTGAACCCATGTATGGTACAGACAATCTGAATGATATAGCATATAGTAACGGCGGCTCTATTTTGAGTGAGGACCAGAGAACTGTTACTTTTAACAGTGATGAGTTTGTGGAGGCATGGGATACTGTTCGAGGATGGATTAATGATGAGAAGATCATGGGAATCCATTTCGGAGGAGAAGGATGGGAGTACTGGTATAAGACAATCGATGATGTGATGCAGGGACGTGCAGGTGGATATGTGGGTTCCAGTGGAGATCAGGGAGATCTGGATTTCAGTATCATCGCAGCGCATGTACAGCCGGGATTCAACGATCATGGTCCTTCCCCTTATGTGGATCCGATCGCTATGGGGATTGTTGCGAAAGCTTCAGAGGAAGAAAAGCAGGCAGCCTTTAAGTGGCTCACTTACATGAACACGATTGGGACAAGAGATTATGCTATGGCTACAGGTTATGTGCCTGCGCGCAGTTCCGTAAAGGAGGACGAGGTATACAAGGCATTCCTGGAAGAAAATCCGCAGGCATTGGTGCCAATCGAGCAGGCAGAAGTGGGACGCAAACAGTTCTATGATTTTACTGGAGGTAAGATCAGCGATGCGTTGGCAGATGCAGGAGATCTGGTGGAGATTGAGAATGTATCTGCAAAGGAAGCTTTGGACGAGGCGGCAGCCATTGCCCAGCAGGCTTTGGATGAGTATTGGGCTGAGCAGGCTGAATAAGAGCAGAGGATATCACCTTAAGATATTGCAGCAAACGTTGTCTCGCAGAGCGTGGCAGCGTTTGTTGTGTCAGGAGATGTGAAGTGAGAAGGAAAGGAAGATCTGAGATATGAAAGGTCAGGAAAAGCATGTGGCCCGTCAGGCGGCGTTTTTGGGGATCGTGTGCTGGATCACCTATTTTTCGCTCTATCTAGGGAGGCTGAACTTTTCGGCCAGTATGAGTGAGATGATCCATCTGGGGATTTGGGGCAAAGGACAGTTGGGGAGTGTGGCGGCGGTGTTCTATCTGGCTTATGGACTGGGACAACTGCCAAGCGGCCTTCTGGGAGATCATCTGTCGCCCAGAAAACTGATATTCCTGGGCCTGTTGGGAACAGCGTTAGCCAATTACCTGTTCCCGGCAGCGCACAGTGTGGCAGGTATGCAGGCTGTCTGGTTTGCAAACGGCTTGCTGCAGGCTTTGATCTGGCCGCCCATGGCCCGTCTGGTCACAGATATGACCGATGGAAAAACATCCGTGAATATTATCCTGTTGTTGTCTTTTAGCAGCCCGGCCGGTATGCTGTGTGCTTATCTGGCAAGTGCCTTTATGTTGAAGACGGCGAGCTGGGAATACTGTTTCTGGGGAGCAGGTTTTTGGCTTAGCGGGGTAGCGTTATTGTGGATTGTTTCGATCGGGTGGCTGGAGAGAGCACATTGCAGGAGAAGAGATAAGGACAGGTCAAACGCTGATAGAAAAACATATGGGAAAGCGTTAGGGTCTGTGCGGGATAAGGCAGTTCTTCCTGGCATCAGCTTTTTTTCCACCGGATTGATCTGGCTTACCGGGGCAGCTTTTATCCACGGTATCTTAAAGGATGGTTTGACAACATGGATTCCTACTTATTTGACGGAGCAGTTTTCGATCCTGCCCTTTTTGTCTGTTATACTTACTACATTTCTGCCGGTAGTCAATCTGTCCGGTGTTTATATCGCCGAGTTTGGAAATCGGCGGATTTTTCGGAATGAGGCCGTCACAGGGGCTGTTTTTTATCTGGTATCTCTGGGGAGCATTGTGGGCATGATGCTTCTTGGGGAAGATTCCCTTTACGGGACAGTAGCGCTTTTTGCCATAGTTACCAGCATGATGACTGCAGTAAATACCCTGCTGATCAGTCTTCTGCCACTGCATTTCCAGAAGGAGGGAAGAGTGGCCACGATCTCAGGGGGATTGAATGCAGTCACTTATGTGGGAACTGCAGCTGCCAGTGCATTGTTCGGCTACACCACTGAGCATGCAGGATGGGGCGGCACGCAGATAATTTGGTGTATCTGTGGAGCGGCAGGGATGGTCCTTTGCCTGTTGGCGGTGAGAAGATGGGGCAGATACAGAAAGGATATCTACGAAGAAAAACAGGAGTGAAAATAAGATATGCGGAGGTATAGAAATGAAAACAGTATTAGAATATTATGATATTTATCCAAAGGTGCTGTGTACGGGAAAGGAAGCGACAGTGACCATACAGCCCCTGGGAGAGCATGTAGCATTTGATCTGGGAGCAGATTACCAGGTGAAGTTGGTTCCCATGAACGCAACCCTGATTAATCTGCCACAGAAGCAGTATGAACAGATCCATGCAGAATACGAGGAAGGAAAACTGCAGTTTACCTGCTGCCTGGAAGAGGAAGGACAGTATGCCCTGTTGTTGCAGAAGAAGGGAGAGAGCTGGGAGAACTGTTGTGAGCTGCGTCTCTATGCCCTCGGTCCAGACTTTTTCAAGCTCAGGCCCTATAGGGGAGATATGCATTGCCACACCTGCAGGTCAGACGGTGTGGAAGGCCCTTCTATTGTGGCAGCCAACTACAGAAAGGCTGGGTTTGACTTTTTGTCGATCACAGATCATGGACAGTACGAGCCGTCTTTGGAGGCAATTCGTGCCTATGAAGAGATTCCTATGAGTTTTCATCTGTTTCCAGGGGAGGAAGTGCATCCGCCGAAGAACAACAGTCATACCGTTCACTTTGGAGGAGCTTACAGTGTGAATGAAATCTTCCGCAAGAATCCGGAACGGTATGAGAAAGAGGTGGATGAACTGATGGAATCCCTGGATGTACCGGAGGGACTTAATGCCAGAGAATATGCCTCCCTGGTGTGGGTCTATCAGCAGATTAGAAAGGCGGGCGGCCTGGCGATTATGGCTCATCCTTGCTGGATTCAGGAGGAGGCCTATCATATCTCCAGGGCTATGTACCATTATCTGCTTGCGACCCATCCTTTTGATGCACTGGAATTGACCTGTGGACAATCCCTGGAAGAAAACCAGCAGCAGATCAGTTTATGGCAGCAGATGCGGGAGGAAGGAAACGTGGTGCCAGTGGTGGGCAGCAGCGATTCTCACGGAACGGTAAATTCTCAGTGGTTTGGACTTTCCAAGATGATTGTGCTTAGCGAGAAGTGCAGTAAGGACGCGATTTTGGAAGCTGTGAAGGCCAGGCAGGTGGTAGTGATGGAGCAATACCATGGAGAGAATCTGCCGAGAGTATACGGAGAAAACCGGGCGCTGGAATTTGTACTGTTCCTGCTTACAGAGTTCATGCCCTTACACGATGAGTTGTGCTTTGAGGAAGGACGGCTGATGAAAACATATGTCTGCGGTGATAAACAGGCGGGAGAGGAACTTCGCCGGATCGGCGGACGCACGGAGGCGCTCTTCGAAAAGTATTGGGCATAGAGGAGAGCCAGGATAGCGGTGAGAGGATGGAGGCGTAAAAGGGATTAGAGATAAATAAGTATGGATGGAAGAGACAGGACGGATAATGGCTATGATATCTCAGATTATCAAGACATAGATCCGATGTTTGGAGCCATGGAGGATATTTATAGAAGAGGTTTCAGAAATGAGACCTCTTTTTTTGTGTGCACTTTTAATGAAAGAAAGAACAGCGTTTTGGTGGAAACGACGAAAGCACAATATTTGGCAAAAATCTGTTGACAAATCATACACATACAAATAATATTATATACATAATAAATCTATTTAATAAAGTAATAATTAAAGTAAAATGAAAGAAGGGATTCACAGATGAAGTACCTTGAATAAAAGGATGCCAGGAAATGATTTGTGCCAGTATTTATGATAAGGAGGATTGAAATGGAGCGGAAAGATACAAATGTAAAAGTGCCATTCATCAGTAAGATTGCCTATGGAATGGGAGATGTGGGATGTAATTTCAGTTGGATGTTTGTAGGAAATTTTCTAATGATATTCTATACGGATGTTTTCGGGATAGGAATGAGTGCGGTTGCAGGATTAATGTTGTTCTCAAGGTTTTGGGACGCAGTCAATGACCCTGTGATCGGTGGACTGAGCGATAAGACTCATACGAGGTGGGGGAGATACCGTCCCTGGCTTTTGATTGCCGCACCTCTGACGGCTATCGTGTTGATATTGACTTTCTGGGCACATCCAAACTGGCCGTCTACGGTAAAGATTGTATATATGGCAGTGACTTACTGCATTTTGGTTTTAGGTTATACCTGTGTCAATATTCCTTACGGAACATTGTGCGGTGCAATGACACAAAATATAGAAGAGCGTGCGAAGATCAATACATTCCGTTCTGTCAGCGCTATGATTGCCATTGGGATTATCAATATTATAACGGTGCCTCTGATTGCGGCGCTGGGCGGGGGAAATGACAAGAAAGGCTATCTCCTGATCGCAGTCATATACGGGTGTATTTTTGCAGCATGCCATATTTTCTGCTTTGCAAAGACTAAGGAAGTTGTAGATGTGCCGGAGAAAGAGAAAACACCTCTGAAAGTACAGTTATCTGCTGTTGCGAAAAACAGACCGTATCTGATTGCAGTGGCAGGCCAGTTCCTTTTTGGCGTAACACTTTATGGAAGGAATGCAGATGCGCTCTACTATTTTACATATGTGGAGGGGAACCAGGCACTATTCAGTACGTATTCCCTTTTTATCATTATTCCGTCGATCATTGGCGCAGCATGCTTCCCGGTAGTATTCCGGCTGACAAACAATAAAGGGCGTTCTGCCTCCATTTTTGCATTGCTTACGGGGATCAGCATGTTTTGTATGTACTTTTTTACGGTTGGTAGATCGCCGGTTCCGTTTTACTTGTTCTCGTGCCTGGCGCAGTTTTTCTTTTCAGGATTTAACACAGCGATCTATGCGATCGTACCGGACTGTGTGGAATATGGGGAATGGAAAACAGGACTTCGCAACGATGGTTTCCAGTATGCGTTTATTTCTTTGGGGAATAAAATTGGAATGGCAATTGGAACTTCGGTGTTGGCAGGTGTTCTGGGAAGTTTAGGGTATGTGGCGAATCAACAGCAGAATCCGGCGGTGCTTTCTGTGATCAAGCATTCTTTTACCACCGTTCCAGGGGTGTTGTGGATCATAACGGCGGCAGTCTTATATTTCTACCGCCTGAATAAGAAGGCCTATAATAAGATTGTGCAGGAGATTCAGGAAAGAAATGAGAATGGAAAACAAACGTGATTGTTGTTAATTCAAGAAGCGGGGAGAGCTGATTGCTCCCTGCTTCTTGAATTTATGGGAGCAACGATTATGCAAATGTGATAGGATCACAGAAAGTGGCGGGAAAATAGGGTATCTTAAAAGTACAAAGAAAAACAAGGAGAGGAGTTAAATTTAGTAAAAAGCATATTCCTGGTGCTGTTAGCTTTGGGGTATACAGATATCGTGAAGTTTGGCGGGATCAATGACTGGCCAGGAGAGACAGTATCTGAATGATAGCAAAGAAATTGGTTTTGGAAATAGGTAATTGCGAAACAAGTTCGCAATCTTAATTCCAACAGGGAAAAAATCCGGTCATGCCGGATTTTCAGGTGGCGGATGTGGGTAACCGGATTTTAAGACATGAAAATAAAGCAGATAGGGACA
>CATOJY010000052.1 GCA_951800685.1 uncultured Lachnospiraceae bacterium
TGATGACCACCTCCTCGGCCTTATCGCTTCCCAGATAGGCGAACTCCAGAAGCATCTCCTCCGTCGTCCGAAAATACAGCGGCGCCTGGTTATCCGCATCCGGGAATCCCTGTCCCGCCATGATGATACGGCGGTAGATCTCATCCTCCGGATTCAGGAAATGCACGTCACAGGTTGCCGCCACCGGCTTATGGAACTGTTCCCCCAGCCGCACGATCTTCCGGTTGATCTCCATGATATCTTCCATGGAATTCACATTCTGCACCCGCTCGGACTCGATCATGAACTTGTTGTTGCCTAGCGGCTGGATCTCCAGATAATCATAGAAATCCACAAGTCTGGCGATCTCCGCATCCGGCCTCCGCTCCACAAGCGCTCGATAAAGCTCCCCCGCCTCGCAGGCGCTGCCCACGATCAGCCCTTCCCGGTACTGGTTCAGAAGGCTCTTCGGGATCCGCGGCCTTCTGGCAAAATAAGTCAGATGGGACAGGGAGATCAGCCGGTACAGATTCATCCGTCCCACATTGTTTTTGGCCAGGATGATACCATGATAGGTGGGCAGCTTCTTTATAATGCCAGGACTTAAATTTCCCTTCTCATTGATCTGGGCAAGCGTGGTGATACCGTCCTTTGCCATCATCGGAATCAGCTTGACAAAGATCTGCGCCGTGGCCTCCGCGTCATCCACCGCCCGGTGATGATTCTCCAGCGAAACACCCAGCGTCTTGGCCACCGCATCCAGCGTGTGTTTGGCCTGCGCCGGCAGCATCACTCTTGCCATTCCCACCGTGTCCACATAAGTGAAATCATGGGCAATTCCCTGCCTGTCGCAGTTTTCCATGATAAAGCTCATGTCGAATCTGGCATTGTGGGCTACCAGCATACATCCCTCACAGAAGCTGAGAAACTGCGGCAGCACGCTCTCGATCTTCTCCGCATCGATCACCATATCGTCCTTGATGCCCGTCAGCTTCTCGATCTCAAAAGGGATCGGCACCTCCGGATTGACAAACACCGAAAAACGGTCCACAATCTTACCGCCGCAGACCTTCACCGCACCGATCTCTATGATCCGGTTTTCTACCGGGGAAAAGCCTGTGGTCTCAATATCGAACACCACGAAATCCTGGCTGAAATCCTGCCCCTTATCATTGGTGGCGATCTCTTGCAGATCGTCCACCAGATAGGCTTCCACGCCATAGATCACCTTGAAAAAGTCCTGCTTGTCCGGGTCCGGATCTCCCGACTCCTTGCGCTTGTTCTTCTCCGTCTTCCACAAATCTTCCCACACATGGTTGGCATCCGGAAAGGACTGCACCACACCGTGATCCGTGATGGCAATCGCCGGATGCCCCCACTGATACGCCCTTTTGACAATATCCTTGGCCTCGGATACGCCGTCCATATCGCTCATCTTCGTATGGCAATGCAGCTCCACCCGCTTGCGTACACTGGTATCCATACGCGATGTGGTAAAATCCGGTATCTTCTTGATCCCTGTCAAAGAACCGATGGTCAGCTCATGATCGAACTTGTCCATCAGCGTCATGCCCTTGATCTTTACGAAAACGCCTGGCTTCACATCTCCGGTCAGCTCCGCCACCTGGTCATTGTGCAGAAACATCTTGATCGTCATCGTATCGGAGAAATCCGTCACATCAAAGATCAGGATCGTCCGCTCGTTCTTGATCTCCCGCTTATCCATATTGAGGATCTTACCGCGGATGACCACCTCTCCTATCTCTCCTATGATGTCATTGATCGGTATAGCCTCTTCTTCAAAGTCCCGGCCATACAACACATCAGGATTATCGGAACGCTTCAATGCCCTACGGAAATCCCCCTTCTTGCCCTGTTCTCCTTTTCTGCCCTTGAAGGATGGTTTCGATCCATACCGGTCAGACATAGGTGCCCCCTGTACAAATGCCTCTGTTCCAGCCTTAACCGTCATAGACCTTCCTGCCACACCTCCGTCTGGTAGCGCTGCCCTCTCTCCTTTTCCTTGTATATTGTACACAGCAGCGTCATTCCCTCCTGACTCAGTTTCAAACGCCTCTGATGGATTCTGTGCCTGCAGATGGGAGCCAACTGCGTCATGCCCGCTCATCATCGACTGGTCAAGCGCTGCCTCCACAGATTCACCTTGTACATTGGATCGGTCATCTCCCGGCAGATATGGCGCAAATTCATCACTATACAACACATCAGGTTTCCTGTCTGCTGCTCTTTGCCCAGCGCTTCCATAGCCTGCCCTGGCTGAAATTTCCGCTATCTGCATGGCCAATCTATACTCATCCTCTTTTTTATATTTGCCTGTGGCGTACTCTTTATAAGAAATCTTCACCGTCACAGCAAATCCGCATCTCTCATTGTATATCTTTTCCAGAATCCGAATCAGCTCTTCCGCCCTGTCTTTGCCCAATACCGTATCTTCTATGGTCAATAGCAAGATATCTTCATCTGTAAAAGCAATATCCGCTTTCTTGAATAAATTATACTCCACTGGAGAATATTCCCGCAGTTCCAGCAGAATACTCTCCCGATAGAGCTCCGTCAATTTCTTTGGATCATACTGGGATGAAAGATGAAACCGCTCATAAAACTTAATCACCATCGGCACATTTGGAAAAAACTGTTTCTTGATCTCTCCCTCTGCCCGGAACACATCTTCCTTTTGGATCAGACGCCCCGAAGAAATATAGATTCGGAGAAAATCCTTTCTTTTCGTAGCCGAGACCTTCTCCACCGTAACCTGCTCATACAAGTCTCTTAACCCCGTATCCAGTTTTAAAGAAGGAAATACATCAAAGAATTTCTTGCTCATCTGTCACAACATACCTCTCTTATTCTTATGCAGAAAAAACGTGCCCTCCGCACCCTCGCAGACGCAGCTTCATGTCATACTCCAATTCAACAATTCTTCCCGTAACGTCTCTAGCAGCTGATCCTCCGGCACTTTCTTAACGATTTCACCTTTCCTGATCAATAGCCCCTCACCTAGACCGCCGGCAATGCCGATATCCGCTTCTTTCGCCTCTCCCGGACCGTTCACTGCGCATCCCATTACAGCCACCTTAATATCCAGCGGAAAATCTTCCACCATCTTCTCCACCTGATTGGCCAATCCGATTAGATCGATACGTGTCCTGCCACAGGTAGGACAAGATACCACCTCAATGCCTCCCCTGCGCAGTCCCAATGTACGCAGAATCAATCTGGCAGACTTCACCTCTTCCACTGGATCGCCCGTCAAAGAAACACGGATCGTATCACCTATGCCCTGGTTTAGAATCAATCCCAACCCTATGGCCGATTTGATATTGCCGCTGGTCACTGTTCCAGCCTCCGTAATTCCTACATGCAGCGGATAGTCCGTCTTCTGTGCCAGCAGCTCATGTGCCTTCACACACATCATCACATCCGAAGACTTGATACTGATCACCAGATTATCATAGCCTAGCGCTTCAATAATACCAACCTTATCCAGCGCACTCTCTACAATCCCTTCCGCCGTTACACCATGATATTTCTCCACCAGCTCTTTTTCCAGGGATCCACTGTTGACACCCACACGAATCGGAATATTTCGCTCCTTCGCCACAGATACCACTGCCGCAACCTTATCACGACTCCCAATATTGCCCGGATTAATGCGGATCTTATCTGCACCATTTTCCATGGCTGCGATCGCCATCTTATAATCAAAATGAATGTCCGCCACCAGCGGAATGTGTATCTGTTCCTTGATCCGCCTGACTGCCAGCGCCGCCTCCATAGTTGGGACTGTACAGCGGATGATCTCACATCCAGCCCGCTCCAGACGCAGGATCTGCGCCACTGTTGCCTCTACATCCTCCGTTTTCGTATTCGTCATAGACTGAATCAGAATTGGACTTCCACCTCCAATCTTCTGATCTTTGATCTTTATCACTTTGGTTCTCTCTCGATGCATAATAGTTCCTTCCTTCTATTAGTCTTTTCCTAGGCATCAAATGCAATTCATGCAGACCATACTTCATGAAGATGTCCTACACAAAAAAAGGGCTCTGCCGCAATGCACCTGTATTATGCATCTATTCTACAACAGAAACCTTTAAATGACCACTATAAGTTCCTTGTATGGTACAAAGAAAAACTTCGCCTTTTCTTCCATTTCCAGATAGTTTCTCATGCCCTCTCTGTGCACTAATCTCCCAACCAGAAAATCTCATTTACCTCATAGGATAGACTTCCATTCCGTCAACCACACCCGCTTTTCCACTCTCCTGATAAATCCGCCTCGGCGTGGACGATAGATACGCCGCCGCTTCTCTCTATTTAAATCTTCCCGGATCTCTTCCACTGTCTGATACCGTTCCAAGGGTTCCTCTTTCGTACACCTGCGGATAACCTGCTCCACGCTTTGTCCCAGAAGTGGCTGATAATCCTGCACAGGCAGCAAAGCATAGGGCGGTTTCCCCGGATCTGCCCCGGTCACCATGTAATACAAAAGCATACCCAGTGCATAAATATCGCTCCTCTCATCCGCACAGATATGCATTCCTTTCTTTCCAAACTGTTCTGGCGCCCCATATCCTGGAGTCGCCGCCATCCTATTCCCACGTTCCCCAAAGCTACGCCTGTATGCTGCTCCAAAATCTATCAGTCTCAGATTTCCTTCCGGACAAACTATCACATTCTGCGGTTTCAAATCTCGATAAATAACGGGTGGTTTTTGTGTGTGCAGATACTGCAGAATATCTAACAGCTGGCCTGCCCATGTACGCGCCTGTTCTTCCCCTGCACAGCCATTTTGCTCTATGTATCTCTGCATCGTAACACCATGAATATACTCCATCACCAGATACCAGTTCCCGTCCCACAGCAATTCATAGATCACTGGCAGCATTGGATGGCAAAGCTGTCTGAGAATATCTGCTTCCTGCAGCATTCTATCATCGTTCTTGTTCTCTCCCTGCCGCATTCCGATCTTCTTTATTGCCACAAATCTTTGTAATTCTTCATCCTTCGCCAGATACACACACCCCTCGCCACCCTGTCCGATACATCTGATGATCGTATACTTGCTGATCCGTTCCTTTTCCGCCATACCTTTCTCCTATTATTCCTCTATAAAGTACAAACAAAATCTACTGTGCCTTCCAAAACAATTTCCCAGAATCTTTCCCATTCCATCCTTTGGCCTCACCGTTACGGTCTGCTACCGCCCTTTCTTCTTTTTTACCCTTCACATTTGATATAAACAGCCGACAGATTATCCTTCTCCCCACGCTTCATACAAGCTTCTCCTATCTCCCGCAGTCTACGGGCAGCCTGTTCTTCATCCCGAATCCGCTCTGGCCCCAGAACCTCTGCCATCTCCTGGCTGGCAACGCAATGTCTGAAACCATCACTGCATAAAAGCATAGCCTGCCCTTTACCAAAATTTCCCATGTGAAAGTCCGGCCTTTCATATCCAAAACTACCAACACATTTCGTTAGCATGTGCTGCCCCTTCGCGTGATCCTGTGTAACACACACCGCTTGCTGACTCTGCCCTCTTTCTCTGTTATTGTTTCTCCCACTTCTGATTTGATACGCTCTGCTGTCTCCCAAATGCCAGAGCAGATATGTCCTTTCATAAATAATCACCACCGTCATCGTTGTCCCAAGACGCAGTCTTTCCTGCCTGCCATATTGCTGCAGCCACTCCTGTATATGATACACCAGCCGATCCAGTGATCTTCTGATTACCCAATAAGGCTTCTGCTTGTGCACTGCATGCAGCAATGATTCATAAAACCATTCCTGAAGCCGCTGTGTCACATAACCACTAGCCATTTCCCCTTGTGAATGCCCGCCCATACCGTCGCAGACTGCCGCCATCAGCACCCTGCCGCGGGCAGTCAGCACCTGCAGCAGTACCACCGAATCCTGGTTTCCTTTTGCCATGCCGCCACGTTCCCAATATACACTTGTCAGATACCTCATAACCCTTTTCCTCTGTCTTTATGTTTTCAAATGAATCTTTGCGGGATTGCCGCACAATGTACCTGCACCGGCGCAGGTAAGAGATCTGTTTTAGAATTGCTTGAGAAATAAAACTATAACTGTATTATACTATATAAACACACTACGTCAAGCACAACTTACTGTACCATATTGCACCCCTGTACCATACAGCAAAAGGCTGGTACTACTGTACCAGCCTCATAATATCATTATACATAATGAACACCATCAACACCATCAGCACTACCAGCCCTGCAAAGTGAACCATCCCCTCTTTCTCCGGAGACACGGGCTTACCGCGCACGACTTCGATCAACATGAACAAAAGCCGTCCACCATCAAGCGCCGGAAGCGGAAGCAGATTCAAAATACCTAGATTGACGGATAGCAGCACAACAATCTCCAGCATTGTCAAAATAGCCGATGATGTCCCATAATTTTCTTCCGCCTGGTCATAACTTTCTCCTACGAACTGCGCAATTCCAATCGGACCAGACACATCATCTTTCGTCACTTTTCCCCGGATCAACATTCCAAGGCTCTTATAAGTAGTCTTCACATAATATTCGACTTCATAGAAACCATATTGAAATACCTGCAGCGGATTACATTTCAAATATTCTCCCGCTCCGGCAAATCCCATATAGTAGCGCCCTGCCTGCGCATCATAACGCGGCTGCACATGGGCAACACCCTTCTCACCATTCCGTTCATAGTGAACTTCCAGCGTCTCTCCCTGGTTCAAGGAGGAAATTACAATTACTTCACGGTAAAAGTGAATCCTTTCGCGATTGATCTTAGTAATCCTGTCCCCAGGCTGTAAGCCTGCCTCCTCAGCTGCAGAGTTCTCAGACAGCTGCCCGATCACTGGAAGATCGGCACCTGAAAACGCTGTCAGCACCACTGCTACTACAAACGCCAGAATAAAGTTGAAGAAAGGTCCTGCAAATACAGTAGCTATACGTTTCCATACGCCTGCTTCCGGAAAGGCTGCTCCCTCTGCTTCTATAGTTTGGCTGTACATACCGCCGCCTGTTTCCACTAAAGGTAAATCAGCCTCCACGCCTGCCCGGCGACGGATACTGCCTGCTTCGTCCCGTTCTTCCTGCGCCATGCCATCCTCACCATCAAACATACAGGCACCGCCGATCGGCAGCAGTTTCAGCGAATACTTGATTCCTCCCTTGACATAAGAAAACAGAGTAGGACCCATTCCCACCGAAAACTCAACCACCCGGATCCCATTCCTTCTGCCAATGATAAAGTGTCCTAGCTCATGAGAGATCACTACAATGCTGAAAATAATAATAAATAAGATAATTGTTCTGATCAAAATGCTATTCTCCAAATCTTTGCTTAATATACTCATAGGTTGCAGCTTCTGCTTCCAGAATCTGCTCTACTGTAGGATCGACTGTCACTTTGTGATATTCCATTGAGCTCTCAATCAGTTCCGGTATCTGCAGAAAAGCAATCTTCTTCTGCAAAAACAGAGCTACTGCTTTCTCATTTGCCGCATTAAACACCGTCGGCAACGTCCCTCCAACCTCAGCGGCCTGGTAGGCAAGCTTCAATCCCCGAAAAGTCTCCATATCAGGTTTCTCAAAGGTAAGCTGACCCAACTGGAAGAAGTCTACTCTGCCCGTGTCCATCGGACGTCTGTCTGGATAAAACAGCGCATACTGGATCGGCAGTTTCATATCTGGTACGCCAAGCTGTGCCATAATCCCCCCATCCACATATTCTACTGCTGAATGAATGATACTCTGGGGATGTACGATTACCTGAACCTGCTCCAACTTTACATCAAAAAGCCACTTCGCTTCCATAACTTCCAACCCCTTATTGACCAGGGAAGCTGAATCAATGGTAACTTTTTTACCCATAGACCAGTTTGGATGCTTTAGAGCGTCTTCCACCTTCATCGCAGCCAGCTCTTCTTTTCTCTTACCCCGAAATGGTCCACCGGAAGCAGTTAAAAGAATCTTACTAACACGTTCTCTGTTCTCACCATGCATAGACTGGAAAATGGCACTATGCTCACTATCCACAGGCAGAATGGATACGCCTTTCTCCGCCGCCAACGGCATAATGATATGACCAGCCGTCACTAACGTCTCCTTATTCGCCAATGCAATGGTCTTATGATGCTCTATTGCTGCGATCGTAGGTCTAATACCGATCATTCCCACAATCGCCGTCACTAATACCTCAGACTCCTCGCAGATTGCTGTTTCCACAAGTCCTTCCATGCCGCATACTACGCGCACTGGCAGATCAGCCAGTCTTTGACGCAGATCCCTCGCAGCCTCCTTCGCCCACATTGCCGCCAGATGCGGACGAAACTCCCTCACCTGACGCTCCATCAGGTCTACATTCGTGCCGGCTGCCAGCGCCACAACCTGCAAATCTTCCTCTTTTCTTACAATCTCTAACGTCTGCGTTCCAATCGATCCCGTAGAACCTAATATTGCAATCTTTTTCATCTGTTCCCTTTCCTATAGTAATCCTCCAGACAGCCTTTTATCATCTGCCAACTCTACTTTTTTGCTTCTCACTCCATAAACATCAGCCCAATAAAGATCAACGGTGCAGCAATGATCACACTGTCAAACCTGTCCATAATGCCCCCATGTCCCGGAATCAACTTTCCATAATCTTTGATCTCATAATCACGCTTGACTGCTGACGCTGCCAGATCACCAACCATAGATACCAGTGCTCCAACTGCCCCCAGTACCGCTACCAGTACCAGTGGAAGCGCCGCCTCTGAATACCTGTTAATCGCAAAATTTGTATAGAGTACAAACAGAAGTGCCGCTCCTGCAACCCCTCCGATTGCGCCTTCCACAGACTTCTTCGGACTTAATCTCGGCGTCATCTTATGTCTGCCGATCAACATACCCACAGCATAAGCACAGGTGTCGCTTCCCCAAGAACAAAGGAAGATAAACCATACCAGATAGTTTCCATGTTCAAATCCCTCCCTGGTAAGATAGATAAAGGAAAGCAGCACCGGCGCATACAGCCAGGAAAACATCGCCGCCATGATCTGTGGTGCCTGGTATTTTGGAAATGTAAACACATAGGTAAATAGAAAAGCAATCATTGTGAGCACCACTGAGATCATAATCACAGGATATACCCATTCCAATCTGTCTTCTTTTGCGCTGCCATAATGTAATGCAAGCGTGAGCAGAAAATAATACAAAACTGTCATAATCACGCCTACCCATTCAGGAGCACTCAGACAATAACTCCCTGAAGACCCCTCTCTCATTTCCAGGTCTTTCTTCGCTGCCTTGTGCTTCACATGCTGGTCTTCCTTCCTCTTATGTATCCCACATGCCCTGGTCAACTCCCGATAGGCAGTTATAGAGACAAGACATAATATCAACGCAAGAACCCTGCCGCCTGACATGATCGTTGCCAGCGCAATGATCACCAGCAGAATACCGCTCAACAATCTCGTACGAAACATTTCTTCGCCCCTTCCTACTCATCCTTGACCAGACCGTATCGTCTGTCTCTCTTATTATATGCGGCAATCGCTTTCTCTAATTCTTCTTTGGAAAAATCTGGCCATGCAACCGGTGTAAAATACAACTCTGTATAGGCAAGCTGCCATAACAGGAAATTTGAAATTCTCTGCTCATTACATGTGCGGACCAAAAGATCCGGCTCCGGTATCCCTCTGGTATCCAGGGCGTCACTGATCATCTCCTCTGTAATACCGTCAGCGGCTAAACGGCCTTCAGCCACCTCTCCCGCCAGTTTCTGTGCAGCACGGACAATTTCATCCCTTCCACCATAATTAATGGCAATCTGAAAATGCAGCCCCGTATTCGACTTCGTCGCTTCCTCCAGCTGCTCCATGCGCTTTCTGATATCTTCATCCAATCTGGACTTCTCTCCAATAATACGAACACACATGTTATTTTTAGAAGCCGTTTTCAGGCAGGTCTTCATATAATTACGCAACAGCCCCATCAGCGCGTCTACCTCATCCCGTGGCCTGTTCCAATTCTCCGTACTGAATGCATAGACCGTCAAATACTGTATCCCCATGCGATAGGCCTCTTCACAGATCGTCTCTACTGTCTTAGCCCCCTGTACATGACCATAATTACGCGGCATACCTTTGCTTTTCGCCCATCTGCCATTACCATCCAAAATAATCGCCACATGATTCGGAATCTTCATACTATCTTCCATAGATACCTCCTAATTCCTATCGTTCAGAGAATATGCCTGCCACAGGCAGGACATAAGACTTGCTAAACTGCTTTTGTCTACATTAGGAAAAGGGACAACAGGATATATTTCCTATATCCTGTAAGCCCCTCTCTATCCGTTTGCTGTAATAAAACACGCTCCACTATACCGTAAGAATTTCTTTGGATTTCTCCTCCACCAGTTTATCAATATTTTTGATAAACTTATCGGTCATTTTCTGCAGCTTCTCTTCTAACTCTTTAATCTCATCCTCGGAAACTTCCGCTTTCCCTAATTTCTTAAGCGCGTCATTGCCGTCACGCCTTGTATTTCGGATCGCTACCTTGCCGTCCTCACCACGCTTCTTCACATCCTTAACCAGATCTTTACGGCGTTCCTCTGTCAATTCTGGGAAAACAAGCCGGATCACCGCACCATCGTTGCTGGGATTGATCCCAATATCAGATGTCATAATCGCCTTCTCAATCGTTTTGATCATCGTCTTCTCCCACGGCGCGATCTGAATAATCCGTGGTTCCGGAACCGTCACATTACCTACCTGCTGAATCGGCGTCGGTGTTCCATAGTAATCTACCCTCAGTTTATCGAGAACATGTGGATTTGCACGACCTGCACGGATAGTCGCCAGATCTCCCTCCAGAAAATCATAGGACTTCTGCATTTTCTCCTCATAAGGTTTTAATCTCTCATCCATAGTACCCCTCCATTTTATTCGATCACACGGTCACTTTCGTACCGTTAAACTTACCCTTCACAGTGTTCACAATACTGTTTTCTTCATTTAACGCAAAAACCCACATCGGCATCTTGTTATCCCTGGCCATGATCGAAGCCGTCATGTCCACTACCTGAAGATTTTTCTCGATCACTTCCGCAATAGATACTTCCTCGTATTTCTTTGCATCAGGATTGCACCTTGGATCACTGTCATAAACACCATCCACTGCTTTGGCCAGCAGGATCACATCAGCGTCTACCTCAACTGCACGCAGCACCACACCCGTATCAGTTGAAAAATATGGATGTCCCGTACCTCCTGCAAAAAAAACCACCATATTCTTGGAAAAATATTTGTTCGCTCTGTCCTTCGAAAAAAGTTTCGTAAAGGAACCACACTCAAAGGGCGTCAATACATTGGTCATCATTCCTTCCGAGCGAAAGATCTCAGACACATAAATACAATTCATGATTGTCGCCAACATACCGATTTGATCTGCCTTCGTTCTGTCGATGCTGTCGCTGGAACGACCGCGCCAGAAATTACCGCCGCCAATCACAATGCCAACTTGAATGCCATCCTCCACCAATTCCTTTACCTGCACGGCTACATCGCGAACAGTGTCCTCATCAAATCCTGTCTTCTTGTCACCCGCCAAAGCCTCTCCGCTTAATTTCAACAGTATACGCTGCATATGCTATCTTCTCCCGTCATACCCTGCTTTCTCCTGTGACAGTCCATCATCTGTCTCTGTCACACAACAGCCCCCACAAGTCTCACACTGCAAACCGCCAGTCTCATTTTTTCTTCTTAAATTCTTCAAAGAAGGTAGATGGATTGATATCTGCATAGCACTGGGAACACAATCCTTCAATCACTGCACCGTTATTGATCTGTACAGATTTTGATTTGATATTGCCCATAACAATAGCCGTCGTATCCAGAATAACTGGTCCGTGCACATCGATATCACCCTTGACAGCCCCTGCAATCACAGCACTTGTCGCTGAAATATTACCGATTACAACAGAACTCTGTCCAATCTTAACGCTGCCATCACTATTCACTTCTCCGGCAATCTTAGCACCCTCCGCATAAATCTCTGCTGCCTTGGAATTACCCTGAACCGTACCTGTAATATTCAATTTACCATAAATATCAAGATTTCCGTTAACCGTACCAATCAGTTCCATGGATCCCTGCGATACAATATCACCTGTGATTGTCATTCCCTCTGTTACCACTGCTGTCTCATCCACTGCTACGCGATTAACTTGAATATCCATATTCTCTTCTTCCTCCCCCTCCGGCTGAGATACTACATCATCTGCTGCTGTCTCTGGTTCCATTTCTGGTTCTGCTTCAGGCTCTGACTGTACAGACATATCATCTTCTTCCAGATCAGGAAGCTGCTCTTCTTCATAAACTTCTGAAACTGGCTCTTCTGGTAACACAATACTCTCTTCTGCTTCTACTGTTTCCTCTACAAGCAGCTCTTCTTCCGGCAGCTCCTCTTCAACTTCCTCAAAGTCATCCTCGACCGGTAAATTCTCTTCTGACACAGTTTCTTTTGGCATATCCATTGCATCCAGCTTGTCCAGCATACTGCTGATATCAAAAGATTCCGTCCTGTCCGCCATCTCCTCTGCCATCGGCACGTCCTGTGCCTCGGCCAACAACTTCTCCATCTCCTGACCGTCTGCCATTACAGCATCCAACGCTTCTTCCGGCATTAATTCATTGACTGCCTGAGATAAATCCTCCTTCAAATCTGAGAAAAACCCCATTCCCACATCCTCCATTCTTTAGTCATTACTTATATGATGAATCAGCTCCGTATCATCTGTGATCGGAACGATCTTCGTATCTTCCATTGCCTGAATCGTCTCAATCAACGCAGGCAGCGCCTCAACTGTCGTCCTTTTCTCATAAGCATCGTGCATCAATATGATCGCCTCTTCATACTCATAAAGATTCGCCGTACAGTTTCTGACAATATTATCTGGACTGATGTACGCACTGGATGCATCTCCAGAAGAAATATTCCAATCAAAATAGGAAATATCCTGCTCATCCAGATATGCGATCAGCTCATGCATATCCACTCTGCTTACCGTATTGCTGCTTCCACCCGGAAATCTACAATACCTGCACCAGACACCTGTAACGTCATACAAAAACTCCTGCAGTCTCCTCAGATCAGCGCTATAACTTTCCACCGACTGATAGATTTCATTGTACCTATGACTATAAGAATGCATCGCTAACGTATGCCCTTCTTCTACAATTCTTTTGTATAACGCCCGATATTCTTCTTCCTCTTTTCCTACAACAAAAAAAGTTGCCTTCACATCATATTCTGCCAATATATCCAGGATCTGATTCGTATGACTGCTAGGTCCATCGTCAAATGTCAGATAAACCTTGTGGACATCTGCTTCCTCTTCCTGCATCTGTACTGTCCCGGCATCAGAGTGTTCCCTGACAGACTCATCTACTCCTGAAACAGTGTATAATGGCATCTCTTCCAGGACATCTATCGCAGGCGCTTGCTCAATAACAGATGTTGTTTCTATAATAGTAAGCGCTTCTTTCAGCTTCCCTGTAACAATATGAAGCCTGATTCCCAGAAAAATACATACCATCAGCAGAATCAATATCATGGAAAACGGAACCATGATGATCAGTCTCTTCAGCCGGCGAATCCTCTTGCGTTTCACCCGCTGTTCTTCCAGTTCGGCATCCGTCTGTGCCATTTTAATCTGCCCCTTATTTCATATTCTCTTATACTATATCACATCTCATGAATTCCGAAAAGAAAAATTTACAACACAATGCTCTTTTCTTGCTCTTTCCGCAGCAAAGCACATGAGATGACTCTGCAGTGACGCATATGCGGAAGTTAAATTATCCCCCTCGCCATTGACAAGCCGTATAAAATTCTGTACTACACCATAATCACCGCCTCCGTGCCCGACACCATCTTCCACATTGGCTACAGGTACTCTTTCCCCTTCCTGCTCTCCAAAGCGATGCAAATAGATCTCACTCTTATCTAGATCCGCCATGATCTGTCCCGCTGTTCCCATGATCTTTAGCTGCCGGGTCATATCTGTTGTAAATGCAGACATAGTAAAGGAAGCCGTCACACCCTTCGCAAACTCCATAATGACCACTTGATGATCCACAACATTATTATCACAAGCATAAACGCATCTTCCATATGGCCCATTCTGCAAAGCATCCTTAATCCCTTCAGGCGTCAGGTCTGTGGTGATTACATCTACCGGCCATTTCGTATTGCCTGTCAAATAGATTTTCGGTGCATAATAAACGCATTCTTCTGCATATGGACATCCCTTCATGCAATGGTCGGGCGCACCTGCCGGACGGTTTGCTTCTGTAAAATGTGTCAAACTGCCAAAACTGGAGATCCGTTCACAAGGTTCTTCAATCAGCCAGGAAATAATATCCATATCGTGACAACTTTTCGCCAGAATCATTGGACTCGTCTCATCTGCGCTGCGCCAGTTTCCCCGCACAAAGCTATGTGCCTGATGCCAGTAGCCAACATTTTCGATCAGATCAACGGTCATGATCTTCCCCACCTCACCATTGCGAAGCAGTTCCTTTATTTTTTGGAAGAAAGGCGTATAACGCAGCACATGACAAACAGTCAGCACTCTGCCAGATTCCCGCGCAGCCCGCTCAATAGCAATACATTCCTCCTCCCGATTGCTCATAGGTTTCTCCAGTAAAACGTCATACCCCTGCTCTAATGCCTTTAATGCTGGCTTTGTATGAAACTCATCCAGTGTACACACGAAAACTGCATCTGCCATTTTCGGTAAAGATAACGCCTCCTCCCAACTATCAAAACAGTTTTCGGAACCAATCCCGTAACGCTCTGCAAATTGTTCCCGACGCTTCTGGTCTGGCTCCGCGACTGCTACGATCTCCAATTCATCCGGGTGACTTCTGCTATATTTCGCATATGCGTTTCCTCTTGACCCTGCACCCAATACAAGCACTTTTACTTTGTTCATCATACTCCTACCCTTCTGTGAATCTTCAACTATACAAACCTGGATATTGACAATCTCTCCAAGCACCTGCACATTTATTATAACAAATATATACAAAAACTACTAATACTATTTGAAAAAGACGCTGGAACAGGAACAGCTCTGAAATCCAAACGCAGATTCCAAAAAGAGCCTCCGATTTCTCTGAAGCCCTTTCCTGTTTACGATAAAATTCAAATCAGTCCGTAAAGAAATTTAGCTTGCCGGGTATGAGTTCAGCGACCTGACCGTTTTACGGATTGAAAAGGGTACAAGGTTCGTCCCAGATTATGAGGTGGTGGCTCTTGCAGAGTTCTTCCATATGTCCTGTGAATACCTCTTAGGCGTACAGGACAAAAAATAAAATTTATCGGAAAATTGACATTTCCTCATTTTCACATTATAATATATTACGATCGTAAGATTTAAGGAGGGGATTACAGATGAAAACATTGCCACAAATTTCAGAAGCCGAATTTGAAGTAATGAAAATCGTATGGAAACACGCACCGATCAGTACCAATGAAATCACCGAAAAATTAACACAAACTACAAAATGGAGTCCTAAGACAATACAGACCTTGATCAAGCGGCTTGTAACCAAAGGGGCACTTTCCTATGAAAAGCAGAGCCGGGTATTCGTTTACACGCCTTTGATCGAAGAAAAAGAATATATCGGTCAGGAAAGCCACTCTTTTCTTGAACGCTATTATGAGGGAAATATTACAGCAATGCTTTCTGCCTATATCGAAGATGACAAACTCTCCGAATCAGAAATTGACACACTCCGTTCCCTTCTCGCACAGGGTTCAAAAGACAGGGGGAAAAATTGAAAATCAGAGATTTTTCAATTGGTAAATTTGTAACGCAAGAACAAATTTGCAGGTTATAGAAAGGCAAGGTTATGACTATGGCAGATTTTGGAATACGCTTTTTCCTATGTAATATTTTTATTTGTATCATCATAGGTTTTCTTATTATCGTAAAACGGATATTTAAAAATTATTTAACCAGCCGGATGCAGTTCAATCTGTGGTTTTTACTGCTTGGGCTTCTTGCAGTCCCGTTTGTTCCCTTTCATCCGGCTTCTTTTATGCAGTTTCTCGCATTATTGGGCGTATGGAAAAATGCGGTGTCATCAAAAAAGGAGCCGATTACGGAAGGGGTCCTCAATCCAAATACGTCCGGTGCTGTAAATCAGATGAATGATTTTGCACTTTCCGTCAGCAGGGAAACCCCCTCCATGATTGGACTGATTTTGTGTGGTATATGGCTGGTTGGCATTCTGGCTATGATTTTATTAGTGATAAAATCAGTCTCCCGATTAAACGCCATGAAAAAGTCTGCGCTTCCCCTGCAGAACAAGACTGTTCGTATTTTATACCATAACTGTTTAAGGGAAATGAAAATAAGAAGAAATATTCCCGTTTACAGCACCGCTTTCCTGAAATCCCCCGTTATTGTTGGATTATTCAACCCCCGCATTTATCTTCCCATCCACCTCATATCAGATTTCCATATTCATGCCGAAGGGCATAAAGGGATACCCAATGGGTGCTTTAATGCTGCGGATATGCGGTATATGCTGTTACACGAATTACAACATTACAGGCACAAAGACGCACTGGCTGGTTTCTTTATGAACCTTTTCGGCGTACTCTACTGGTGTAACCCATGTGTCTGGTATGCACTGAAAGAAATGCGCAATGACCGGGAAGTTGCCTGTGATACATCCGTTCTGAAGCTGCTCGATGAAAGCGATTATGAAGATTACGGAAATACCCTCATCAATTTTGCTGAAAAAGTTTCCCTTACGCCTTTCCCCCTTGCTTTTGTTTCTGAAAGCAATGCTGCCGGGATCAGCGGAAGCATGAAACAGATGCAACAAAGAATTGCTAATATTTCCTCTTATAAAAAGCCTTCTGTTTCCAGAAAATTAAAGGGATTTACTGCTTTTGTCACGATTAGCGTTATTCTTTCCGGGCTTGCCCCAATGCTCTCCACCTATGCCGCAGAGCAGAGCCGGTATCAGTGGAATATTCCCTCCAACAAGGTTTCCACGATTGACCTGTCTGCCTGGTTCAGTGGATATGAGGGCAGTTTTGTACTATATGATTTAAACGGCGATACATGGAAGATCTATGACATGGAACAAGCCACTTTAAGGACAGCCCCAAACTCTACTTACAAAATCTATGATGCGCTGTTTGGACTGGAAGAAGGTGTGATTACTCCAGATGATTCTTTCATGGCATGGGACGGAACAACTCATCCCTTTGAAGCATGGAACGGAAATCAGGATTTACTTTCTGCCATGCAATCCTCCGTCAACTGGTATTTTGAGGAAATAGATAAGCAGATCGGTTCATCTGCCATTCAGGATTATATCCAAAAAATCGGATATGGGAATGAGATTGTAAATGCAAATCTTTCCTCATACTGGATGCAGGGCACACTGAAAATCTCCCCGGTAGAACAGGTAGAACTTTTAACCGCGCTGCACAACAACCAATTTGACTTTGCCCCGGAAAATATAAATGCCGTAAAAAATTCTATCTGCTTATTTTCGTCAGAAAATTTTTCATCAGAAGGCAAAAACTTTTACGGAAAAACCGGAACCGGGCGTATAGATGGTCAAGATGTAAATGGCTGGTTTGTGGGCTATATTAAAACCACTGGCAACACATACTTTTTTGCCACCAACATCCAAGCCGCAGAAAATGCCACTGGCAGTAAAGCATCGGAAATCTCTCTCTCCATCCTGTCCCATATGGGTATATGGTAAATAACGAGGAAAATGGATGCCGTGCCTGCACGGACAGACATTTGACGAGAAATCCCATCGAGACGTCAGTCGAGAGGGAAACAATAAAAGCCTAATCCAATACTCTCCGGTACACAAAAATGCTCTCATTTAAGTAGTCCATGCAAAATGCTGTTACTTAAAAGAGAGCATTTTCTCAAATATGATTTTAATAAGTATCTAAATCAGCCAATATTTCAAGATTCGCCCTCTCGTATTCATTGAATATGCTATCATCAAAATTTGCACTGTCACTAATTGGGCTGTACCAAATGCACCCCATAAAATAGTTGTGCAAATCTTTATCTGCAAATATATATCCATGCCTTGCATATATTTCATTTTTGGCTAAATGGATTACCAGCATTGGCTCACTTTCAAATTCCTCTTTTGTATAGTATTTTCGATCCGTTTCAAACAACGGTTCCATCACATTTGAAATATCCCGTACTTCCCTGACATTTTCCCAATAATCAATGATTTCGGAATAATAGGCGCTGGCTTTATAATATTGGCTTCTCTCACCCACTGCGCTTATCATCTCTTCCTCTGTCCATGACGAATGATAACCCGAATCAACGGCAATGTCATTCTCTGCAATATCCTCTTTCTCTCTTATCAGCTCAAAAGCGCCGCTGATACCATAATCACTGCCATGAGCTGCGTTTTTAACATTCAATACCTCTACATATATGCTGTCGCTTAGAAACTGAATATGCAATGTTCCACTGTTTCCCCATTCGTCATCCGTATAATCAAAATAAAATTCTGCCTGTTCTATTTTCCCGCTAATATCCTCAATCGTGGCAAACCGTTCTGTTATTTCCTGTTGTGAATAAAGTGTTCCCGAAAATTGATTATCTCCTGTAATTGTGCAGGATAGTTCAATTCCTCCCTCGGCTAGAATCTGTTCATGTGTCTTTCCCTCACAAGACCAATAACCACTGTATTCCATAAAATTAGTATTTTGCCAACTTTCAGATTCACTTGCATAAACTGTCTGCGAATCTGCCACTCCACTTTCATCTGCATCTTCCGCCTTTACAAACTCCTCATCCGTTAATTGTTTTCTCTCTTTCTTACCATCAAAGTATAAAATAATCTGCTCATCAAACTGCTCATCTCCGGACAAAATAACTTCCACAAAGTCCTCATGCCATGTAACCTCCCATATACTGCTGCGTATGCTTCTGCCATCATCAAACAATTCAAAGTCTGCTTTGGATATTCTGCTTTTGCCCTCATAAAGAACCAGCCTGCCGGAAGCCGATCCAAAGGGGAAATCAGCTTGTCCGACAGCCTGCAAAACCAGTTCATAAGTTCCATCCGGTGAAACAGACGTGTCTGCCTTTGTTATTTTGTAATTTGACACATAGATAAAACTCCCCCAAAATACAGCGATGATAATAAAAATAGCAGCCACAAAGCCTAATACAAATTTCATTATTATTTTCATTGCTCCATATCCTTTCTTCTTTCAACGTTAAGCGATACCCATAATTACTCTCTGACAACCCTGTATTGATATTCTGGTATATTTGAAATCCCATCATCCAGAATTTTGTTTCCCAAATACCGAAGGCCGCCATCTTCTGAAAAACACACTGTAAGCTCATGTGTTATCACCGCATCATCACATAAAATCATGTTGCATACCGCATCCACATTTAAAGTAACTGTCCCGTCTTCGTTTTCCCTAATATCCGTAACCTCTGGAAAGAAAGTTCCAAATTTCCTTCACACTTTTTCTGTTATGATTACAGGCGCATAACAAAACGATGCACATCAGTATGATAATCGGCAATATCCTCTTTTTCTTCATAATCGCACCGCAAATCTTTGCCCTTATGTACACCCGATGCATCACCACTTTATTGCTCCAAAATCCAAGTCTTCAATCAGGATATATTCATCTTCTTGCCGGATTGCATCTATTACAAGAGCTGTGACGATTCCATCCTCTTTTTTCATCCTGCTCCGGGGAATGGAACTATCCCTTGACAATCCCTCTAAATCGAACCGCATTTTAAATTCTTCCTCTGTAACCTCTTTTCCATTGACAGTCGCCGTATCCGGATTATATTCGTCAAAAACCCCCGTTACATATTCTCCACCGTGGTATGAAAGGCAGACATAACAGCTCCCATCCGAACCGTTATTTTCAAGGATAATCGTGTTTTCTCTGTAATGCACTCCGTTAATACCGCCCCAATCCTCTGGTTCATACAAATCTGCAATCTTTTTTACCATGCCATCCTCATAGGTAAATATCCCTATCGACACAGTATCCCCTATTATCAATTCAGGCACACCGTCATCATCAAAATCGTGTATCCCGATATAGCCGATATAAAAATCACTGTTTACTTGTTTAAGTTCTTGGCGGAGAATATACGGATCTGCTAAATAACTTTCCATGTTGCAGACAATCTCCTTATAGGCATCTTCCCATTCTGGTACGATATACTGACTTTCCTCTTCCTTTCTGCAGGCATAGAACAGGGTAACACATAACAGCATAGGAAACAATAAAATAATTTTCTTCTTCCACATTCCAATGCTCCTCCTTTCATGTTCCTATTTGCGGCAGTTCCAGTTCCTTTTGTGCAATCGTATTAGACAGATACCGGAATGTCCCATCCGGGAATGGCTGGACTACAATCTGATTTGTGAAAGCATAATCCGAATTGTAATCAATCCAGACTCCATCTACATAAAGTGTGATTGTCCCATCCGCACCCTGTTTGTAATCTACCACCTCCCCAAAAGGCGGAAACTGTCTTGCAAATATCATTTCATATTCATAACCGCCCGCATCTGCATGATAACCGCAATATTCCCTCACCTGTTCTACGGATACCGGAAAACAGTTGGTCATAATACGCTCATAAATCTCCGCAGGAATCAGACCATCCTCTGCCCTGAAAGGCTCATTTGTGTATACCCGGTATATATCCTCAAACATACGGGGCATTAAGATTTCCTCCACATTGTCGGCGTCCCAGTTTGTTACAAGCATATTATAATTCACGAAGCTAAGTCCATATATGTACTTTCTTGTCAGCTCCCTGCATTCATCCGATAATGGCTTTACCCTGTAATATTCCCGCAGATTTCCATGTGCGACCACCTCTGTATTTGTATAAATAAAATACCCTTTCTCTGTCAGCCTTATCTCCTCCAGATCATTGCTCCCAACACCTTTTATTTCCGGTATGCCGCCTTCCCGCCAGCCTACTGACACATAAAAGGATTGTATTTTCCCGTTTCTATGGATAAATGTCAGAGCGCCTATATTCCCCTCTGTGTATACGTCAAACACTGTAATCATTGCATCCTCTCCGGAAATATACGCAGAATAAAACTCCTCCATCTTCTGATAATTTTCCATGTTCATATCATCAGAAACACTTACAAACCCCTGTTCGCCCAACCGCTTTACCATATCTTTTCTCTGTTTTTCAGAAAAACGCCGGGTGTGGGAATACTCCGTTCCAGGATATGCAATTTCAATCTCCTTATAAAACTCCATACACTGCTCCACCGCTGACATTGCCTCGTCCTGCAAATCTTGTTCTTCTTCTGCTGTTAAGATACTGACAGGTTCTGGCTTCTCCCCTATGGGCGCTTCGACAGGATTTGGGGACTCTTCCTCAAAACATTCTATTGATTCATCTTCTTTTACAGCTTCTGTACTTTCGATTACCACCGGAGGTTCCCGTACTTCCTCCGTGTTCCTTTCCGTATCTCTTTTCTCCAAAGCAATACTGCCTGTTATAACAATGACTGCCATTAGCGCAATAAGAGAACCATACCTTTTTAAAAGCCATTTTACATCTTCCACTATTCAAGTCCCTCCATAAACCTCTTTCCATTCTTCCTCCGTCAACCGATTGGAATGCCACCAAATATCATGGTATCCTTCTGGTAAGATGATCTCATTCGATACATATTGAAAACTGCTCTCACTGAATGGGCGGATTACGGTTGTGTGTGAAAACTCCTTAGACATATTTCCACCCGGATATACTGCATTGATATGAAGCGTAACTGTCCCATCCTCGTTCTCTGTATAACTCACTACTTCCGGATACGCAATATCCGGATACTCCACCTCGTAAAAACCTCGCGGTCTGTACTCATAGGCTGCAAGTTCTGAAAGATATGTTGTTTTAGAACGGAGCGTTTCATGATCCATATTGAAATATGCCCCAATCACATTTTCAAATAGTTCTCCCTGTATTTGGTAAACAGCGCCAACTCCTAAATTTTCATCCGCCATGTAAGGCACTGGCTGGCTGTGCGTCATTGGATAGAACCTGTCAAATAAATCGTAAAAGTCCAAATCCCCAAAATCGTCCTCACTCCAATTACAGAGAAACAGGTTGTTTTGTTCATAACCAACTGGCAGGATATACTTTCGGTTGTATTCCCTGCACTTTTCATCCAAAGGCAAGATCCGAAGCATCGTATGTTCTGGCGTATCGCTTAATGTCAATATATAACTTTCATCTGAAAAATAGCTCCCCTCAAAGATTAAATAACCTTCCTCCGTATACTGCCAGAAGTCCGCCGGGTAGCTTACCGTACTTCTGTTCTGCAGACTGCCATTCTGGTCATATTGATAATATCCCCTGACAATATTTACATTACCGTCCTCTGTTTTCAAATCAAATTTACGAATCCCCATCTCCATAACCACTATAATGGTCAATTCGTCCATCTCTTTTTCATCTACTGCTTTACAAAAATCAAAAGCCTGCTCTGCCTGTGTCATGTCAATCTGATTCCCACTGTCAACAGCCACATAACCGTTTTCACCGAGTCTGGCAACCATGCGCCGCATCATATCCAGGCTACCCAATGTATTCGTATCTACTGCTTCCTCATAAATATCACTGAGAATTTCACCTATGCACTCTGTACTGGCAGAATCCTTTTTATCGAAAGAATATGCTTCACTATCCTGCTGTGTTATCTCATTATCTGATCCCTCCGGTGTCCTATCGCTACACCCCGCCAATATCAACAGTATCAGCATTATCATTATAAATAAGGGAGCTTTTTTATTCTTTTCTTCTCTATTGCCGAATGGCATCCGGGTATCCGTTAGGGTTTCAGTTAAGCCAGCTTTCCAAAACCTGTTTATCTTTTCCCACAACATAACCGCTTCCTCCTCTCCCTTTTACATCTTCTACCATGCTTATAATCAAAATCGGATTTTCCTCTGTTTTTTCTGCTGTAAAAATGGCAAACCACCCCAGTTCCGTAGCGGAGGTGTCCTCTTTCGATACTTTGATTTCTGCTGTCCCGGTTTTCCCTGCCAGCAGAATATCTTCCCTGTGTGCCGCATATCCCGTCCCATGAGAATCATTCATCCTGAAAGCCTAGACACAGCAGAGAATCTTTCAGTTCCTCTGCACCAATTTTCAATGCTGCCTTTGCAAAGTTAAATATTATCGGAATAAATCAGTGCATGAAGTGTCCTTCCGCCAGCTTAATCCTACATTTCCATAATCTCCATTGTAATCAACTGCCCCTGACTCTAAACCGATTTCTGCAGTAATCGGCTTAATGGTAGAACCCGGACACCATACCTACCGGAAACGGTTATACATTGGTCTGTTTTCATCTTCATGCAATACCGCCCATTCCTGCCTAATATTTCTCCCCTCTTTGCCTGCGTAACGGACACCTGCACTTTATCCGTTTTCCATAACTCCGGATAAATCAAAGAATCCATCCATACCAATTTGTATGTATCTTCGGTTTTTAGAAAATATGCTTCGTTCTCAAAACTAATCTCTCCAGCCACAGTATCAAAGTATTTTTTCTTCTCCTACGCTTACTTTTCCTTTTCACATGAACCCCCATTTATTCACTTTCTTTTCTCCACTGTTTCTAATTCTTACATCAGTAAGATCTTGTTTAAATATTACAACAGTAAGATTTAAAAGTCAAGTAGGTCATGTATTGCTTATGATAATCTCATCGCTTCCATAATCAATAGCTGATTCCGTTTCTTTTTAGACTATCCATAGAACCTACTGACTACCCTGGCTTTAGCGTAACCCTGATATATGTTACAAGCAGATTGTCTAAGCAACTGGAACACCGACACACCCTCTGGGAGTGTCAAAAGACAAGAATAGCAAGCACTGCCTATGTACGGACACATAGGTGAAATTCCCCATACTTCCCTACCGTCCGCATGCCTGTCTAAACTACAGTGGAATTTACTTAGCACTGGAATTTAAAATTTCAAGTCAGCATTCTGATCCTAAAAAACCCCTGCAAATGGCATCCACACACCACTTACAAGGGTTCTCATTCTCATATCTATTCGCCTGTTTTTGAGAAACTTCTACGTATTCATCTGTTTTACGAACTTTCCCTTTTTCCTGTTCCGGTCATACATCCCCGGAACTATGTATTTTACTGGATTTCCAGTAATTTTTAACTGATCTCTATCTATGCCTTTTCAACAGCATCCTCATCTACTTTGCTAAAATCTATGACGAGATATCTTGGTACATTATTTTTTAGAATAATGACTGTTCCATGTTCATCCACTAATCTTCTACTTTTGAAAAATTCTGATTTGCTTCTGTAATAGAAACCATTGTATTTGTATTTATTGTCATCATCCATACCTCGTACAATACTTATATTATATCCAATTTATAGGATGAATTTAACCTATTTCAACCCTCAAATACTATTTTTACATAGCTTGCTATAAATATAATAACCCCCTTTTCGGAAAAGTGTTCCCACTGTTCATCTACCAAAATTTAACGAATATTCATACATTTCTTAATTCTTCACGCGCTTTAAGCAACTGAATTTAAAAAACCATCTACTGAATATTGAAAAAATTAAGGTTGAGAATTCAAAACAGCTACCGTTTTGGGTAGCTGTTTGGATTTAATTTGACTTATCTATCATTTATTTTCTCATTCAGATTCTTCTCTGTATTCAAAGACAAACCACTTTTCATTCATATAAATCTCTATTGTATTGTCTGCTCCATACTGATAACCAAATCCACTTCCAAAATTAGACTGATTATCTTCTGTTGGTATTTCAGTTCCATCGACAGTTGACGTTATTTCTCCATCCATATTTCCACAACGCCCGCTGATCGTGCTTTCTCTCCCTGTATCATAATATAATTTACCATTTATTCTTACCATAGGGATTCTATCATACATTGCATCAGCTTCTTCCTGTTTGGGAAGTTGCTCTTCATCCAAATCCAGCCCCAGCATATTTCGTATATTGCTTATATATTCTGGGTCTTTCACCATATCATCCGTGATCATATAACTGGAAATGGGATTCTACCATGGAATCACAAAAATATCTCTGTCTTCTATGTCAAAGACAGACAGAATCAATGCCATTTCCTCTGGTGAGGCACCTTTTAATGCCATTATCTCTTCCAGAGTTTTCCCACGGTTGGTTCCTTGCATCAGCCCAAAACGATAGTCATTCTCTGCCATTTGCCAAACATAAACCTCCAGCCCCTTAAAGGTTCCAACCTCAAAGTATTCTGGGTATTTTTCACGCAATTTCGCTAT
>CATOJY010000053.1 GCA_951800685.1 uncultured Lachnospiraceae bacterium
GATGGGAGTTCCTGCGAATCAGGTTGAAAATTCAATACGGGTCAGTTGGGGGCCGGAAATTTCCGTAGAAGAAATAGAACAGTCTTTTGGAAGGATGTTGGAGATTGCCAGAGGGCTGGTCTGGTGATTTAAATGCAGCAAATTTTTTGATCATAGATTCTAGTGTATTTGTAGACTTGATTAAACTAAAAATATAAATTATAGTATAATTATAATAAACGAATCTACCTGCAAATAAGGTTGCTATATTTAAAGAGGGGTCTTAGAAGGTAATAATATGGATCAGAATATTGATAACAACGAAGCAGAAATTATCAGTGAATTGGAGCAATGCCGGGAAGATGAACGTAATTCACAGAATCAGGTGATACAGGTTATTGTAACAGCAGGAACTATTTTGGCGTTGATTTTTGGAATATCTTCATTTCAGAAAAAGTATGTAAACATCTTGTTTCATATGAGCAATTTGGTTCTGTGTACGACGATCTGTTATATAACTTCATTGGGAATTAGCGCAGTTTTAAGATACCATTATATACGTAATTTGGAGGATGAGCTAGCAAAAATAGGGGGAGAGCATCATAAGCGGATTATTCACTGGAATAGTTTTAGTTCATCGATTACTACGAAGAATCCATTACACATGTATAACATATATACCAAAATGAATTATGCCTGCTATTCAATTTCTACAGTTTGTCCAATTCTATTTTGTGTTGTTATAACTTCTTTCCAATATTTTTCAATAAATGAAAAGTGTATTTTTGATGTTGGAGGAATTATAACATTATCATTAGTAATGTTTTTGGCAGTAGTTGTGTATTTTGTTTCTTCTGTTAAAGCGCCGACGATGTATAAAAAGGCGATAGAAATTTCTTCAAGAGAGCAGGAGAAGAGATGTAAACATTCAGAGATGAATACATTATCATGGTGAGAATAGGATTGAACTAGGTAATATTTTAAAAGTAATGGTTTATTTTATTTATCCAAAGAAAAAGGATGCTCAGAAAATGATTTTGGTACTGTTCGGTTTCCTTACAGGTTCTTTTTTAAAAAGGGGAACTTATTTGCTTACAAGAGATGATCTTAGCAATATGTTGATAATTTGTTTTGTTGTTGAGTTTTTAATTTATCAGGCCAGATACCAGTGGAATGATATTCGAGGGGTGGAAGAAGACCAAAGTGAGCAAAAGAGTAATCGGCTTCCTGTTAAGATTTTGGGAAAGTATGTTGCAATTTTTTTTTCATCGGTCCTTATTGTAATAAGAGTAATCGGCGCTCTTGTGATTGTATTACATTTAAAAGACGAGATGAAATATATTTTGCTTATAGGTTTAATAATGATCTTTGTTTCTACTTTATTATATGAAATAAGCAGAAGTTTCAGAAAAGTTTTCTTGACTTTTTTGACAGTAAGTTTTGGATATGCTATTCGTTTCGGTATAGGTATGTGGTGTGCTAATCCAGAAATTTGGTATAGTGGGTTGACAATTTATGACAGAAATATAACACGCATAATTATTATTGGTTTATTATTTTCATACGCGTTACTAGGAGAATTTTCTGTTGCTTTATCGTGGATACAGGAAGCAGTGTTTCAGAAGGAATGCGGAATAGAACTACGTAGGGTTCATTATATTTATTTATATGAAAGTTTTAGAAAACATCGGATTGGAAAATATTTTATAGGGCGGGAATTTCTAAAAGAAAATGGAAAAATTTTGGATTTATGGAACGCTACTTATATAGCATCTATAGTTTTGCTGGCAGGTATTTCTTGTTATCTTAGGCCTCAAATTTTCATTATAGAATTGCCAATCATAATAAGTTCAGTGTTGATTTGTATTGGAAAAAGGATGAAATTGTATATAGGCATTTTAGTTGCGTTTGGCTTGACCGGAATTTTTTATTCAATATATAATTATCAGTTGTATTTTCTAAACGGTTATATGTGTGTAACACAGTGTATGTTTACGGGAATCTATGTGTTTCTCAGATTTTTTTTAAATCCTGACTTTGATTTTACGGTGTGTTGTAAATATCTTGCAATACAATTATTTATTCTATTTATAGGCAAGGAAACATATTCATATCTTCAGGATGGTTCAAAAATAAAAGGGAAGTAGCTTAAGGGTGGAAAGGATCTTGTGTATAAATACCAGTTTAGAGTATAATTTTCATGAAAGCGATTATGAAAAAAATATAAGCATAAGGATTATAGGAGTCCCATGACAACTATCTACTACATAGAAGATGATCAGAACATCGCACAGCTGGTCAAAGAATACCTGACGCAGCGAGGATATGAAGTGTCTGTTTTTCCGACGATCGCCAGGGCAAAGGAAGTTCTAAGCAAAAGGCTCCCTGCACTGCTGATGATAGACTGGAATATGCCGGATGGAAATGGTAGTACTTTCTGCCAGTGGATCCGGTTGCGATGGAAAGAGCTGCCAGTTATTTTTATTACAGTCCGCAGTGATTCCAGAGACATAGTTTCTGGTTTTCAAAGCGGTGCAGATGATTATGTGGTGAAGCCATTTGAATTTGCGGTATTGCATTCCCGCATTCAGGCGTTACTGCGCAGGACGCGGGATGTATCGGCGCAGTATCTGTCTTGCGGTGTCATCTCTCTAGATCAGGAGAGGCAGCAGGTATATTGTAAAGGAGAGGAAGTACTTTTAAGTCCGTTAGAGTATCGGCTGCTTCTGACGCTCTTACAGAATAAGGGACGAACCGTCACCAGGCAGTTTTTGCTTGAGATGATCTGGGATAGTAACGGCAGCTTTGTCAATGATAATACCCTTACGGTTACGATGAAGCGTCTGCGGGAGAAACTGCACCAGCCGGGTTGCCTGAAGACCGTAAGAAGTGTGGGATACCGCCTGGAGGAACAAAGTGCATGGCTGGAAGAAGAAATGTTGTAATTGTGACAGGATTGACGTGGTAATTTGATCTGCTATTGACGGTATACTACATATTCTGGTAGTTACCTTTGTGCGTTTTGATCTTGATTTTTTGACTTGCAAAAAGTGTTGTATTTTGCTAAAATAAATGATAAATAAAATTTTCTTAGGTGTGAAGGAGGACAAGAAAATGAATGATGCATATGTTGCTGCTGCTGCAGGTGTAATGATGGTGTACATGGTGGTTCTTCTCATCATTTCGATCATCAGTCTGGTCGGATTGTGGAAGATTTTCGTCAAGGCAGGAAAACCAGGCTGGGGTGCGATTATTCCCATCTACAACATGTATTGCCTGTTTGAGATGAGCTTTGGAACGGGATGGCTGTTCCTGCTGTGCTTTGTTCCTTGTGTGAATGTAGTCATGCTGGCTATTATGTGGATCAAGCTGGCACAGGCATTCGGCAAGGGCGCTGGATTTGGTGTGGGCATTTTATTAGTTCCTTTTATTTTCCTGCCGATGCTGGGATTTGGTGACGCTCAGTTTGTAGGATCTGCGCAGAAGTAATTTTTAAAATATTTGAAGCAACCTTTGTATTTTTTTAAGTACAAAGGTTGTTTTTTGTTTTTTTCTATGTTATACGTTAACTATATTTTTGAAATGCGGTGAAGGAGACTCACCCAGCGGGAAGCGACAGGAATACGGCGTCACCGACTGAGAGCGCTGTTTGTGAAAGGCTGGGAGCGGGAACACTCCGGAGCAGATTATCTGAATTGTATGGCTGCAGGGTCAGGACAGAAGGCAAGGGGAAATTACTGACTTGACACAGATGTCATAAGAGGCAGCAGGAGGGTACATTAGGATAATACGTTGCACGCGTTAAGTGTCAAGAGTGGGTAAGGCGAGGAAGCCCCTTGTTGGAGGTGTCGGCTTATCAATGCGGGTGGTACCGCGGATAATCATAACTATCCGTCCCGGAATGCAGAGATGTGTTCCGGGATTTTTTATTTTCTCCGGAGCACGGTAGTCAGCGAAAGGAGACCAGAACAATGACAATCAAAAACATCTACAGAGACGTAACCTTACAACAGATTAGTGAGTCTGATATCGGCAGAGAGCTCCGGGTGGCAGGCTGGATCGAGAATATCCGGGATCACGGCGGCGTGTCCTTCATGGATTTGCGGGATATGTATGGTGTGCTTCAGATCGTGATGCGTGATGCCACACTATTAAACGGCTTGACCAGAGAGATGAGCATCTCGGTGGAAGGCTTGATTGCGCACAGAGACGAGGAGACATACAACCCAAGGATTCCCACGGGGACGATTGAATTGGAGGCGCATAAGGTAGAGGTGCTGGGCAGGGTTTATAAACAGCTTCCTTTTGAGATTATGACCTCGAAGGAGACCAGAGAAGAAGTAAGATTGAAATACCGTTATTTGGATCTACGCAATCAGAAGGTAAAGGATAACATCGTTTTCCGTTCCAGAGTGATCGCTTATCTGAGGGAAAAGATGGCGCAGATGGGATTTCTGGAGATTCAGACGCCGATTTTAAGTGCTTCGTCGCCGGAAGGCGCCAGAGACTATATTGTGCCTTCACGGAAATATAAAGGAAAATTTTACGCATTACCGCAGGCACCGCAACAGTATAAACAGCTGCTAATGGTATCGGGATTTGATAAATACTTTCAAATTGCTCCGTGCTTCCGGGATGAGGATGCCAGGGCGGACCGGTCTCCAGGGGAGTTTTATCAGATGGACTTTGAGATGAGCTTCGCCACCCAGGAAGATGTATTCCGGGTGGGAGAGGAAGTATTATCGGCGGTATTCGAGAAATTCGCGCCAGAAGGGTATACAGTGTCGCGGACGCCATATCCGGTGATCAGCTACAGGCAGGCTATGTTGGAATTTGGCACCGATAAGCCAGACCTCAGGAATCCACTGCGGATCATTGACTTGACAGAATATTTCCAGGATTGTGGTTTCAAACCCTTCCATAACAGGACAGTCCGTGCTATCCGGGTACATGCACAGATGTCCAAAAGCTTCCATGAGAAACTGCTGCGGTTTGCCATGGACCTGGGTATGGGTGGTCTTGGATATCTGGAAGTGGCAAAGGACATGAGTTATAAAGGGCCTATTGACAAGTTCATTCCTGAAGAGAAGAAAGGGGAGCTGGTGACGCTGGCAGGATTGGACGTAGGTGATACAATCTTTTTTATTGCTGACAGGGAGGAACGCGCCGCCTATTATGCCGGACAGATCCGCACAGAGCTTGGACAGAAGCTTGACCTGATCGAGAAAAAGGCATACCGTTTCTGCTATGTGAATGATTTTCCGATGTTTGAGCTGGACGCAGATACGAAGCAGATCGGTTTCACCCACAATCCGTTTTCCATGCCGCAAGGTGGTCTGCAGGCGTTGGAGACGCAGGATCCGCTGACAGTGCTGGCATACCAGTATGATATTGTGTGCAACGGTGTAGAGCTGTCTTCGGGGGCCGTCCGCAACCATGACCTGGATGTGATGGTGAAGGCTTTTGAGATCGCTGGGTACGATGAGGAGACGCTGCAGAGTAAATTTGGTGCGCTGTACAGTGCGTTCCAGTTCGGTGCACCGCCGCATGCGGGCATGGCGCCAGGTGTGGACAGGATGCTCATGCTGCTGCGGGGAGAAGAGAACATCAGGGAGGTGATCGCTTTCCCTATGAGCGGTTCAGCCCAGGATCTGATGTGCGGGGCACCGAATGATGTGACGGAGAAACAGCTGCGGGAAGTGCATATCAAGGTTAGGGCATAGGAGATAGCGATACAGACAGGATGGACACAATGGTGCAGAATGGCAGGTGTCAATGTGGTTGGAAAGATTAGGAGAGGTAGAGACAATGGAAAATATTGTAAACGATGAAATGATAGCGTATGTGGGAAATCTGGCGCAGCTGGAGCTTTCGGAGGAGGAAAGGAAGCAGGCAAAATCGGATATGGGAAGGATGATTGCCTATATTGACCAGATGGGGGAGCTGGATACGACGGGAGTTGAGCCGATGTCTCATGTGTTTCCGGTAAAGAATGTGTTCCGGGAAGACGTGGTGACAAATGGAGATATGAGAGAGGAGATGCTCCTGAATGCACCAAAGGAGAAGGACGGAATGTTCGTAGTGCCGAGGACATTTGCCTAGTGTAATGGTCGGCAGAAATCTCTCAATCTAATTCCCATGCATATTGCAGGCCTGCTTGCGATACGGTTTAAATAGAAATTTGAAACAACCTATTGAGCCTGCAATGTGCAGTGTCTCAGTAAACGGAATGCTGCAAGAACAATGATTTGGGAACTGAGATATAGGAAGTAGGATTGGGGTAAAAGGAGGCGGTTTTTGGATGGAACTTATGGATATGACAGCAGTGGAGCTGGCGGCGGCAATTAGGAAAGGTAAGACGACTGCTGTGGAAGCGGCGGAAACGGTGCTTGCCCGCATAGAAGAAAGGGATCCGCTTTATAACTGCTATGTGACGGTGGATCGGGAGGGTGCATTAAAGCAGGCACAGGTGGTTCAGGCACAGATTGAGACAGGAGAAATGACAGGGCCGTTAGCAGGGGTACCGGTGGCGGTGAAAGATAATTTGTGTACCAAGGGACTGCTGACAACCTGTTCTTCCAGGATGTTAGGGAATTTTGTGCCGACGTATACGGCAGAAGCAGTGGTGAATCTGCAGAAGGCGGGAGCGGTTATTGTGGGTAAGACGAATATGGATGAATTTGCCATGGGGTCTACGACGGAAACGTCCGCCTATGGGGCGACGAGAAACCCGTGGAACCGGGCACATGTGCCGGGCGGCTCTTCAGGCGGTTCGGCTGCGGCGGTGGCGGCAGGAGAGTGTTATTTCGCTCTTGGGTCTGATACTGGCGGTTCCATCAGGCAGCCGGCGGCTCACTGCGGCATGGTGGGCATGAAACCGACCTATGGAACGGTATCGCGATATGGTCTCATCGCCTACGGATCTTCTCTGGATCAGATTGGTCCGTTAACAAAGGATGTGACGGATTGTGCTGCGGTGTTAACATCGATCACTTCTTATGATAAGAAAGATTCCACTTCGTTACAGCGGCAGGATACGGATTTTATGTCCGCGCTGACGGAGGATGTGGAAGGGATGCGCATCGGTATTCCCAACGATTATCTGGGAGAAGGGCTGGACGAAGATGTACGGATGGCAGTGCTGCAGGCGGCAGAAAAGCTGGAAGACAGAGGCGCCGTGATAGAACGGTTTGACTTGAGTCTGGTGGAGTATGCCATTCCGGTTTACTATACTATTGCGGCAGCGGAGGCCAGTTCCAATCTGGAACGGTTCGACGGCATCAAGTACGGTTACTGCACGGACAACTATACCGGGCTTCACAATCTGTATAAGAAATCCCGCTCAGAGGGGTTCGGGGAGGAAGTAAAGCGCCGCATTTTGTTGGGATCTTTCGTGCTTAGTTCAGGTTATTATGACGCTTATTATTTAAAGGCTCTGCGGGTAAAGGCACTGATTAAGAAGGCTTTTGATGATGCCTTCGCGAAATACGACGTGATTTTGGGACCGGTTACGCCGACGACTGCGCCGAAGCTGGGCGGCAGCCTGGCGGATCCGATCAAGATGTATTTGGGAGATATCTACACCATCGCTGTGAATCTGGCGGGGCTGCCGGGGATCAGTCTTCCTTGTGGAAAGGACAGGAACGGACTGCCCATCGGACTGCAGCTGATCGGAGACTGTTTCCAGGAGAAAAAGCTGATTCAGACGGCTTATACGTATGAGAGGAGCAGAGGACCGTTCGCGGTTATTATGGACACGGAGGGAGAGACTGCCACAGACAGTTGGGGAGCAGTATATGCGGGGAGATCCCAGGGAGCAGGAGAAAGACAGGGGATTCAGGGCAATGAAGAGCGTTGGAACAAGGAGGGAAGCCGTCATGAGCAAACAATATGAGACTGTGATCGGATTGGAAGTGCACGTGGAGCTTGCCACAAAGACCAAGATTTTCTGCGGATGTTCCACCGCGTTCGGGGCGGCTCCCAACACCCAGACCTGCCCGGTTTGTACAGGGATGCCGGGATCGTTGCCGGTATTGAACAGACAGGTGTTGGAGTATGCCATTGCAGTTGGACTTGCCACGAACTGTGAGATTACCCGTTATGCGAAATTCGACCGGAAGAATTATTTTTATCCGGATAATCCGCAGAACTATCAGATTTCCCAACTCTATCTACCTATCTGCAGAAACGGCGGCGTGGAAATCGAGATGAAGGAGGGGGGCTGCAAGACGGTGGGGATTCATGAGATCCACATGGAGGAAGATGCCGGCAAGCTGCTTCACGATGCGTGGGAGGACTGTTCGCTGGTAGATTACAACCGTTCTGGGGTACCGCTGATTGAGATCGTGTCCGAACCGGATATGCGAAGCGCGGAGGAAGTGATCGCCTATCTGGAGAAGCTGCGGCTGCTGATTCAGTATCTGGGCGCGTCCGACTGTAAGCTGCAGGAGGGCTCCATGCGCGTGGATGTGAATTTGTCTGTGCGGGAAACAGGGACGGAGCAGTTTGGCACCAGAACGGAGATGAAGAACCTGAATTCCTTTAGGGCGATATCAAGAGCCATTGCTGGGGAAACGGAGCGGCAGATCGATTTGATTGAGTCCGGGGAACGGGTGGTACAGGAGACGAGAAGATGGGACGATGAAAAGGGGGAATCCTATGCCATGCGGAATAAGGAAGAGGCCCAGGATTACCGGTATTTCCCAGATCCTGATCTGGTTCCGGTAGTGGTGAGCGATGAGATGTTCCATAAGATCCAGGCATCACAGCCGGAGTTTCGGAATGAGAAGAGGAAGCGCTATCAGGAAGCATTTGGAATTCCCGATTATGATATTGAGATCATCACTGGTTCCAAACATATGGCGGATCTTTTTGAAGCGGCGGTGTCCATCTGTAATCAGCCTAAGAAAGTGTCCAACTGGCTGATGGGAGAGACGCTGCGACTGATGAAGGAGAAGGAGATAGATGCCCAGGAGCTGCGTTTTTCGCCGGAGAATCTTGCGAAACTGATCCGACTTGTGGATGAAAAGGTGATCAATGGATCTGTGGCGAAGGAAGTCTTCGAGGTGATGTTTGAAGAAAATGTGGATCCGGAGCAGTATATGGAAGAGAAGGGATTGAAGACCGTCAATGACGAGGGAACTCTTCGGAGGACGATAGCGGAAGTGATCGCCGCTAACCCGCAGTCGGTGGAGGACTATAGGAATGGGAAAGAGAAAGCGATCGGTTTTCTGGTAGGCCAGACCATGAAGGCCATGAAAGGAAAGGCTGATCCTGCCACAGTGAATCAGCTCCTTAAGGAAGCGTGTGAAAGTTAGCCTTGCGCCTGTTGGATGTGGGAGATATTCCGGTAATGTTTCGGGGTATCTCCCACATATTTTTTAAACTGTCTGTTGAAATTAGACAGATTCTGGAAACCGCATGCAAATGCAATGTCCAGGGAAGGCAGGGCAGAATTTCTAAGCATCTCGCAGGCTAACTTGATCCTGAGCTGTATGATATATTCCATTGCACTGATTCCAACCACTTTCTTAAAGCGGTACATGAAATAGCTTCTGCTAAGATGAGCCATTTCTGCCAGGTACTCGATAGTGATATTTTCGGTATAGTGCTGACTGATAAAGAGCAGCACTTCCCGGACGCTTTCTGATTGTCTTTCATCCTGGTCCTTGACGGTTACGATACAGCCTGATTTTTCCAAAAGCCACAGGAAGCGGAGCAGTTCACTTTTCATCTGCAGATCGGAGAGTGGCGTATTGTCTTTTGCGCATAGAAAGATCTGTTCTACGCTGTTTCTGATCTCCTTGTACGCTGGATGTTTTGGGGAGACAGGAACCATGATTTTACGGTTTCCGTTGATGATCGGTTCGACGCAGGAGATTCCGCAGCGCTCTTCTTTGCTGATTCCAAGCAGTTCTTCCCGGAAGACAAGGGTATTGTAAATCTGCACATTATTCTCGCAAGGGTAGAGGGCATGGATCATGTTAGGCGGTACTAGGATGATATCGCCAGCATCTGCCATAAATTTATCTTCACCACAGGTAAATTCGCTTCTGCCGCTTACGATATGATTCAGTTCAAACTCATTGTGCCAGTGCAGAGGCACAAGAGGAAACTGGTCAGGTACGCTGCAGGCAAAAAAATCATAAGGAATTCTGACGGAACCGTGTTTTCTCTTTTCTTTGGAAGATGAAGTATTCATGTTTGGACTCCTTGTGGTAATGCTGGCTGTGCCTGGGCATCCCTGCAGACATGCAGAGAGGTGTCTGCCATGCACTTTCTGGGCTTATTAGCTGTATCCGGTATCCTGTGTCTGTCCTATATGCTGGTGCCAATTCTGGAGCGCTTTGCGATGGGAAGTACTATAGTATTGTTTTTCAGTATTATAGCAGTAGATGACGGAGTATTTTAAGATTATTATATCATTATAGGAAATGAACGCAACCAAATAAAACAAATATGAAAGGAGCTTTTACAATGGCAAAATGGCTTGAAAACGCAATTTTTTATGAGATCTATCCGCAGTCTTTCAAGGATACCAACAGTGACGGAATCGGCGATTTTAACGGTATCATTGAGAAACTGGATTACATCAAAGAACTGGGATGCAACGCGATCTGGATGAACCCGTGTTTCGAATCCCCTTTTGGCGATGCTGGGTATGATGTGGCAGATTATTGCAAGGCAGCGCCCCGGTATGGCACCAACGATGATCTGAAGCGTCTTTTTAATGAGGTACATAAGAGGGATATGCATATCCTTCTGGATCTGGTACCCGGCCATACTTCTGTGGAGCACGCATGGTTCAAGGAATCCATGAAACCGGACCGGAACGAATTCAGCGACCGCTATGTGTGGACTGATTGTATCTGGGAGGAGCCTAAGGGAATGGGCAGTCTCCGTGCCATCTCTGACAGAGATGGTTCCTGCGCGGTGAATTTCTTCTCCAACCAGCCTTCCTTAAATTATGGCTTCTATAAACCGGACCGGCCTTGGCAGCAGTCTATGGATGATCCCGGACCGCAGGCTACAGTCGCTGCGCTGAAGGATATTATGCGTTTCTGGCTGAAGATGGGCTGTGACGGATTTCGCGTAGATATGGCAGGCTCCCTTGTGAAGCATGATGAAGAAGGCAAGGGTACGGTCAAACTCTGGCAGGGGATCCGTACTTTCCTGGATCAGGAATTCCCGGATGCCGCTATGGTGTCCGAGTGGAGCCAGCCGAAGCAGTCTTTGGCAGGCGGTTTCCATATGGATTTCATTCTGTTTGGCGGCCCGGATGATCCGAATAACCTGTTCCGTTCCCCAGAACCTTTCTTTGCAAGCCGTGGCAAGGGAGACATCTCGAAGTTTGTGAAGAAATATAAGGAGGAGTATGAGGAGACGGCACGCAAGGGATTGATCTGCATTCCGTCCGGAAATCATGACGTAGATCGTATTGCCAGGCATTTACATGGTGATGAGCTGAAATTTGCTTTCGCATTCCTGCTTTCCATGCCAGGAGCGCCGTTCATCTATTATGGCGATGAGATTGGTATGCGCTATGTGGAAGGACTGCATTCCGTAGAGGGTGGTTACAATAGAACGGGTTCCCGTTCGCCGATGCAGTGGGATGACGGTGTGAACGCTGGATTCAGTCTTGCAAGCAAGGAGAAACTGTATATTCCTATGGATGAGAGTGCAGACCGTCCTACGGTAGAGAAGCAGAAGGCTGACGAGTCTTCCCTGTACCATGAAGTGAAGCGGCTGATTGCCCTTCGACTGGCACACCCGGCACTGCAGAGCCAGGGGGAGATCGACTTTGTCTATGCGGAAGAGAAGGCCTATCCATTGGCATATGTGAGAAGCGCTGGGGAAGAAAAGATTCTTGTGATTTTAAATCCTTCCGATCATGACGCGGTATTTGACTGTGCTTATACCCTGGAGAAGGAGTTGTATGCTTTCGGCGGCAAACTGAGTGCTGCAGACGGCAAGATCACAGTTCCGGCAGGATCTTTTGGGTTCTATCAGATCTGATCATAAATAAGAGGAGCAGGGGAAATTTCCTGCTCCTTTTCTGTGGCAGCGCTATTTATCAGACTTGATATATTCCAGGAACTTGACGACAAGCTCCGGCTGCTTGTTTGTGATCGGGATGCCAAGGATTACTTCGGCGGGATATCCCTGATAATCGTATTTATTGTCTTCAAGATAAGTGTAGAGGGATGCATCCTCTAATATTGTATCTTTCGTAACGATAATGCCAACTGCGACGGGGGTTTCCATGGTGGCAGGATCACGGTGATCGATCGTCAGTCCGGAGAAATCCCTTACTTGTGTAGGATCATAGTTATCGTCGGCATAAGTGGCAGCATCTGTATAGTAGAAGTAAGGACGATACTGCTCCAGCACTTCTGCAGGAAGTACTTCCTCCAGAGGATAGAAATATTCTGCCTGGGCGTATTTCTCGAAGGTCTCTGTCTCAGCAATGATAGTACTGACCGAGCCAGTCTGCATCATGGCCATCATTTTCTCTTGGCTGGCCATAGTATATTGGGAGAAATCAGTGGAGGAGACGGTCAGGGAAGTGTCAATATAGACTTCATATTCTGCTGGATCGATGGCGGCGTATTCCTGGAATTGCGCAGCCCATTGTTCGGGTAGTCCGGTGTTCTGTTCGCTGACGCCGGCATTTACAAGAACAGCGTAAAAGCCGTAGTCTTTATAGGTTGCATAGTGATGAAGCAAAGAACCTAAGGCAATAACCAGGGCAATGGCAGCGAGGGCATGGATCTTATAATAATCCCAAAAATAAGCAAATTTCTCCTTGGGAGTCATCCGGCTCATGGCCTTTCTGCGTTCTTCCCTGATCTCATCTCCGACTGATGTACCGACTGCCATAATCGTATCTCCATTTCCCGTGATTGTTTTCTCTATATCTATCTATGATAATTCGTTTGAAAAGTAATGTCAATGAAGGCCATCGGTTATTGTATGAATTTTTCGTGAAATTAATATTAAGAAATACGAAATAGGCGCCGATATATATTATTGTATACTATATCTGGTGTTGTGATGTGTAAAGAGGGGGAGAACAGGAGAGAAAAGATATGGTGGTGAAGCATAATATTACGGCGATGAATTCCAACCGCATGTTTAATCTGACGAATAAGAGCCAGGCAAAGTCTACAGAAAAGCTGTCTTCTGGATATAAGATCAACCGTGCAGCAGATGATGCGGCGGGGCTGTCTATTTCAGAGAAAATGCGCCGGCAGATCAGAGGGCTTTCACAGGCGTCGGCCAATGCAGCTGATGGGATTTCCTGCGTACAGACAGCGGAGGGAGCTTTGAATGAAGTCCATGACATGTTACAGCGCATGAATGAACTTGCGGTAAAAGGAGCGAACGGGACGCTGACTACAACTGACAGAAGCTATGTCCAGATGGAAGTCAGACAGCTGATGAGTGAGATTGACCGGATACAGTCGACGACAACTTTCAATGAACAGAATCTGCTGGATGGAACGTTTCAGAATATAGGACTGCAGGTTGGGGCGGAATCAGGACAGCATATTTCTATCACGATAGGAAATATGTGTACCAATGATTTGATCGCCAGTGCGTTGTCGAAGGGAATCTGCTATCAGACGAATGATGATACGCCCCTGTGTACGGCGCAAGACGAGAAGCCGACGGGAACAGAGAGGCCGGATGGATATTATTATCAGTACCCGAAGCCCTTTACGACGACTCATGCAAAGATCCAGTATGTAGATTTGAATACGATCCAGCCCTGGAGTGCGGCAGGACATTCGCATCTTTTAGGGGCAAGGGACCTGACTATTTTTCATAGTTTTTCTTATGATTCGATCACAGATGAGAGGGTGAAGGATAGACTTACGATTGACGGTGCCAGCTTTCCAAGTACGACGGGCGGCATGGAGGAAGCGCTGTCAGACAGAGCGCCGGATGTCCGGGATTTTCAGGCGTTAAATGCTTTCGCAAAGAGTGCGATTTCGGATGTGTCAGAGACCCGCTCTAATCTCGGCGCCATCCAGAACCGGCTGGAGCATACGATCAGCAACCTGGATAATATCGTGGAGAATACCACATCAGCGGAGTCAGCTATCCGGGATACAGATATTGCTACAGAGATGGTGAAATATGCCAACAACAATATTCTCGCACAGGCAGGGCAGTCCATGCTCAGTCAGGCGAACCAGAGTAACCAGAGTGCACTGGCGCTGCTACAGTAATCCGGCAGCAGAATGATAGAAGTATGCTGGCTTAATGGAATGGGATTACAGAAAAGACGTAAGGTCTGCTGAGGAATCAGCGCTTTACGTCTTTTACTTTCCGAAGAGTACAAAAGATAACGTGTACTGTAGTAACGCGCAGTGATTCAGGAGGACTGGATGCATGTAACAGGGAGGCGGGAGCGGAGTGCTACATGGAAAAGCGTGAATTCAGAAAGTTTGTTGTATTTTCGGGTGTGCAGTGATAGAATGAGAGAAGTATTTGCCAGAGAAGAAAGGAACCATGAGAATATGATGCAGTCAAGAACACACACATGTAATGCGCTGAGGCTGTCCGATGCGGGAAGTCAGGTGACACTGGTTGGATGGTTTGAAAATATCAGACAGGTCAGCAAAAATCTGGGATTTTTACAGCTCCGGGACTTTTACGGGGTAACACAGATTGTCTTCGAAACAGAAGAGATGATGGAGCGGTTAGAGGGCGTGAACAAGGAGTCTACCCTGTTAGTTGAAGGTACGGTACGGGAGCGTTCCAACAAGACAAACACGATTCCTACTGGTGAGATTGAGGTGGTGCCCTGCCGTGTGGAGGTGCTGGGTAAGTGTACAAACAATGTGCTGCCTTTTGAGATCAGACAATCTAAGAATGCGGATGAGAATATCCGACTGAAATACCGCTATCTGGATCTGCGGAATCCGGAAGTGAAGGACAAGATTCTGTTGAGAAGCCATATTGTAACAGAATTGCGGCAGAGAATGAATGATCTGGATTTTGTGGAGATCACTACGCCGATCCTGACCTGTTCTTCACCGGAAGGAGCCAGGGATTATCTGGTGCCAGCCAGAAATCATCCGGGGAAATTCTATGCGCTTCCCCAGGCGCCACAGCAGTTTAAACAGATTCTGATGGCGTCGGGCTTTGACCGTTATTTCCAGATCGCACCCTGTTTCCGGGATGAGGATGCAAGAGCGGACCGTTCGCCGGGCGAGTTCTATCAGCTGGATATGGAGATGGCTTTTGCCTCCCAGGAGGATGTATTTAGTGTGATCGAGCAGGTTTTGCCGCCGGTATTTGAGAAGTATGGCGTGTATGATCAGGCTTCTTCGGCGCCTTTTGTAAGGATTCCTTATCTGGAAGCGCTGGAGAAGTACGGCACGGACAAGCCAGACCTGCGAATCGATCTCGTAGTGCAGGATGTGACGGAACTGTTTGGCCAGCTTGATTTCGTGCCGTTCAAGGATCATATGATCAAGGCGGTGGTGACGGACGGCTATACGGCTACGAGAAAAGAAATTGATAAGATGTGTGCGGACGTGGAAGTGGAGACTGGCAACAAGGCGTACTGGTTCCGCGTAGACGAGAACGGCAGTTATGTGGGCGGTATCTCGAAGTTCCTTGCGGAGAGAAAAGAAGAGGTGGATAAGCTTCTGGGATTAAAGCCGGGCGATTTCGTCGGTGTGACGGCTGGGGACAAGAATGCAGCGGTGAAGACTTCCGGTGTGCTGCGCAGGATGTTAGGCATGAAGTCGGAGGGCCATTTCAGACAGGCCTGCTACGAATTCTGCTGGATCGTGGATTTCCCCATGTACGAGATCGGGGAGGAATCCGGTGAGATGGAATTCTGCCACAATCCTTTTTCCATGCCGCAGGGCGGTATGCAGGCGCTTGAGACGATGGAGCCGCTTACCATTCTGGCCTATCAGTACGATCTGGTGTGCAACGGCGTAGAGCTGTCTTCCGGTGCGGTCCGTAACCATGATCCGGAGATTATGGTGAAAGCGTTCCAGCTTGTGGGATTGGGTGAGGAAGATGTGAAAGCCAAATTCCCGGCCATGTATAACGCATTCTGTTATGGCGCACCGCCGCATGCAGGCATCGCGCCCGGCGTGGACCGGATGGTTATGCTGTTAGCTGGAGAGGACAGCATCAGAGAAGTTATTCCTTTCCCGATGAACAAGCAGGCCCAGGATATCATGATGGGAGCGCCCGCACAAGTGGATGAAAGACAACTGCGGGATGTGCATATCGAGATTAAGATGCCGAAAGAAGAGAAGTAGAAAACGGTCAATCAACATAATAAACAACTTGTCTTTTCATGTAATGAGCTGCCATGAAGGAGCTGTTGCAAAACAAGGGACTCGTATAATATATGGTATAAATACTTACTATTGGTATCCATATATTGGAGAATCACCGGGTTTTTGCAGCAGCTCCTTTTATGGTTTATGGCTTTTGGCATACGCAACAAAAAGTTCTTTTCATGTTATTTATAAGACACCTTGACATTGGAACAGGTTTACTTTACATTATTGATAACAGTTTGGCCGTTGCTTTTCCTGTCGCAAGATCAGCAGTTACATTATTCTTCCGATTTGGGAACCTATTGCTTGAAACTTTGTCCGGTTTGTTATATGATAGGAATATATTTTTCGACAAAAGCCTTTTGGATAGGAACCGCTGGCGGAAGATAGGGTAACGATATTAATCTGAAAGAGGGTCGAACACAGGAGGAATCATAATGAGTGAAACATATGTAGAATGTCTGGTGGCCAGGAAACCCTCGGTACTCCTGTCTTTTTTGAAAATACTGTTGATTATGCTGACGGTGGTATTTGTGCTTATAGGAGCTATTTATATTCCTGGGCTGGCTGTGGCGGCAGTCACGGGTGTGGGCGCCTATTTCGCAACCATGAATGCGAATATAGAGTATGAGTACCTGTATTTAGACAGGGAAATCAGTGTGGATAAGGTGATGGCGAAGAGCCGCAGAAAGAAGGCGAATACATTTTCGGTAGATAAGATGGAGGTTCTTGCGCCTCTTAACTCCCATAGACTGGATTCCTATAGGAACCGCAATTCCAAGACGCTGGATTACAGTTCCGGTGTTGCTGCGCAGCCGGAAAGAAGATATATGATGATTTGCGAGGGGGATATGAAAGTTATTTTCGAACCGAATGCGGAGATGGTCAGAGCCATTCAGAGCATTGCGCCGCGCAAGGTGTTTACAGATTAATGAATAAGTATGCAATCATGGAAAAGAAATACTGTCAGTTATTTTAACTGGCAGTATTCTTTACATATTAGTAAACGACATAACAAATTGCTGTTTATGGTTCCTGCAAGTCCTTATACGGAAGTTTTGACAGGATCGAAAGTGAAATTTCTAAAGTCGTTAACTAAAAGTAACTATCGATACTGCTTAAATTTTACAACACAGGAGGAGAGAAGATGGGTCAGATTATTGGCGAAGGGATTACTTTTGACGACGTACTTTTGGTGCCGAGTTATTCGAAGGTGATCCCGAATCAGGTGGACTTGACAACATGGCTTACGAAGAAGATCAAATTGAACATCCCGATGATGAGTGCGGGTATGGACACGGTAACCGAGCACAGGATGGCGATCGCTATGGCCAGACAGGGCGGCATCGGAATTATCCACAAGAATATGTCAATAGAAGCGCAGGCAGAAGAAGTCGATAAAGTTAAACGTTCAGAAAACGGTGTCATTACGGATCCTTTTTCATTGACACCGGATCATACATTGGCTGACGCGGACGCGTTGATGGCCAAATTCAGGATTTCAGGCGTTCCAATTACGGAGGGCAGGAAATTAGTCGGTATCATCACAAATCGTGACTTAAAATTTGAGACAGATTTCACCAAGAAAATTAAAGAATCCATGACGTCAGAGGGACTGATCACAGCGAAAGTAGGTATTACGCTGGAGGAGGCAAAGCAGATTCTTGCCAAAGCCAGAAAAGAGAAACTCCCTATTGTAGATGATGATTATAATCTGGCAGGCCTGATCACGATCAAAGATATTGAAAAGACGATCAAATATCCGCTTTCTGCCAAAGACAGCCAGGGCAGGCTGCTGTGTGGAGCAGGCGTAGGCATCACAGCGAATGTGCTTGACAGGGTTGGCGCACTTATGGATGCCAAGGTGGATGTGATTGTGCTGGACAGCGCTCATGGGCATTCCGAGAATGTGCTGCGCTGCCTGAGAATGATTAAGGAAAAATATCCAGAGGTACAGGTGATCGCGGGTAATGTGGCTACCGGTGAAGGCACGAAGGACTTGATCGAGGCGGGGGCGGATGCGGTTAAGGTCGGCATTGGACCGGGTTCCATCTGTACCACACGTGTGGTGGCAGGGATTGGCGTGCCCCAGATCACGGCGATTATGGACGCCTATGCGGTGGCAAAGGAATACGGTATTCCGATCATTGCTGACGGCGGTATCAAGTATTCCGGCGATATGACCAAGGCGATCGCTGCTGGCGGCAATGTATGCATGATGGGCAGTATTTTCGCAGGATGTGACGAGAGTCCGGGCACATTTGAACTTTACCAGGGAAGAAAATATAAGGTTTACCGGGGCATGGGCTCGATCGCAGCGATGGAGAATGGCAGCAAAGACCGTTACTTCCAGTCCGATGCAAAGAAACTGGTGCCGGAAGGCGTGGAAGGCCGTGTGGCTTACAAGGGAACCGTTGAAGATACCGTATTCCAGTTGATGGGCGGGATCCGGTCTGGTATGGGTTACTGCGGTGCAGCGTCTATAGAAGAGCTGAAGCAGAACGGCCGCTTTGTGAAGATTTCAGCCGCTTCTTTGAAGGAGAGCCATCCGCATGATATCCATATTACGAAGGAAGCGCCGAACTATAGCGTGGATGAATAAGACCAGATTTAATCTTTCTAGGACCGCAGAATATGCAGTCTAAGAAAGATTAAGTTTCGTCTAAGGTAATACGGAGTAATGTGCGGTAATGATAATATACACGGCTATATGGAATGCTGTATGTATATAGAAGAAAGGTATGGTTATTTATTATATGGAAAAGAAATCTTTGGCACAGGAACTTTCCGGGAATGCATATCCGGGAAGGGGAATTGTGATTGGAAAGTCTGTGGATGGGAAGTATGCAGTGACGGCTTACTTTATCATGGGCAGAAGCTCTAATAGCAGAAACCGTGTTTTTGTGGAGGACGGGGAGGGAATCAGGACGCAGGCTTTTGACCCTTCGAAGCTTGAAGATCCCAGTCTGATTATCTATGCGCCGGTACGGGTGCTGGGGAATAAGACAATTGTCACCAACGGTGACCAGACGGACACGATCTATGAGCTGATGGACAAGCAGCAGACGTTTGAGCAGGCGCTGCGCACGAGAGAGTTTGAGCCGGATGCTCCTAACTATACGCCACGCATTTCCGGGATCATGCATCTGGAAAATGGCGGCTATCATTATGCAATGTCCATTTTGAAGAGCAATAACGGGGATCCGTCTTCCTGCAATCGGTTTACGTTTGCCTATGAGAATCCCTTGCCGGGAGAGGGACGGTTTCTCCATACTTATATGGGCGACGGAAATCCGCTGCCAAGCTTTGAGGGCGAGCCGACATTGGTTGGTGTGGAAGGCGATATCGACAGCTTTACGCAGATGATCTGGGAGAACCTGAACGAGGAGAACAAGGTGTCACTGTTTGTCAGGTTTATCGAGATTGACAGCGGCAAGTACGAGACGCGGATTAGGAATAAGAATCAATAAGGCAGTGCGGCCGGGAGCTGAACTGCTGTAAGAAGTCAGGAATGAGAAAGGGATAAGAGATTCATGAATGAATTAGAATTGAAATATGGCTGCAATCCGAACCAGAAGCCGTCCCGCATCTATATGGCGGATGGAAGCGAGCTGCCAATCAGGGTATTGAACGGCAAACCAGGTTACATCAACTTTCTGGATGCCTTTAATGGGTGGCAGCTGGTGAAGGAGTTAAAGAAGGCAACCGGTCTTCCTGCGGCGACATCCTTTAAGCACGTGTCCCCTGCGGGAGCGGCGGTTGGTCTGCCGCTTACGGATGTGGAAAAGAAGATCTATTGGGTGGACGACCTGGATATGGAGTTTACACCGTTGGCTAATGCCTACGCGAGAGCCAGGGGAGCGGACAGAATGAGCTCTTTCGGTGACTTTATTTCCCTGTCGGATGTATGCGATGCGGCGACCGCCAGGATCATTAAGCGGGAAGTTTCCGATGGCGTTATTGCGCCGGGGTATGAGCCGGAGGCTCTGGAAATTTTAAAAGCGAAGAAAAAGGGCGCTTACAATGTTATCGAGATCGATGAGGATTATGTGCCTGCACCGACCGAGGTGAAGCAGGTGTACGGGATCAGTTTCGAGCAGGGCAGAAATGAATTAAAGATTGATGAGGAATTTTTCAACCAGATTGTGACAGCGTCGAAGGAGCTGCCAGAGCAGGCGAAGATTGATCTGGCGATTGCAATGATTACGCTGAAGTATACGCAGTCCAATTCGGTTTGCTTCGTGAAAGGCGGACAGGCTATTGGGATCGGAGCCGGGCAGCAGTCCCGGATCCATTGTACGAGATTAGCCGGTTCTAAAGCGGACAACTGGTTTCTGCGGCAGTCTCCGAAGGTGCTGGGGCTGCAGTTTGTGGACGGGATCGGCCGCGCAGACAGAGATAATTCCATTGATCTGTATATCGGTGAGGATTACATGGATGTGCTGGCGGAAGGGGCATGGCAGAAAATCTTTAAGGTAAAACCGGAAGTTTTCACAGCACAGGAGAAGCGGGCATGGTTAGACCAGATGCGGGATGTGGCGTTGGGGTCGGATGCGTTCTTTCCTTTTGGTGATAATATTGAGCGCGCTCACAGAAGCGGTGTCAGATATGTGGCGCAGCCGGGTGGTTCCGTGCGCGACGATCATGTGATCGCGACTTGTGATAAGTATGGCATGACCATGTGTTTTACGGGAATCCGTCTGTTCCATCATTAAAATTTACAACCATAAAAAGCAGCCCTGCTTTCGTCAGCAGAGCTGCTTTTTGGCACAAGTAAGAACAGTGGTGAAAGCTGCTTGTACAACGAGAGAAAATACACATATAATTTGATTTTTCAAGCTGATAGTGTTATTATTTTAACGATAGAACTGCCGCAAAGTTAATTTAGGAAACAAACGAACTTTATGAAGGGCAGAAGTAGGATGATAAAACAAAGGAGTGGAAGGGAAAATGAGTAAGAGCTTTGAGGATCTGTTATCAAAAGTATCCGAGTGCAGCGTCAAGAAGGTGGCTGTAGCGGTCGCACAGGACAGTGCCGTGCTGGAAGCGGTGGCAGCGGCGAAAGAGAGAAATATTGCAGAAGCGGTTCTGGTCGGCGATGCGGATAAGATCAAGGAAGTGGCAGCGGCGGACAATGTGGATATCAGAGGTTTCGAGATTATTGACGAGAAGGATGATTATACGGCGGCGCTTAAGGCTGTCGAGCTGGTACATCAGGGCAAGGCTGACATGTACATGAAGGGCCTGATCGATACGAAGTCATTCTTAAAGAGTGTGCTGGATAAAGAAGTGGGACTTAGAACTGGTAAGGCATTATCCCATGTATGCGTGTTTGAAGTAGAGGGTATCGATCATCTGTTGTTCCTTTCAGATGTGGCGTTCATGACCTATCCTACTCTGGAAGATAAGGTACATATTATTGAGAATACAGTGGATGTCTGCCATGCATGCGGCATTCCGAATCCGAAAGTAGCGCCGCTTGCAGCAGTGGAAGTAGTCAATCCTAAGATGCCGGTTACTGTTGAGGCAGCAGAGCTGACGAAGATGTGTGAGGAAGGCAAGCTCACAGGCTGCGTCGTAGACGGACCGCTTTCCTTAGACCTGGCGATTGATCCAGAAGCAGCGAAGCATAAGGGCGCAGAGGGAAGAAAGATCGTCGGCGATGCAGATGTGCTTCTCTTCCCGGATATCCATGCAGGTAATCTGGTGTACAAGTGCCTGGTACATACAGCGAAAGTGAAGAACGGCAATATTCTGACAGGAACAAAGGCCCCCGTCATTCTGACTTCACGCTCCGATGATTTTGAGACGAAGGTAAATTCCCTGGCACTGGGTGCAGTTATGGCGGAAGCGCTGTCCAAGATGAATTAGCATCTAAGTTAATGCAGGAAACAGTAGACTGTATGACACAGGAGGTAAATAACATGTCAGTAAAAAGTTTGATCATTAATCCGGGTTCCACTTCCACCAAGATCGGTGTATTTGAGGATGAGACCCTTTTGTTTGAAGAGACACTGCGGCATTCCACGGAAGAGATCGCACAGTATGCGTCTATTGTGGACCAGAAAGATTTCCGTAAGAATATCATTGTAAATCTGTTGAAAGAGAAGGATTTCGATATCAATTCTCTGAACATGGTAGTGGGCCGCGGTGGTATGTTAAAACCGATTCCAGGCGGCACGTATGCAGTCAGCGACGATCTTCTGGAGGATCTGAAGATTGGGAAACAGGGACAGCACGCTTCCAACCTGGGTGGTATTCTGGCGAGAGAGATTGGTGATTCCATCGGTGTGCCTTCCTATATTGTGGATCCAGTGGTAGTTGACGAGCTGGAGCCGATCTCCAGATATTCCGGTGTGCCGGAACTTCCAAGGACCAGCGTATTCCACGCACTGAACCAGAAGGCGGTAGCGAAGCGTTTTGCCAAAGAAAGCGGTAAGGATTATAGTGCGCTGAATCTGGTGGTGGTACATATGGGCGGCGGTGTTTCCGTAGGTGCCCACAGGCAGGGCAAGGTCGTAGATGTGTTTAACGCGCTGGACGGGGACGGCGCTTTTTCACCGGAGAGAGCGGGGGCAGTGCCCAGCGGCGCGCTGATCAAGATGTGCTTCTCTGGACAGTACTCCGAGAAGGAAGTCTATAAGAAGATTGTGGGCGGCGGCGGTTTCAATGCTTACTGCGGTACCAATGATATGCGCGACGTAGACAAGATGGTGGATGAGGGCGATGCGAAAGCAGAAGAAGTGCGGGCAGCGTTCATCAGACAGGTGGCAAAGGATATTGGTTCTATGGCATGTGTTCTGGAAGGCAAGGTAGACCAGATTGTTGTGACGGGCGGAATCGCCTATGATCAGGCTGTCGTAGATGGACTGAAGGCGCAGGCAGGCTGGATCGCGCCAATGACAGTATATCCGGGTGAGGATGAGCTGTTAGCACTGGTGCAGGGAGGACTGCGCGTACTGAACGGTGAAGAGGATGCTATGGTCTATTAAGGAATGATCCAAGGATCAGAAGAAGAGAATAGGACTAGCAGCGTGACGAATACAGACAGGGTGTAAAGCCAAGAAAGAGAAGGAGGGCTTTATACCCTGTTTTGTTATCCCAGGTATCTCTTGACAAGAGAAAGTGTATAGTATAAACTAGTTTATATCGTAAACTAATATATAAGAATAAGGATAAAAGAAAGGAACAGACATATGATGAATGAAAAAGTGGATGTCGCATTGCAGGATATTACCTTCATAAGAGAAACACTGGAGGACACAAAAGTGCATTACAGAGGCATGTACCTCATGTGTTTTCTGATGGCGGCATTCAACGGTGTCAAGGATATTTGGATTTTGCTGGAGATGCGGTTTATGCCACGAGTGATGGTGGGAAGTTTTGCAGCCTGTTATCTCTGGCCTCTGTTACTTGTGTTGAGTTTCCTTGCGCTCTACCGAAAGGAGAAAAAGTATTCGAATAAATATTATCTGGGTATGATAGGCGTCTGGGGGTTTATGGCAGGGGTGATTCCGGCAGTGACGGCGCTTGTGGATGCGGTCAGCTGGGTTGCAGCTGGCGGCCGTATGCCTGATGATGCGGCACAGATGCGGGGCAGCATTTTCATGGAGAGTATTTCGAGTATTCTTCTGGTGTCAATTTTTCTTGTCATCTGTGGGTATCTTCTGAATAAGAGAACTTTTATGGTGCTGGCTGTTCTGAATCTGTTTTGTTATATGATTCTGGAGAAGTGTTTACCCTTTGCAGGAATTCCATTTCCGGTTGGAGGGCAGCCGCAGACTCGCCTGGTGTATAGCGCAGTCTACTCTATGACTGTCACTTGTCTGGGCTATCTGGTTCTGGGAATCTATCTGTTGAGAAGGCAAAACAGGCTGTAGGGATAGCAGCTGTGGAATGGATGCGGTGGGAGAGTGTGACAGGATAAGAGAAAGGTATGACTGACAATAATGAACATACAAAATATACCAAAGGCATTCAGCGTAGCGCTGCGCCTTAAAATCATCACTGCGCTGGTCAGGTCTTCAAGAACTTTCAAAGAGCTTCGTGAGATCACGCAGGCGACACAAGGAAACTTAAGCGTTCAGTTAACGAAACTGGAGGAGTGGGGCTATCTTAGTTCTGAGAAAGTCATTGAGAAGAAAAAAACCCGATCGACTTACACAATCACCGAGTACGGGCTGCAGCAGTTTGAAGCTTATGTGTGTTTGCTGCAATCGGTACTACAGAAGTGAATCTTGTAGACTAGGATGTTGTGGATACAACCAGAAATATCCATGCAGAGCGGTAGAAGAAAAAGATTTAAATTTCAGAAGGCTGTGTTATGATGGATAGTGAGTAAGTACATGGGAGGCTGTGACCTGTATGGCAACGATGATCATTGTAGAAGACGAGAGCTTTGAAAGAAATGCGTTGAAAAATTATATCGATTGGGAACTGATCGGGGTGCAGATCATAGGAGAGGCATCTAACGGTGTGCAGGGATTGAATATTGCAATGGAGCTAAGACCGGATATTATTTTAACAGAAGTGAATTGTTAGTAGAGTGGGTTTTGCCAAAAACAAGTGGAAGAAAAGCTGGTGTGCAGGTGGTTCTTATAAAATGAATATGGTAAAATTTTATAAGAAACGAGGTAAGGCTATATGGAAAAGAAAATTTATATCACAGAGGAAGAACGGACAAAGTGTCAAAAGGTGGCAGATGCGTTTGCAGAGCTGTATGAGATGGAGAATATCGTAGTGCTTG
>CATOJY010000054.1 GCA_951800685.1 uncultured Lachnospiraceae bacterium
ATGTCCCTATCTGCTTTATTTTCATGTCTTAAAATCCGGTTACCCACATCCGCCACCTGAAAATCCGGCATGACCGGATTTTTTCCCTGTTGGAATTAAGATTGCGAACTTGTTTCGCAATTACCTAAAAAGAATATGTAATGAACGTCAAATGTTACAAACCGCGTGAATATTACGGCAGATGAAATGCAGTTTTCTGCAAAATCCATGCAGGATAACTTGCATTAGATAAATAACAATAGATATTAGGGCGTCCGGTTTTTCGTAGGACATTTATATTGGGAGATAACAGGAATACAAATGGGGATAACATCAGTCATTTATATTCACTGCATTTTATCATAGCACAGATGGCAGGACAATGTACATTACAAAATAAGGCTGGAAAATATTTTTTCAGCTTATAGTGGAAGAAGAGAGCAGGAAAGAGTATGGAATTGGTCAGAAAGACAATTAAAAAATATAGATAGATTTACATAAAAAAGGTGTACAAATAAATTTTATATGTTATTATATTGAATAGCAAAGATATTTTGTATAAAAATCTGGATTTGAGGTTCCTGATGAAAAAAACATTCCGAGAAAAAATTATATTTACTTTTTCGAAAATAGCGAAAGAACACAAGAAACTGCATTATCCCTGCCTGGTAATACTATCGGCGGTTTTGGGTATTTATTATGTTGTGAGACATTTTGCCACAAATACCAAACGGTATGCCAGTGTGGTTTTTGTTGTCGCTTTCTTTATGAGCAGTTGTAGTTTTTCTTTTGCAGTGTTTGCGGAACGGACAAGCTTTGTCAAGGCGCAGGAAGCCTATGGGGCAGTGGTTGAAGATTCGGATGTCTCTCTGGCGGTGGAGTCTGAGGCTGTTCCAGCGGGACAAATCCTGTTGGATGATGAGGCGCTTGCAAACGAGTACGGCGGCGAGTATGATATACAGGAGGATGCGGACGGCGTAGATACCTATACGATCGATGATATTTTAGAGAGTCATGGGATCGATCACGCACAGGAAGAGCAGGAGAAGGAAACTGTGGAAGGGTATGAGTTTGATGAGACAGACTGGCGGCTTGTCCTGATCAATAAGCAGCATCCGATTCCAGAAGGGTACAGTTTTGATTTCGGTACGATCAAAGGGAATATGAAATGTGATAAGCGTATTATTGATGATCTGCTGTTGATGATGCAGGCGGCCAAAGAAGAGGGGATCAATCTGGAAATCTGTTCTCCATACAGGGATTTGAACCGCCAGGAGTTTCTTTTTAATAAGAAAATAAAGATTTATATGGGACAGGGCATGTCTTATATGGATGCCTACAAAGTGGCTTCACAGACAGTTACGGTACCAGGCGCCAGTGAACATCAGATTGGACTTGCACTGGATATTTTTTCTGACACTTATAAATATCTGGACGAAGGGTTTGGAGATACACAGGCTGGGATATGGCTGGCAGAGCATTGTCATGAATATGGGTTTACGCTGCGTTACCCAAAGAGTAAAGAATATATTACCAGCATTGAGTATGAACCGTGGCATTTCCGCTATGTTGGCAGGGAAGCCGCGTCAGTTATGCAGGAGGAAAATATCTGTCTGGAAGAATTTTGGGATAAATATTTATAAGGCGAGGTTTACATATGTATAAGATCATAAAAATGGAAGGAAGGGCCAAAAGAGCCCAGCTTGAGACAGTGCATGGCACGATTCAGACGCCAGTATTTATGAATGTCGGTACAGTGGCGGCGATCAAGGGAGCGGTGTCAACAGAAGATTTGGAAGGGATTAAAACACAGGTAGAATTATCCAATACATATCATCTGCATGTTAGGCCGGGTGATAGGATCATCAAGCAGTTAGGCGGTTTACATAAGTTTATGTCTTGGAAGAAACCGATTTTGACCGATTCTGGTGGTTTTCAGGTCTTTTCTCTCGCTGGACTGCGCAAGATCAAGGAAGAAGGTGTATACTTTAGTTCTCACGTTGACGGTCGGAAAATATTTATGGGGCCGGAGGAGAGTATGCAGATTCAGTCGAATCTTGCATCTACGATCGCGATGGCATTTGATGAATGTCCTTCCAGCGTGGCTGACAGAGGATATGTAGAAGCTTCTGTGGCACGTACAGCGAGATGGCTGGAGCGGTGTAAGAAGGAAATGGAGCGGTTAAATTCTCTGGAAGATACCATCAACAGGAAACAGCTTCTTTTCGGAATCAATCAGGGGGCGATCTATGATGATATCAGGATCGAACATGCAAAAAGGATTTCGGAATTACATTGTGATGGGTATGCGCTGGGTGGTCTTGCGGTGGGAGAGAGTCATGAGCAGATGTATCATGTGATTGAGGAGACCGTTCCGTATCTTCCGCAGGAGAAACCGACTTATTTGATGGGAGTAGGCACACCAGCCAATATCTTGGAGGCAGTGGAGCGGGGAGTGGATTTCTTTGACTGTGTTTATCCAACCAGGAACGGCAGGCATGGACATCTTTACACGAATCATGGGAAGATCAATCTTTTCAATGCGAAGTATGAGTTGGATGAGCGGCCGATTGAGGAAGGATGTCAGTGTCCGGCATGCAGGCGTTATTCTAGGGCGTATATAAGACATTTACTAAAGGCAAAGGAAATGCTCGGTATGCGTCTTTGCGTGCTTCACAATCTGTATTTTTATAATACCATGATGGAGGAGATTCGTCAGTCACTGGAAGAAGGCTGTTTTGCGGCGTACAAAAAGCAGAAGCTGGACGGCATGTCAAACCGCATATAAAGTTGCAGCAAAATCTAAAAAGTAGCTTAAAAAGATGGAAAAAAGCTTGTCTTTCAGAATTTTTAAGTGTATAGTAGGCAATAGATTGCTTTTATGTGAAATATTAAATTGGTGGAGGAAATTATATGGGACTTTTATTGACAGCGGAACCGGCGGCTGCCGCTGGCAGCGGCATCGTGATGATCTTGTATATCGTGATCATTGTGGCTTTTATGTATTTTATCATGATTCGTCCGCAGAAGAAAGAACAGAAGCGAGTGGCGGCGATGTTAGCGGATATGAGTGTCGGTGATTGTGTTTTGACGACGAGCGGTTTCTACGGTATTGTGATTGATATCACAGATGATACGATCATCGTTGAGTTTGGCAGCAATAAGAACTGCCGGATTCCAATGCAGAAGTCTGCAGTTGCGCAGATTGAGAAATCAGAAACAAACTGACCAGAAAGCGGTTCTTAGGGAATTCGCATGATCACAGAAGAATTGGATGTTAAGTCATGTACGAAAGAGTTGGAGTGGAGGAGCTTCAGCTCTTTTTTTCTCCAGTAAAATTGGAAGGTTATATGAAAGATGTTAATTTTTTATTAAAAATCTTAAAGCAAGAATTTGGATGTTGACAAGAATAAGAGTGACTTGTATAATCATAAATTGTGTATAGGAGCATAAATGATTTATGCAAGTAAAAGGAGGAGAAGTACTATGAAAAGGAAATCTTTAAAACTGATTGCATGCGTGGCAGTTATGGCAATGACTTTGTCCGTAACAGCTTGTGGTGGTTCTGATGAAGCTGCGCCAGCAGCAGAGACAGAGGCAACAACAGAGGATGCAGCGGAAGCAGAAGCTGAGACAGAAGAGGAAGCGGAGCCTGAGGCAGAGGAAGCAACGGAAGACACAGCGGAAGCAGAGACAGAAGAAGCAACAGAGGATGCAGCAGAAGCTGAGACAGAGGATGAGAGTGCAGAAGCAGCAACTGGTGACACAGTGGAGAGTCTGTTGAACGATCCTGCAACGAAAGCACAGTATGAAGAAGCGTTTGCTTCCTATGAAGAGCAGGGTATGTCTGTTGCAGTTGATGCAAAAGGAAATGAGCTGATCATGTCCTTGACATTTACAGACAGTTCTATGGTACAGGACGGTATGGCTGAACAGCTTGAGGCTGGCCTGGATTCCATGGCATCCAGTTTTGAGACGCTGGCTGGATCTCTTGACACAGCGGTTGGTGCAGAGACAGGTACTTGCACTTATTCCGTAAGCTATCTGGATGCAGACGGAAACGTTCTTGCAGAGAGATCTTTCACAGCAAAATAAGCAGTTGAAAGTGAGGGACCGGATTTTTAGACCGGCTACCAGACATAAGACAACAGGGAAAGGCGAACCAGGTATGGTTCGTCTTTTTTTGTAGTTTTATGCATTTTTCTTTTCTCTTGAAATTTATAGTGGAATAGACTATGATATATAAGTGATATTTTGATCTGTGGTGTTGTAGTATAAAATTGAAAAAGATTGAATATTTATGCAAGATTTATGTTGAAAAGAAAGGAAAACTGCGAAAATGGAATTGAAGATTACCTGCATTCCGGGGGATGGAATCGGTCCGGAGATTGTGGCGGAAGCTAAGAAAGTATTGGATGCAGTAGCAGCGAAATACGGTCATGTTATACATTACACGGATATTCTGATGGGTGGTGCGTCGATTGATGCCCATGGTGTTCCTTTAACACAGGAAGCGGTTGAGGCGGCGAAAGCGGCAGACGCAGTGCTGATGGGATCAATTGGTGGTGATGCTTCTACGTCACCTTGGTATCGTCTTCCACCCAATTTAAGGCCAGAGGCAGGACTGCTTGCGATCCGCAAGGAGTTAAATTTGTTTGCAAATCTCAGACCAGCAGTATTGTATGATGAATTGGTGGAAGCCTGCCCTTTAAAGGCAGAGATTGCTGCAGCAGGGTTCGATATGATGATCATGCGTGAACTGACAGGAGGGTTATATTTTGGGGAGCGCAGGACGACGGAAGAAAACGGTGTGAGAACGGCAGTTGATACGCTTGTCTATAATGAAGATGAAATAAGAAGAATTGCAGTCAAAGGATTTGAGATCGCGAGGAAACGCCGTGGGAAAGTGATCAGTGTGGATAAGGCGAATGTACTGGATTCGTCCCGCCTATGGCGGCAGGTAGTAGAAGAGGTTGCGAAGGACTATCCGGAAGTGACGCTTCAACATATGCTGGTGGATAATTGTGCGATGCAGCTTGTCAAAGATCCAGCGCAGTTTGATGTGATTCTGACGGAGAATATGTTCGGGGATATCCTTTCGGATGAGGCTAGCATGGTGACTGGATCTATTGGTATGCTTGCTTCGGCCTCTTTAAATGACACGAAGTTTGGTCTTTATGAGCCAAGTCACGGATCTGCCCCGGATATTGCCGGCAGAGATCTGGCCAATCCGATTGCAACAGTTTTATCGGCGGCTATGATGCTTCGTTACAGTTTTGACCTGGATGCAGAAGCAGATGCCGTGGAACAGGCGGTGAAGCAGGTATTGAAGGAGGGATATCGTACTTCGGATATCATGTCTGATGGCTGTAGACAGGTTGGCTGCAGGCAGATGGGAGATCTTCTTGCGGAGCGGATATAGCTGGCGGGAATTGGATAAAGAGACAGCGGCTTTTATCCTATTTCTTGTCTTTATGGCAGTTTATTATGGCTGGCGGATGTTTGCACTTACGCCCTGGTATGATGAACTGTATACTTATTACTATTTTATCAGCAGAGGACCTGTCTATGCGGCGATCCATTGGCCACTGCCAAACAACCATATCGGTTATTCTGTTTTGTCGGCCTGTCTTGGGGTTTTTGGAAACGCGGCTCTTGCTTTGAGAGGGATTTCTTATTTATCCAGTCTGGGAAGTCTGGTGTTTCTGTTTCTGATCAGCAGAAAATGTTTTGGGCGTGGTCTGGCGCTTGTTCCGGTATTTCTTTATACTGGAATGAAGCTGACCAATCAACTGGCAGTGCAGGGCAGGGGGTATGCTTTTGTTACGCTGTGTTATTTGACAGCAGTCTATGAATTGCTTCTGATCGTGGTGGAACATCAGGGAAGAATAAGGAATTATCTGCTCTTTGGGATTAGTCTTATAGCAGCGCTGTATGCAGTGCCGAGCAGTGTCTATGTGGTAATTCCTGTGTGTCTGACTGGTGGAATTGTCTTACTTTTACAGGGAGAATATAGAAGGCTTGTGCAGTTGATTGTTGCGGCGGTTATAAGCGCTGTCTGTACGGTTTGTCTATATGCCATCGTGTGGCTGGCGATCGGGTCGAACCTTTTGGTGAAAACAGAAGGCAGTGTTTATTATGGAATGAGGCATGCCGCGGTCTTATTGCAGGCGCCTTTTACGGCGCTCAGAACCGGGATAGAGTATATGCTGGCAACACCCTATATACAGAGTGTGGGCCGGGAAAGATATTTTGAGAAGTTTGCAGTCTGGATGAAGAATCTTTTAAATGAGTATTACAGCGGAAGCGCTGGGATTCTGGCGGTATTGCTGGTGTTGTGTGCGGTTGCTGCCGCTGGCCGGATCGGAAAGAACCTGAAAGGCGGAAGATACAGAAGCCGGGAACAGGAACCGGACCATGGGAAATTTATGGATGTTTATCTGGCAGTCAGTATTGTATGTATACCGCTTATGTTAATCCTGCAGAGTTCGCTTCCTTATTACCGGGTGTTTTCTTTTGCTGGTGTTGTTGCAGCTTATGGTGTGGTGTGGCTTCTTCATATGGTGACGGAGTGGCTGCAGAGAAGGAATGTAGTGCATGACAGCTTTTCCACAGGGATATGGAAATATGTGTATGGAACAACAGCTGTTATATGCGCTATACTGTGTTTAGCTCTTCTACTGTCTCCTGCATACACGGCGCAATACAGTGACAGGGAAGCAGCGATTGAGGATGCTTTGGAGCAGATCGACTGGACGACGGTAAATAAGGCGGCGGTCACAGATTGTGACCAGGAGTATCTTCTGTTATTTTTGTATGATATGGATGAGACGAGAATCACCAGACAGCCGGAAGAGGCAGATGTGGTGCTGGCAGACCGGTATCTGTTGCTTGGACAGGAAACGGATACGCTTGAGGCTACAGGAGATATGTGGAAATTGTACATGACAGGACAAGAATTCGTACAGTTTGTGGAGAAGGCTGAATTGAAACCGGTCTATGAAAATAACAGGTTTGTTCTATTCCAATAGAAAATATCTTTATTTAACAAATATAGAGCGTTATTAATTCGTGTCAGAAGTTTTTGGTGTGATATACCAGGATAATGTATAAGGATGAATTAGAGAGTTAAAGGAGAGAGAGTATGAGAAGTGATAATGTGAAAGCCGGTGTACAGCAGGCGCCTCACAGAAGCCTGTTTAATGCGTTGGGGTTTACGGAAGAAGAGATGAGAAAACCGATGGTAGGCATTGTGAGTTCTTATAATGAGATTGTTCCAGGCCATATGAATCTGGACAAGATCGTTGATGCCGTCAAGTTAGGTGTGGCAGAAGCAGGGGGTGTACCGGTGGTATTTCCAGCGATCGCGGTATGTGACGGGATTGCTATGGGACATATTGGGATGAAATATTCATTGGTTACCAGGGATCTGATTGCAGATTCCACAGAGTGTATGGCACTTGCCCATCAGTTTGATGCGCTTGTGATGGTACCTAACTGTGATAAGAATGTGCCAGGGCTTCTGATGGCAGCGGCCAGGATCAACGTCCCAACGGTATTTGTATCAGGAGGTCCGATGCTTGCAGGACATGTACATGGACAGAAGAGAAGTCTATCTTCCATGTTCGAAGCAGTTGGTTCCCATGCTGCTGGTGCGATGAGTGATGAAGAGTTGAGAGAGTTTGAGGAGAAGACCTGTCCTACCTGTGGATCCTGCTCCGGTATGTATACGGCCAACTCCATGAACTGTCTAACAGAAGTGCTGGGTATGGGGCTGCGCGGTAACGGCACGATTCCAGCTGTCTATTCTGAAAGAATCAAGCTGGCTAAGCATGCTGGTATGGCGGTGATGGCGCTCTTGAAGAAAGATATCAGGCCGAGGGATATTATGACAAAAGAGGCGATTTTAAATGCGTTGACGGTAGATATGGCGCTTGGCTGTTCTACGAATTCCATGCTGCATCTTCCTGCGATTGCGCATGAGGTTGGATTTGATTTTGATATTTCTTTTGCTAATGGGATTAGTGAGAAGACGCCGAATCTATGTCATCTGGCGCCTGCAGGCCCTACCTATATGGAAGATCTCAATGAGGCGGGCGGCGTCCACGCCGTTATGAAAGAATTGGCGGACATTGGACTGCTTCACACAGATTGCATGACGGTAACAGGAAATACATTGGGAGAGAATATCAAGGATGCGGTCAACAGGAATACGGAAGTGATCCGAACAGTAGAGCATCCCTACAGTAAGACAGGCGGGCTTGCTGTGCTGAAAGGAAATCTTGCACCAGACGGCAGTGTTGTAAAGCGTTCTGCAGTGGTGGAAGAGATGATGGTGCATGAAGGGCCAGCTCGTGTGTTCGAATGTGAGGAAGATGCGATTGCGGCAATCAAAGGTGGAAAGATTGTGGCTGGGGATGTAGTCGTGATCCGGTACGAAGGTCCTAAAGGCGGCCCTGGTATGCGGGAGATGCTGAATCCTACATCTGCAATCGCAGGTATGGGGCTTGGCTCCAGTGTGGCGTTGATCACAGATGGCAGATTTTCCGGCGCTTCCAGAGGCGCTTCTATTGGACATGTATCTCCAGAGGCGGCTGTGGGTGGTCCCATCGCTTTCGTGGAAGAAGGTGATATCATTAGCATAGATATTCCCAATATGAAATTGGATGTTAAGGTAGCAGAGGAAGAGATGGAGAATAGGAGGCAGAAATGGCAGCCTAGAGAACCTAAGGTGACGACCGGGTATCTGGCAAGATACCGCGAGATGGTCACCAGCGGTAACAGGGGAGCGATCCTGGAGATTCCGAAGCAGAAATAGGAAGAGCACAAAGAGAAAAAGAAGCAGGAGGAAGAGATATGTTTTTGACGGGAGCGGAGATCGTTGTGGAATGTTTGAAAGAACAGGGCGTAGATACTGTGTTTGGATATCCTGGCGGTACGATTCTTAATGTATATGATGCTTTGTACCAACATAGTAATGAAATAAACCATATTCTTACATCCCATGAGCAAGGCGCAGCTCATGCAGCAGACGGATATGCGCGGGCAACGGGTAAGGTTGGTGTATGTCTGGCGACAAGCGGTCCTGGCGCTACAAATCTGGTGACAGGGATTGCGACTGCCTATATGGATTCTGTACCGATGGTGGCAATCACCTGTAACGTAGTACTGCCTTCTCTTGGTAAGGATTCTTTTCAGGAAGTGGATATTGCTGGTATTACTATGCCGATCACAAAGCATAATTATATCGTAAAGGATGTCAGTATCCTGGCAGATACGCTTCGGAAAGCTTTTGCGATTGCAGGAAGCGGGAGACCAGGACCGGTGCTGGTGGATATCACAAAGGATGTGACTTCCAACCGCTGTGATTTTGAGGCGAAAAAGCCGGAAGCGGTGAAGCAGATGTCTAGTTATACAGAGGAAGCGTTTAAGGAGGCGTTAGACCTGCTTCGAAATGCAAAACGACCTTTTGTCTATGTAGGAGGCGGTGCAGTGATTTCCGGCGCCTACAAGGAGGTAAGGGAATTTGCGGAGAAGATGGATACGCCTGTCTGTGATACGCTGATGGGCAAAGGGGTTATCGATGGACATAACACGCGTTATACAGGTATGATCGGTATGCATGGGACAAAGATTTCCAATTTTGGCGTCAGTGAATGTGATGTTCTGATTGCGATGGGTGCAAGATTCTCTGATCGCGTGGTAGGAAATCCAAATAAGTTTGCAGAGAATGCCAAAGTACTGCAGATCGATATTGATGCGGCAGAAATTAACAAGAACATCAGAACAGATGTGTCTCTGGTAGGGGATCTGAAAGAAGTGCTGGCAAGGATCAATAAAGAGCTGGAACAGCAGGAGCATACAGAATGGATGAAACATATTGCTGATTTGCAGGAGAAATATCCTCTTAATTATGATCATTCGGTGTTGTCTTGCCCTTATGTTATAGAGGAAATCGACAGAGTCACGAAAGGAGATGCTGTAATCACAACAGATGTAGGACAGCATCAGATGTGGGCGGCACAGTATTACAAATATTCTATGCCGCGCACGCTGTTGACGTCCGGCGGCTTGGGGACAATGGGATATGGTCTTGGCGCCTGTATCGGAGCGAAAATGGGACGTCAGGATAAGATTTGTATCAATATCGCAGGAGATGGCTGCTTTAGGATGAATATGAATGAGCTGGCAACAGCAAGCCGCTATCATATCCCGATCATACAGGTGGTGATTAACAACCATGTACTTGGGATGGTGCGACAGTGGCAGACACTTTTCTATGGAAAAAGATATTCCCAGACTGTCCTGCAGGATAGTGTGGATTTCTGCAAAGTAGCGGAAGGTCTGGGCTGTGAGGCGATTCGGGTGACGAAGAAAGAGGACGTGGCCCCTGCAGTGGAAAAGGCGATCGCTTTGCACAAGCCGGTGTTGATCGAATGTATTATTCCAGAGGATGATAAAGTATTTCCGATGGTGCCTGCCGGTGCGCCGATTACAGAGGCGTTCGATGCGCTGGATCTGAAGAAGGCGGAACAGTAAAAAGCAGGTGTTGCTTAAAGAAGTGACGGCCGGAACGCACGGAAGAGAAATTGAATTTAAGGTGACTGGAAACGTCTTATGTGTAAAAGATTTTTAAAACATTTAGCGATTATTTTTTGTATTATTCTGGTCAGTCTGATGGGGACATACATCGGACTGGCCATTTACTACCATAATGCCTTTGCATATGGGACATGGATCAATGGGGTATATTGTACCGGGAGAAGCATAAGCGATGTGAACAAAGAACTTGCGAAAGGATTCTCCTATGACGGTATCACGATTTATGATAAAGAAGGCAATAGCTTCCAGATTTCTGCACAGGATATTGGTTATCAGTTTGATTTTGTGACGGCGCTGGAAATTTATCAGAAACAGCAGAATTCATGGGTTTGGATCGACAGTCTTTTTCATGGGGAGAGTACGAAGCTGGCACCAGTAGTGTCTTATGATCAGCAGGCATTGGAAAAGATTCTGCAGAATATCCCCTTTTTGGCAATGGAAAGAAAGCATTCTGACGCGGAGCGCAGAGTAGCGATTGTCAAGACGAAACAGGGGTATGAGCTGCTAAATGAGAGAGAGGACGTTCTGTCGCTTGAGGAGGCAGAGGCGGTAATCATACGTTCGATAGAAGCGTCTGAAACGGAGGTTTTTTTGGCAGAAGAGGGATGCTATCATGATCTGGAGCTGACAGAGCAGATGGAAGATACTTTGAGGATGTGGGAGAAAGTCAGTGCGTTCCAGCAATGTGGTATCGTCTATCAGATGGGAGAGGAGCAGCTTCCCGTGGATGCCTCTGTGGTCTGTGACTGGATTGCATTGGAGGAGGATGGCAGCTTTGCAATGGATGAGCATGGGAATCTGAAACTACGGGAGAATGCGGTAGAGGAGTTTATCGATACACTTGCTGGCGAGTATGATACTGTAGGAGTAAGCAGGCAGTTCCAGGCGACCAGGGGAGAAACTGTCACGGTAGAGGGTGGTATTTACGGTAATAAGCTGGATCGGAAAGAGGAAGTGGTTTATCTGACAGATGCCTTTTTAAGCGGCAGACGGGAAGTGCATGAACCTGCCTATACGCAGAAAGCGTGGAAGCAGGGGAAGGATGATATTGGAGATACCTATGTAGAAGTGGATATGGGCGAGCAGATGATGTATTATTATGAAGATGGGATACAGAAATTGAGTACCCCTGTTGTGACAGGAAACACTTCACGTAGGATGGGTACACCTTCAGGGGTCAATTACGTCTACTTGAAGCAGAGAAACCGGGTACTGCGAGGGCCAGGTTACGCATCGCCAGTGGATTTCTGGATGCCAGTTAAGGGTGGGATCGGCATTCATGATGCTTCCTGGCGCAGTAAGTATGGTGGAACAATCTACCAGTCCAACGGTTCCCATGGGTGCATCAATACGCCGCGGGATGTGATGGTAGAATTGTATGATACAGTGGAAGTAGGAACACCTGTAGTGATGTTTTATTAAGAGAATTCCATAAAATTTAACGTTTTAATTGACTAAAGTGTCTTTAGAAGGTAGAATGGTTTTTGGTTTATTGTTTGTGCTGTGAAACGGCATGATGGGAAATTGGTAAGAAAAAAGCAGGAGGAAGAGAAGATGTCCAGAGTATACAATTTTTCAGCGGGACCTGCAGTGCTGCCAGAGGAAGTTCTGAGAGAAGCTGCAGAAGAGATGTTAGACTATAAGGGATGTGGAATGTCAGTTATGGAGATGAGCCATCGGTCTAAAGTTTATGATGGGATCATCAAGGGAGCGGAGGCAGATCTTCGTGCATTGCTTCAGATTCCAGATAACTATAAAGTATTGTTTCTGCAGGGAGGCGCAAGCCTTGTGTTTGCTTCGGTGCCGATGAATTTGATGAAGAACCGTAAGGCAGGCTACATATTGACGGGACAGTGGGCTAAGAAGGCATTTGCAGAGGCTAAGATTTACGGTGAGGCGGTTGAGCTTGCCTCTTCCGCTGACAAGACATTTTCCTATATTCCAGATTGCTCTGATCTGCCGATCACTGAGGATATGGATTATGTCTATATCTGTGAGAACAATACGATCTATGGAACGAAGTTCCATAAGCTGCCTGACACAAAGGGAAAGATTCTGGTGTCGGATGTCTCTTCCTGTTTCCTGTCTGAGCCGATGGATATTTCTGCATATGGCATGGTTTATGCAGGGGTACAGAAGAATGTAGGACCTGCGGGAACACAGATCGTGATTATCAGGGAAGATCTTCTGACAGATGACGTATTGCCGGGGACACCGACCATGATGAAGTATAAGGTGCATGCGGACAATGATTCTTTGTACAATACTCCGCCAAGCTATGGGATTTATATTTGTGGCAAGGTCTTCCAGTGGCTGCGTAAGAATGGTGGCCTTACGGCGATGAAAGAACGCAATGAGAAGAAAGCCCAAATTTTATATGATTACTTGGACGAGAGTAAGCTTTTTAGGGGAACTGTCAGGAAGGAAGACCGTTCACTCATGAATGTGCCGTTCGTGACAGGCAGCGAGGAATTGGATGCGAAGTTTGTCAAGGAAGCGTCTGCTGCTGGGTTTGTAAATCTGAAAGGCCATCGTACGGTAGGCGGTATGCGTGCCAGCATTTACAACGCTATGCCGGTCGAAGGGGTAGAGAAGCTGGTTGCCTTTATGAAAGAATTTGAGAAAAACGAACAGGTTTGATCTTTCCGGAAGGACCGCAGATATGGAAGTGGTGCAGGCAGTCCGGCAGGAGGATGGCTAGAGTAGACAGGAAGAAAGAAAAGAGGACATGCAAATGTTTAAATATCATTGTTTGAATCCCATTGCGGGAGTGGGGTTGGAGAAGTTTACAGATCGGTATGTAAAGACAGAGAAGATAGAGGAGGCCGACGGTATCCTGGTCAGGAGTGCGGCGATGCACGATCTGGAGCTGCCGGGAAATCTTCTGGCGATTGCCAGGGCGGGAGCCGGTGTGAATAATATTCCACTGGATAAATGCGCACAGAAAGGAATTGTTGTCTTCAATACACCAGGCGCAAATGCCAATGGTGTCAAGGAATTGGTAATCGCTGGTATGCTGTTAGCATCCCGCGATGTGGTGGGCGGCATCGAGTGGGTAAAAGAGAACCAGTTGGATGAGAACGTAGGCAAGAATGCAGAAAAAGCGAAGAAAAATTTCTCTGGAACAGAGATCGAAGGTAAGAAACTGGGGATCGTAGGCCTTGGGGCAATCGGTGTCAGGGTGGCCAATGTGGCAAAACATCTGGGAATGGAAGTGTATGGCTATGATCCTTACGTGTCGGTAGATGCTGCATGGAACTTGAGCCGCGATGTGAAACATGTGCTGAATGTGGAGGAGATATATGAGGAATGTGATTATATCACAATCCATGTGCCGTTAATGGATGCGACGAAAGGGATGATCGGGCAGGAGGCCATTGACAAGATGAAGGATGGGGTGATCTTGTTGAACTTTGCAAGAGATCTTCTGGTGGAGGAACAGGCTGTACTTGCGGGGATCAGATCCGGGAAGATACGCAAGTATGTATCTGATTTTCCAAATGCAGTTACGGCAGGGCAAAATGGCTGTATCGTGATCCCGCATCTGGGTGCATCTACAGAGGAATCCGAGGACAACTGTGCAGTGATGGCGGTAAAAGAATTGAAGAATTATCTGGAAAATGGGAACATCATCAACAGTGTCAATTATCCGCAATGCGATATGGGGATCTGTGCACAGGCAGGACGTGTTGCGATTTTCCATAAGAATAAGGCGAACATGATCACAAAATTTACCGCATGTTTCGGCGATATCGGCATCAATATTTCCGATATGACCAACAAGTCTAAAGGAGATGTAGCGTATACCATGCTGGATATTGAGACACCGGCCTCCGCAGAGATTATCGGAAAGCTGCAGTCGATTGATGGAGTGTTCAGAGTGAGAGTTGTGAAATAGAACAATAAGAAACTCTAAGGCGTCAGAGAATACAGCCTTAGAGTTTTTATTGTTTTAGACTAGGATGATGATGAAAAGGGATAATGGCGGCTATAAAGTACATAGGTTTCAGTATCTGGTTTGTGGTTTAATTCAGACGGTTGGCGATCTTGGAAAAGTTAGCTTCCTGTTCTTCATCCAAGGTTGCCTGCAGTTGGTTTTCGGCCTCCACGGAGGCTTCGCTTGCAAGATCCATATAGAGAATAAAGATATCTTCGACCGACATACCCTTCTCATCAGCAATTTCCTGCATAACTGGTTTCAGCGCCTCCAGCTGGAAAGAGATTCTTGTCTTTTGGGGATCAATATCGGCCAGGGCTTTTTCGGCAAAGGCGTTGATCCGATCTAAAATTTCTCTGTTTTCAGATGTCATATCGTACACTTCCTTTTTGATTTTTTAGTTTTTTATGAAATCCGTTTTGCACCTGCTAATAATTTTAACACTTCCTGCTTGTACTGCATAGTCTAATTTGCTAAAATAAATAGTATGGTGTGTTATACAGTGTAGATAGGAGACAGTATGGCGGATATCAAACCTTTTCGGGCAGTCAGGCCCAGAGCAGATCTGGCGGCACAGGTCGCGGCGCTTCCATATGATGTGTACAGCAGACAGGAGGCCTATGAGAAAGTGAAAGAGGACGCTTACAGTTTTCTGCGGATCGACAGGCCGGAGACACAGTTTCCAAAAGAATATAACATGTATGCGCCGGAAGTCTATGAGAAAGCGGCGGCAATGCTCCAGGAGATGATGACGTCCGGGTTTTTGATAGAGGAGGAGAGGGAAGCTTATTATATATATGAATTGGTCATGCATGGACGGTCACAGGTGGGTATAGGCGCATGTGCTTCCGTGGACGATTATGAGCACCAGATAATCAGAAAGCATGAGAATACCAGAGCAGAGAAGGAAGCCGACCGGATCAGGCATGTGGATGTGTGTAATGCACAGACAGGCCCTATCTTCCTGGCCTATCGCAGAAAGGAAAGGATCGAGGAGATCGTACAGGAGGCAATGAGCAAGCCGCCTGTCTATGATTTTACAGCGGAGGATGGGGTTGTACACAGACTGTGGATTGTTGATGAGAGAGGGAAGGTAGACTGTATCCGTCGGGAGTTTGCGCAGGTTAAGGCAATCTATATTGCAGACGGTCATCACAGATGTGCGTCGGCTGTCAGGGTTTCCCAGATGCGCAGGGCTGCCTGTCCAGGCTATACTGGAGAAGAAGAATTCAATTATTTTCTTTCTGTGCTATTTCCTGATGACCAGCTTATGGTCATGGATTATAATAGAGTGGTCAAGACTTTAAATGGATATTCGAAAGAGGTATTCACAGAGCAAATAAGTCAGGCATTCGATATTATGCCTATGGGATCACTGCCCTATCGTCCGCAGCGTAAAGGTGAGATTGGCATGTATCTGAGGGATGTATGGTATTGCCTGAAAATCAGGAAGGAGCGCTATGTAGGTGATCCAGTGGAAGATTTGGATGTAGCGATTCTGCAGAAAGATATTCTGGAGCCACTGCTTGGTATACAGGATCCGAAAGTGGATGAAAGGATTGACTTCGTGGGCGGCATCCGGGGGTTAGAGGAGCTTGTCAGGCGGGTGCATACAGATGCGGAGGTTGCTTTTGCCATGTATCCGACAGATATTCATGAACTCTTTGCAGTTTCCGACGCCGGAAAGTTGATGCCGCCTAAGTCTACGTGGTTTGAACCGAAATTGCGCAGCGGTCTTTTGATCCATAAGATAGAGAGTATTACACAGATAAAATAAAAGAAATGGGGAGGGTTACTATGAATAAGAGATTATATAAGCTGATGAACTGGCCGGAGATTGAGGGAATCGTATATTCAGAGTCTGACAATCCGCATGCGACGCTGGGCGCCCATGTGGCAGGAAGTTCTGTATTGGTGCAGACATTCCAGCCAGGAGCTAAGAGTGTGCGCTTGCAGCCTGTAGAAGGGGATAAGAGTTATCAGATGGAGCTGGCTGATGAGGAAGGTTTTTTCGCAGCGCTGCTTCCTGGCAAGAAGGTACCGGAATATGAGTATATTGTGGAATACCCGGACGGTTCGCTCAAGAAGAGAAAAGATGCCTATAATTTCCCAGTACAGATCTCCAGAGAAGATACGGAGAAGTTCAACGCCGGGATCCATTATATGGTGTATGAGAAGCTGGGCGCCCATCCAATGAAAGTTGGCGGTGTGGAAGGCGTCTTGTTTGCCGTGTGGGCGCCAAACGCGCTGCGTGCCAGCGTGGTAGGAGATTTTAACAGATGGGATGGCAGAGTCCATCAGATGAGAAGACTCTGGGAGTCCGGTGTTTTTGAGATTTTTATTCCTGATGTGCAGCCAGGAGACTGTTACAAATTCGAGATCAAAGCCAAAGGCGGTTTGACTTTCATGAAAGCAGACCCTTATGCTTTTGGACAGCAGCTTCGTCCAGAGAGCGCTTCTGTTGTTAGGGAGCTTAATGGGTTCAAATGGGAAGACGACAAGTGGTTAAAGAACCGTGCAGAACATCAGAAAGATGATAGGCCGGTCAATGTCTATGAGATCTATCTGGCGTCTTTTGCAAAGCCGGAAGATGGAAGAGAATATTATAATTACCGGGAATTGGCGCCTAAAATCATCGAATACGTGAAGAAGATGGGGTATACCCATATCGAACTGATGCCGGTGATGGAGCATCCCCTTGATGCTTCCTGGGGGTATCAGGTGATTGGCTATTATGCGCCGACTTCACGTTATGGAACCGCAGAGGATTTCATGTATTTTATGAATGAAATGCATAAGGCGGATATTGGCGTGATCTTAGACTGGGTACCGGCGCATTTTCCGAGAGATACCTATGGACTTTCTAATTTTGATGGAACCTGTCTGTATGAGCACCAGGATCCAAGACAGGGTTCCCATCCACATTGGGGAACGCTGATCTATAATTATGGCAGGCCGGAAGTGCGCAATTATCTGATCGCGAATGCATTGTACTGGGTGGAACAGTATCATGCAGATGGTATCCGCATTGATGCTGTAGCTTCCATGCTGTATCTGGACTATGGTAAGAGAGATGGGGAATGGGTTGCCAACCTGTATGGCGGCAATGAAAACCTGGAAGCAGTAGAATTTTTGAAGCATCTGAATTCCATCATGAAGAAACGTAATCAGGGCGTGCTTATGATTGCAGAGGAATCAACAGCCTGGCCGAAGATTACGGGAGATTTGGAAGACGATGGTATCGGGTTTGACTTGAAATGGAATATGGGATTTATGAATGATTATCTGGATTATATCAAGACAGATCCTTATTTCCGTTCTGGCAGACATAATGAGCTTACATTCAGCATGATTTATGCCTATAGTGAGAAGTTTATGCTGGTATTTTCCCATGATGAGGTGGTGCATGGGAAGGCGTCGCTGATCGGCAAGATGCCGGGAGAGCGGGCAGACCAGTTTGCCAATATGCGGCTGACTTATGCCTATCATATGACCCATCCTGGCAAGAAGTTGTTCTTTATGGGTCAGGATATTGGTGAATATAAGGAGTTCAATGAGGCGAGAGAGGTAGAATGGGGACTGTTAGAGTATGACGAACATGCAAAGCTGAACCGTCTGGTGGCGGATCTCAATAAACTCTACACTTCTAAACCTGCGCTGTATGTGAAGGATACTTCCTGGGAGGGATTTGAATGGATCAACTGTATTACTCCCAATGCTTGTATGCTGTCCTATCTGCGCAAGGCGGACAAGCCGGAAGATTCCCTGGTGATTGTGGTTAATTTTGCAAATGCGAAGCAGTCTTTCCGCGTGGGGGTACCTTATGAAGGCAAATATAAAGAGATTTTGAATACGGATGCCAGGATCTATGGTGGTAGTGGTACGGTGAATCAGGATAGCTGCAACACAATTGAAACAGAGTGGGACGGTAAACCTTATGCGATCGATCTGGTGAGTGCACCGCTGTCAGTAGGTATTTTCTCTTATACACCGTATACGAAAGAAGAGAAAGCGGAGATTGAGCGGGTCCGTGCGGAAAAGATCCGTAAGGAGAAAGAAGAAGAGGAGCGCAGATTGGCCAGGGAAGAGGCAGACGCCATAGCCAAAGAAGCGGCGGAAGCAAAAAGGCTGGCAAAACTTGCTGCGGAGGAGGCCAGACTGCGTGCTGTGGAAGCAGAAGAGATGTTAAAGAAAGCCAAAGAAGCAGAGATGAAGCTGCAGAAGATCGTAGAGGCTCAGGATAAGCAGAAGGAAGCGGAGAAAAAGACCAAAGAGACAGAGAAGAAGACTCCAGCAGGGAAGGAATCTGTACCGAAAAAGACAACAGAGGAGAGGCAGACAGCAAGGAAGAAGCAGACAGGAACAAAGGAAGCTGGAAAGAAAAGAGCGGAAAGAAAACCTGCAGGGGAGAAGCAGTAAGGAAGGGGTTAGTGAAAAAGAGACTTGCAGGACAGGAGCAGAAGGAAAGATGACGGCTGTTATGAAATTAGGAAGAGAGTTTGGATATGGGTGAGAAGATAACAGGATTAGAACAGATTGCGCCGGAAGAGATTGACGTTGGCTTGCTGCAGACTTATTTACAACAGTTGCCCGATAAAGCGCTGCGGTTCGGGGTCAGAGTTCTTTTGGCTCTGGTAGTTTTTCTGATCGGTGTGCAGGTGATCAAGCTGATCCGTAGAATCGTCCGCCGTTCCTTGAAACGTGGCAATGCGGATATCGGTGTTACGCAGTTCCTTGATTCTTTTATCAAGGTAGTAATGTATACACTTCTGCTATTTATGATCGCCTCAGGGTTTGGACTGGACGCGACGAGTGTGGTAGCGCTTCTAGGTTCTGCCGGAGTAGCGATTGGTCTGGCCATTCAGGGAAGCTTGTCTAATTTTGCAGGCGGTGTGCTGATCCTGTTATTGAAGCCTTTCCGGGTGGATGACTATATTAAGGTAGACAATGATGGACATGAGGGAACGGTGAAGGAGATTCAGCTTTTTTATACGAAGCTTTCAACTCCCAATAACCATGTGGTCATTATACCCAATGGAACGCTGTCTAATTCCAGCATACTGAATATGAGCAGCCTGACAGAAAGACGTATGGATATTCTGGTGAGCATTTCTTATAATGCAGATATCCGTCAGGCAAGAGAAGTTATTATGCGGGTGCTTGAGGAAGATGCGGCGGTGCTTCCCTCCATGGACCGAAGAGTGTTTGTGGATGCATTGGCAGACAGTGGGGTTAATTTGAATGTACGCTGCTGGGCAGATAAGGACGATTTCTGGGAATGTAAGTGGCGGATTACCGAGAAGATCAAATATGCACTGGATGAGGCGGGAATTGCCATACCTTATCCGCAGCTGGATGTGCATGTTCTTGAAAAATAATTCATTTTGTGCTTGCAAAAAGGACAAGAAATAAGTATAATAGTCTTTGTTGCAGGAACATGCTGGAATAGCGCAGTCGGTAGCGCAACTGATTCGTAATCAGTAGGTCGAGGGTTCAAGTCCCTTTTCCAGCTTTTACGGATAGAATACTTTATAAAATATATTACGTGATGGATATATTTTATAAAGTATTTTTCTGTCAAACTGTATTGGCCGCAGAGCTAAATTTGCCAGCTTTTGATAGGATCAAAGAACAGGTAGAAGAGCGAAATAGAAACTGTAAATGAGTTGAACGGGTGCAAGTCTATGTTTGATGGCTTACACCCTCATTTTTTGGAGTGGAGACAAGAGGCATGAAATTTGTCTGTCTGGGTAGAATACCGGGTGAACCAGAGAAATTGAAAAAGGAATATAAATCTGCAAAACAGTGGGGTGAAGTACGGCTGTGTGAGGAGTATTTCTTCTATCGTTATTTTATCAAGATCAGATATGTTTCTTATATAGATATTCAGAGAGCATACCTGAGGGAAGAGAGTGGTGAGAGTGGTGAATTTCTTCTAAAGGAATTCTATCTGATGGTAGAGACGGTCGACGGTGCACTGCATAAGCTGCGTATGGAAAGGGAAGAGAATGCGAGGGCAGTGCTTGAGATTTTTTCTGAGAAGCATCCGTTTATTCAGATTGGATTTAACCGTCTGGGTCAGTCAAAAAATGAAGAACGATGAGTGGAAGACTGTCAGACGTTTTGTATTCTACGGATTATTAGAGTGGCGATGAAGGAAAAGATTGAACTATTACTGGCGGTATTAAAAAATGACATACAATACCTTGACAGCAATAAAAACGATGATACAATATATAGTATGCGCGATGCGCTGATGTCATATGTCATGTAGGAAAGAGATGGGTGGGGTTGATTGAATGAAGATCATTAAGAGAAGCGGTGCGGAAGTTGCTTTTGACTTAGAGAAGATCATAGCAGCAATCTGCAAGGCAAATAGCAGTGTGAAAACAGAAGAAAAATTGACAGATGAGGAAATTGATGAGATTGCAGAGGTAGTAGCGGCGAACTGCGAAGAGATGAGGCGGTCTCCCAGTGTGGAAGAGATTCAGGATATGGTGGAGAATCAGCTGATGAAATACCGCGCTTATACGATGGCGAGAAATTATATTACGTATCGGTATAAAAGGGCGCTTGTCAGGAAGTCGAATTCCACGGATGAACAGATCTTAAGTCTATTGGAATGCAACAATGAGGAAGTAAAGCAAGAGAATTCGAATAAGAATCCGACCGTCAATAGTGTACAGCGGGACTATATGGCCGGGGAAGTCAGCAAAGATATTACGAAACGGTTTTTGCTGCCGCCAGATATTGTGGAGGCGCATGAGAAAGGGATTATTCATTTTCATGATGCGGACTACTTTGCCCAGCACATGCATAATTGTTGTCTGGTTAATCTGGAAGATATGCTGCAGAATGGTACGGTAGTCAGTGAGACGATGATCGATACACCGAAGAGCTTTTCAACAGCTTGCAACGTCGCAACGCAAAGCATTGCGCAGATTGCCAGCTGCCAGTACGGTGGCCAGAGTATTTCATTGTCGCATCTTGCGCCTTTTGTGCAGGTGAGCAGGGAGAAGTTCCGTAGAGAAATCAGAAGAGAGATGGAAGAGACGGGTCTTCATGCTACAGAGGAGCAGATCAACCAGATTGCAGAAAGCAGGGTCAGGGATGAGATCAAGCGAGGTGTACAGATTATTCAGTATCAGGTGATTACCCTGATGACGACCAATGGGCAAGCCCCATTCATTACCGTGTTCATGTATATCGATGAGGTACCGGAGGGAAGGCTCCGGGATGATCTGGCCATGATTATAGAGGAGATGCTCAACCAACGTATTCTGGGAGTTAAGAATGAGAAGGGCGTCTATATAACGCCGGCTTTTCCAAAACTGATCTATGTACTAGAGGAAGATAACATTCATGAAGACAGTAAATATTGGTATTTAACGAAATTGGCGGCACAGTGTACTGCCAGGCGCATGGTACCAGATTATATTTCAGAGAAGATCATGAAGAAGCTGAAAGATGACAACTGTTATACTTGTATGGGATGCCGTTCTTTCTTAACAGTCTATCATGATGAGGAGGATAAACCCAAGTTTTACGGCAGATTCAATCAAGGTGTGGTCACATTGAATCTGGTAGATATAGCTTGTTCTTCTGGTGGAGACATGAAGAAATTCTGGGAGATTATGGATGAACGGCTGGAGCTGTGCAGAAGAGCGCTGATGTGCCGGCACAACCGGTTAAAGGGCACTCCTTCGGATGTGGCGCCAATCCTCTGGCAGAATGGAGCGTTAGCGCGGCTTAAGAAGGGGGAGAAGATCGATAAACTACTCTATAATGGTTACTCAACTATTTCTTTGGGCTACGCTGGATTGTGTGAATGTACCAGGTATATGACAGGGAAGAGCCATACGGATCCAGAAGCAACGCCTTTTGCACTTAAAGTTATGCAGTATCTGAACAATGCCTGCAAAGAATGGCGGGAGGATACGAGTATCGATTTCAGCCTGTATGGAACGCCGCTTGAGTCTACGACTTATAAGTTTGCCAGATGCCTGCAGAATCGGTTCGGTGTGATTGAAGGGGTGACAGATAAAAATTATATTACGAACAGCTATCATGTGCATGTGACAGAGGATATCAATGCTTTTGAGAAGCTGAGATTCGAATCCCAGTTCCAGGAATTATCTCCAGGAGGGGCGATCAGTTATGTGGAAGTGCCTAATATGGAGAATAATCTGGATGCAGTGCTTTCTGTGATGCAGTATATTTATGATAATATTATGTATGCGGAGCTCAACACGAAGAGTGATTACTGCCAGATTTGTGATTACCATGGAGAGATTGAGATCGTGGCAAACAAAGATGGTAAACTGGTCTGGAAATGTCCTAATTGTGGCAATACGGACCAGGACAAGATGAATGTGGCGAGGCGGACCTGCGGTTATATTGGGACGCAGTTCTGGAATCAGGGACGTACCCAGGAAATCAAGGAGAGGGTGCTGCATCTTTGAGCAGAAAAGAGAGCGGTATAAAGGGGTACGATACAGAGGGAAACAGTACATGTACTATGCTGAGATCAAAAACTGTGATATTGCCAATGGTCCTGGCGTACGAGTGACTCTTTTTGTGAGTGGATGTACGCATCATTGTGAGGCGTGTTTCAATGAAATGGCTTGGGATTTTACGTATGGGGAGCCGTTTGATGAGCAGGTGGAAGAACAGCTTATCACACTCCTGCAGCCGGAATATATTGCCGGGCTCACGCTTCTTGGTGGAGAGCCATTAGAATATGTGAACTGGCAGGGCTTACTTCCTTTTCTGAAAAAGGTTAAGGAACGGTATCCAGAGAAAAATATCTGGTGTTATACTGGATATCGTTTTGAAGAGGATATTTTAGGAAAATTCTGTGTGCAATGGAAAGAAATGTGGGATTTTTTATCTTATATCGATGTGATCGTGGACGGGGAATTTATTCTGGAGCAGAAGGAGATCAGCCTGCAGTTCAGGGGATCGGGCAACCAGAGGATTATTCTGGTTAAGGAATCGCTGGCAAGCGGCCAGACTATGTTGTGGCAGGCGTGATGTAAGGCGCCTGTGGAAAGAAAGAATAGAAGAAGAGCGGGTCTGGCATATCAATGGACGCGCTCTTTTTTTGTATCTTCTCTTGACTTTAGCGATTAAAAGTGCTAAAGTGTTGAAGGCGGTTTTTTGAAGATCTTACAGTATGAGAACAGGAAAGGAGTCTGCTTATGCCATCAATAGAGGAGATTCGAAATCGTTTTGAGAACGATCATTTTGCTATGGAGACAACGGGTGTTGTTATTGATTGTGCAGAGCCGGGGAAGGCTGTCTGCTCTTTAGAGCTGGAGGAGAGGCATATGAATGAGAATAACGTGCCTATGGGGGGAGCAGTCTTTACCTTGGCGGATATTGCCTGTGCTGTTGCAGCTAACGGGTATTCTGAAAGAAAGACAGTCAGCCAGCAGGCGTCCATTACTTTTCTTGCGCCAGCGAAAGGCAGACGTCTGACAGCAGAAGCTTCCTGCTTGAGAGAAGGACACACAACGGCGCTTTATGTGGTGGAAGTGAAGGACGAGCTGGGAACTTATGTAGCCCATGCTACGATGAATGGATATATCATTAAATAGCATATATTATTTATTTGCCTGTATTATATAGAGATAAATGCAAAGCAGATGTTTGAAAATAGAATATAACGATTGATATATAACATGAGATACGAAAAAGGAGGAACTCTATCATGGTGATCACGGAGTTTTTGGAGCGCAATGCGCGCCTGTACGGTTCAGATACGGCGCTGGTGGAGCTGAATCCCTCCCAGGAGCGGGACAGTGCGGTAACCTGGCGGGAGGCGAGTCTGATCGAGAGCGCGGAGAACGGTGCACCTTACCGCCGGGAATTAAGCTGGGCGGATTTTGACAGGCGGGCCAACCGTTTCGCGAATCTGCTCCTAAGCCGCGGCCTGGAGCGGGAGACGAAGGTGGGTATTCTGATGATGAACTGTCTGGAATGGCTGCCCATCTATTTTGGGATATTGAAGGCGGGCGGTGTGGCCGTGCCCTTGAATTTCCGTTATTCGGCGGAAGAGATCAAATATTGTCTGGAGCTGGCGGATGTGGAGGTGCTGGTGTTTGGACCGGAATTTATCAGTCGAATGGATGCGATTGCTGAGGAGTTGCCTGGGGTGCGGATGATGTTCTTTCCGGGGGTAGAGGGGCCTTCCTATACGGAAGACTGTCTAAAGCTGATGGGATTCTGTTCTTCCAGCGCACCGCCGGTGGCGCTTCAGGAGACGGATTATGCGGCCATCTATTTTTCTTCCGGGACCACCGGGTTTCCGAAGGCGATCCTGCATGATCACAGGGCGC
>CATOJY010000055.1 GCA_951800685.1 uncultured Lachnospiraceae bacterium
ATTTAAACTGCATCGCTTCCTTACATAGGATGCCTGCCGGTCTTAGATGTAGCCCTGTCGGGTTTTTGATGACTACCTTTTGGCTTACCATACCCTTATCCTCCAATTCCGGTTGATGCTTGCCCCCGCCAAACCACAACCTACTTTTAACTATAACATTTTTTGGCAAGTATCACAAGTATTACAGCATAATATTCTGTATAAGTTCTGCCAGTTTCTTTGCTTCCTGATCAATCATTTTCTGATCCTTGCCCTCGATCATAACCCGCACAAGCGGCTCTGTACCAGAAGGTCTGATCAATACCCGTCCCTCGCCTGCAAATTTCTTATTGAGTTCTTCTATGGCATCCGCAATCTCCGGATAATCCATATACTTCTCTTTCTTATGGTTTGGTACTTTCGCATTGACCAATGCCTGCGGCATTACCTCCATGACCATCTTAAGTTCCGAAAGCGGCTTGCCGGTCTCCACAATCACCTGAAGAAGATGCAGCGCACTTAGAAGCCCGTCACCAGTTGTATTCTCATCTAAGAAGATGACATGACCGGACTGCTCACCCCCCAGGCTGGCCTTGATTTCTTTCATTCTCTCCAAAACATATCTATCGCCCACTTTCGTCTGCTCGATATTGATGGCATTCCTCTCACCCATCAGGAAGAAACCAAGATTGCTCATGACAGTAGCTACGATGGTATCATTGTGCAGCTGGCCATTCTGTTTCATATGAAGCCCCACAAGAGCCATAATCTGATCGCCGTCTACAATATTACCTAATTCGTCTACTGCAAGAAGCCTATCTGCATCCCCGTCAAAGGCAAGCCCAAGATTCGCCTTTTCAAATACGACTCTCGCCTGAAGTTCTTCCATATGGGTAGAACCACAATTCGCATTGATATTCGTACCGTCTGGGTTATTATGAATAGCCACCACTTCCGCACCCAGCTCTTTCATTGTCTCTACTGAGGTATAGAAGGCTGCTCCCTCGGCACAATCCAGTACAATCTTCAAACCACGCAAATCTATATTGACAGCTTTCATAGCATGGTTAATATACTCTTCTCTGGCATCCGTGCGGTATTTAATCTTACCGACGCCTGCACCGATCGGAAACTTCACACCCTGCATTCCATTTCTGATCAATTCTTCAATCTCGTCTTCAAGAGAATCTGGCAGCTTATATCCGTTCCCATCAAAGAACTTGATCCCGTTAAACTCTACCGAATTGTGGGATGCTGAAATCACAACGCCTGCATCTACCTTATATTTCCTCGTGAGATACGCAACTGCCGGTGTCGGAACAACACCTACATACACGGCATTCGCGCCAACCGAGCATGCACCTGCCATAAGCGCATTTGCCAGCATATCTCCTGAAATTCTCGTATCACAGCCTACCATAATCGTCGGTTTATGCTCATTCTCTTTCGACAATACATAAGCACCCGCCTGCCCAAGCTGCATCGCCAGCTGTGGCGTCAGCTCCTCATTCGCAATGCCTCTGACACCGTCTGTCCCAAACAATCTGCCCATACTATAACTACTTCCTTTCTTATTTTCCTCTATTTAAGGCACTTTGGATATACTCTCTACCACAGATACCCTGTTGATGAAACTTTATTCCTCTGTCTCTGTGAGATGTACATTTATCCACGCTTCTTCCCATGTAACTGGAGAATTCTCCGGAAGCCTTATCTCCAACGGCATCCTATAGTATCCATTTTCCGCCTCTGTGCTCTCCTGCTGCTCCAGCCACGACGCCACATCAATATAAGCAGTTATCGTATTGATATCAACTTCACTTAACTCAGACGACAAACCAACAAGAATAATACTGTAATTTTCATCCGGTTCATTGATTGTCGCTCTATATCCGACCGGAACCCCTGTGATCTGTATCTCGTCCAGTGGTACGTAGACCGTCTGTCTCCTTTCCTGTTCAATCTGCACAGATACAGATACGATGCCATCAAAATCATCTTCCGCCAAAATAACATTTTCTGGCAGATAATCGTGCAGGTTGATCACAGTCTCAACTGTTTCTGTTGCGCCATTCACATCAACGGTACTCTCAGGTACCTCAATAGAAGAAATTTCACGCAAAATATCAGATTTTCCTGCAATCATAACATTCTGCCTGCTGCCGTTAACCTCACCGGTCATCCGGAAGCCTTCTGCAGGTGTACCGCCAACTGCATAAACGATCGGCACCGTCTTTTTCTCAAGAATCTCTACATTAACACGCACTTTTGTAATATTCTTTTCAATACTCTGTGAACGGATCTCCACACCTTCCTCGTTGTACAGACGAATATCCGAATCTGTACCAATATTACTCGTGAAACCAGATATATCCACTTCTGCCTGCGCTTTGGCAATTTGTGAAATGACAGATTCCGGTCCGGATACTCTGATCAGATTCTGCTCTGTACTCACATTGCCCAACAGATAACCCTCTGTCACTTCACCTGTCACATTAGGACGGATTGGAAATGACCGGATCTGTTTGTCTTCTATATTCAGCCTGACACTGTCTATATTTCCTTTAATGCTTTCAAGTTTATCATTATACTTATTCGTATACAGCTTGATTGTGATCGTATTCAGGCTAGTCAGATCATTCATATCTGCCTCCGCGATCACATTCGATTCATCTAGGGTATCTATGATCGAACGCGGCGCCCGTATGGTAACGGCATCAATCACATCCGTCCCATCCAACACTTCGTAAATCTGTCCTTTATCCGTGATCAACTCCGCATTCTTGATGTTAACACGGATATTGTTCACCCGTAGAGGAGAGATCGGGTCGTTTATGTTCGTTACAATAACCCAGAGCATCACTGCAAAGAGAAAAGATACCAGTTTCAGCCCCCAGTTTTTGGTGATCTTATGCTTCATTTCTGGCCCTTCCTTTCCACAGCTTACGTTTCTTATCCTCTGTCGGTTTTGCCTGGATCTCGGCCATTCTCGCCTTCAATCTGTCCGCATCCACTGCTCTCTCCAGCCTTCCATTGTATGCGACACTGATTTTTCCTGTCTCCTCAGACACGATCACCGTCAGAGAATCCGTAACCTCTGAAATTCCCACACCTGCCCTGTGTCTTGTTCCCAGCTCTTTGCTGAGTGCCATATTGTCAGACAACGGCAGATAGCAGGTTGCAGAAACTATCCTGTTCCCCCGTATGATCACGGCGCCATCATGTAGCGGTGTATTGTGCTCAAAAATATTGATCAATAGCTGACTAGATACGATACCATCTACATCAATTCCTGTTCTTTCGTACTCCTTCAGCGACTGGTGCTGTTCGACCACGATCAGCGCCCCTGTCTTGACTTTCCCCATCTCAACACACGCCTTCGCAATCTCATTGATCGTCCGGTCAGAAAATAATCCTCCCTCTGTCTTGCCGGAATCAAAAGAGACAATAGAAGAGAAAAAATTCTTCTGTCCTAATTCCTCCAACGCTTTGCGCAGCTCCGGCTGCAGCACCACAACAATCGCCGTAGCTGCGATACCGAATACATTCGTTACAATCCACACGATTGTGTTCATCCTGAAAAAAACCGCCATCAAAATAAAAACAGCAATCACTATGACTCCCTTAAGAAGCGCCCACGCCTTCGTGTTCTTGATCCACGCAAGGATATAGTACAAAAGAAATGTCAAAATAATGATCTCGACGACGTCAGTCGTGTGAATTGTAGGCATATGCAGCTTAGTCAAGTAGGTTTCGATCAGCGTATTCAGTTGTTGCATATTCTCACACCACCTTAGATTATATTTTGATTACCACATTAACATCAGTGTGTAGTTTTGGTCTTTGATGACGTCTTGTTCTTCTGGCTATTAATCTGTTTCACCTTTTTCTCCGGCCTGGATACAGAGATCTTCGGAACAGCTTTGACATAGTAGTAATACTCGTCATCTTCAAACTGCACCTTTTCCGTCCTGCTGTAATCCACATTGAAAACAAAAAACTGTAGTACTACCGCTGCCAGAAGAGAGATAATATTTCCAAGAATTACCTCTAACAATGCTACATTGGTGTCAAACATCAAATCGCCCACTAACAGAACCATGATATTTACCACAACACCAGCCGCCATAGCGATCGTCCATGCATAATCTATGCTCAATCTTCTGATAAGATACACCAAAATTACTGTTACCGCAAAAGCAGCAATCGTAATGACCATCTCCCGGTTATTGAGAATACCATCTACTACATATTTAAACTTGACAGTCATCTCCTCATCCACCATACCCAGAATCGTAGATACATTCTGTGTCACAAAGTGAAGCATATAATACGCTATAACACCACAGGCAATCGATACGGCGGAGACTGGTGTCCCAACTAATCCCATTACCAGCGGAATTACATAAGGTATCCGGAGCAGGAAGCAGATCGGTGTAAGCAGAACTACCAGTGTATCTTTCGGTGAAAAACGCAGATACACTAAGAACATGAGTAAAAAACCCACGCCTACAACAATCGTACATATCAGATTAAACGCATACAGATGAAGCATGACAAACGCTGCCGCCACTACTACAATAAAATTCATCGGCATAAAGGAACACATCAGTGATACAATGAGAACAATCGTCATTTTATCGATATTGTCCATATACCCAATCCGCGAATTGATAAGTAGTAAAGAGATCAACGCCAGCACAAATTTTAGAAGCGGCGTGATATACACTTCATATTTACTATACAGCGTCATTAAGATCTGTTTTGCAACAAGTAAACCGGTCATCTTCTATCTTTTACCCTTTCACCTTCCGTACATTTTGTCTCGATTTCTTCCTATACTTTATACATCCCCGCCAGTTTACGCAGATTCATATAGTAAAGCTTAAGACTCTTCACCGCTTTTATATAGCGCACTGTATAAATGATATAAGAAATCACGGCGTAGATTCCCACCGTCCACAGGTATCTGGACAAAATACGCCTTGCAAACTCTATCAGATCCATCTTATAGATGTCCATCATAAATACTTCAAAATCATAATAAATGTACATGCCAAAGACCACTACAAATGCAATCGTTGCACTTATAATGGACTTCAGCACATGCCATCCTACATAATCGCCACGAAAATAGCTTCCTACGGCAACATTCTTCCTGCCTTCGTTCGCCTCATAGGACGCCATTTTCGTCATTAGGATTATTCTCTCTTCATTTAACATACAAGTCTCCTAACCCAGGAAACGCATCTTCGGATTGTCGCGCGAATCTTTCTTCGGCTGAGGCTTGGGCGCTTCCGGTTTGTGAATGCTGTTGCTTAACCGGTCCGCCATACTATTCTTGCACTTCTCACAAAATCTGCCAGTCATAATCGACGCGCCGCAGTTCTCGCAGAACAGCGTAATTCCTGAACCCTCACCAAGTTGCAGACGTTCCTCACGGAGCCACTGCTGAATCTGATTGGTTGTCACATCACATGCCTCCGAAACCTCTGGGATCGTCGCATTCTTATGATCCTGGATGTAACTCTTTACTTCGTGGAATTTCTCTTCCAGTGCCTCCCTGCACGCCATACAGATCGGCGGTCCGGACACATAGTTAAAAAGTTTGCCGCATTTTCTGCAATTTCTTGCATTCATAATCTCTTCCTCCTATATTTATATTCCATTTCCGATCGACAACGCCATAAAATAGATCTGCTTCACTCCGGCTCTGCGTAATTCTTCGCTCATCGCATCTATGGTGCTGCCTGTCGTATAAATATCATCAATAATGATAGCCGTATTTAATTTTACATCATTACGGCAAATTTTGAAAGCCCTTTTCAAATTATTTTGTCTTTCATCCAATGGTAAATCTTTCATGGGCGCCGTTTTACGCACTCTTTTGATCAGATCATTCGCTATTGGGATGCTCATGATCCTCCCAAGCTCTTCGGCCAGTACCTCAGCCTGATTATATCCTCTCACATGTCTCTTCGAAGCGTGGATCGGAACCGGAATGAACACATCCGGTCTTCGTTCTGTTATCCATGGTCCCAAACGGGCCGCTGCCGCCGCTGCATAATATGCCCCATATTCCTGTCTTCCTTTGTATTTGAAACGATAGATAGAATCCGCCGCACTTTTATAGGCGAAGAGCGCCCGTCCACTGTCAAACAGGTGCCTGCTGCCTCTACAGTCACTGCAGTATTCTTCTGTGTCATTGTTAAGTTCTTTCCCACACTTCATACAATAGGGTGGAGTTATGTATGACAGTCTTTCTGTACATATGTCACAGATCAGACTTCCAAAAGGGCTTACCGCCCTATCACAGACGGGACATCTGCGCGGATAGAAAACATCCGTCAAAGTCCCTAGAAATGTTCTTGTCATTCAGCCTCGTTTCTGCGCTGCTTCCTTCTCACATACACCAATCTATAGTGATCCTCTCTAAACTCTGATAGCTGCCGTGAGGAGCGCTAATCTTTCTCTTCAAATGGCTGGATCAATTCTTCGATCCGTTCCGCCAAACCAGTATACCGTTTGTTTTGGTGATCATTATCTACCATCTCCTGCACAATGTGGCGGCTGCCAAGAATCGTCACACAGTTCTTTGCACGTGTCACCCCTGTATAGAGCAGGTTCCTGTTGAATAACATCCTTGGCCCTGTCAACAGTGGTATAATGACCGCCGGATACTCGCTGCCCTGCGATTTATGAATTGTCACTGCATAAGCCAGCTCGATCTCGTCAAGCTGCGCAAAAGCATATGTCACCTGCCTATGTTCATCATATTCCACCACTACTTCGTGCGCATATTCATTGATCTGCCGAATGATCCCTATATCACCGTTAAAGATGCCTGCTCCCTTATCGATCGGTATCCCATACTTACTGACAACCTCCCACTCCAGTTGGTAGTTATTCTTAATCTGCATAACTTTATCCTGCTCCCTGAACAAAGTTTCTCCTGCAAGATATTCTTTCTTTTCTTCTGAGGCCGGATTTAGATAACGCTGCAGTATACCATTGAGCGTCTCCACCCCCAGCTTTCCTTTGCGCATTGGCGTCAGCACCTGGATATCATAAGGCTGCGCACCTACATAGGGCGGCAGCTTCTCCGTGATCAACTGTATCATATGCTTATAAATCACATTGGTGTCATTTCTTTCCAGAAAAAAGAAATCTTTACTTTTATTGTCTAGTGCCAGCTGTTCTCCCGCATGAATGCGATGTGCATTCCAGACGATATCGCTTTCTCCCGCCTGACGGAAGATTTTCTCAAGAACCACCATAGGAAATCTATGACTGCTCATGATATCCCGCAAAACCTGCCCCGGCCCTACGGATGGAAGCTGGTTGACGTCCCCCACCATGATCAGCCTGGTCCCCACTGTAACCGCTTTCAAAAGCGCCTGGAAAAGAAATAAATCCACCATAGACATTTCGTCCACAATAATCACATCTGTCTCCAGCGGATTGCTTTCATTGCGTTCGAATTTAGCTGCTCTGGACTCCCCGGCAGCCTCTCCATTTAACTCCAGCATACGATGAATTGTCCTGGACTCATATCCTGTCGCTTCCGTCATGCGTTTAGCCGCCCTTCCTGTAGGAGCTGCCAGATAGATATCCATTCCCTCTGCCAGGAAATATTTAATAATCACATTGATCGTTGTCGTTTTGCCTGTTCCAGGTCCTCCAGATAAGATAAAAACGCCGTTTCTCACACTCTCTAGAACAGATTTTTTCTGTAGTTCATCCAGGTCAATCTCCAACTCTTCCGCAAGCCGCTCAATCTTTGTTACAATACTCTGCTCTTCCGACGGCAAAAGCTGTTCTTCATTAGCCGAAACATTGAGATCGTGCAGCATTTTCGCACAGTTAAGTTCCGCATAATAGTAAGTTGAGGCATAGACCCTGCACTCCTCTTCTCCCTCTTTCGGCAACTTAATGACTAATTTCTTGTCCATCGCAAGATTCCCAAGCTGTGGTTCCATAACAACCGGATTCAGTTCTAGCAATTCTCCCGCCTTCTCCAGAAGTATATTTTGGGGAAGATAACAATGCCCCTCTGCCCCTGCCAGCATAAGTGTATAGAGAATCCCGCTTCTGATCCGAAAGTCTGAATCTGTATGAATTCCAATCTTCGCTGCAATCTCATCTGCAATCTTGAAACCTATCCCATGGACATCTTCCGCCAATTGATAAGGATTTTCTTTAAGAACACCATAGATCCTTGCCCCATAAGTCTCATAGATCCGAAAAGCCAGCCGGTTAGAAATTCCATATTTCTGCAGAAAGGACATCGCATCCCTGGCGTCCCGTTTTTCATATACCACCGCAGCGATCTCCCGTGCTTTGCGCTCACTGATTCCCTTAATCTGCACCAGTTTTTCTGGCTCCTCTTCTATAATGCGGTAAGTATCCGCTCCAAACCGCTTTACAATCCTTGATGCCAGCGCTTCTCCCACTCCTTTGATCGCACCGGAACCCAAATAACGCTCTATACTGACAGCGTCATCCGGTGCTACAAGTCTGTAACGTTCTATTTTGAACTGTTCACCATAGACAGTATGCGTAATATAGTTCCCCTCGGCCTCTATAGTTTCCCCCTGATCTGAGGTCTTGAAAAACCCGACACAGGTAATCTCCTCCTCACCGCTGATCAAGTTTAATACCGTATAACCATTCTCCGCATTCCGATATATAATATGTTCAATAAACCCTTTGATCGTTTCCATCCATCCAAAACGCTTTCTTTACATCTATCTACAATATCTTATCTTTCCTCGCCATAGCCAAAAAAGAGCTGCCTTAATCAGCAGCCCATTTTCGTTAAAATCCGACTTATGTAAGATTATAGTTGCGCTTTGCCTGTTCATACAGCATCTGCGCCAGCGAGTTAGATTGTTCGGTCGCCGTCTGCGACGATATCTGCTGAACGACTGCATCCTTAAAGTAGTCCACCATATTGGAAGCGTAAGCATCGCCATCTTCATCATCGCTGAATACCTTGGTCGTTTTCTCCATCTCCTTATAGATTTGCTCCCAAAGATATGCTTCAAATTGCTTACACGCGTCTAATAACGCGTCATTCTCTGTTTCTTTCGCCTGTGCGGTGTTCTCCAGTTGTTTCTGCAGATTCTCTGTATTGACCCTGTTCGCATCTGTCATATAATCCGTATACGAACCAAGACCAGTCAAATCCATAGCCATACTCGTCTCCCATCACCGCCTGCCCAAAAGATGCCGGCAGTTTTCCTTTCTGTTATATCCTCATATATTCCGTTGATTCATCACCCACTCAAACCTTAACGTTTCAGGTTATTTGCAACTTCCATCATAGAATCGGAAGTAGTGATCGCCTTGGAATTCATCTCATAAGCGCGTTGTGCCACAATCAGGTTAACCATCTCATTAGCAACCTGCACGTTGGAGCCTTCCAAATAACCCTGGACAATCCGGCTCTTATCTACATCTGGGTTCGTATCCTCATTGATGGCCCGGCCACTTGCATCAGTTGCTGCAAACAAAGTACTACCCACTCTGTTTAGACCGCCCGCATTACTAAACTGAAACGTTCCAATCTGAACCCCGATCGGCTGCGGATTATTTCTGTCATCCGGATAACAAATCTGTCCGTCCTCTGTAATAGAAAGCTTCGTCGCGATATAGGTACGCGGCAGAGAAATCGCGCGTCCCGTGGAATCCAAAACCGGAAGACCGTCAGCGTTGGTCAACATCATGCCGCCATTCGTTCCCAGCGCCCATGTGAAATCACCATTCCTAGTATAGTATGTCTCGCCATCCTCACCACGCACTGCAAAAAATCCTTCTCCCTCAATTGCAAATGCCGTATCACTCTGTGCGTCTAACAAACTTCCCTGTGTAAAGACAGAATTAATTGAGGCAATACGCACGCCCAATCCAACCTGGGAACTGGTAGGTTTCGGATCTCCATTTGCTGTTGTTGTGATAGAACGTAGATTCTGATACAAAAGCGACTTAAACTGAGCCACCTGTGCTCTGTAACCTGATGAATTGACATTCGCCAGATTATTAGCAATTGTATCTACATTCGCCTGCTGTGCATTCATGCCGGTCGCTGCCGACCATAAACTTCTAACCATAATCAAACGCCTCCTATAATCTGCCTAACTGGTTCACTGCTATATCAAGAGATTCATCATAGGTTGTAATTACCTTCTGATTACTCTCATACTGTCTCTGAATCGCAATCATATTCACCATCTCTGTTACGATCGACATATTGGACAATTCCAACACACCACTTCTGACTATCGCCTCTGATTCTTGCTCAAGTCTTCTCTTAGCAGTATCATTATTGTCGCGTGCTGCTTCCAATTCCTGCTGCGCCGCATCCTGATTCTGCTGTGCTGCACGCACCGCAGCTTCTAAATCTTCCAGATCTTCCACACCGCTGGCCCTGGCAGCATTCAATGCCCTCTGTGCGATCGCAGTATTGGTTCTGGCTTTGTTGTAAGCAGCTTCAGCGCTCTTTACTTCATCACTGTCAACAATCTGGAATAAGTTCTCTCCAAAATGTTCCAGATTATTGTAATCCTCAAAATCTACTACGCCAATGGTTGCCACCAGCGCCCCATCCTGATAAATATCACCATTGGTGTTGGTTCCGACTACCTTATCGTTAGGATTAAGCTTAATACGGCGCCTGTTCTCATCTAAAATATAATCCCCGTCCTGCGTTACAAGATATCCTTGGGCATTCATGGTGAAATTACCGTCTCTTGTATACTTTATGGAGGTTTCCTCTGCCTTGTTCGTATATTCTACAAGGAAAAAACCAGGACCCGATAATGCAAAATCAAACGTGTTATCTGTCACTTTCATGGGACCTTCGGAATAATCCGTATAATTCTCACCTGTTTTCACACCCATATTCATGCCGGTGCGTGATGACCATTTATCCGGATTATCTACAAACGCTTCATCATACTCTCTACTAGTAGAAAGATTGCGTGGAAGATTCCCTGGCTCTGACAGATCTTTGATCTTATAAGCCAATACCGTATCAAACGCCTGACTGGTAGCCCCTTCTTTCTTATATGCGTTCGTGTTGGCGTTTGCCAGGTTATTGGTCATGACATCCATTCTGTGCTGTTCATTGATCATCCCTGTGTACGCCGTATATAATCCTTTCAGCATAAATAACCTCTCTTCCAGTCCTCATGGCCGATAGAAAAATAATTCCACTCGGCAAGGCTGCACTGTCTGCATCCTTCTTCCAAGACTGTAATTTATTTACTGCATCCCTGATGCTCATTAATCCTTTTCTCAATCTTCACGGTACCCTGCAAGGAATTCCACATATTTACCTGTACCAACTGCAACTGCTGTCATTGGATCCTCTGCTGTCATCGTATTGATCCCTGTATGGGATGCGATCAGATCTTCCAGCCCGCGCAGCAGACTTCCACCTCCCGTAAGTACAATACCTCTATCCGCAATGTCTGCTGCCAGTTCTGGCGGCGTCTTCTCCAACACGCTGTGTATCGTTTCTACGATCTGCACTGTTGTCTCGTGAAGTGCTTCTTCCGTCTCCTCAGAAGATACTTTCACGGTACGGGGTAATCCTGTCACAAGATTCCGTCCTCTGACATCCATATAGTCTACTTCCGGCCGTTTGAATGCCGAGCCAATCTTGATCTTCAAGTCCTCTGCTGTCCTCTCACCAATCAACAGATTATGTTTCTTACGCATGTAACGCACGATTGCCTCATCAAAATCATCTCCCGCGATCTTGATCGATGCGCTCACAACTGTACCTCCCAGAGAAATGACTGCAATATCAGAGGTACCGCCGCCGATATCTACGATCATATTGCCGCATGGCTTAGAAATATCAATTCCGGCTCCAATCGCCGCTGCAATAGGCTCCTCTATGATCGATACCTCCCTGGCTCCCGCCTGGTATGTGGCATCCTCTACCGCCTTCTTTTCTACTTCTGTGACACCGCTAGGCACACACACAGCAATGCGGGGCTTACGGAATGTCTTCTTCCCCAGTGCCTTCTGGATAAAATACTTCATCATTTTCTCTGTGACCTGATAGTCCGAGATAACACCTTGCCGCAGCGGTCTCACCGCTACGATATTGCCGGGTGTTCTTCCAAGCATCAGCCTGGCATCCTCTCCGATTGCCTTAATCTTATTCGTATCTCTATCAAAAGCCACAACAGAAGGCTCTTTCAGAACAACGCCCTTACCCCTGATGTAGACCAATATGCTGGCTGTCCCTAAATCAATCCCGATATCCGTGTACTGCATTTCCTTTGATCCCCTTTCTCGTGATCTCTCTATAATAATTTCCAATTGCTGTCAAAATAAACCATCATCCGAAGTAACAGTTCTGATTCTGACACTGTTACTCTTCCGGTCATCTGCCCTATGGCCGATCAAAAAGCGCAATATGCTGGATATATTATAACCTAAAGAAATGGTTTTTCAAAGGCTTTTATAGATTTTTTAAAAAATTTTAAAAATTAAAAAGAACACCAAAAACAGAACGGCTCCTTCCGTCCTGTTCTCAGCATCCATGCTCTCTCTTTATTTTATCGGTATCGACTCTGTGTTTCTTAACCTTATCTGCCCAGAAAACGCTCCCAAAATAAACCAATCTTTCTTCCCATCTTATACCTTAATATCAAATGGACGATACATAACCGCTGCTCTCTTAGGTCCTTCTGCCGTCCATTCCTCCGCAGCCTGCTGCGCCATCACTGTCTCAGTTTCCTGCGTTGTCTGCTGGACACTCTCCAACGCAGATGTTTCTTGTCCGGCAGCTTCTTGCATAGCCGCCTCTTCTGTCTGCTTGAGCGCCTCCGCTCCAACCGCCTGCTGCAGATTTCCTTGTGTCAATCCCTGCTGGACATCTTGTATCTCTTGCTGCAGCTCCAGCGCTTCTTCCATCACTTCATCCAATTCTTCCAGAATACCGCCGCTTTCCGTACCAGTAGCCTCTTCCGCAAGATCTTCCATTCTCTCCTCAGGCGTCTTGGGTTTGCTCTTCTCCACTGCCTCGGCAATCTTTTCACCGATCTCACGGGACTCATCCATCATATGCCACATCTGTTCATTATTGTAGGAAGCCTTCGCCGCCGCAATCTGATCTTCATAAGAATGAAACAGTTCCAGTTTTCTTGCAATCTCCTCCACCGTCTCACACTTTATATTTTTCAGGTTCTCTTTCTGGTTCTCAAAAAATGCAACCTGTCTGTCCCTCGCTTCCTGCCGTTCCATCTTCTGCTGCGTACTCTTCAATCCACGGCCCACAGTCAGCAGACCGCTCCCAAAAACCGAACTGCCAAAGCTATGCATACCAATATTCATAGAGACTTCTCCCCCTTCTACTCAGACTTTCCAAATATTACCTGCTCCTGGGTCACTCTGCCTTCCCACTACATGATGAGACTTCCATGCATCCTGGTTTGTCCAGAGACAGCGCACCGCCTGCATTAATATACCTGAACACCATCACACATCAATGTAGATCCTATTTTCATCAGCTATATTTATTATATCGTCGGTCTATGTACTGCCGTGAAGGCGGATTGGAGACAATTCATGTCATATTTCCGCCGTTTCAAGGCATGAATCCCTATTGAATATCCTAACGCCGTTCCTAATACTCTCATCTGATAACCATTTCCAACCTTTCACAGCAGCACAGTCTGTGCAGCAGCTTCAGACTCTTTTCTTTCCCTGGCCTTCTCCAGCATCTTCTTAATATAAACGCCCGTATACGATACAGGGCTCTGCGACACTTTCTCAGGAGTACCCTCAGCAATCACCGTGCCGCCGCCTTCTCCGCCTTCCGGTCCCATATCAATAATATAATCTGCTGTCTTGATCACATCCAGATTGTGCTCGATCACCACAACCGTATTACCGCCCTCTGCCAGCTTATGCAGAATATCCACCAGCTTATGCACATCCGCGAAATGCAATCCTGTGGTGGGCTCATCCAGAATATAGATGGTCTTGCCCGTACTGCGTTTGCTTAACTCCGTAGCCAGTTTGATCCTCTGTGCTTCGCCGCCGGAGAGTGTCGTGGACGGCTGTCCTAACTTCACGTAAGACAATCCCACATCGTAAAGTGTCTCGATCTTCCTTCGGATAGACGGCAGATTTTCGAAGAATGGCATAGCCTCCTCCACCGTCATATCTAACACATCATAGATATTCTTCCCTTTATATTTTACCTCCAGTGTCTCACGGTTGTACCGCTTGCCTCCACAGACTTCACAGGGCACATATACATCTGGCAGGAAATGCATCTCAATCTTAATAATGCCGTCACCGCCGCAGGCTTCACACCTGCCCCCTTTTACATTGAAGCTGAATCTTCCCTTGTTGTAGCCTCTCGCCTTGGCATCCTGAGTGGAAGCGAACAGATCCCTGATCTGATCAAACACGCCTGTATAGGTAGCCGGATTAGACCGTGGCGTCCTGCCAATGGGCGACTGGTCGATGTCAATCACCTTATCCAGCTGGTCTATCCCCTCAATTCCCGTATGTCTGCCGGGAACGCACCGCGCCCTGTTTAAGTCGCGTGCCAGATGCTTATAAAGAATCTCATTGACCAGTGAACTCTTGCCAGAGCCCGATACTCCTGTCACACAAGTCATGATCCCCAGCGGGATCTTAACGTCTATTTTCTTTAAGTTATTCTCTTGTGCACCTTTAACTTTCAAATAACCTGCTGGTTTCCTTCTCTTCTGTGGCACGGGAATCTGAAGCCTGCCGCTCAGATACTGCCCTGTGATAGACTCCTCCACCTTCATGATCTCTTCTGCTGTACCCTGCGCCACCACTTTACCCCCATGGGAACCTGCTCCTGGTCCGATATCTACGATATGGTCTGCCGCAAACATGGTGTCCTCATCATGCTCTACAACTAACAGCGTATTACCCATATCCTTTAAATTCTTAAGGGCGGCAATCAGCTTGTCATTGTCCCGCTGGTGCAGGCCGATACTAGGTTCATCCAGAATGTAACATACACCTACAAGCCCCGACCCAATCTGCGTTGCCAGACGGATCCTCTGTGCCTCACCACCGGACAGCGAACCGGTTGCTCTGGACAAAGACAGGTAATCCAAACCGACTTCCATCAGAAAACCGACTCTGGCACGGATCTCTTTCAGAATCCTTCTACCGATCAGCTGCTGCTGCGGTGTGAGCTCCATATCTCCGATAAAAGCATGTAGTTTCGTGATAGACATGGAAGTGATCTCATAAATGTTCTTATCGCAGACGGTCACTGCCAGAGATTCCTTTTTCAGACGCATACCGCCGCATTCTTTACAGGGTGTAATGCGCATGAAAGATTCATACTCCTGTTTGATCATATCCGAACCTGTCTCCCGGTATTTCCGGTCCATATTCTTGATCAGACCTTCGAAGGCCACCGGGTACACGCCCTTGCCCCGCTGTCCTTCATAATATACATCAACTTTCTTTCCATTCGTACCGTAGCAGATCGCATCCTGTGCCTTCTGCGGCAATTCCTCAAAAGGCGTATCCATACTAAACTTATACTCCTTGGCCAACGCCTGCAGAAGCGCATTGGTAAAACTGCCTTTATCCTTGCTGGACTGCCATCCCATCACAGCAATAGCGCCGTCATTTAAGCTTATGCTTCTGTCCGGTATCATCAGATCAAGATCAAATTCCATCTTATAGCCCAAACCGAAACATTCCGGACAGGCGCCAAAAGGATTATTGAAAGAAAAGCTTCTAGGTTCAATCTCGCTGATACTGATTCCACAATCAGGACAGGCAAAGCTCTGGCTGAAATTAATCGGCTCTCCGTCGATCACATCCAGTATCATCAACCCCTCCGCCAACGCAAACACGCTCTCTAAGGAATCTGTCAGACGCCTCTCTATGCCTTCCTTGACCACCAGACGGTCCACTACAATCTCTATATTATGCTTGATATTCTTTTCCAGTTTGATCTCTTCCGACAGCTCATACAGGTTCCCGTCTACGCGCACGCGAACATAGCCGCTTCTCTTGGCCCGTTCAAACACTTTGGCATGTTCGCCCTTCCTGCCCCGCACCACTGGCGCCAGAAGCTGTATCCTGGTCCCCTGCGGAAGCGCAAGAACCTGATCCACAATCTGATCTACCGTCTGCCGCCTGATCTCCCTGCCGCACTTCGGACAGTGAGGAATTCCAATTCTGGCATATAACAACCTGAAATAATCATAGATCTCCGTCACCGTTCCCACCGTGGAACGCGGATTCCTGTTGGTAGACTTCTGATCGATGGAAATCGCTGGTGACAATCCCTCAATCCGTTCCACATTCGGCTTCTCCATCTGCCCTAAAAACTGCCGCGCATAAGAGGACAAAGACTCCATATATCTTCTCTGTCCCTCCGCATAGATGGTGTCAAAAGCAAGCGAAGACTTCCCGGAACCGGACAGCCCCGTAAGCACCACAAACTCATTGCGCGGGATATCCACATCCAACGCTTTCAGATTATGCTCATTCGCACCCCGTATCTTAATATATTCACGGGGACGCATCTTTACCGTATCTGACATAGTTTCCTCCATGTATGTCTGTGTATAATTTATTTACAGTTCTCTCAAACTTCTTACTGAAACATTCTTTATATTCTGTTCCATCCTGCGGCGCTCTTCTACTCTTTATCAAAATCCCGCAGCTTTCCTTTCAATTCTACCATCCTGTCACGCAGATCTGCTGCTGCCTCGAAGTTCAAGTCTGCTGCCGCCTTCTTCATCTGCTTCTCTACCTCCTTAATCAGCTTCTCCAGTTCCTGCCTGCTCATGGATTCAGGATCTTTCTCAAACTTCCTCTCTTCCTTGGCAATTGTCCTGGAAATACTAATCAAATCGCGCACAGCCTTCTGGATCGTCTGCGGTGTAATCCCATGTTCCTGGTTGTAACGCTGTTGGATCTCCCGCCTGCGGTTCGTCTCTGTGATAGCTGCCTGCATGGAATCCGTCATATTATCCGCATACATAACTACGCGGCCTTCTGCATTACGCGCTGCACGTCCAATCGTCTGAATCAGGGACGTCTCTGACCGCAAAAATCCCTCCTTATCTGCATCCAGAATCGCCACCAATGAAATCTCTGGAATATCCAGCCCTTCCCGTAACAGATTGATTCCAACCAGTACATCAAAAACATCAAGACGCATATCCCGGATAATCTCCGCCCGCTCCAGCGTGTCGATATCCGAGTGCAGATACTTCACCCGGATTCCCACATCACTCATGTAAGCTGTCAAGTCTTCCGCCATCCGTTTAGTCAGTGTCGTTACCAGAATCTTATGATGGTTCGATACTTCCTTATTGACCTCCGAGATCAGGTCATCGATCTGTCCCTCTACCGGTCGTACATCTACCTCTGGATCCAACAGACCTGTCGGACGGATAATCTGCTCTGTACGGAACAACTCGTGGGCTGCCTCATAGTCCGACGGCGTTGCAGAAACGAACAGCATCTGGTCAATGTGCTGCTCAAATTCGCCAAAATTCAGCGGTCTGTTGTCCAGTGCGGAAGGCAGGCGGAATCCATAATCCACCAGTGTATTCTTCCGCGATCTGTCTCCAGCATACATTCCCCTGATCTGGGGAATCGTCATATGGGACTCATCTATGATAATAAGAAAGTCATCCTTAAAATAATCCATCAACGTAAAAGGCGGCTCTCCTTCCGCCATACCGTTCAGATGGCGGGAATAGTTCTCAATACCGGAACAGAATCCTGTCTCCCGCAGCATCTCGATATCGAAATTTGTCCTCTCTGAAATGCGTTGCGCCTCCAGCAGCTTGTCCTCACTCTTGAAGTATTTCACCCGCTGTGTCAATTCCTTCTCGATCTCCACACAAGCGGTATTGATCTTCTCCTGTGGCACTACATAATGGGACGCTGGATAAATCATCACATGCTCCAGTGTGGCATGTACTTGTCCTGTCAATGGATCAGTTTGCGCAATACGGTCTATCTCATCCCCAAAGAATTCAATGCGGATCAGATGGTCGCCGCCCTGGGCCGGATAAACTTCTACTACATCACCACGCACCCGGAAACAGCATCGGTCCAAATCCATATCATTGCGGTCATACTGCATCTCAATCAATCCCCGGATCACATCATCACGATCCCGCTGCATACCAGGACGCAGAGACATACTCATACCCGCATATTCTTCCGGGCTTCCCAATCCGTAAATGCACGACACACTGGCCACCACAACCACGTCCCGCCGCTCTGTCAGTGATGCCGTAGCTGACAGCCGCAGTTTATCAATCTCATCATTGATCGAAGAGTCCTTCGCAATATAAGTATCGGTAGAAGGTACATAAGCCTCCGGTTGGTAATAATCGTAGTACGACACAAAATATTCTACCGCATTTTCAGGGAAAAATTCCTTGAACTCACCATACAGCTGTCCAGCGAGGGTCTTATTGTGCGCTATGACCAAAGTGGGCTTCTGGAGCTGCTGTATGATATTGGCCATGGTAAAGGTCTTGCCGGAACCTGTTACCCCTAATAAAGTCTGGAATTGGTTGCCCTTTTTAAAGCCTTCTACGAGGGCTTTTATGGCCTGCGGCTGGTCGCCTGTGGGCTTGTATTCGCTGTGAAGTTTGAAGATTTTTTGTTCATTTTGCACAAATGCTCACCTCTGATTTCATAGTAAAAAACGCCTATCAGGCAAAAATTCGTCGTGGAACATTTTATTTTCGTCGTGGCATTTACTCAAATTGGAGAAAAACAGGCCAACGACGAATCCAGTTCACAATTTGCTGTTTTTGCAACTTGGCGCACCTTTGTAATTCCATACGGATGTGATAGCACCAAAGAGCTTTTTTAGCTTACCACAAATCGTTAAATTTGTATAGATGCAAAATCGAACTTTTGTTCTTTTTTCCTTTCTATCACCCTGCATCCGGAAGAAATTCTTTTACATCTACAGCAGTTCCTTTTTAAAACTTTCTATCTCTCTCAGGTTCGGTAAAACCTTCTTCGTATATTCCCCAATTTCCGGCACCCCATCCGCTATGATACCTTTATTATCGACGTAAACGTCCATAGCTATGAGTTCCTTGGCATGTCCCATAAGTTTTGATACCGCTTTGGGGTTGAATGCCTCTTTTTAGGAGGATCGTGCAGTATGTGCTACGCAAATCATGCAACGGATATCCGGCAAGCCATTTTCAGCAAGAAGCTGTTTATAATACCTGCAATGGAACCCTTTGCTCCTTGCTCTGCCATAGTTGGAACAACAGATATAATCCATATCCTGAAACTCTCCCTTTCTGCGGTTTTACGTTTCTCTCATAAACCTGTCGTTCCTTTAAGATTGCCTCAAAAACATAATCAGGAATCGGAATCTCTCTGTAACGGGATTTTGTCTTTAATCCCACTTCCTGTTTCGCAAAAAGTTTTCGGGGCAAAGTCTTCTTTTACTGCATTATGTATCCTCCCCAACTGACGTTCCACTTTTAAGGTGGGGTTGATATAATCTACGTCCGAATTTTTACGCCATTGATCTCGGACCTGCGGAGCCCCATAAGTACATTAAACAGCACCTGCATATGGATCGGGGTATCTTTGCTTTTTTCCAGCAAAACCAAAATCTGCTCTATAGTTAGTGTTTTCTGTTCATCTATATTTCGGGTACTGAAGCTGACTGGTCCGGTCCTGCAATGAGCTACACGGAGCCGGATACCGAGGAACGTATAACAGCATACCTGTTTGTTACAACTATGCCCTACAGCCAGATAAGCTATGTGGAAACCGCAGCCAGTATGGATGAAAAAGCATGGCTTTCCTGTCATGTAAACATGTTCCGTTTTTGGGCGGGATGCCGGTAAAAGTTGTCTGTGATAACTGAAAACCGGAGTGGCCCTGCATCCTAAAAGAGGTGAGGTCATACTAAATGAGGCATATCTTTCTCCTGGCAAGTATTATTCCACCGCTATCATGCCAACAGGCGTCAAAAAGCCGAAGCAGAAAGCAAGTGTGGAAGGGAGTGTGGGTGAGATTGCCACGGCTGTCATTGCAAAACTCAGAAATGATACCTTCCCATCATTAGCCGCATTAAATGCCGGCATCCGAAAAGCAGTAAAAGAATTCAATGACAAGCCTTTCCAGAAGCGCCCCGGAAGCCGTCGGAGCATCTTTGAAACGGAAGAAAAGCCATATCTGAGAGCCCTGCCGCTTATTCCCTATGAAGTCTGTGAATTGTCTTATGGGCATAAAGTCGGCAGCAGCTCTCATATATGGTGGAACAAAGGCCAGTACTCCGTTCCATACAGGTATATCGGATACAAGGTGGCTCCCAAGGAGGATAATATTCACACGGCGGGAGATCCAATTTTGCATCGTGGGTCCCACGATGCCCTGCTTGCCCGTTTCTCCCCCTCGTTTTCCGCCGAATAACCCTTCAGCCTATTATACAGGACAAAGGACGCTAAGGGTATTCATTTACATAATTGATACTTGCCGCTCCACAGTGTATAATTTGACACATTCCATTAAATTATGTTCTTGACAGAATTTTGACTTTTTCCCCGTATGATGAAAAAGATAGGAGGGGTCTACATGGCATATCGAATTTTAATCGTTGATGATGAGCCAATCCTGACCGAATTGCTTTCATCCCATTTGCAGGATCACGGCTATACAGTTTCCGTAGCCAACAGCAGCAATGAAGCCATGGCAAAATTGAATACAAAGCCAAATCTTATTCTTCTGGACATCAATATGCCGGGGATGGATGGGCTGGAGCTGTGCAAGGTCATTCGGAATCACATCGTCTGCCCCATCTTGTTCCTGACGGCGCGAATCACAGAGCAGGATAAGGTCAACGGCTTACGGGCTGGAGGGGACGACTACATTACGAAGCCATTCAGCTTGCAGGAATTGATCGCCCGTATTGAAGCGCATCTGCGCCGGGACGAGCGGAACATGCGCCCACCAGAAGTTGTGACCTCTCAAGGGCTGATTATCAACCTCTCTGACAGAAAAGTATTTTGGAATGAACAGGAGCTTTCCTTTTCAAAGAGGGAATTTGACATCATTGAGTTTCTCTCATCTAATCCAAATCAGGTTTTTGACAAGGAGCGTATTTATGAGACAGTATGGGGATATGACGCGGAGGGCGACAACAACGTGATTAAGGAGCATATCCGCAAGATCCGCGCAAAGCTCATGCAGGCCAGCGGGAGTGAGTACATCGAAACAGTTTGGGGGATTGGCTACCGATGGAAAAAATAAAAAGACAATCACTGAAACGCTCTTTTATGGCGGCTGTGGCGATTACTATGTTGATCGTGTTCCTGTGCAGCGGGCTTGCCATTTTCGTCTGTTACCGTCTCCAAAAGCATATTCTTCCCGATTCCAACGAGGTCTGGCTGACACAGCAGACAACCGCCCCAGATGGCACGGTTACAGAGGCAAAGCTGAGGTATGTCCTTAATGGCCCGCCAGAGCCATTTGGACAACTGGTAGCGGACGGTCAAGAACACAATGAGGCTCAGAAGCAGACGAGTTACAGGATAGAACGCATTGAATCCAGCTACTCTATGCTTTCCTCCAAAGCAAAAACGGCCTACCGTGCTTCACAGATTTGTATGGTACTGCTGCCGCTTGTGTTTGCTGTGATTGGAATTACTCTGTGCGCGTGGTGGTTTTATCACAAGATACTGGAGCCGCCAATCACTGTCCTGATGGATGCCACCACGCATATTCAAGACCAGGATTTGAATTTCCATATCAACTTTGACGGGCGGGATGAATTGGGTCAGCTCTGTACTGCGTTTGAAAAAACGCGGCAGACCCTATATGAGAATAACCGTCAGCTCTGGAGTATGCTGGAGGAACGCCGCGCATTGCAGGCATCCGTGGCCCACGATCTGCGTAATCCCATCGCCATTATGACAGGCTACGTGGAATATTTGCAGGAGAACCGCCAGGGCAGAACCTTGACGGACGAAAAATTAGAAAAGGCGCTCACCAATCTCGGCATTACTGCGGAGCGTATGGGTCGCTACACAGATACCATGCGCGACCTGGGCGCGATTGAAGAAACAGAAGTCCACCGCAGAGAAGTAGAACTTCCTGAGTTTTTACAGCACATGGCGGACTCATTATCCATTCTGTTTCAGAACACCGAAGTAGGCTTTGCTTGTGATTTCCATGTGCCAGCGGGCAAGTCCGTCCTTGACGGGGAGCTGTTATACCGCGTTCTGGAAAACCTGATTTCCAATGCCCTGCGTTTTGCGGAACATCAAATTGAGCTTGCCTTTTATCTGGAACACGGAACGCTGTCGGCCACCGTGACAGACGATGGGCCGGGTTTTTCGGAAAAGCTGCTGCAAAAGAAAACCGCCTTGTTCTACTCCGAAGATACCTCCGGCAAGCACTTGGGACTGGGGCTTGCGGTGAGCCGGGTACTGTGCCAAAAGCATGGGGGAACCATAGAGCTGTCAAACAGATTGCCGCATGGAGCCTGCGTGAAAGCCTCTATTACGATCAAGCAATGGTGAGAGGTAATAAATGCTACGAAAATGCAGGAGATTACATGATGTTAGGTATATATTAAGTGGGGCTGGAAACGCAAAGCACTGTATTGAAAGATTGATGCTGCGGCTGTAGGCGGATATATCACCATGAAAAATACAAAACGCTGTCCAAAATGCAATTCACAAAATATTGTCCGTATTTCCGATAGCCAAAACCGTCATGCCAGTGGAAACAATATTTATACCTCGACCTTTACATTGATGAAAAAAATCCCGGTTATACGCTATGTCTGCTGCGATTGCGGATATGTGGAGAACTGGGTAGAAACGCAAAGAAAACGTGACGAAATTAAGCGTACATTTGGATAATGAAAAGACTTAGAATACTAAACCTTAAATTTTTGGCTGAAAATTATTGGTGAATTTAGATTATCTCTTTAGAAGTTCTTATATGTCGGTATAGCCCGTATTTCTGGGCTTTCCCGGCATTTTAGATATGGGGAGAAGTTCTTATATACCCTCATAACCTTTTAGGTTTTCCCTCTCAATGGTAGTAAAAAAAGTAGTAAATCCGTCTGCGGCTATGCTGCGCCGCCGTTATCTTGCGCCGCTTTCTTTGTTAAGGTGCTTAAAAGGTTCTGCTGGGGGACTGGCAGCGGAAAGGTGGGGACGCTGCCTGTCCTAAATCAGCTTAAACCTCGAATGAAAGGACAGCCCGCATAAGCCGTGACCGTAAACGGTCGCGTATGTCCTCGTCTATGCCCCAATATACATTTCCTCTCTCGTCGTAGAGCTTGCGCATAGACAGGGACGCTATGTAGCTTTCGTAGTGCTTGACGACAATCGCCATAGCTTCCGGGTCGCCCTTTGCTGCGGCTGTGATTACCGGGTAAGGTAACAAACCGGGGGCAGCATTTTCATTGTTACCAGTCTGTGCAGTCATAGGCGCGTTCCTCCAAATAGCGTTTTAGTAGCTCAAAAGAGCTGTTGCTGTGATACTTCACTGTTGTCCTCGGAATGTTGCAGAGCCTTGAAATCCCGGTTTCGCTCATATCGAAGAAAGAATACAGCAGGATAGTTTCGCGCTTTTCTTCCGGCAAGCTCCGCAGGGCTTCGGCAAGCTGCTTTGCGGTTATCTCTTTTCCCGCAATAATGAAAGACTGTTCAGCTTCATCATCTGCAAAATATTTGTCGTAGGTATAAAGCTGGCTTTCTTCCTGTTGTGACAGGTGGAGAATGTTACTTCCCTTGACTGCTGCCGCTTTGTGTCCCTGTGGGCGTTCATTGCTTCACGCTTCCATACCTGTTTGCAAAAGCCGTTAAAAGCACAACGGATTTGCCATTGGGTTCGGTTCATTCATGTTCTCACCTCCTTTCGCAGCCGCGAAAGCGGGTGATTTTTTCTGATGTCCCCTTTCATAAACCCTCAAAACTGCGCATCCCCGAATAGGCGGTGATTTTGCAAACTTTTTGAAAAAATTTTGCCGGGGGAACACAAAACGCCCGTCTACAAAATTGCAGACGGGCGCAGAGGAATTGTAAGCAGTATTCAGTTGATTAGACAGTTCATATTCATGAGTAGAATTTCCCCCGGCGGTGGACGGGCTTTTTTTGATATGTCAATGGCCGTCGGATTTTGTCGATAGGGTGTGTGCTTCATGGCGGCTACCTCCTTTAGCCGCCGCTTTTAACAGTGAAAGTGCGTCATTCCTTGAGAAGATAAAAAAGAAACGGCGGCTTTGATCTCTCAAAAGCCGCCGTGTATGAATAGGCGTGTGAAAATACCTCTGCTGTATGGTAGCTACTCATAAAACAGTATCAATCAACAAACTGAAATAGGGTAGCTGTCATACAGGGTGCAGGAAAAGACGAGTGAGAAGCGATTGCTTTTTACCCGTCTTTTTTCTGCCTGTTACGCA
>CATOJY010000056.1 GCA_951800685.1 uncultured Lachnospiraceae bacterium
TGTAAGAAGTTGTCTTGATTATAACAGAAACCGGGTGTTTTGACTCCTGAAAATCTCTATTTTCCTATAAATTTTAAACTACAGTGGAATTTACTTCTGCACTGGAATTTAAAATTTCAAGTCAGCGCAGAATATCTCATTTTCTTTCACCCTCTTTCTTCCCAGCAGAGGGTTATTACAACAAATACCCACACAACGTTTTTTTGTTAACCGCCGGACGGCATGAAAATCTTCTCTATTAGATTGAAAAATATCCTCCAAAGGAATTTCTAATGCTGTAGCTGCTTCAGCCAAATACCATGCTATATCGCCAAGTTCCTTGGCTAAATGCTGCTTATCAAGTTCATGTCCTTGCGCCATCCATTTTTTCACAATGTCAATCGCTTCACCGGATTCGCCGCAAAGACCCATAACGCTATTGATTAGAACCTCTTTCCTGCTCAGTTTGGGATTCAGCGTTGTCACGGCTAACTCTTGATATTCATTTACATTCATCGTGATTCTCCTCAAATTATGATTTGAAGCGCCGGATGCTTCAGTCCAATGCGTTACCTACGCAGCAGCACACCAGAGGGGAGCGGCTCAGTAACGAAGTCATGTACAGCCCTGCAAATGGGAATGTGTCAATTACGATTCACTTAATTCCAGAAAATCAACACGTTCATTTGTTACAATGTTAACATATAGCTTATCTGTCAGACACCCCACCGAATAATAATGTTCAACAACCTATTTGGCCGTAAAGGGCATCTCAAGATGGGTTATTTCGTCAATAGAAAACCACTTACAAATTCCTTCATTTGATTGTAAATGGTCATTGACATTATCTCTTAGAGTTGCAAAAAAATAGTAGTTTTGTCTTATTTCACCTCGTGCAGATGCTTATGAATGGGCTATTAACAGCAAAATCAACAACGTGTTCAAGGATGTTCAAGCCGGTTGAACACAAAAAAGAAAGAAACCTTAGTATTTACAAGGTTTCCTTACTTATTAACCAAAGGGCACTCGGATAAACTTATTGCAAAGTGTAACCAACTGTAACCAATTATTTTAATAATAAAAAATGGGGAAACCTTAGTAAAATAAGGGTTCCCACACTTCTAACTCACTGCGGAAGATGGGACTTGAACCCACACGATGTAACCATCACAAGATCCTTAGTCTTGCTCGTCTGCCAGTTCCGACACTTCCGCCTGCGTTCACAACGCAAATAATATATTACTATCAGATTTACAAAAAGTCAATACATTTTTCAAATTTTGCTTCTAAATTTTGCTTCTAAATTTTGCAGCCGATTTATAAAGCGATACTCTCATGTTTGGAAGATTCCTAAATGCGCCCAACTTCTCCATGTTACATCACTTGATTACCTTCTTTTGCTACATTTCTAGCTTCTCAATATTTTCAGGTGCATTATCAATTTGAAGAAATTCTGCAAAACACGCCATTTCGTTTCCAATCATTTCTCTCATTTCATCATTTGGTTCAACCTTCGGCTCCCACCACCAGTTTTTAATCTTAAATTGTCCTGCCTTACGAACCGGCTCCGCCTCGAATCTTGCAATAAATTGCCCATTATATAGTACAGGCAATACATAATAGCCATACTTTCTTTTTGCAATAGGGGTATACACTTCCAAACGGTACGTGAATCCAAACAGTATTTCCAGCGTCTGTCTTGCCTCTTCTTTCGAATAAAATCCCATCCTTATTCCCCATATTCCATTTGTATTTCTTTACAGGTTTTTATTATGCGTTCTTTTATTTCCTGTGGTTCGATGATCCTGGCTTTGTTTCCAAAGGAAAGAACAACCCCATACCAAAATGTTTCGTGCGCAGGTACGCAAAAAGAACACTCAAAATCTCCATTTTCAAATTCCTGTGTAATCCGTCCATTTAGATATTCCCTGCACTTTTTCTTTATGACTGCCTTTCCGTATAGTTTAACATTTACAAAAGCATCTTCGCGCTCTTTCCCCTTATAATCAGAAAGCTTATGATTTTGTGTGAATTTTACCGCTGTTACCTGCAAATTATCCATACGAACTAATTTAAACATGCAATAGTCCTGGTATTTTTCATAATATCCTATCAGATACCAGTTATACCATTTGTATTGGAGACAAACTGGTTCTACCTGCATATCTTTTACTTCTTCATGGCTATTTGTATAAGAAAATCGGACAACACATTTTTCTTCAATAGCCTTTTCCAACAGCATTATTTGTTCATTTATTTCATCATCTTCCTTTGCAGCACCCAAGTCCACGGATATGGCTGTATCCCTTATATGACTTATACTCTGTACCTTTTCTAACGCCTGTTTGAGGCTTCTTCCTGCATACGCGCTTGCCATTCCTTTCAGAGCGGTGACAATCCAATCATATTCGCGGCTTGTTGCAACCTGCTTTTCTAAAACGAAACTGTCCATAATCTGATAGCCGCCTTCTACGCCATAAAAAGATTGGATTGGGATACCTGCCTGATCCAGTGATTCTATATCCCGCATGATCGTTCTGGAAGAAACTTCAAACTCTTCTGCCAATTTCTGTGCTGATGTCCGGCCATGATTTAATAAATAAACAACAATGCTGATCAGTCGGTCAACCTTCATCCTTTCCCTCATTTCCGCACTGCTTGCCACAAATTCCGCCGCTGCAAATTTTAAGTTTCAAGCTTGCTTGTGATACTGCTTAAATAAGAAATTGAAAAATCTCTGATTTTTCAACCTATGACACCATTATGTCATAGGTTTCCTGGGAGTGCAATTCTTTCAGATTTTACAACAACTATTTCTAAGGCATTTGTAGACCGCACAAATGTCATTTTGTGTTATACTGAAATTATAGCACAGTGACCGCGCGAATTATAAAAATAAGCTTAAGATACGGAGGATATACGAATGAAATATCAAGAGATTAACTCCAAAACCATAGATTCATGGTGCAAAAACGGATGGCAGTGGGGAAAGCCCATTTCACAGGAAGAGTACCAAAAAGCCTTAAACGGAGAGTGGGATGTCTTTCTTACACCGACAAAAGCAGTTCCCCACGAATGGTTTGGTAATCTGAAAGGCAAGAAAATTTTGGGATTGGCAAGCGGCGGCGGACAGCAGATCCCGGTTTTTGCGGCTCTCGGTGCAGAATGTACCGTGTTAGATTATTCCAGGGAGCAATGCGATCGGGAACGGGAATTCGCCGAAAGAGAGGGGTATAATGTTGAAATCCTCCAGTTTGATATGACAAAAAGACTGCCTTTTGCGGATGAAACATTCGATCTTATCTTTCATCCTGTGTCAAATTGTTATGTCGAAGAAGTAAAACCCATATTCAAAGAGTGCTTTCGTGTTTTAAAGAAAAACGGCATTCTTCTATGTGGATTAGACAATGGAATCAACTTTATCTTTGATGAGGAAGGAATCGCACTGAAATACAAACTACCGTTTAATCCATTAAAGGATCCACAGCTGTATGAGGATTCCATAAAAAAGAATGAGGGAATCCAATTTTCCCATACACTTGAGGAACAGATCGGCGGACAACTGGAAGCTGGTTTTGCTCTTACTGACCTATATGAAGATACAAATGGCTACGGCAGACTACATGAATATAATATTCCCTCATTTTGGGCCACACGGGCGTTCAAAGCATAAGCAGGAGTTGTTTGAAATTTTTACAAAATTTTTCAAAAATAGTATTGACTTTCTTTTTAAAAGGCGTTAGAATAACATTTGTTCGCAGGAATGGCGGAATTGGCAGACGCGCACGGTTCAGGTCCGTGTGGTAGCAATACCATGAGAGTTCAAGTCTCTTTTCCTGCATAATATAACCAGAAACATTGTATACAGTGTTTCTGGTTTTTTGTTGTCTGTCTTTGCTCTCATTCCCCAAAAAAATGAAAAATCTCTGATTTTGCAACTTAATCCATTCAGCGCATAAAATCCCTTAAACATATCACAAAACACAAAAAACAGGCTGCTTCCGTCAATTGGAAACAACCTGTCAAAAGTATCTTCCTATACGATCTCATACGATCGTTTTCCTCTCCTATTTCATGCTATCATAATCCTATGTCGTCATACCCTGGGAGGGGGACAGTTCCACTGCCCTTGTCTAAGCTCACTGAAAAAACTATCCTTAAATCGCTTTTTCTTTCCACTTACCCTGCTTATAAAAGATATACGTGATCACTGCTCCAATCAGCCAGGAAGCCAACAGTGAAATGAAAATACACTCCTGCCGTCCATTGGGCAGATCAGCTGTTCTAGTCAGGAAGGAAATGCCATAAGCGATCGGTACACGGATCAGGATTGTCGTAGCGATCGAAATCCACATAGGCGTCATCGTATCCCCCGCTCCTCTCATAACACCAGACAGACTCTGCGTCACTGCCATAGCCACATAACCCACTGCAAGAATGCCCATCATATCCCGGCTTAAATCAACTAACTCCGGGGTTTTGGTAAAGATACCCATGAGCGCCTTACCGAAGAGCAAGATCAATGAGGTGATCACGGCAGAAACCACCACTGCGATCAATGTCCCCTGTTTTGCCCCCGTATCTACCCTATCTTCCCTTCTTGCCCCTACATTCTGACCTGCATAAGTTGTCATCGCCGTTCCAAAAGAAAAGTTTGGCATCATCGCAAAACCATCCACACGCATAACAATTACATTAGCGGCAATGAACATTTCCCCGAAACTGTTGGTCAAAGACTGTACTACAATCATCGCCATGGAAAAAATCGCCTGCGTAATGCCGGAAGGCAGGCCAAGCTTAATGATTTTCCTTGTATACTTCCGATCCAGTTTCATATAGCAGAGTTTTAACTCAAAAAGCTCCTGCATCCGCATCAGTCGAAGCAGACATAACAGCGCAGAGATTGCCTGCGCAATCACGGTCGCCAGCGCAACACCGTTAACCCCCATCCCCATCTTCGCCACAAAAAGAAGGTCCAACACAATATTGACTACCGTAGATACAAGCAGGTAAAGCAACGCAGACATGGAATCCCCCAATCCTCGCAGAACACCGCTCAAAATGTTATAATACGCCAATCCCGCAGAACCGATAAATAAAATAAGCAGATAGGAATGACACCAGTCAATAATTGATTCTGGTGTATCCAGAAGCCTTAGCAGCGGCATGGATACCAGAGATGCCACGACCATGACAAACAGCGTGGCAACAGCCGTGAGCGTGATACAGTTTCCGATGGTCGTGGATAATTTTTCCCGTTCTTTTGCACCAAAATATTGGGACACCATAATGCCGGCTCCCACACTGATCCCTACAAACAGAACAATCAGAAGATTTAAGATCGGCCCTGCGCTCCCGACTGCCGCCAGTGCATTATCTCCCACATAATTTCCTACTACCACACTGTCTACCGTGTTATAAAGCTGCTGTGCAATATTTCCCACTAGCATCGGAACCGCAAATAACACTATTTTCTGCCATGGTGAACCTTCGGTCATGTCCACCGGTTCGATAAATTTCTTCAGTAAACCCATAACAATGCTCCTAACCTATTCTCAATATTTTTGAAACATTCTAAACTCCGTCGGCCCTCACAGCCGTGTGATCCCCTATTATACACTAGCTTTTTGTGAATGTCACGCCATTTAATCAGACTCCCTCGCAGTCAAATGACGGAATGAAGCTCTCCTTCGCCGTATCGCCTTCTTGTATAAAGGCATTCTTAACGCCCAAATTAATCGCATACTCTAATACATTCTCATATTCCCGTTTCGTGACCTTCCTGCACAGTTCTCTGTCATCCACATTTTCCTGCAGTCTGTCAAAGGGCGTATACTGATTCATAAGACTCAGATACACACTGTCCCCATACGTCTCATGGACATAGCGAATCACCGCTTTGGCATTCTTCTTATGGCCCGGCAGGAGCAGATGCCTGACAATGACCCCTTTCCTCATCATGCCCTGCTCATCAAAGACCGGGGTTCCTACTGCGTTAACCATTTCTTCCAACGCTGCGCTGGCCACTGCGGGATAATCCGGCGCTAACGACAATCGCCCTGCCAACCCGGCATCCATATATTTGAAATCTGTCAGATAAATATCTACAATCCCAGACAGCTGTCGGACTACCGCCTGCTTCTCATAACCACTGCAGTTATAGACGACCGGACAGGCAAGGCCCCTGTTCCTTGCAAACACAACAGCCTGCGCCACACCCGTCACATAATGGTCCGGCGTGACCAGATTGATATTAGCTGCCCCTTTTTTCTCAAGCTCCAGAAAGATCTCCGCCAACCGCATGACCGATACCTCTTTCCCTCTCCTTCCGGCAGCGATCTCATAATTCTGACAGTACACACAGCGTAGATTACACCCTGCAAAGAACACCGCACCGGAGCCATTCGTTCCAGATATGCACGGTTCTTCCCACTTGTGCAGCGCCGCCCTGGCTACTTTGATCTTATCATCCACAAGACAAAACCCCAACCCGCCGTCTGCCCTGACTGCCAGACATTCCCGCGGACACAGATTACATGGGCTGATACAAAGATCCTGCATCCCTACCCTCCATCTTAATTACTTTACAATGAGTTTTATTACACGGAAACTACTTAGAACGACATCGGAAGCTAGACAATACGAAAGAAATCTTTGAAAGTATCATAGGCTGCATCTCTCAAGTTCTCAGAGATCCGCCTGATTGCCACCAGATTCAGGCCGCCAGCCAGTCTCTATGTTTCTTTCATCTTGTATTTTTCATTATAGCATCCTTTGTTCTTATACTTCAATCATTGTTTTATAAACGTCTAAAATAATATTATTCAGAGATTTGTACTATTTTGTCAGAGTTAATTCTTACCACAGAGCATCAAAGAATACTACAATATTATTCAGTAACGATAGCGAAAGGAAATACCAGGAGGAAATTACCATGAAAACTACTTTGCTAAACGGCCTCTGGACATTAACAGTTCTAGGTGAAAATGTATACCATATCCCAGAAACGCCGATTGAGACCACCGTGCCATCAACAGTGTACGAAACGCTGCTCAAGAAGGATCTGATCCCGGATCCTTTTTACCGTGACAATGAGCTGATGGCGACAAAACTGATGGAAAATGATTTCGTCTATGAAACGGATTTTTCCCTGCAGGATGCAGACCGAAAGGGCGACCGTCTGTTCCTTCGTTTTGAGGGGATTGATACACTGGCGGACGTCTATCTGAATGACAAACTGTTAGGATCCGCCAACAACATGAATCGCATCTGGGAATACGATATCACTTCCGAGGTGAAAGAGGACGATCCTGACGCCATCTATCATCTGAAAGTGGTGCTCCACTCTCCCACCCGCTTCATTGCGGATGCCAACGAAAAATGTCCTGTGGGCGCCTCTTCCGATGCGATGCCAGGCTTTCCCCATATCCGCAAGGCGGCCTGCATGTTCGGCTGGGACTGGGGTCCAAGGCTTCCTGACGCCGGCCTCTTCCGTAACGTGACCATTGAATCTGTCAAAACAGCACGGATCTCACAGGTCTATCTCACACAGCAGCACCACATAACTGCCAAAACAGTACATGGCAACACGGTGGATTCTGTCCACCTAACCGCTGACGCTGAAATCGAATGGATGCCTGAAGCTTCTCTTGATAAGGTGAAACTGGTACTTCTTCTGACCACACCGGACGGTACAAACACGCTGTCCGTTGAAAGTGCACCGATCGATTCCCTGACTGGCTCCGCACCCTCCCTGCCGTTAACTGGATTGATGTGCGATCTTCGCAGCAATCATATCCGTGTTGACCTGACGGTCTCAGATCCGCAGCTCTGGTGGCCTAATGGTTACGGTGAGCAGCCTTTATATCAGGTTGAGGCACTGCTTCTGCCTGCCACAGATTCTACTCTTGACCCAGAGCCTTTAGACGTCTGGAAGAAACGGATTGGCCTGCGCACAATGACGGTCAACACAGATCCGATGCCTGATGAAGTCTGGGATCCTCATCTGACAAATCAGGAAGTCGATCTCGATGATGGCGACAGCTTTATCCTGCATAACGGAGAGAAGAAGATTCTGGTCACCGATAAGAAGACAAAGGAACTTCCCGGCCGCAATTTTGCTTTTGAAGTCAACGGGCTTCAGATCTTCGCTATGGGCGCAGATTATATCCCAGAAGACAATATTTTGACAAGACAGAATAGAGCGCGTACCGATATGCTTTTTGCCTCTGCACAGGAGTCCCATTTCAACTGTATCAGGATCTGGGGCGGCGGTTATTTCATGGATGATTTTTTCTATGATATCTGTGATGAGAGAGGCCTTCTGATCTGGCATGATTTCATGTTTGCCTGCGCTTCCTATGAACTGGACAGTGCCTTTGAAGCCAATATCTCCGCTGAGATCCGGCAGAATATCAGAAGACTCCGTTCCCATCCAAGCATCGGTCTGTGGTGCGGCAATAACGAGATGGAAACGCAGTATGAGACGCTGATCTGGCCAAAGACGAAGAAACAATATTACGATTACGTCCATCTGTACGAATATATCATTCCTAAGATCGTGGAAGAGGAAGATCCCTTGACATTCTACTGGCCCTCTTCCCCCAGCTCAGGCGGAAATTACGAGAACAGCAACGCTGAGAATGTGGGAGACGTACACTACTGGGGCGTATGGCATGGCAATGAACCGTTCACGGCATACAGAAAACATCATTACCGTTTCCTGTCTGAGTTCGGTTTCCAGTCCTTCCCAGCTTTACAGACGGTACGCCGCTTTACTGAGGCACAGGACCGGAATATTTTCTCCCGCGTCATGGAAATGCACCAGCGAAATACCGCTGCCAACGGCAAGATCAGCAACTATCTTGCACAGACTTATCTGTATCCGAAGAATTTTGATGAACTGCTCTACTGTTCCCAACTTCTTCAGGCAGATGCGATCCGCTATGGCGTGGAGCATTTCAGACGCTTCCGCGGTACCTGTATGGGCGCCGTTGTATGGCAGCTGAATGATATCTGGCCAGTAGCTTCCTGGGCAAGCGTTGACTATTACGGCAACTGGAAGGCACTCCAATACGCTGAAAAACGCATGTTTGCACCAATCCTGCTCTCCTGCGAAGAACACGGCGAGATCGACCAGAAGCCTTATGTCAATACGCTGCCGTGTCCTGTGGATATCAGTGCTGACCTCCATGTGGCTAACGAGACGTCTGCGCCAGTATCCGGCACCGTGAAATGGGCGCTGCGCCTGCCGGATTCCTCCGTTGTACGGGAAGGCCAGTTTGAAGTGACAGCACCCGCTTATGGCGGTACATGGCTTCCACACCTTGACTTCAATGACCAGGATCCGCTGAGAGTGCACCTGGAATACGTTTTCCTTGTAGACAATGTTGTCGTGTCTTCCGGCACCACACTGTTTTGTGCCCCGAAGCACTATGCATTCCTCGATCCGCAGTTAGAAGTCACGGTAGAGGACGATATCGTCACCGTAACCGCAAAGAATTATGCGAAGTCAGTCAGCATAGAGACCGAAGAAGGTGTCCTGCGGCTTGATGACAATTTCGTCGATATGGAGGCCGGAAGCAGAACCTTCCTCATTCTTCCCAGCCGCGACTTCACCGACGATGGAACAGCCCGCTCTTCCGCATACCGTGTCAGAAGCATTTACGAGACTGCAGAGCGATAGGATGGACAGACGGCATCATGCCCTATTTCCTGGTCTTACGGGTCTGTTTCGGCGTCATGCCTTTCAGCTTCTTATAGCATCGTATAAAGTAGCTGCAATCAGAATACCCCACTTCCTGGGCGATGAAAGCTACGTCATGGTTTGAGAAAAGAAGCATATTCTCAGCCACATTAATGCGGGTTGCATTGATGTACTCCTTGCATGTCATACCATACCGGCGATGAAAATTCATCGAAAAGGTAGAGTGTGACATGCTGCACATGGAGGCCAGCTTTTCTACAGTCAATTCTTCAAAATAATGCTGGTCGATATATTCTGCAATATAATCAAAGCTGAGTTCATAAGACGGATGAATTTCAGGCGCCGCAAGAAGATATCCTTCTTTCTGCCAGCGCCTGATGATCTTTCCTAAGATTTTACACAGATCGGCACAGAGAATCAGGGAGTAGGCATAGGCTTTCTCCCTGTATTCCATTATAATCTCCTCAAATAACAGGAGCAGCTCCATCTCTGCAGTCTGCTCCGGCATAAAACAACACAGGTCGGTTCCCATGCCGATCCCGTACAGAGATGACCTGAGATTCCCCCCATCCACCTTATGCCCCGGAAGAATTTCCGGATCAAATTTCACAACATAATAACGTATGCGCTGCCCTCTGTCAAGGTAATCAATCGCATGCACACATCTGGGCGGAAAAAGGATCACCGATCCTTTCCGGCATATCTTCACCGAATTGTCTATGGTGAATCTGACCGTTCCTTCCAGAATATAGAGGACTTCCGCATAATAATGCCAGTGTGCCGGTACCGGTAGCTTATCCGTATCACTGTCAAAGCAGAATGCCTCATAAGGGGAAGTTATGGGGTCAATATATTCGTATAAAGTGTTCATCTTGTTCCTCCGATCCGCTGCGCCTATGTTTCTGGAACATACTTTCCAGATCAGACAATAATACTTCCTATTATATCGGACACTACCAGAACAATCAACGGAAAACACACTGCTTCCCCACTGTACACGCTTTCATGAATACGGTATAATAAATACGATCTATCAAGTCAAAAAAGGAGGCCTTGCCTTATGAAAAAGAAAACCCCGAAACAGATCGCAGCGCTTCTTTGCGTGATCTTTCTTGTCTCTTTGTATCTCATCACCTTTATCATAGCCTGTGTAAGCGACGCAGACTCTGGACAGCTTTTTGCGGCATGCCTGGCAGCCACCATCGGACTGCCCATCCTGCTCTGGATCATATTATGGTTCTACGGCCTGATGAAAGAACGCCAAAAAGAAGCCGCCTCCAGCCTTCCAGGCAGACAGACAGCTTCTGAAACAGACAAGCACAAATAAATTACACCGGTTTCCAGGTAGCACCAGCTCATTTAGCCCTTTCTTTTACCAGCTTATAAAGTTCTTCTGCGGCCAGCCGTGTCTTCGCTACAATATCGCCTCCGGCCATCGGAAAACAATAGTACTGTGCCCTGGCATCTCCGATGGATATCATATCTCCAATCTCATACCAGTAGAAATCCGAGTACAGGCTGTAGGAGGCCGACGGATCCTGTGTATATTTCAGCTTTCCACTACATCCGGTCAGATGAAAGCCTTCCAGGGAATGCACAAGGATTCCATCGCCTACCTGATAGAGACAGTCTGTATTGACCATCATGTAGATGGTAACTGGCACTTCCAGTTTGTATGTTCCTTCTTCCAGCTCCTTCCTGACACACTCCCGTTCCCACTGATACCAGTCAGGAATATGGGTAAAGTACTGTTTTTCCTTATTCGGTGACTGCAGATATCCATATTCCGTCAGCTCCCAAGCCATGCCGCAATGCTGGCATCTGATCCAGATTCCCTGCCCCAGCATCTGTCCCTCCATCCTGCAGCAAGGGCATTTATACAGCATACGGTTCAATCCATCCGCCCGGAACGGTTCCTTTACCCTAATCCGTTTCTCCTGCTGCCAGCGGAAATAATCAAAGGTAAATTTCTCCCGCAGAAATGCATTCAGCTCCTGCACTGACATCCTCGCAATCTCCTCTGTGGAAAGCAGATATTCCACCTCTGCCGACACATGCACCTTCCGCAGCTGCAGATTATTATACAGAGGATCCCTTGTAAACGCGCCACTGGCACGAATCATGACCACCGGCACCTTGAGCAGTTTCAGACATTTCCCCAGGCCCTCCGGCAAGGTTGTCTGCGTCCCGTCAAAACTGTAACTCGCCTCCGGAAACATCAGAATAGAACTTTGCAGTTCCTTGACCGTGTAGACCATGTCCCGCACAAGCGCCACATCCATCATGAATTTCTTAGTTGGAATAGCACCGATCCATCTCATCAGCCACTGCTTACCCACAAACCCATCTGCTGTGCAGACAACATGAAACGGTCTGGTGACCAGAAGCCGTGCGGCAATCTTTAAATCTATGAAACTGGAGTGGTTCATCAGCACCAGGCAGGGTTCCTTTCTGCCCAGCTTTTCAAGTCCCATGGTCTGATATGTGAAGCGGGTCCTCCACAAATCCCAGAGTGACAACACAAAAAGCAGAATCCGAAACAGCATCCGCTGCCTGACCGGTTTCTCATGGAGCGGTACCGGAAGCGCCAGAACCTCCTCATATGTCATCTTTGCGGTTTTTATCTTCACGTGCACTCCCCCATCCTGCTGTATCAGACGTCTGCCGGCATACCGCCGCCCGCATATTCTTCACACATTTTTATAAACATCTGATGCATTCGGTCATCCTCATCCAATTCCGGGTGGAAAGCGGTTCCGATCTGATTCCCATACCGCGCCGCCACAATTCTATTCTGCACCTGCGCCAGGATTTCCACTCCCTTTTTTACCGATTCAATATAAGGTGCGCGGATAAATGTCATAGGAAGCCGGCCAAGCCCCATCACATTCTCTTCCGTATGGAAACTTCCCAACTGTCTTCCATAGGCATTTCTTTGCACCCGTACCGGCATTGTCCCGAAATAGACACGTGTATCACTGCACAATTCTTCCGCCAGCAAGATCAGCCCCGCACAGGTACCAAACACTGGAAGGCCTCCTGCTATCTTCCCACGCAGCGGCATAAGCATCTGCAGATCCTGCAGCAGTTTCCCCTGCACCGTGCTCTCCCCGCCCGGCAGAATCAATCCGTCAAAGTCCTGCTCTAAATCTGCCCGCCGCCGTAATTCTATAGATTCTACCCCCAGCTTTCTTAAGCGGTCCATATGCTCAGCAAATGCGCCCTGCACCGCCAGCACTGCGATCTTCACCATTTCCGTAACCATGCCTTTCCCTTGCTCTGTGAATGTTGCCCGCCAACGCTCCTTGTTCCTTCGCTCTACACGCCTCTCTCCGCCATCAGCAGCGCAATCTCCTGCTCGTTGATACCGACCATGGCTTCCCCCAGATCCTCTGAAAGTTCCGCAACCAGTTTTCCATCCTGGTAGTTCGTCACCGCCTGTACAATGGCGGCTGCCCGCTTCTTCGGATTGCCTGACTTAAAAATACCAGATCCAACAAACACGCCTTCCGCGCCAAGCTGCATCATCAACGCCGCGTCTGCAGGAGTCGCCACACCGCCTGCCGCGAAATTTACTACCGGCAGTCTGCCGTTTTCGTGCACATAGGTAAGCAGTTCATAGGGAACTGCAAGCTTTTTGGCCTCCTCAAACAGCTCGTCTTTCCGCATGGAAACAATCTTACTGATCTCACTATTCATCTTACGCATATGGCGCACTGCCTGTACTATGTCCCCGGTTCCAGGCTCTCCCTTCGTGCGAATCATAGAAGCGCCCTCATTGATCCGCCGCAGTGCCTCTCCTAAGTCTTTGGCCCCGCACACAAAGGGAACTTTAAACTGCCTCTTGTTGATATGGTAGACATCATCCGCCGGGGACAGCACTTCGCTCTCATCGATATAGTCAATCTCGATAGCTTCCAGAATCTGTGCCTCCACGAAATGTCCGATCCGGCACTTTGCCATTACCGGAATAGAAACTGCTGCCTGGATCCCTTTGATCATTTTCGGGTCGCTCATTCTGGACACGCCGCCCGCAGCACGGATGTCTGCCGGAATCCGCTCTAAAGCCATCACTGCACAGGCACCCGCCTCTTCCGCAGTCGCCGCCTGTTCCGGTGTGGTCACGTCCATGATGACGCCGCCTTTCAACATCTGTGCCAGTTGTCTGTTCAATGTATCTCTTTCTTCACTCATACCATGCTCCATTCTGAGACACTGTTACTTATTGCCTCTGCTCTTCCTACCCGTTTGTCCAGTGCACCGATCTTTTTCCGAGTTTTCTTTCCTGCTGCATTCTGCATCATTGCACTTATGATAGCACAGTATGGTATTTTCAAAATATCCAGTTCTTTCTTTTTTAACCATGCCAGTTGTATCTACTGGCATATCCTTTTCACCACACAAGTAATTTGCCACGGAAATACCGCATCGGTTCAGTTCTTGTCCCCACTGCCGGAATCCGCCAGATCCTTCACCACTTCCCCGGCAAGAATCAACCCCGCCACTGCTGGAACAAAAGCTGTGCTGCCAGGGACCGCCCTGCGCCCTGCTGCCACAGGTTCTATATCCTGCCTTTTTGGCAGCATCTGTGACGACTGTTCCTGTAACTCCTGTACTTCTTCCCTACACGGCGCCAAAGGTATTTCTTCCGAATATACCACCTTTAAACTCTCCACATTCCTTTTGCGAAGTTCCCTGCGCATCACCTTCGCCAGCGGACAGACTTTCGTTTCATAGAGGTCCGCTACCCGGAACGCACTCGCATCCAGTTTGTTGCCAGCGCCCATGCTGCTGATCACAGGCACTTTATACTCCTGTGCCTGAAGAACCAGTTCGATCTTAGCTGTCACAGTATCCACTGCATCCACCACATAATCGTACGTCGCAAAAGGAAACTGCTCTGCATTCTCCGGAAGAAAGAAACATTGATGCACGCATACTTTCGCCTCTGGGTTGATTTCCAGGATCCGTTCCCGCATTACATCCGTCTTATATCTTCCTATCGTCTTATGGGTAGCAATGATCTGGCGGTTTAAATTCGACAAGCATACCTTATCATCATCAATCAGATCCAATGCCCCTACGCCGCTGCGTGCCAGCGCTTCACATACATGACCGCCAACGCCGCCGATCCCAAACACTGCCACCCTGGCACGCGCCAGTCTCTCCATCGCCTCATAACCAAACAGGATCCGCGTCCTTTCAAATTGCTGCTCCATCTTATACCTCACTTCTGTTTTTTTGTTGCCACGCCCTTCTTTTCATGAAAGAAAAGCATTGATTTTTCTCCTATATCGCCTATAATAAAAACAGCACATAAAGAAAATAATTCTATCATAAAAGGAGTTTTGATTCATGGAAATCACAAAAGACATTCAATACGTAGGTGTAAATGACTACAAAATCGATCTTTTCGAGGGGCAATACAAAGTAGAAAACGGTATGGCATACAATTCCTATGTCATTCTGGATGAGAAGATCGCCGTCATGGATACGGTAGATACGAATTTTCTTGATGAATGGATGCAGAATCTGAAACAGATCCTGAAAGACCGCACCCCAGACTACCTGATAGTCCAGCATATGGAACCAGATCATTCCGCTAATATCAGCGCTTTTCTGGAAACATACCCTGGTGCCATCATTGTGTCTTCCGCACCAGCATTCAATATGATGAAACAATTCTTTGGCACAGATTATGCAGACAGAAGACTTATCGTCAAAGAAGGCGACGTTCTCTCTCTATGCACACATAACCTGCAGTTTGTCGGCGCACCGATGGTACACTGGCCGGAGGTGATTGTCACCTACGACAGCCACGATAAAGTACTTTTCTCTGCAGACGGATTCGGCAAATTTGGCGCACTGGATGCAGACGAAGACTGGGCATGTGAAGCCCGCCGCTATTATTTCGGCATCGTTGGCAAATTCGGCATGCAGGTACAGAATCTGTTAAAGAAAGCGGCCACGCTGGATATCCAGATCATCTGTCCACTGCATGGTCCTGTCTTAACAGAAAACCTTGGCTATTACATAAACCTGTACCAGACCTGGTCTTCCTATGGCGTGGAATCCGAAGGTATTATGATTGCCTACACCTCTGTTTATGGCAATACCAAAGCGGCCGTTGAACTGCTGGCTGAGAAGCTGACCGCAAAAGGCTGCCCGAAGGTAGTCGTAGCAGACCTGGCCCGCGAAGACATGGCCGAGTGCATGGAAGACGCTTTCCGCTACGGTAAGCTGGTTCTCGCCACCACCACTTACAATACAGACGTCTTCCCTTTCATGCGGGAATTTATCAATGAACTGACCGGACACAACTACCAGAATCGTACCGTAGCCCTTATAGAAAATGGTTCCTGGGCCCCTCTCGCCGCCAAAGCTATGCGCACCAAACTGGAGTCCTGCAAGGATATTACCTTCACAGAACATACGGTGTCAATCCGATCTGCACTCAATGAGGACAGCATCGCACAGATCGAAGCGCTGGCGGAAGAACTGTGCAGCCAATAACACAAGGCGAATACTCCAGTACCTTTATAGTTGTAGGAAAATTCCTGTCTATGGCGTTTTCCTACAACTACAAACACAGCTCTGCCTCTTATATACTAGCACTTATGCATCAACTCCCAGCTCCTTAAGCTCTGCAATCGCCTGCTCCTGATTCTGAAAATGAATCGTATGAATCCCAAATTTCTCGGCGCCGACCAGATTTGCCACGGTGTCATCCATAAAAACGCATTCCTCTGGGACTAACTCATAACGGTCGATCAGTAACTGGTAGATTTCTGGCATAGGTTTAATGACCTTATCCTGATACGACAAAATTCCCCCATCCATATGCGGAATAAAGTCCAATGCATGCGCACAATCTGTCTCCGCTGCCTCAGAAAAATTAGATAGATATAATACACGGTATCCTTTCTGTTTTAAATCATGAATCCAGGGAATTGCATATTCATGACGTTTGATCATGGTACCCACATTCTTTAGGACTCTGCGGATCTCCTGTTCAATCTCTGGATCTGATTCCGCAAGTGCCTGTACAATCGCTTCTTTCGTCATAACACCCCGGTCAAATTCATTCCAGATCTGATTCTTTACCGTTGCCTTTGCAAGCCGCTCCACCATCTCCTCATCATATCCAAATCCTTCAAAATGCTCTTTCCATGTAAAACCAGCAAGTACATTTCCTATATCAAATATCAGTGTTGTAATCATCCTTACCTCCATTCCGAAACACTTTACGCTGCGTCTGTCGTTAGGTATATTCATTAAAGCTGTATGCAGAATCACAAACTCTATTCCGTGACCAATGGAATCTGTGACACTCCAGCAACTCATAATAAGGCCAACATGTTTTTGGCTGCCATAGACAACGGATTCCTGGGATTTGTCACCACACAGAAATGCCGTCCAGGAATGATTCTGTTAAACCGCAGCTCAAATAACCTGCCATCCTCCAGATATTCTCTGGCAAAATCCCTGACCACACATCCAACACCCAGATTGCGTACTGCAAACTGCACGATCATATCACTGGTAGCCAATTCGAATTCCGGCCGGAGTATCACGTGATTCTTCAGAAGAAAAGAATTTATGTAACTTCCTGTGCTGGTAACACCCTCCAGACAAATAAGCGGCATCTGTTCCAGCTCCTTCAAATCCAACATATGGTTCTTATACTGGATAAACTTGCGGCCTGCCACAAACACATCATCAATATCCCGCACAAAAGTTGTCTCCAGCTCTCCCTTTTTCTCAAAAGGTGTGCTGACCACCCCAAAGTCGATCTTTCCCTCTTCCAGATTCGTCAGCGTCTCCGGCGTCGGCGCATTGCTGACCACCACCTTAATTCCCGGATACTTCTCATGGAACTGTTCCAGATAAGGGAGCAGATAGAACCGCAGCGTCATATCGCTGGCCCCAATGTGGATCTCACCTAACTCCAGATTGATCATCTGCTGCAGCTTCTGCTCCCCCAACAGGATTTGTCCGTATCCTTTTGCCACATATCCATAAAGCAGCTCGCCTTCAGCCGTCAAACGTACTCCCTTGAACGCCCTGGTAAAAAGCTTCACCCCAAGCACCGTCTCCAACTGTTTCACAGACTGGCTGACTGCAGGCTGTGAGATGTTCAATTCTCCCGCCGCTGCAGTCAGACTGCCAGCCTGCGCCACATGATAGAATACTTTATAATATTCCAGATTGTTCACTGTTTCGCCCATCTTCTCAACTTCTGGCTAATCCATCTACATGCAGTACTTCACCACTGATATAGGACGCCTTATCCGACGCCAAAAATACAAACGCATTTGCAATATCTTCCGGCTGACCCATACGCCGCAGCGGAATCTGCGCAATCATCGGCTCAATCACTTCTTTTGGCACCGAACGCATCATATCTGTGTAAGTGATCCCTGGTGCAACCGCATTGACCCTCACGCCTTTGGGTCCTAATTCCCTCGCCAGGGAAAGAGTAAACCCATTAACAGCAAACTTAGAGGTAGGATAAGCAATTCCTGCCGGCTGGCCATACTGGCTCACCATGGAAGACGTGTTGAGAATCACACCACTCCCCGTCGCAACCATATGTGCACTGGCCGCTTTAGAACAGTTAAATACCCCTTTTACATTTAAATCCATAACCTTCTCAAACTTCTCTTCTGTATACTCTGCAAAAGGTGTACTTTCTGAAACACCTGCATTGTTAACCAGAATATCAATTTGTCCATATTTCTCTGCCACAGCATCAAACGCCGCCTTCACCGCACCGAAATCAGACAGGTCAGGCCAGATTCCTTCTACCACAGCATCCTTGTAAGTTTCCTTTAACTTCTCAATCGCTGCATCTGCTGTTTCCTGCCGGCTGGCACAGAGCACTACTTTTGCTCCCTCTTTGAGAAAGGCCTCCACAGTAGCAAATCCGATTCCCCTGCTTCCACCTGTCACGATTGCAACCTTATTTTCCAGTAACATCGACTCTTCCTCCTTTATATCTGTCTTTGCCTTAGTATATCATAAATTCCTGATTACAACACGCATTTTCTTTCCTCTTTCATGCCTCTCAGATAGACCTGTCCTTTGTCATGATCCTCCCACTGATATACCATTTTTGTATGGCAGAAGCCGCGTCTAGTTACACCATGGTACTTTATCCTCTATTTTCTTTCATAGGGCTTTCTCTGTAAATAATGTCCCCTCTCCCCGGCCCATTGGATATCATTGTGATCGGATAACCGATCTTCTCTTCAATAAATTCAACATAATTACGGCAGTTTTCCGGCAGATCTGCATACTCCTTTATTCCCCTGATATCACATTTCCAGCCAGGCATCTTTTGCAGGACCGGTTTTGCCTTTTCCAGTTTATAAGTTACCGGAAAATCCGTAATCATTTCACCGTCAATCTCATAACCCACGCACACCGGGATCTCATCCAGATATCCCAGCACATCCAATACTGTAAAAGCCACATCCGTGGTTCCCTGCAGACGACAGCCATACTTGGATGCCACACAGTCAAACCAACCCATGCGCCTGGGACGGCCTGTTGTTGCGCCGAACTCACCACCATCTCCTCCGCGGCGGCGCAGTTCATCCGCTTCCTCTCCAAAGATCTCCGATACGAAGGCTCCTGCTCCCACTGCAGAAGAATACGCCTTGCATACTGTAATAATGTCTTTGATCTCATGGGGCGGCAAGCCTGCACCGATAGCTCCGAAAGCCGCCAGTGTAGAGGAAGAGGTTACCATAGGATAAATCCCATGATCAGGATCCTTCAGCGTCCCCAGCTGTCCTTCCAGCAGAACCGTCTTCCCTTCCTGCAATGCCCTATGCAGATAAGCAGAAACATCACACACATAAGGAGCTATCATTTCCCTGTATGCATGCAGCGTCTCTAACAGCTCTTCTTCCCTGATCACTGGCTTATGATAGAGATGCTCCAGGATGACATTCTTCATCTCACAGACTCTGCCTGCTTTTTCCTGCAACAGTTCTTCGTCAAAAAGTTCGCTCACCTGGAAACCGATCTTCGCATATTTATCAGAATAAAACGGAGCAATTCCTGATTTTGTCGATCCAAAAGATTTTCCGCCGAGTCTTTCCTCCTCATATTGGTCAAAAAGAATATGGTAAGGCATAACCATCTGACACCTGTCTGATACCAGAATCTTTGGCATTGGCACTTCCCTTTCTGTGATCGACTTAATCTCATTCATCAGAATCGGGATATTTAATGCGACGCCATTGCCGATCACGCTCGTCGTGTGTCCATAAAAGACCCCTGACGGTAATGTATGGAGCGCAAACTTTCCGTAGTTATTTACAATCGTATGTCCTGCATTGGCGCCTCCCTGAAAGCGCACAATAATATCAGCCCTCTCAGCCAGCATATCTGTGATCTTACCCTTGCCCTCATCTCCCCAGTTGGCTCCTACTACTGCCTTAACCATTGTAATTCCTCCTTTTACCATTTTGCAAACACATCCTGGCATGCTCCTGTCTTCCTTCACAGCAGCGTCATACTATCCGCCAGGAACCTTGCTATGTTCTATCCTATGAAATCGAACTACCGGATGTCTGTTACATACCGATTATATAACATGGTTTTTTATAAGTAAAATCAATATTTATTATATATATTATAACTTTTTCTTATTCATATTAATCAGAACACTTCCAAACCTAATTTTCTTAAGACCGTATACACCCTCCTGGGAAGTACAACACCATTTCCGATGCGTACCTTGGATAAAGCAGCGCCATTTCACCTGTTATGAGGATTCCAGCGGACAAGAGATCCTGAACATATCTTCGCAGGCGCGGTGGACAAGCTGTGCCTGTGCTGTATCCGCAAGTTTATAATACATCTCCTTGCCCTCTCGTCTGCCCACGATCAATCCACTCCTGCGCAGAAGTTTCAGATGATGGGATACTGCCGGATCACTCATCTCCATCACTGCCGCTATATTGCTGACACACTCTTCACAATGGCACAAAAGCCACAAGATCCTTAGTCTTGTGCCGTCACTGATTTGCTTAAACATCTCCGCCGCCTGGATACATTCTTCCTGACTCGGCAGCTTTGCCAGTATTCTATCGATCTTCTGTCCATGATCCGTACCTACATGATGATCGTGCGGAAGTTTTTGCGCCGTCCATCTATGGTCCTTTTCTGTCGTCATTTCTCTTCTGCAGCCTCCTCTCTTCCCCCTGTTCTGCATCCCATTCTTATCCAGCCCAAATAATGCCTGCTGCCTGCGAAACACTCTTTTTCTCAGCACATTCGCATGCTGCACTGGAAAGATCCTATCCCTCCTTGTAAGACAATGCTCTCGTTGCATTTAATACTGCAAGGATCATGACTCCCACATCCGCAAAGATCGCCCACCACATATTAAGACTTCCTAGCGCACCTAATCCCAGACATATAAATTTCACTGCTAAAGCAAACACAATATTCTGGTGTACAATGCGAAGCGTTTTCCTGGAAATACCGATAGCCGTAGCGATCTTCTCCGGATTATCGTCCATCAGCACGATATCTGCCGCTTCAATCGCCGCATCAGCCCCCAGCGCTCCCATGGCTATCCCAAGATCCGCCCTGGAAAGTACCGGTGCGTCGTTGATGCCGTCTCCAACAAACGCCAACTTCTCCTGCCGCCCCTGTACAGCAAGCAGCGCCTCGACTTCTGTCACTTTGTCTACAGGCAGAAGTTCACTTTTAACCACATCCACGCCAATCTCATCCGCCACCGCATCTGCTACCGCCTTGGCATCTCCAGTTAACATAACTATCTTTTTCACCCCTGCTACTTTTAAAGCCGACACTGCTTTTCCCGCGTTGGGTTTCACCACATCTGCAATCAGAATATACCCTGTGTATCTGCCTTCCAACGCCACATGAACTTCTGTTCCAATCTGTTGCGGCCTTTCATATGCAATGGACAAGCTTTCCATAAGCTTCCTATTACCCACTGCCACCCTTCTACCATCAACCAGGGCAGTGACTCCCTGTCCGCTGATCTCCTCCACCTCACCGACCCTGGCCGGATCTACGTTTCTGCCATAAGCCTCCTTTAAACTCCTGCTGATTGGATGATTGGAATAATATTCTGCATAGACAGCCATTTCGAGAAGTTCTTCTGCGGAGTTTTCCCCAACAGGCGCCAGATGAGTCACCTCAAAAACCCCCCTCGTTAAGGTCCCTGTCTTATCACATACAAGGCAGGTCGCCTTCGAAAGCGCTTCCAAATAGTTGGAACCCTTGACAAGAATTCCCTTCGCAGACGCACCGCCGATGCCGCCAAAGAAACTCAAAGGGATCGAGATCACAAGCGCACAAGGACAGCTAATGACCAGAGTAGTTAACGCGCGGATAAGCCATTGTGACCATTCCGCCGGACGTCCCATCATCAGGTTAACAAATGGCGGCAAAAGAGCCAGAACGAGAGCACCGATACAGACTGCCGGCGTATAATATCTGGCAAATCTGGTAATAAAATTTTCAGACCTGGACTTCTTCATACTGGAATTCTCTACCAGATCAAGAATTTTTGATACTGTGGACTCTCCAAATTCTTTTGTAGTCTGTATACGCAATACCCCTGAAAGATTCACACATCCGCTGATCACTTCATCACCTTGTATTACTTCCCTCGGCAGACTCTCACCAGTAAGTGCGCTGGTGTTGATTGTCGATGCCCCTTCCACAATCACGCCGTCAATCGGAACCTTCTCCCCAGGCTGTACCGTAATGACCGTTCCGGTCATTACCTCTTCCGGATCCACTTGTACGAGAGTACCATCTCGTTCCACATTCGCATAATCCGGCCGGATGTCCATCAATGCCGTGATATTTTTACGGCTCTTTCCCACGGCATAACTCTGGAACAGTTCCCCGATCTGATAAAAAAGCATAACCGCCGTCCCTTCTACGTACTCACCTAGTACGATCGCGCCCACCGTGGCTACTGCCATCAGAAAATTCTCATCAAAAACTTCTCCATGTACAATACCCAAAACCGCCTTTTTCAAGATATCATACCCAATAATCAGATAAGGGATCAAAAAAAGCCCCAGCCGCATATAGAAATTTTCTACTGGAAGCAGGCAGAATCCTGCCGTCAACAATGCTGCTGCAATAATACGAATCAATACTTTCTTCTGTTTTCTTGTCATAGCTTACCTCCCTACTACAATGTATTTATGGTTAATACCCCTTACAGCCAGTAAGGAATTACCCATCTTGTTGCTTAAGCTGTTAGAATGAGTAAGGCAATAGGTCTGGCCGATACCTCCCAGGACTTTACGTCCGT
>CATOJY010000057.1 GCA_951800685.1 uncultured Lachnospiraceae bacterium
GCGTGCGTAAAATGACTCAAGACAGCAAGATGAAAGCAATCGTCTCAATTACCATAGACGATGAATTCGTAGTTCATGACATTAAAGTAATTGAAGGTGAGAAAGGTCTTTTCATTGCAATGCCCAGTAAGAAAGCCAATGATGGCGAGTATCGCGACATTGCGCATCCGATCAACTCGGAGACCAGGGACAGAATACAGAGCATTATTCTGGACAGCTATGAGAAGGCGCTTTTGGAACCGAATGACGAGTAACAAATGCATAGTGTGGATGAATGAGAAGGGGCGCGGAGACGCGTCCTTTTCTTATGTTAAGATTTGGAAACACTTATTGTGACAAGACAAATATATTGATAAAATAGGGACGGTTGAGGTAAGATAGAAAAAGTTAGGAGATGTAGAGAGGAACCAGAACTTTGTTTGGGAAGATTAGACAAATATTTCAAAAAGAAGCAGAAACGCAGGAGGATGGCATGTACATTATCGTGGGTTTAGGGAACCCGGAGAGGCAGTATCAGAATACGAGACATAACATTGGCTTCGAAGTGATCGATGCGATCGCGCAGAAAAACCACATTACTGTGGGAGAACGGAAGCATAAAGCCATCATCGGCAAGGGAAATGTGGGTGGTCAGAAAGTAATGCTTGTTAAGCCACAGACTTATATGAATTTGAGTGGTGAAAGTGTGAGACAAGTCATAGACTTTTATAAGATAGATGAGAAGAGTGAGTTGATCGTGATTGCGGATGATGTCAGTTTGGAACCGGGACAGATCCGTATCCGCAAGAAAGGAAGCGCTGGGGGGCACAATGGTCTAAAAAATATTATTCTGCATCTGGGACATGACGAGTTTCAGCGCGTGAAAATGGGTGTGGGAGAAAAGCCAAAAGGATATGATCTGGCAGATTATGTGTTGGGGCACTTTCCGAAAGAAGAGCGGGAGATCATGAATGAGAGTGTCGATCGGGCTGTAGATGCGGTGGAAGTAATGATTGCAGATGGCGCGGATGCGGCTATGAATTTATATAACAGGAAGACGAAGTAAGACGCACTGCGGACGGCAGATAGCGATAGCATGGAGGTAAGATGTGAGGGCTTTACTTGCTCCCTTAGAAGAATTGGGGGAATATGAAGAGATTAAGAAAATGCTTGTAAAGGAGCAGGCCTGTGTGGCTCTCAGCGGCTGTGTGGATTCCCAGAAGCTGCACATGATCTATGGACTTGGAGAAGGTTTTCGGAATAAGGTTATCGTTACATTCAGTGATCTTCGGGCAAAAGAGTTGTATGAGGATTATAAATTTTATGACAGAAATGTCATGTTATATCCGGCCAAAGATCTGATCTTCTTCCAAGCAGATATTCATGGCAACCAGTTGACGATGGAGAGGATCAGGTGTCTGAGAAGACTGATGGAGGGAAGACCTACAACGGTAATCACAACGTATGATGCGCTGATGGCACCACAGATTCCGATTGGTGCGTGGCAGCGGCATGTCATCCAGCTTGATAGGAGAAGCAGCATTGTGCAGGAGGAGCTTGCTCTGCGCCTCGTGGAATTGGGATATGAGAAAAATTATCAGGTGGAAGCACCAGGACAGTTCAGTATCCGTGGCGGTATTTTAGATATTTTTGATTTGACAGAAGAGAATCCTTATCGGATTGAACTGTGGGGAGAGGATGTAGAGTCCATTCGCAGCTTTGATATTTTGAGTCAGCGTTCTATTGAAAAACTGGAATCAGTCACGATCTATCCGGCAACAGAGATGATCCTGACCGAGGAAGAACTAAAAAGCGGCTTAAAGCGGATTGAGAAGGAGGGTAAGGCACATGCCGCACGTCTCCGCAAGGAGATGAAAACGGAGGAAGCGCATCGGATCGAAACACAGATCAGGGAGTTGGAAGAACAACTGTTAGAGTTGGGGCTTTCCAGGAACGCGGTAAATCTGGAAAGCTATGTGCGGTATTTTTATCCTGAATTGTCCACATTTTTGGATTGTGTGGACAACTTTTCTGGACAGAGAGTTAGGCAGGGCGGTGGAAGCTGTGTCTTTATTGAGGAACCTTTGCGGGTGAAGGAGCATGCTTGCGCGGTAGAGCTGGAATTTAGGGAGAGTATGATGCACCGGATGGAGAAAGGCTATATCCTGCCGGGGCAGATGAATATTCTGTACGGGGCGGAAGAAACGGCGGCGAGGATCACGCGGGGAAGAGTGGTGAGTCTTTCCATGATGGACGGTAAGAATCCGCTTTTTAAAGCAGACCGGAAGTTTGATATTCAAACGCGAAGTCTGTCCTCCTATAATAATAGTTTTGAGGCATTGGTGAAGGATCTGGGTAATTACAAGAAGAGGGGGTACCGTATTCTGTTGCTTTCCGGGTCCAGGACCAGGGCAAGACGATTGGCTGAAGATTTGCAGGAACAGGAAATCAGCGCCTTCTATACGGAAGATCCCATGCGGGAAGTACAGCCAGGTGAAGTGATGACGTATTATGGCAGGGTGTTGAAAGGGTTCGAATACCCGTTCCTTAAGTTTATCGTCATTTCAGAGAGCGATATCTTCGGGGCTGAGAAGAAGAAAAAAAAGAAGAAAAAATTATATCAAGGTCAGAAGATCAATGATTTCAATGAGCTTAAAGTAGGAGATTATGTAGTCCATGAAAGCCATGGTCTGGGTGTCTATCAGGGTATCGAGAAAGTTGAGGTTGACAAGATCGTTAAAGATTATATGAAGATATCCTACAGGGATGGCGGGGTCCTTTATGTACTTGCTACAGGACTTGATGTGATCCAGAAATACGCGTCTGCAGAGGCAGGTACAAAGCCGAAGCTGAATAAGCTGGGTACACAGGAATGGAATAAGACGAAAGCCAAGGTGCGCACGGCGGTGGATGAGGTGGCACAGGATCTGGTGGAACTTTACGCAGTCAGGCAGCAGAGCCAGGGATTCCAGTATGGCAAAGATACTGTATGGCAGAGAGAGTTCGAGGAAATGTTTCCTTTTGAGGAGACAGAGGACCAGATCAGTGCGATTACGGCTACCAAAGAAGACATGGAGAGCTGTAAGATCATGGACCGTCTGGTCTGTGGCGATGTGGGTTACGGCAAGACGGAGATTGCGATCCGGGCGGCATTTAAGGCGGTACAGGAGAATAAACAGGTGGTGTATCTGGTGCCGACGACGATTCTGGCACAGCAGCACTATAATACCTTTGTACAGAGGATGAAAGACTTTCCGGTTCGGATCGATCTGCTGTCAAGATTCCGCACGGCGGCGGAACAGAAGAAAACCGTAGCAGATTTAAAGAAAGGCATGGTGGACATTGTGATTGGCACGCACCGGGTATTGTCTGTAGATGTACAGTACAAGGATCTGGGACTGCTGATCATTGATGAGGAACAGCGGTTTGGGGTGACCCACAAGGAAAAGATCAAGAAGATGAAAGAAAATGTGGATGTGTTGACGTTGACGGCCACGCCGATTCCCAGGACGCTGCATATGAGCCTGATCGGTATACGGGATATGAGCGTACTGGAAGAAGCGCCAGGGGACAGGCAGCCGATACAGACTTTTGTCTGCGAGTATAATGAAGAACTGGTACGGGAAGCGATTGTCCGGGAACTTTCCAGGGAAGGACAGATCTACTATGTCTATAACAGGGTTAACAATATCGCAGATGTAGCGGCAGCGATCCAGAAGCTTGTGCCGGAGGCGAATGTTGCCTTTGCCCACGGGCGGATGAAAGAGAATGAACTGGAACGTATCATGTATGACTTCATCGATGGTGAGATTGATGTGCTGGTATCCACCACGATCATAGAGACAGGGTTGGACATTTCTAATGTCAATACGATGATTATTCATGACTCTGACCAGATGGGGCTGTCGCAATTATATCAGCTGCGCGGCCGTGTAGGGCGTTCTAACCGGACGGCATACGCTTTTCTGATGTACAAGAGAGACAAGATGCTTAAGGAGATCGCGGAGAAGAGACTGGAAGCGATCAAAGAATTTACAGATTTGGGAAGCGGTTTTAAAATTGCCATGCGGGACTTAGAGATCCGTGGGGCAGGCAATCTGCTGGGTGCAAAGCAGCATGGCCATATGCAGGCAGTAGGATATGATCTGTATTGTAAGATGTTGAATGAAGCGGTTAAAAGTCTCAAAGGAATTTCCACACTGGAGGATTTCAACACGAGCATAGATCTGGAGGCAGATGCCTATATTCCGACGACTTATATTGTCAATGAGGTGCAGAAGCTGGATATCTATAAGCGGATTGCGGGTATTGAGAACGAAAAAGAATGCGATGATATGCGGGAAGAATTGCTGGACCGGTTCGGTGATATACCGAAGTCTGCAGAGAACTTATTGCGGATTGCCCTGATCCGTTCCCATGCCCATAGGCTGTATATGCCGGAAGTCAAAGGAAAAGATGAGGTGATCCGGTTTTTGCTGCGGCAAGATGCAAAGATCAGAGTGGAGAATATTCCTCGCCTGCTGCAGGCGTATGAAGGCAGGATGAGCTTTGAGCCGAAGGGAACGCCAATGTTTCGGGTGCGGTATAAGAAGTGTGGTGTGATCGAGAAGGATGAGGAATTGCTGTTGGCTCTTACAGAAGCTGTGCTGAAAGATATGGAGGAGCTTCTGTTGTAGAAGAAAGCGGCGGAAGGATTGGATACTTGACGTGGGAATCTGGGCATTTGAGGGCAGGGTGATTCAGGAGGGATACACAAATAGATGATTTATTTGGATAATGCGGCTACGACCAGGACAGCGCCTGAGGCAGTGGCGGCTATGCTGCCGTATTTTACGGAGTATTATGGGAATGCGGGTGGTATTTACAAACTGGCAGGGGAAAGCAGAAAGGCACTTTTTCAGGCGCGGGAAGATATAGCAAGGACGTTAGGAGCCCAGACGAATGAGATTTTCTTCACAGCAGGTGGAACAGAATCGGATAATTGGGCGCTCAAGGCGGTGTTTGAGGCGTATCAAAGTAAGGGGAGGCATATCATTACGTCGAAGATCGAACATCATGCTGTGCTGCATACTTGCGAATATCTGAAGACAATGGGAGCGGAAGTTACGTATTTGGATGTGGATGCAGAAGGGATCGTCAATGTAGAGCAGCTTGAGCGGGCAGTCCGGCCGGATACAATTTTGATTTCTGTGATGTATGCTAATAATGAGGTTGGAACAATACAGCCGGTCAGGGAGATTGGGGAGATTGCGGCAAGATATGGTATTCTGTTTCACACCGATGCAGTACAGGCATATGGTCATCTGCCAATCAATGTGGAGGAATGTCATATTGACCTGCTATCTGCCAGCGGACATAAGTTTCATGGGCCCAAAGGCGCAGGGTTTCTTTATGCCAGCAGCAACGCAAGAATCAGGGCATTGATTCATGGCGGGCAGCAGGAGAGAGGAAGGCGTGCAGGGACGGAGAATCTACCGGGTATTGTGGGAATGGCGGCTGCGGCACAGTATGTCCACGATGTTATGGCAGAAAGGAGTGCTAAAGAGACGGCACTGCGGGATCATCTGATCCATAGGATCGAACAGGAAATTCCTGGAGCCGTGCTTAACGGCCATCGCAGGAAGAGGCTGCCGAACAATGTCAACATCAGCATGGAAGGCATAGAAGGGGAGACGATGTTGATTATGCTGGATCTGGCCGGAATCTGTGCTTCTTCGGGATCTGCTTGTACATCGGGATCGGTAGATCCATCCCATGTACTTCTGGCAATGGGAATGTCCCATGGCCGGGCACGCGGGGCGCTCCGTCTGACCTTAAGCGAGGAAAATACGTGGGAGGAGATGGATGTGGTAGTGGAGAAATTGAAAGGCATTGTAGGTCAGCTGCAGGGGTTAAGAGGAAGCGGCAGCTCTGCAGCGATATGATTCCAGGTTTTATATAGAGAGAATACTTTTTAAAAAAGAAAAAAATAAAAAATATTTTTACAGAGTCCGGCTTAACGGACTCTATTTTTTGTATGCTTATCTCAGAAGAGAACAAAAGTTCGACTGCAAAGAGCAGAAGAGCGGGAAAGAGAGCTCTTTCTTAGAAAATACCGGAAGTGAGGTAAGTGTATGAAAGGATATGCAGTAGAGAGTGGTTATATGGGATATGTTAATGGAGAGTATATGCTGTTTGCCAGTGAGACGGATTATGTAGATTATGTGGAGAATTGAATATAATCCAAGGCACAATCTGAGCGGAAATGCATTTTTTGCATACTAAGTGGCAAAAACATGATTGCCAAATAATGGGCTGAGGTATATGATAAATCATAGTGTGCCGGGTAAACTATTGTCAGAGCACATAGGCTGAAAAATCAGAGATTTTTCAATTTTCTATTTAAGCAGTATCGCAAGCAGGCTTGCGGTATGCATGGGGATTAGATGAAATATAAAGATATCAATCTATGAGCTATGGTAGACGACATAATATATTTCTGATATTTTTGATTTCAGTTCTTATCGAAGCCGTATATAAGAGCCATGGCAAGATCGAAACCGAAATTTCGAATGTTGTTAACGGTAGATATATTTGGAGAGAAGTATGGTTAAGAAGATTGATTCGATCGCGGTGAATTATGTAGACGAAGGAGAAGGCGAGATCATTGTGCTGCTGCATGGATGGGGAGCTAATATTACGCTATACGCCGGAATTATTAAATTGCTTGCCAAAAGTCATAGGGTGATTGCTCTTGATCTGCCTGGCTTTGGGAAGACACCGGAACCGCCACAACCATGGTGTGTAGATGACTATGTGAATTTTGTTGTGCGTTTTATTGCTTCTTTCAGAGTGGCAAGACTGAGTGTTGTAGTGCATTCTTTTGGCGGAAGGGTGTTCTTTAAGATGAATGCCAGAGAGAAACTGCCGTTTACGATTGACCGGGCGGTACTGATCGACAGTGCAGGAATTCTGCCCAAGAAGACTTTTAGACAAAAAGTTAGTTTGAAATGCTACAAGATAGGACGCGCGGTCATGGGCACGAAGGTGCTTCATTTTCTGTATCCCGATGCTATAGACGACATGAGGCGTAAGCGGGGATCTGCAGATTATAACAATGCGACACCTGTCATGCGCGCGACTCTTGTGAAAGTGGTGAATGAAGATTTGGAGCCGCTGATGCATCTGGTTAAGTGTCCTACGCTATTGATCTGGGGAGATCAGGATACTGCAACGCCTCTGTCTGATGCGAAACGGATGGAAGCGCTGATTGCAGATGCGGGATTGGTGGTGTGCGAAGGAGCAGGGCATTTCTCGTTTGCGGAACAGGCGCCGAAGGTGCATGGTGCGCTGGCAGCATTTTTTGCGCAGTAGAGAAAAGAAGACTGGCTTGAGAAAATGAAAGTCATAGAAGATCGGATAGGAAGCATTATGGATTATATTTGGATAATGATATGGTTGACTACTTATGTGGTGGGAGCCGTTTTATATGAAATTTATATCGTGCATATGTTTCAGCAGAATTCCTATAAGCCTAGGGAATACCAGGAATGGATGCAGGTACACAGTAATGTGGGCAGACTGTTAGGAAAAAGCTTATACGCTGTGATAGCGATTCCTCTCGTATTGGTGGGGAATGCAGGATGCCTTGCGGCGGCATGTGTGATGAATGCAATGACGATATTGGTCAATAAGCCCAGGAAAGCAAAGAAGCCGCTTGTATATACGATGCGCGTAAAGCGTATGCTGATCACAACGGTGATGCTTTATCTGATCAGTATTTTGCTGACGTTGTTGTTTATAGAGGATTGGCAGCGCGTATGTGGATGTATTTTGCTTGTATTGTTTATTTTACAGCCTTTTTTGATTCTAGCGGTTAACTGGATCAATCATCCGCTTGAGCGGGCGATCGACAGGCATTACGTGCAGGATGCGGCCAGGATCTTACAGGAGATGCCGAATCTGACAATAATTGGTGTGACCGGAAGTTATGGGAAGACCAGTGTCAAATATTTTCTGAACACGCTGCTGTCCAGTCAGTATAATGTGCTACAGACGCCGGGGAATTACAACACGACGCTGGGAGTTGTGAGAACGATCCGGGAACAGATGAAGCCGTTTCATGAGATCTTCCTCTGTGAGATGGGGGCGAGAGAAGTGGGAGATATCAAGGAGATTTGTGACCTGGTGCATCCTAATTACGGTATTATCACTTCCATCGGACCGCAGCATCTACAGAGCTTTCACACGATAGAGAATATTATCGGCACGAAGTTTGAGCTGGCAGATGCGATACCTGCGTCAGGGAAGGTATTTCTGAATTATGATAATGTCTATATCCGCGGCCATAGAATTGATAAGAATATTGTGAGTTATGGGACGACAGAGGAGGAAGCTGTCTACAGGGCTTACGATATAGAGGTTTCTCCGAGTGGCTCTACTTTTAAGATGAAAGATGAACGGGGAGAGATGGTAGAGTTCCATACCCGTCTGGTGGGAAATCATAATGTGCAGAATATCGCAGGAGCGATTGCAGTTGCGCATACGCTGGGCATACCTATGGAGAAGCTGCGTCATCCCGTGAAACAGTTAGAAAGTGTGCCTCACAGACTGCAGCTGATTAAGCAGAGTGGGCGTATTCTTTTAGATGACAGTTATAATTCCAATAAGAATGGATTTGAGGCAGCGCTTGATACACTTGCCATGTTCCGTGAACTGCGAATCTTGATGACACCAGGTATGGTGGAACTGGGGGAGAAGCAGTACGATGAGAACAAAGAAGTAGGTATTTATGCGGCGGATAAATGTGATTATGCAGTTCTGGTAGGGAAAGAACAGACGAGACCAATCCAGGATGGGTTGTTGGAAGCCGGATTTCCCAAAAGTAAGATGATTGTGGTCGATACCCTGCAGGAGGCTTTCCAGATGGTAAGTGCGATTCCGGACGAAAAACAGAAGATTGTCCTGATTGAGAACGATTTACCAGATAATTATGCATAAATGTAAAATGACGGTCAATTCTTTGTAATACCAGATCTAGGCGGTGAAAGTAAATAAATTTGTGTAGTGTGGATAACGAATTTGCAGGTTAAGAGAAAGGAATAGGTTATTACTATGAAAATTCGGGTAGGTGTTTTTTTTGGTGGTAAGAGTGTGGAACATGAGGTGTCTGTTATCTCTGGATTACAGGCCTATAACGCTTTTGACAAAAATAAATACGAACCGATTCCCATTTATATTACCAAAGAGAATGAACTCTATACAGGCGAAGCTGTTGCAGATATTGCAAATTACAGGAATATTCCGGCATTGCTGCAGAAAAGCATCCGGGTTTTCTGTATGTGTGAGAAGGGCCAGATACAGTTAATCCGTTACCCAGTTAGGAAGATGGGGAACTCTATTGTTTCCTTGCTCGACGTAGCCTTTCCGGTGGTTCACGGCGCTAACGTGGAGGATGGTTCTCTGCAGGGATTTTTGCGACATTACAATATCCCATTTGTTGGCTGTGACGTGGGGGCTTCGGCGGTGACAATGGATAAATATGTGATGAAGACAGTTCTTAAGGATAATGATATTCCGGTATTGGATTGTGTGACATTGAATGTGAAGGAATATGAGAAGAATGAAGAGGCAGCTTATAATAAAGTGGAGAGCAGAATTGGTTATCCAGTTATTGTTAAGCCTGTCAATCTAGGATCCAGTGTGGGAATCAAGGTAGCCCAAAACCATGAAGGCTTGCGGGAAGCACTGGAATATGCTTTCAGCTTCGGTCCAAGAGTGTTGGTTGAGCGTGCCATCATGAACCTCAGGGAGATCAACTGCGCGGTGCTTGGGGATTATGAATCAGCGGAGGCTTCTGAGTGTGAAGAGCCGATTTCCAGTGATGAGATCTTAAGTTACGAGGATAAGTATGTAGCTGGAAGCAAGAGTGGCTCAGAAGGGATGCGGACAGCCAGAAGGGAATTGCCGGCAGATCTGTCACCAGAGAAACGTGAGGAAATCCGCCAGATGGCAGTGAAGACGTTTCAGGTGTTGAATTGCAGCGGTGTGTCCAGGATTGATTTTATGATTGACCAGGATACAGAACAGGTCTATGTCAATGAGATCAATCCGATTCCAGGCTCACTGGCGTTCTATCTATGGGAGGCACTTGGTAAGCCTTATGCGCAGTTACTGGATGCTATGGTGGGATTAGCGCTTAAGCGGGAGCGGGAGGAGAAGAATATGCTGACTTCTTTCGACAGTAATATTCTGCAGAGTGCAAACTTGTCTGGAGCGAAAGGGATTAAGAAGTAAATATGCTATTACAGAAGCAGCGCCGGGGCCTACAACAGAAGGTTCTGGCGTTGGTTTTTAACCTGAGAAAGAGGACTTTACAGCTGGATGCGCAAGACAAATGACCACACAAGACTATGTACTGTATTCTAAGATGGTAAATTCATTTTTTATAATTATAATTATCTCTATGTAGAATTTGCAGGCTGTGTCTGATCCATACATTGGAAACTCTATGTAGTTACAGAACACAGTGTACAATGGCAGTTAACGTTAAGACATTTCCTCACATTAAAAATGAAAATTTATTCCGACTGTATTCAAAAAGATAAAAAGATATAATGGGATATGTTAAGTCTAGCATGTTTTTCAAATTTTAGGTTTTGAATGCATATAATTTCCTTCTTTACAAATAATAGTAAAAACGTTGGTGGCTGCAAAGCGGCTGACTAATTTAAGTAGTCCAAACGGATTAAGGTTATCACGAAGCAGTCTCATAAAGAGCGGCGTGATAAGAACAGTATCAAACTCTAAGACAGCAAAGAGCGCTGTCTTAGAATTACAGGATGTTTCAGAAAATGGTGATAGGAATCACAGCTTTAAAATTGCTGTGGAATAATGATAATTTGTAAACTTGGAGGGATAATTATATGAAAGCAACAGGCATTGTAAGACGAATAGATGATCTTGGACGGATTGTAATCCCAAAGGAAATTCGTAGGACGTTGCGAATCAGGGAGGCAGATCCTTTGGAGATTTTTACAGACAGGGAGGGCGAAATCATATTGAAGAAATATTCCCCGATTGGTGAGATGGGGACTTTCGCCAAACAGTATGCGGAGAGTATGGCGCAGGTATCGGGGCATATCGCGATGATCTCTGACAGGGATCAGTTTATTGCAGTGGCAGGTGGTATGAAGAATATGCTGGGGAAGTCAATCAGCAGAGAGCTGGAGGAGAAGATTGATCACAGAGAGAGTGTGGTGGCAGCCAAAGGTGACCGGAATTTCATAGAAGTAGGAAATGATCTGGAAGAGGTTCACCATGAGGCGATTAGTCCGATCATTTGTGAGGGTGATGTGATTGGTTCTGTCGTTTTATTAGAGACAGACCATAAATCCAAAATGGGTGAAGTAGAGCAGAAGCTGATCCAGTCAGCAGCAGGATTCCTGGGAAGGCAGATGGAACAGTAAAAAGGTATTGGGATTCCAAAATAGATAATGCATGAAATGTTTTACGAAACCAAGAAGCAGAGAGACAGAAATGGCACGAGCGGATAAAACCTTGTGCCATTTCTGTTGTCAGTAGGATAAAAGACGTCATCAGATAAAGTACTCGATTGTATCTTCCGGCGTAAGACGTGTCTCGCAGTTGAATACGATCACGGCTTCGCGTGCTGCGTAGGGACCCATTTCGTAATAGCCTTCTGTCAGTCGGTTGAGACGTTCTATGGAGACCAGACGGTTAGCGCGTTTGGGCTGGTCTGTAATGAAGGTAATGCCTTCCTCGAAATACTCCTGATCTAATCCAGGATCATCCAATTCCTCATAATAAGGGTCAAACAAATAAATACTGTCTCCTTCTATTCCTGTCAGCAATACATAATGGCTTACATCCAGGAATAGTCGAAGCAGCACAACGCCGCCCTGCTGCAGTGCCTCCGTGATCCGGCAGCTGTCAGAGAGACAGACATCCGTGCCAGAGACGAATTCACACAGGATCGGGAAATTCTTGATCCGTCCGAATTCATTGAGCCAATTACTCAGAAACATCATGGCAGAAGCGGAAGTGCCGCGTTTGCCAATTTCACCAGCTTCATTGTATGAATCAAGACAATAGAGCATAATATATTTAATGATATCAGGATAGATAATCTCCCTATCGAATAAATACCGGATTGCATTTGTCAAAGATACCGGTCCGCAGTCATACTCGCAGGATTGATAATTAAGTAAGTTTTTCATGCTATCCTCCATACGTATCGCAAGCCTGCTTGCGATACTGCTTAATATAGAAAAATGAAAAATCTTTGATTTTTCAATCTAATCCCGTGCATATCGCAAGCCTGCTTGCGATACTGCCTAAATACAAAATTGAAAAATCTTTGATTTTTCAATCTAATCCCATGCATATCTCGTGTGGGACGTCGAGATATTTTCTTGGTCACTACAATAATTAGTAGAAAATATACTGCGGATTGCATTTTTTGTCAAGATTATGCTATACTAAAGCGATTGGCAATTACAGGGGTTTTCCCTGGATAATATTGACAATTTATATACAGGGAAGTATAATCCCATACAATACCTAGCAAATAAGTAGGAAATAGGCGTTGCGGTGTTGTGAACGCTTCGCAATGGAGGAGAGACTATGAAAAAAATAACCGAAAGATGGGTGAGCCTGCTGCTGGCACTTGTTATGGCAATGACAGTTACAGCGTGTGGCGCTTCTGGTGACAATGGAGGTGCGGCAGGAACGGATAGCCCGGCTGAAGAGAGAGAAACAGGTGATCAGGGAGCTGGAGAGACAGGGGAGCTGGGAGGACCGGCTGTAGCGGCGGAAGGTGAGAAGATCGTCAATGTAGGGGTAACAGACAGCCTGGGAGGAGTAAATCCTTTTGCAGTCGATCAGACAGAAATCAATAAGTATGCAATCGACCTGATGTTTCTGCCTCTGATGGAGCTGGATCAGGATCTGAATTTCCAGGGTATGCTTGCGGATTCTATCACCACAGAAGATAATATTCATTTTAGCGTGCACATCGATGAGAATGCTGTTTGGTCAGATGGGACACCGGTTACTGCAGAGGACGTGGAATATTCAGTGTTGCGTTATGCCAGTCCGGTAGTGGCTAATACAACGCTTTTGTTGTATGCTTTCGAGGGAACTGACGATGCGACAGGATTCGTGGAAGAGGGTGCCTCTTCTATGGCTGGGCTTAAGGTAGTGGATGAGAAAACCATAGAGTTTACAGCCAAATATCCCATGGCGCTTACAACATTTCAGAATAGTTATGGGAGATATCTGCACATTCTTCCAAAGCATATTATTGAGAAATTCAGTGAGGAAGAACTGACATCTAATGACTGGTTCAATCATCCGGATGTGATCAGTGGTCCTTATTTCCTGACGGGCTTTGATCCAGATCACTATATTTCTTATACAGCTAACAAGGATTACTGGAAAGGCGCACCGAAGATCGACAAACTGAATATCCGTATTGTAGACGGAAGCCAGGTCTATGCAGGGCTGCAGTCAGGAGAAATCGATATTACACAACATACGATGACAGCAATCCCCCAGGAAGATTATGACAGCATTGAGGCGTTAGAGAACGTGGAAGTAGTGTATGGTTCTCCGGTGACGAATCAGTCTGCGTTTATACAGACTGCAAATATCCCGGATGCGAGGGTAAGGCAGGCGCTTGTATATGCTATTGACAGGCGGCAGCTGGTGGATCAATTATTGAAAGGGCATGGAGAGGTGGTTGACGGCTTCCTGTCTTCGGCCAGTCCTTTCTACGATGAGAATATCGTGCCGATGGAATATAATCCAGAGAAAGCGAAGGAGCTTCTGGCGGAGGCAGGCTGGGATGGTTCCCAGACACTGCGCTTCTATGTCAATTCAGGAGACAATACGTTTGTAAACGGTGTACAGGTCATTGTGGCACAGTGGGCAGCCGTGGGCATCAAGGCGGAGATCACCACCGTAGATCTTGCTACGCTTATGACGGTGGCGGGCACAACAGACTATGATATTATGGCAGTTCAGTATACGTATGCGCCGGTAGATCCCTATCCGGATGTGTCCTGGCTGTTGGGAGGCGAGGGAAGCTGGACCGGTTACTTCGCAGATGAGGTAGCAGCGGCCCTGGAAGGCACGCAGAAAACCAGTGAGATTGCAGAGATCACGAAGCAATATTCTGTTGTGAACAGCAAGATGCAGGAAGATGTGCCGATGTTTTCCGTCTATGTCATCAGTGCCCAGGGAGCAGTGAACAGGCGTCTGACAGGAGCGGAGCCCAGTGTATATGGATTCTTCAATAATGTCCAGAATTGGGATATCACAGAGTAATGGTTCTGATCAAATGGGAGGCAGCGGTATGCCGCATTTATTGGAAGTTAGGAATTTGAAGACGGTTTTCACGGGAGACTATGGAGCCAGTACCAGTGTAGATCATATCAGTTTTCATGTCGATCAGGGCGAGGTGGTCTGCATTGTGGGAGAATCTGGTTGTGGTAAGAGTGTTACTTCACTGTCAATCATGAGATTATTAGGAAGGGGCGGAGCTGTCACGGACGGCTCTGTCTTCTTTGACGATAAGAATCTTCTTGAAATGACGGAGAAAGAGTTAGATACAATCAGAGGCAACGAGCTAACGATGATCTTTCAGGATCCTCTCACTTCACTGAATCCAGTGTTTACGGTAGGAAGCCAGATTACAGAGAGTATACGGACGCACATGCATCTTACAAGAGAAGAGGCAGGAAAAAGGGCAGTGGAGCTGCTTACCAGAGTAGGTATGCCGGAAGCATCTGCGATGATGAGAAAGTTTCCGCACACGCTGTCGGGTGGTATGCGGCAGAGGGTGATGATTGCTATGGCATTGTCCTGTAATCCGAAGCTGTTGATTGCGGACGAGCCGACCACGGCGCTTGATGTGACGATCCAGGCGCAGATTATGAAGCTTCTGGAGGAACTGCGGCAGGAGAAGAATATGGCGATGATTCTGATCACGCACGACATTGGCCTGGTTGCTAATATGGCGGACCGGGTATTGGTGATGTATGCAGGGCAGATCGTTGAGGAAGCACCGGCAAAGAAGTTGTTTGCCAGTCCAATGCATCCATATACGCGGGCATTGCTTGATACGGTTCCTACGATCCGGGATGATGAGTCCAGGAAGTTACAGGCAATTCCAGGAATCGTGCCGGAGAGCTATGACGATATCAAGGGTTGCCGGTTTGCGGACAGGTGTTCTTACCGGAGAGAAGAATGCAGCAGCCCGCAGAAGGAATATTCTTTCGGAGAGGGGCATACTGTACGATGTATCAGGGCAGAACAGAATCAAGGACAATGGTAATGATTTAAACCGATCTGTATAGTTTCTATGCTGACTGTGTGAAATAAGGAAGAAGTAAGGAGGATGGGATGGGAAAAGATAACATCCCCTTGATCCGGGTAGAGGACATGAAGAAGTATTATCCGGTCAAAGGCGGGATCATAACACATACGACTGGCTATATAAAGGCAGTGGATGGGGTCAGTTTTTCTGTTATGAGGGGCCAGACGCTGGGATTGGTGGGAGAATCTGGATGCGGCAAGTCAACCATCGGCAGACAGCTTGTGGGTCTGGAGATTCCTACCGGCGGTAAGATTTATTATGATGGCCGGGACCTTGTAGAATTGCAGAAAAATAAGAAGGAAATGCGGACAATCAGGACGAGGTTACAGATGATTTTCCAGGATCCGTATTCATCACTGAATCCGCGGAAACATATTTATGAGATTATAGCGCAGCCCATGCTGTATCACCATATTTCGCAGAAGGATAGCGTAGAAAAAGATATTGTGAAGATTCTGGATATGGTAGGGCTGCCAAGAAGTGTTCTGGGCAGATATCCGCATGAATTTTCAGGCGGACAGAGACAGAGGATTGGAATTGCCAAAGCGTTGTCTTTAAATCCAGAGTTTATTGTGTGCGATGAACCGGTCAGTGCACTGGACGTGTCGATTCAGGCACAAATTCTGAATCTTCTGAAGGAGCTGCAGAAAGAACTGGGACTTACACTGTTGTTTGTGGGGCATGGATTGGGTGCGGTCAATTATGTCAGCGACCGGATTGCTGTCATGTATCTGGGAAAGATCGTAGAGTACGGCGACGCGAAAGAGATTTTCAGGCATCCTGTCCATCCCTATACCAGAGCGCTGCTGGAGGCGGTGCCTATACCAGATCCTTATGAGAGAGGGCTGAAACGGAACTTGCTGCAGGGAGAGATCGGCAGCAGTGCGAATCCTCCGGGGGGATGCAGATTCCATCCCCGGTGCCCCTATGCTGTGGAACAGTGCAGGCATACGACACCGCTTCTGCAGGCGATAGGAACGGACAGTGGCAAGACCAGGATGGAGCAGCCGGAATTCGAGAAAGTGCAGGCAGCGGAACTGGGCAAGAGGAAAGAGCAAAAGAAAGAGAACGCTGTGGAGAAAGTGCAGGTAGCGGAAGAAATCCAGGCAGCAGAAGAGAGTGTGCACTGGGTGGCATGTCCGGTTGTGCTGGAAGGCAGCTGATGGTAAACAGGGTATTCTGCACGCGAATCTGATAGCATGCGGCCAGGTTGGAATTGAGGAAGTTATGAGCAAATATATCTTGAAACGTATATTGATCGCCATACCGGTATTGATCGGTATCACGGTTATTGACTATAGTATCATGTGTCTGGCGGGCAGCCCGCTGGAGATGCTGCAGGGGCCGCGCGTGTCGGAGGCGGCCGTGGAGGCGAAGCGGATCGCGCTTGGACTGGATCAGCCGGTGCTGGTGCAGTATTTCGTCTGGCTGGGAGAGCTTCTGCAGGGGAATATGGGTTATTCGATGAAGTCGTTTCAGCCGGTCAGTACAATGATCGGCAGCCATATCGGCCCTACGCTGCTCTTGATGGGCGTGTCCCTTCTGGTGAGTCTGCTGCTGGCGGTTCCGGCGGGAATCTACAGTGCGATCCGTCAATATTCTAAAGGAGATTACGCGGTGGTGACGGCCTCCTTTCTTGGCAGCAGCGTGCCGGGGTTCTTCCTGTCGCTTCTGCTGATCTATCTTTTTACGGTGAAGCTGGGCTGGCTGCCCTCCAGCGGAATGATGACGCTGGGGACGCAGGGCGGTGCGGCGGATGTGGCAAAACATATGGTGATGCCGGTGACTGTGCTTGCTTTTTCCATGGCGGGCAGTAATATCCGCTATATCAGGAGCGCGATGCTGGAGATCCTGCAGCAGGATTATCTGCGGACGGCGAGAGCGAAGGGAATCGGACGGTTTCTTGTCATCAACAAACACGCCCTGCGCAATGCGCTGGTGCCGATCATTACGGTCATCGGCATGGAGATTCCGATGCTGTTTGGCGGAGCGGTCATTATCGAGCAGGTGTTCTCCTGGCCGGGGCTTGGCCTGATGACGATGAGCGCCATCAGCAACCGGGATTTTCCGGTGATCATGGGAGTCTGCCTGTTATCGGCTATCGTGGTGCTTATGGCCAATCTGGTGACGGATATTCTGTATGCGCTGGTGGATCCGACGATTCAGCTGGATTAGAATGAAAAAGCGCTGATTCCGGTATTGACAGAATTCTGGTGAAGAGAGAGAACTGACAGAGCAGCAGAAGTAAAGTTAAAGTAATAGAAAAGCAACAGTGACAGAAAAACAACAGTGATAGAAAAGCAAAAGTAATAGAAAAATAACAGTAACAGAACAGTAAAGTAACATTGCGGGAGTTGGTGCGAATGATGCTGCGGGAGATAGACAGGAAATTTTATGGAGAGGGTACGGCGGCGATTCTGGCCGAGTCGGGGATTAGAAGGAAATTCGGGAAAAAGGCCGTGTCTTCGGTCACGGTGATTTCCGGATCCGACGGGAAAAATGACGGCGGCAGAGGCCCCAAATCGGATATCGGCAGTGAAAGTTATCTGCAGACGGTGATCAGGCGGTTTAAGCGGCATCATCTGGCAGCGGTCAGCCTGATCGTGCTGGTGGTGATCGTGGGGGCGGCGATTCTGGCCCCGGTTATTGCTCCTTATGATCCGAATGATATTGCCGGCCCTTTTGCGGAGGGCCCTTCTAAAGAATTCTGGCTGGGGACAGATCAGATCGGCAGGGATGTGCTCAGCCGGCTTCTGTATGCCACCAGGATTTCTCTGCTGGTGGGTGTGATGGCAACGCTCATCTCTACGGGCATCGGTGTGCTGTTTGGACTGGTGGCCGGCTATTTTGGCGGTGTGGCGGATATGATTATTATGCGTTTTACCGATATGGTCATGTCTTTTCCTTATATATTGCTGGTGTTGGTGGCGGCGGCCGTCTTTAAACCCGGTATGTGGAATATCATCCTGATTCTTGGTTTCGTAGACTGGCCGGGGATTGCACGACTGGTGCGGGGCAATGTCTTAAGCCTGCGGGAGACGAATTTCGTGAAGGGCAATATCGTGGCGGGGATGCCGCTTCGACATATACTGTTCTCGGAGACTCTGCCCAATACGGTGGCGCCGATTCTGGTCTATGCCACGTCAGTGCTGGCGCTGTCGATTCTGGATGAGGCGGCACTGAGCTTTCTGGGACAGGGGGTACAGCCCCCCACATCCAGCCTGGGCAATATGTTAAACGGCGCCCAGTCGCTGACGGTGCTGACGACACAGCCCTGGCTGTGGATTCCACCGGGTCTGCTGATCGTAGTGGTAGTGATGGCGATCAACTTTATCGGAGATGCGCTGCGGGATGCGCTTGACCCGAACAGCGGGAGATAGAAGGTACAGAGCAGGTGAACAGATGTCGTCAGGGGGTCGGAATCGGCAGCAGTAGACATTGCTGATGTCGGACTGCGTACATGGATTGTGCGCAGGGATATCTGTTTGGTGCGAATCTGAACAGCACATAGACTGAGGCGGCAGAGCGAAAACAGGACAGGTGCATGATAGGATGGACGAAAGGGATTCACAGCAGAGGAAGGGTGAACAAGATGGTATTAGAGGGTGAAAGACAGTTGGAACAGTATCTGATAGAGCAGTTTGAGTGGTTTCACAGGCATCCGGAGTTGTCTTATGAGGAAGTGGAAACGACGGCAAAGATACGGGAGCTGCTTACGGAGGCGGGAATAGATATCCTGCCGTACCCGCTGGCTACAGGACTGGTGGCGGTGGTGCGGGGAACCGGGAAGGCGCCTGACGGAAGCAGGAAAACCCTCGCCCTTCGCTGCGATATCGACGCACTTCCCATTGTGGAGGAGGCGGAGATTCCCTATGCTTCCGAAAGCAGGGGGAAAATGCACGCCTGCGGTCATGATCTGCATATCACGGCCGGGATCGGGGCGGCGCTTTTGTTAAAGGAGCGCAGTAAGGAGTTGTGCGGCACGATTAAATTCATCTTCCAGCCCGGAGAGGAGGATGCCCGCGGCGCCATGAAGATATTGGAAACGGATGTGATGGAAGATGTGGAACGCATCTGGGGATTTCATGCGGATCCTACGAATGAGGTCGGCGTGATCGGCATCCGGGAAGGATATGTGACTGCGGCGGTGGACCGGTTCGGGATCCGTGTGAAAGGGATCGGCTGTCATGGTGCCCACCCCGATGACGGAATCGATCCGATTCCGGTTGCGGCAGCCATTATACAGGGGCTGCATACGATTGTGGGACGTAATGTGAACGCTTTTCATCCGGCCCTGCTCAGCGTGACGAAAGTGCAGGCGGGGACAACCTGGAATGTGATTCCCGGAGAGGCGGAGCTGGAAGGCACGGTGCGCACGATGGACAGGGAAGACCGGGTTTTATATGAGCGGAGAGTGCGGGAGACCGTGGAGGGAATTGCCGCGGCTTACGGTGCGAAAGTGGAGATCACCTGGATCGACAGTGCCCCGGCCACCTATAATGACGGTAAGATGGCGCAGCTTTGCGAAAAGGTTGCACAGAGTCAGGGGATGAGGACGGTGCCCGAGGAAATGTCTCTGGGTGGGGATGATTTCTCTTATTATATGGAGGAAGAAACGGTGGGCAGGCAGATACCGGGCTGTTATCTGAAGGTCGGTACGGGCGTAGGCCATCCGATCCATCATCCGGCGTTCTGTGTGCAGAAGCGCGTGATCCTGCCGGCGGCAGAGTTATTGGCTAAAGTGCTGGAAGAGGATCTGAAACAGTGAGGACTTATATATAGTATAGAACTGTAATGGCCAAAGTGTTTATATAGTTAACGACATTAGAAATTTCATTTATCGGCCTTGCAGGAGCTAACGTATATGGCTCCTGCAAGCGCCGGAAATAGAAATTTGTTATGTCGTTTACTATAATTTAAACTTACCTACTTCACTGTTTAATCTGTCCACAATTTCTAAGTTGAAATCGGATTCTTTTCCGATGTCCCTTACGTGGTCTGCCAGTCTTACGGCAGTTTCCGCTACATTTGTTACCGCTGCCGCACTTTCACTTACAGCTGTTTTCACATCTCCCAAAGCCGTTTTAATTTCGTTCATATTCAGCTTCAACTGCTCGTTTTCCGTAGCAAAGCGCTGCATCATCTCATTCATGTTTCCGACATTGTTTTGATAGCTTTCACTGGTTTCCAGCAGCTTTTCATAACCGCCGAGTGCTGTCTCATTCATAAATGTAATCATTTCCTGCGCTTCGGCTGCCAGTTCGTCTACCGTTTGAATCACCTCAGCGGTTACTTTCTGAATCTCTGTTGCAGACGCGGCGGAATTGGAAGCCAGCTTTCCGATCTGGTCTGCGACTACCACAAATCCTCTTCCTGATTCTCCTGCCCGCGCAGCTTCGATACTTGCGTTTAATGCCAACAGGTTTGTTTCTTCGGTGATGGTGATAATGTTCTTTGTAAGTTCCCTGATTTTCTCTACATCCTTGGATTTCTCGATTTTCTGGTGAACCGTTGCTGCCATATTGGCAGCCTGAAGCATTGCGTCCTGTTTCTCTGTCACTGCCCGGTTATATACTTCCGAAGCACTTTTCATGATTCTGTCAGAAGAAGTGCTTCCGCTTACGGCCTGTTCATAAATACTCTCTATCGACTCAAATATCTGCCTGATAGATTCATTCACCTGAGACAGCGAAGCGCTGGATTCCTCCATTGCGGCGCTCATCTCTTCCATCGAAGCGGAAACGTCGGCAATCTCTGAATTGCCATATTCCAGCTTGCTTGACACCTTATGGGAGGAAGCTTTTAAATATTCTGAATTTTGGGAGATATTCAGCATAATTTCACGTATATGCTGAAGCAGCCCGTTGACATTCTCCGCGATCACTTCCATTTCGTCCCCGGTATGGACATCCAGAGTCTGCGTCAAGTCGCCTTCATTATGTACCAGATCATAGATTTTACCGTCAACTTTATGCAGTGTCCTGATCACTTGTCCTACTGTAACATTGAGGATTAACAGGGCGATGGCCAGGCAGATCAGAGAAATTTGTATTACGCGTCCAAGAGCCTTAGACAAACGCTCAACGACTCCGGCCGCATTGTAATCACAGCCCACAATGCTGACAACTTCTCCACTGCTGTCAATAAGGGGCATATATGCCGAAATCAGATCGCCGTCTACGGTGGAATCAATATAGTCCTGCACATACATTTCCCCGTCGAAAACGGATTTCAGTTCTTGATACGACGTCTCGAAAACGGTGCCGTATTGATTGCCGTCTCCCGTACTGTCCGCGTCAATCCCGTAGTATACTTTATTGCCATCCGTATATAAAGTATACAAATATTCAATGCCGCAATCCTGCATAACGCCAAGCATGCTTTCCAGCAGAGCGTTATATTCTTCGCTTCCTTGTGACTCTGCTGATACCCCGGCTACCTGATCCGCGTCAATCACTTTTGTGGAAATAGTTGCCGCCATCTGTGCTTCCTCAACACCCATGGCGACCAGTCCTTCTTTAATGCGTTGGTATGAGGTGATACCCATTACCA
>CATOJY010000058.1 GCA_951800685.1 uncultured Lachnospiraceae bacterium
TGCGGTTTCTGACGGAGAATGACCGGTGGGAGAGCGAAGCCGGGGAGTTCGAGGCGTTTGTGGGAGCGGACAGCAGTACGGTGAACTGTGTGAAGTTCCGGCTGGATGCGCCGAAGGACGGCGGTTTGGGCTGAGCAAAAATACGCCATACAGTCACAAAAAATGAGTTAACAGGACGTTGCCAAAGGCGATTTTTCATGAGAAGAAGTATCATGGCTGCGCATCCGCTGAGAAGCAATCGCTGGATGACATATTCTGGGAAATAGTCAGGGTCGTACCGGATACGGGAAAAGCGTTGGAGGAATATCAACAGGAAAGGATAAGAGAGCGTTATGAAGCTGTTGATTGATACGAATGTGATTCTGGACATGGTATTGAAAAGGAAAATTGTGACATCAGTATGGAGCTGTTTCGAAAGATAAGGAAATGCAGAGCGGATGCATATATTACGGCGTCTGCTGTAACAGATCTGTGTTACATTATCCGTAAGGAAACGCATGATGTGCTGCTGCCCATTTTTACACCGGCAGCATGTATAGAAATGATGGAAAGTATGTTGAAGAATCTATAGAGGGCTTATGAAAGGGAGGGGGATTCCAAAGGGGTTCCGCTTCCTTTTTAAGAATCGTTTTGCTATACTTGACATAGCAAATAGTAAAAACGGTTATGATGGAGAGTTGATCATGGAACGGATATTAGTGGTAGAAGATGACCTGGCATTGAGCACAGGACTTTGTTTTGAGCTGGACGCCGCCGGATATGTGACGCAGGCAGCTTATAACTGCCGGAAGGCGGAATATCTTGTGGAGCAGGAGAACTTCTCGCTGGCGCTTCTGGATGTCAATCTGCCAGACGGGAACGGATTTGCACTGTGTGGGAAGATCAAGAGTCTGCATCCGGAACTGCCGGTGATCTTTCTGACGGCCAATGATCTGGAGGAGGATATGCTAAGTGGGTATGACCTGGGAGCGGAAGATTATGTGACCAAACCCTTCCGTATGCCGATCTTGTTGAAAAAAGTGGAAGTCGCCCTGCGCCGCGGCGCTGCAGCCGGCGGGATAGGCGCAGCGGCAGGAAAAATTGTAGAAGGAACGTGCTACCAGGATAATTTTCTGCAGCTGGATTTCGAGGCGCTGGCTGCCGTGCGGGGCGGTGAGAAACTGTCGATCACACCTAACGAATATAAGCTGCTCCGGGTGCTTGTAGCCAATGCCGGCAATGTGGTTACCAGACGGCTATTGCTTGAGAAGCTGTGGGACTGTGACGGAAATTTTATCGACGACCATACGCTGACGGTAACGATGAACAGGCTTAGAGCGAAGATTGAAGATGAGCAGCACGGGTATATCAAGACGGTGCGCGGGATGGGGTATATCTGGGAATCTCAAAACAGGTAATGTCAGGTATACCGTTAACGATAGAATTGGAGAGTAAGAAATGGGTCAGAGAGTGGACAGCGTAATGCGATGGTGTGTGTTGGTGGCGGGGACGGTCATGTTCGGCTGTTTCTTTTTTGTGGTGTGGACTTGGGTGCCGCAGGCAAATATACAGGCGGCGCTTCTGGGGCTTTGCGGTGGATTGTGCGTGTTGGGGCTTTTGTGGAGCCTGTGGCAGAGATGGCAGTTGTGCAGATTCGCGGATGAGCTTTGCCGGACATTAGATGACCTGATCGCGGAACGGAAGCCGGAGGAGTACTTTCCCTATGAAGATACACTGACAGCCAGGATCCAGGGCAAATTTATGCAGTATTATGACTTAATGAGTGAGGGGCGCAGACAGAGCAGACAGGACAAGCAGGTGATCCAGGAGCTGGTATCGGATATTTCCCATCAGGTCAAGACGCCCATCGCCAATCTGCAGATGTTCATGGGAATCCTGCAGTCTCATGATTTGAGTACGGAAAAGCGTGGGGAATTTTTGGGCACTATGGCGGAGCAGATCAATAAATTGGATTTTCTGTTGCAGTCTTTGATCAAGATGTCACGGCTGGAGACGGGAACCTTTGCCCTGCATATAGAAAGAACGAGTCTGTATGATACGATCGCGCAGGCGCTAAACGGAATCTGGGACAGGGCGGAGGCGAAGCAGATTCAGCTGTCAGTGGAGTGTGACAACAGCATTACAGCCAGGCATGACGGGAAATGGACGGCGGAGGCGCTGGAAAATGTTCTGGACAATGCGGTCAAGTACACGCCGGCAGGCGGCAGCATCAGGATCAGTGTCCGTCCATGGCAGTTCTATACCCGCGTGGATATTGCAGATACCGGTATGGGTATTCCGGAAGAGCAGTGCAATCAGGTGTTCAAGCGCTTCTGGCGCAGTGAGACTGCGGCAGCACAGGAGGGTGTCGGTCTGGGGTTGTATCTTGCACAGGAGATTATCACGAGGCAGAGAGGGTATATCAGCGTAAAGTCCGTGCAGGGTGAGGGGAGTACGTTTTCTGTGTATTTGTTGATGTAACGAAGTATGGACTTTAGGATTCTGTACCAGGGAGAGGCGGCAGAGCAGGGGAGCTCTGTCAGTTTGCACCTTCCCGGTACACCGAAGGTGAGATCCCCTTACTCTTCTTAAAACTGGTAGAGAAATAATATTGATTGGCATAGCCGCACTTCTCACTGATCTCCCGCAGGGAAAGGGTGGAGTTTCTCAGATATTGGCAGGCAGCTTCAATGCGGGTGGCAGTGATCGTATCGCTGATACTGACCTCCATATTCTTCTTGAAAAGTGCACTTAGATAGGCAGGGCTGACATTGGCGAAGCGGGCGATCTCATGCAGGCACAGTTCATTATTCTGGTAGTTTTCCCGGATATAGCCGATAACCTGCTCGCATAATTGGTTATGGTAAGTCTTTAAAGAACTGTCCAATTTCCGGCATGCAAGATTGCAGATCTCAGAAAGCCAGGAGAAAAATTCTTCACTGGTATTGAAGGAGTATAACTGTGAGTAAGTGCGGGCGATCTTCTCCTCCAGATCTTTGGTTTCGATATCCAGCTCGTAGAGAAATTTTAACAGCCTTCCCAGAAGATTATAGGTGCGGACGAAGACGAAATCTTTCGCCTGATATTTGGTTAACAGTTCTGTGGAGAAATTCTTGATCCATTGTTCCATGGAGTCATAGTCTTTCTGGCAGATCAGACGGATCAATTCTTCTTCCCTAGTGTCGGAAAAGGGTTCTAAGGAGAGATTTTTACCGAAGGCTTCTCTGGTATCAAATATGTTCTTCTGTGGAAAGAAAAAACGGTATTCCAGGGCATGGTCTGCACTTTTGTAGGAAAAATGTACGTTCCACAGATCGGAGACAATGTTGCCGATGCCAATGTTTAGGGAGATGCCGGAATTCTGGTTTTTGGTAATAATATCTGATGCGATCGTGTGGATCGTCTGCAGAAAGTGATTCGCACTGGAGCTGTTTTGCCCCAGGATCAGTTTCAGGCAGTCAAAGCCCTTGATGAGATATGAGCAGTCAAATATTTTGCAGTCATCCCGGATTGTATCAAGGATCTGGTACAGCAGCATCTCGTATTGGGCAACGCCCAGTTCCTTTTTTATTTCAGAAGCATTTTCCACATGGAATATCGTGACATTGTAGAAGCGGTACTGCAGTTTCAGGTTCAGATATTCCATGTGCGAGGTCAGATGGTAAGCGGCTTCTTTACCAGAATAGTTCAGAAGATCAAGAAAGAACTTCTCAACCATAGCAGGACGGCTGAGTTCAAGTAATTTCAGGTTTTTCTGCTCCTGATCAATCAGGGCACAGGCGCCCCGTATCTTTTCTGTCAAATAAATGTAATCGATCGGCTTTTCGATGTAGTCATAGACACCAATGCGGATCGCATTTTTGGCATACTCGAATTTATCGTAGGCGGAAATCAGAATGATCTTAATAAAGGGATTGTCTGCGATTACCTGCCGGCTCATGTCGATTCCATCTAAGTCTGGCATCTCAATATCAGAGATGATGATGTCGACGGTATTTTCCCGCAGAGCTTCGAGGGCGGAGAGACCGCTGTATTTTATATGAATCACTTCGGCATCTAAGGAAGCCCAGTCGATATTTTTGTTGATACCTTCCACAGATAAGGCATTGTCGTCTACTAACATAATCTTTTTCATTCTGTTTCCACTCCTTCCATCTGAGAAAATTCTATGATAACACAGGTACCTTGCAGGGGGCGACTGTCAATTGTGATATGGCCGCTGCCATAATGTGTGCTGGAAATACGGGCATTTACATTGCAGATACCGAAATGTTTCTCGTAATTTACAGTCTGGTTTCGGAGACTTTGCTGCAGCTCCAGCAGTTTTTCAGGAAAGATGCCCGCGCCGTTGTCCGAAAGTTTGATGATGACGGTATCGTCTCCGTAGTCTGCGGAAATCTGGATCAGGATATTTGGTGTCTGGGCAGAGATACCGTGCAGGATGCAATTTTCCAGAATGGGCTGTAAGGTAAAACGGCAGATGAGGAAATTTTCTATACCGTCTTCCAGATGAATCTGCCATTCCAGATTGTTGTTGTGACAAAGTTTTTCCATATTCAGGTAGAGGGTTGCAATCTCCAGTTCATCCCGCAGAGGAATCAGCTCCTCAGATTTATGCAGCGTCAGCCGGTAAAAACGTGTCAAGTCCGTAATCATCTGGTCGGCCACGTCCAACCGGCCGAGAGACTGGCAGGTCTTGATGGAACCCAGAATATTATATAGGAAGTGCGGATTGATCTGGGATTGCAGGAGTTGGTATTTGAGCCGTTCTTCCCGAAGGGATAGTTTTAATATGGAGTCTAAATTGTTCTGGATCGCTGCCTGCATCTGTTCGAATGTCAGGCCAAGCATGTCGATCTCATCATACAGGGAGGCGTCATCAGGCTTCGGAATTGTCAGAGGCTTGCAGGATGGCGGCCCGGAATTCAGCCGGAAGGCTTCCATGGCGCTGGACAGCGTATGGATACGGACAGAGAGACTCCGGGAGATAAACAGGATAACCAGCAGAGTTACCGGCAGAGTGATGAGGAGCATAATGAGGATTGTACGCAGCAGAACAACCATACTGCCTGTGATGTAACTTTGGGGGATCTCTGTGATCTGATACCAGCCGTTATCCAGTACGGAAGCATGAATGTAAGAGTCTTCATAGACGAAGTAAGGATCTTCCCCTTTTTTTATCTCCTGTAGAAAGTCTTGGGAAAGCGTTGTTCCGTACAATTCCGGATCAGAGGCCGCAATGATAGTGCCGCCAGGCATTACAAGGTAGCCGCGGGTATCTACATTAGAAAAGGATGCCGCGAGCATATCAGAGAAATCGGCTGTATCCATCAGGATAAAATAGGCGTAATCCAGTTGGCCGCTGCCCTGGTTAAACAGAGCGCGGCAGCAGATGACAGAATCGGTCGTTTTGTATGACGATAGCATAAAAGGGGTCTGGACCTGGGGCCTGTAGAGCCATAAGGAGGAGGCGCCCAGCGTCTGCAGGTCTTCTGGCGACACAGCGAGAAGATCAAGCTGGCTTAAGGGATAGAAATAAAGCCCTTCACTGCTCCCGAACTTTTCGTCTTTTAGGAAGACACAGATCTGGTAAAAATCGAAGGAGGACAGGTAGAGGGAAATGTTCTTGCGCAGCAGCGTAAGGGTGTCCAGATAGGCGGAAAGTTCCTGCTCGTTAGCGCTTTCTAAGGTATACATATTGTACTGCAGGGCGTCTGCGACATTCTCGGCCTGCCGGATTTTGGCGGAGATCTGAGCGTGGAGCTGGTCTGCCGTGAGGATGGAAGCTTCCATGATCTTATCCCAGGCGATAGAGCTGGAAACTGTATAGGAAACATAGCTCACCATCCCCAGAGGCATGAGTGTGCATAATAAGAAGGCTACCAGTAATTTGACATGGAAGCGGGAAAACAGTCTGCGAAATTGTCGAACAATCATATTCATAAGATATCCTTTTCTATGCCGCAGCATTTTTGATGGAATACGCAGTTTCTTTACGTAAATGATTTGTGCTCATTATAAAAAAGCATTTTCACAAATTCAACAGATAATAAAATAATATAAATGAATCAAAAGAAATTGTATTTTTATCGGTTTTTCTTTTTGTTACCCTAAAGTCACGGTGAACGACATAGCACATTTCTTCTTCCGGGGCTTGCCAAGGCCATATATACGGAAGCTTTTGCAAGACCGGAAGCGGAATTTCTGATGTCGTTAACTGGATAGACGAGGGACGGGATGAACGTCCAGAACAAAAGGAGGAAAAGCAATGAAAAAGAAACTTGTGAGTGTTTTGCTGACAGCGGCTATGACAGGTTCTCTTCTCGCAGGATGCGGGAATGCAGACAATGGTGGGGGAGACAGCAGCAGTACGGAGGCAGCTTCTGATGATGGAGCATCCACAGAGACAGTATCCGATGATAAGGCTGCACAGACAGGCAGTGGGGATGGTGCCTATGATTTGACTTTATATACCATTAACTCCACCGATGAGGATTTCCCTGACTGGCTGGCGAATGTGGAAAGTGCTACTGGTCTAAAGATCAATGTGATCGCAGCACCCACAGACTCTGACACAAGACAGCAGAAGATTACAACGATCCTTTCTACTGGGGATGCAAGTGTAGATATTCTGGAGATCAATGATGAGATGAGCGCATCCTTTAAGAATTCCGGTTGGCTGGAGGGACTCAATGACACAGTCATGACTGAAGATATCCGTGGTGAATTTCCGCAGGGTTATGTGGAAGATATGATCACAGACAAGAACGGACAGATCATCGGCGTTCCTGGCTATTCAGGTTATCTGGCATTCTGGGTGAACCAACAGATCATGGATGAGGTGGGGATCACTTCATTGGATACAAAAGAGGATTTCATGAAGTATTTAGAGGCAGCTTCCGGAGATGGCAGATATGGCTACGGCGGTTCCTGGGAGAAGACCTATGTATTCAATGAGATCGCACAGTTTGTCAATATGTTCGGCGGCGATTATCTTGACTGGACCAATCCGGCAAACAGGGAAGCGATGGAATTCATCCATGAGATGGTGGAAAAGGGCTATACGCCGATCGACCAGATCGCTGACAAATATGAGCAGATGAATCCGAAATTCAACGATGGCAAATATGGCAGCCTGTTTATGTGGGGCTTAGGAACAGATTATGATAAGGCGGGTATGCTGGGAGCGGATAAGATCCATATGGCAATGGTACCACAGCTTTCTGACCAGAAATATATCTTCACAGATTCTTGGAGCTATGTATTGAATACGGCTTCCCAGAACAAGGACGCAGCGTTCAAATTCTTGCAGTATATGGCCAGTGAAGAAGGAATGAAGGCTTCCTATGAAGCGTTTGACAGATATCCGGCAAGAAAGGATGTAGCGGCCAACGTTGTTCCAGATACGGATCCCGCGAAAGAGATGTATTCCAGATACGCAGAGGAATGTGTCGTAAAAGGACGTCCGATGCTGCCGCAGACAATGGAATTTATCTCTGCGATGGGAACGATCTTCCAGTCTTATGTGAAGGATGAAATCACATTGGATGACTTCTGTGCAAAAGCGCAGGAATATGTAGAAACTTATAACAAATAAGCATTCTGATGCAGGAAGGAGGCAGTGCAGCGGACAACATGCATATTGTCCCTGTGTTACCTCCTTTGCTGTGTAGAGCGATTTTGGCTTTATAGAAGAGTCTGCTTACCTAGTAAGATGGTTACAGAGAATAGGAAAAGGAGGATTGCATGATCAATAAAAAGTCACTTCAATGGATCGCCTGGGTACTGATCTTACCAGTACTGCTTCTCAGGGGATTTACCACGATCTATCCAATTATAAAGACAGTTGTCAACAGCTTTTACGATATCAGGATTTTGAGCGGCGTCCATGAATTTGCCGGAATATCTAATTATCTGAATATATTCAAGGACCAAAAAGTACTCACAACATTGGAATTTACGGCAATCTTTGTGGTAATTTCCATGTTCTTCCATATCATACTTGGTGTGGTGCTGGCCCTGATTCTAAATATGAAATTTCGAGGGCGCCGTTTTCTGCGCACGATCGTACTCATCCCCTGGGCGATGCCGGCGGTCGTGATCGGTATGGCTGGAAAATGGGCGTTTAATAATGATTATGGTCTGATCAACGATTTCGTACGGCGGTTCCTTCCAAGCTTCGAACTGAATTGGCTGATTGATACTGGCACGGCAAGGGCGGCGGTCATCGCCCTGGATCTTTGGAAAGATCTTCCCTTTTTTGCCATTCTGGTCTTATCCGGACTGCAGTTCATTTCCAGTGATATCTATGAAGCGGCCAAGGTGGACGGGGCGAACGGGATCAAGTCTTTTCTTTATATAACGCTGCCGCTGATTATGAGAAACGTTCTTACACTGTGTATTCCCTTTACGCTCTGGCGGCTGACTGGTTTTGATCTGGTCTACTCTATGACGTCCGGCGGACCCGGAGAAGATACTTCTCTGATCGCATACCGGATCACGATGGAGGCGTTTACCAACCTGAATGTAGGTTATGCGGCGGCGCTGGCAGTGCTTCTGTTCTTCGTAATGGCAATGTTTTCATGGTTCAATATGCGGTTTATGAGCCGCTTTGAAGATTGACCGGTAATGGAGGGAAAGATAACTCGTTCATGCGCACAAAGCAGGGCCGAGATGGAGGAAAACTATGGAAAAAAATATAGATTTGAAATATAAAGTATATAGATGGCTGACTGTAGTGATCAAATGGGTTTTGTTTGCATTGGTGGCATTTTTCATCCTATTTCCGGTTTATTGGATCTTTATTTCATCGATTACACCGCCAGGAGAACTGTTTAAGAAACCGATTGATTATCTGCCGGATCATCCGACGCTAGACAGCTATACCTTTTTGATACAAAATGTGGGACTTTTGGCTAAGATTGGCAGCACAGTTATTATCATTGGTGTTACGCTGGTGGTGGGTACGATCATCTGTGTGATGGGTGCTTACGCGTTTGCAAGATTCCGGTCAAAAGCCATCAGTTTGGCCTTTGGCTTCATTGTGGCGACGATGCTGATTCCAGAAGTAGTTACAGCGCGTCCGCTCTACGAATTTATGCAGAAAGTGAAGTTATTCGATACCTATCCAGGATTGATTATTCTCTATATCAGTTCGGTTATCCCTTTTACGGTGCTGATCTTGAGAAACTTTGTGTCAGAGATCCCGGTTTCTCTGGAGGAAGCGGCTTCCATTGACGGTGCGAATTTTGTACAGAGACTGTTCCTAGTTGTGCTGCCGCTGATGAAACCGGCGATTGCGACGGTGTGTATTATTAATTTTATCAACTGTCTGAATAACTTTTTTACACCGTTATATTACTCAAATGGAATTCAAGTGTTAAGTGTAGCTATCGTACAGCTGCCGCTTCGTGATAATATGTATGGTGTACCATGGGATCTGGTCAGCGCTATGGGATGGATTATCTTACTGCCAATCATTATTTTCGTAGCTGTGTTTGAGAAACAAATTATGGATGGTATTATGGCTGGCGGGGTAAAGGCATAGGATGAAAAATCAGAGATTCTGCAATTTTCTATTTAAGCAGTATCGTAAGCAGGATTGCGATATGCATGGGTATTAGTATGAAAAGAATTTCAAAAACTTGCGCTATAGGAGGCTTCGTTAAGAAATACGGAAGGAGGATTTAATATGTATCAAAGTTTTATTGGCGGCCTGGGTATGCTGCCTTTGGCAAAAAGAGGGAAGAGCAGGTCGATCAACTGTGAGAATCCCCACGGGGAGAAGGGCAAGGGCGGCATGGCTGAAAGTGCGCTGGGCCCGTCCAGAAAAGGGGCGCCCTGTATTCATGGGCTGGCGCCTGGGAGCGTGACGACGCTGGCGGAGATTGAGGGACCTGGTGTGATCCAGCATATCTGGATGACAGTAACGGACCGTACACAGAAAGACTATTATGTGCTGCGGGATTTGGTGCTTAGGATGTATTGGGATGATGAGGAGACGCCTTCTGTGGAGACGCCGCTGGGAGATTTCTTTTGCTGTGGTTTCGGGAGAGGCTGCGTTGTCAATTCCATGCCGATTGTGGTTAACCCTGCGCGGGGCATGAACTGCTATTTCCCGATGCCATTCCATAAGAAGGCGAAGATCACGCTGGAAAACCAGCATGAGGTTGAGGTACCGGCCTTTTTCTACCAGGTGGATTATCTTCTGACAGAAGAGCTGCCAGTGGATATCTGCTATTTCCATGCGCAGTGGCGAAGAGAACGGATCACGCAGCTGCAGAAGGATTACACGATCTTAGACCAGGTGAAGGGCAGAGGCCACTACGTTGGCACGTATATGGCGCTGACGGCGTTGGAGCGTTACTGGTGGGGAGAAGGCGAGATTAAATTCTATCTGGACGGGGATGATCGCTATCCTACTATTTGTGGGACAGGGACAGAGGATTACTTCGGCGGTGCCTGGAGTTTCGCCAGCCAGTGCGATGGCAGAACCGTGGAGAATACCTATTCCACGCCATTTATGGGATACCCTTACTATTCCCATCATGACCTGGATGTACATAATTTCTATCATAACGACGATACGCTGCCGCAGAGAGGATTCTACCGCTGGCATATCATGGATCCGGTGCTCTTTGAGGAGGATCTTCGGGTGACGATCCAGCAGATCGGAACGTGCCATAAGGGGAACTTTGAGCGTCAGGACGATGTGGCATCCGTGGCATACTGGTATCAGGCAGAGCCGCATAATCCGTTTCCCGTATTGATGAAGAAAGAAGACAGGTGGCCCCGATAAAACGGGGCCCCTCAGGCCTGTCAGTTGACAAACACATAATATTGTTGGGATAGGCTCAGCCATGGGGGATATTACATTATGAAAAAGAGAGGAGAAAGTCATAGAAAGAGATTTCGGATAGTAATCGTATGGATTGGTCTGGCGGTCATAGGATTTGGCGGTTGTGGAAGGAAAGAAAATGTTTTGCAGACGACAGAAGATGCGGACAAACATGTGTGGGAAGAGGAGATTACGGTGATGCATGTGGACGCAGAAGATGCCAGTTTTGTGGCATATATTGATGAGTTACAGGAGAGACTGCAGATGAAGATCAATCTCCTGCCTTATCCGGCAAATGCTGATTCTCGTCATGCGAAAGTCTCCTCACTTTTGGCAGCGGGAGATTCCTCCGTGGACATTTTTGCGGTAAATGATGAAATGATAAACGCTTTCAAGAATGAGGGATATCTGGAACCGCTGCAGGATGATGTTATGAATAAAGAAACTGTCCAGGCATTTCAAATGGAATATCTGAGCAAGACAACAATGGCAGGTGGTCAGATTTATTCAGCGCCCTATATGCTGGATGTTTTGGCGCTTTGGGTTAACGAGGAATGGCTTAAAGAGGCTGGACTCACTGGGATTGAAACGGAAGAAGAGTTTAGGAGATTTCTTTCTTATGATTGGGGAGAAGGACGATATGCTTATGGCGGATCCTGGGAGAAAACCTATGTGTACAATGAACTGGGTGAATTAATCAACCTTTTCGGAGGAGACTATTTTGACTGGGAAAATGAGAAGACGAGGGAGGCTGTACTTTTTTTGAAGGAGTGTATTGACCAAGGTTATACGCCGAAAGACCAGATGATAGACCAATATGAGCAGATGAATCAGAAGTTCATCGATGGAAAATATGGTATGGTGTTTATGTACAGCGGCAGCCTTAAGAAATATGTGGAGGCAGGTGTGTATGGAAAAAACAAGATCCATATGGCGCCGCTGCCGGATCTAGGCGGAAATCATGTGACATATATCGGAACATGGCAATATGCGTTGAATAAAGCTTCAAAGAACAAAGAGGCAGCCAAGCGGTTTATGAGCTATGCGGTCAGTAAGGAAGGAAGCAGACTTTATGTTGAGATGGTGAACAGTTTTCCCGCCAGAACAGATCTTCTGAGGGAAGATCTGAATGTTACCGGGTATGCAGAAATATGTGATTTCCTGAATTCAGTAGAGATGCAGGTACGGCCGATTCCAGCCAACTCCATGGAGTATATTGAAACGGTGGGAGAGCTGTTCCAGAAATATATGCTGGAGGAATTAGATTTGGACAGTTATTGTGATCAGATGCAGGCGCTTGTAGAGGATCATATCAAATAAAGGGACGTGGTATAGATAACGGGGACTGGAGGACAGTCCCCGTTTAGTTGTGTACAGTATTGTATGAAAGATATTTCTTTTAAATAGGGAAAAGGAAACGTAAACTATACTATAAGGGTAGAGTTTTAAAAATGATTGCAGACAGATATTGCGTCCAGACAGATGTTTTTGTTATACTATAAATTGGTCTCAAAATTTTCACCTAGAAGGATAATTTAAAGTAATTGAAAATATAGGCAAGGAAAGACAACAATGGACATCATAACCATACGGAATCTGAAAAAATACTATGGCAGCGGCAGCAGTCAGGTGAAGGCGTTGGATGGTGTAAATCTGGCGATTGCGCAGGGAACTTTTACGGCCATCGTGGGTGCATCGGGCAGCGGCAAGACAACGCTTCTTAACATGATGGGTGGATTGGATGTACCCACAGAGGGTGAGGTGACCATAGATGGTGTGAAACTTTCTGGTCTGCGGGAGGAGCAGCGGGCGGTTTTCCGTCGTAAGAAGGTGGGTTTTATTTTCCAGAATTATAATCTGGTGCCGACGCTTACCGTGGAGGAGAATATCTTTTTTCCGCTGGATCTGGATGGGTCTAGACCTGATGAAAAGTATCTGCAGGAGATCACGACGCTTCTAGGGATTACAGGCAAAATGCAGGAGTATCCGGGAGCACTTTCTGGGGGACAGCAGCAGCGGGTAGCCATTGCAAGGGCTTTGATGATGAAACCGCCCATTATTCTGGCAGATGAGCCGACAGGAAATCTGGATTCGAAGAACGGACAGAATGTGGCGGGACTTTTGAAGATGACGACGGAGTTGTATCACAGGACGCTGGTGTTGATTACCCATAATCTGGAATTGGCACAGCTGGCGGACCGGGTGGTCAGCATGCAGGATGGTCGGATCATTTCGTAGGAGCAGGGCGCAGGATGGAGGCTAACGGTGCTTAAGAACAACAATCTGAAAGTCTGTCGTAAGCTGGTGTGGCGGGATATGAAATTTCATAAGGGTCAAAGTTTCCTTCTGATGGCGTCGGTGGCGCTGGTATGTATGCTGTATACTTTTTCCTTTTTGCTGGGTGGGATGATTCAGGATGGTTATCTCCATACTTACAGGATGATGTATGGGTCTAACAGTCATATTCTGTTCTATGATGTGAGCAGGAGAGAGGCAGCGGCGCTGCGGGAGCAGAGCAGTGTGCGAAAGACGGTCACGCTGACGGCCATCGGGGTTTTGAGTGATGACATGATGGAATACCGCAACGTGAAGCTGGCGGTGGTCTCCGACGGTTGGGCTAAAGAGACGGAGGCGGTGCCGCTGCATGGAAGGATGCCAAAGGAAGAAGGAGAGATCGCGCTGGATGAGATTACGATGAATTCCCTGGCAATCCCCCACGAGATCGGGACAGAAGTTGTGCTTTGTTGGACGCCGGCAGATGGTGGATCGGAGCGGAAAGATACGTTCCGGCTGTGCGGCTGGTGGGACAGTCTGATGGGACAGACGGAGACCTGTGCCTGGATCACTGCACAGACGGCAGAACTTTTATGCCCTGATGAGCCAGAGAGAGTGGATCTTGGTGTGACATTGTACAGGCCGGGGAATCTGGAGGAACAAGCGCAGAGACTGTTAAGCAGTCTGGGACTGCGGGATATCTCCTATAGCACCAATCTGGCGTACAATGAGGCTAGACGGGAGTTTGCATACAGCCAGGCTATGGACTATTACCGGATGAACGGTATCGTGGTATCGTGTGGCGTGCTGATGATCTACAATATCGTGCGTATTTCCATGGAGCAGAATGTCCGTTTCTATGGCATGGTCAAGAGCCTGGGCATGACGCCCAGACAGATCCGTGCACTTAACACATGGCGGGCGGCATTTTATTGTGTGCCGGCGCTTCTGCCGGGGTGGCTGTGCGGTTTTGTGCTGCATGCGGCGGCAGCGCCTTTGGTGGTGATCGGTTTGGAACAGAATCCGGCATTTCAGTTTTTCCGCACCTGGCCTTTTATTGTGGGTGCACTGTTTGCCTGGCTGACCACGTTGGCGGCCTGTGCTTTGCCCCTTTTCCGGGTGGCAAGAAGCGGTCCGGTGGAAGCGATGAGGTTTGTGGAGGGAGAGCGGAAAAGGAAAGTGCACGGGGCTAGAAGGCGTCGTGCTATGACTGCGCGGATGGCTTTTGACGGTCTGGTGCGGCATAAGGGACAGTCGGCATTTACGGTCTTTTCCCTGCTTTTGCCTTTGTGTATTCTATGTGGGATTTGGACACAACAGGCCAGCTACGACGAGGACAAATATGTGGACGGTCTGGCGTTAAACGATTACCGGTTGGAGGACGCCTCTGCCACAATGAGCATGCAGCGTTATAATCCAAATAGCCAAAGCATTACGCCAGAGCTTCTTCGGAAGCTGGCAGAGCACCCAGCGGTGAGGGATGTTGGGGCTATCAGTACCATGGAGGTATCACTGTATGCATCGGAAGAGATGCGAGCGCCTATTGTGGCGACTTTTGAGGGGAAAGATGCGAGCGGCATGGTCCGCAAGGATCATATGCGGGACGAACCAGACTGGATAGCGGGTTACGAGAGGATGCGGGAAAGTGGAGAATATATGGGTATCGTAGCAGGGGTGAGCGGTCTGATGCTGGAAAATACGATGGCGAGAGGCATTGTGATAGAGGGCGACTTTGTGCCGGAAAAATTTGCAACGGGCGCGTACGTCATCGCTGCCGGGGCGGATTCTTCCGAGATCAGGACGACGCCGCCCGTGGGGAGCCGCTTTATGATAGCAGGTAAGGAGTTTGAAATCATGGCGGTGGTACCCTACGAGACAACCATCGTTTCCGGGGCGGAGAGCCGGGAGGCGCAGTTTAATGTGACCTACTATATGCCTATGGAGACGTTCGATGAGCTATTTCCGGGACATGGCATCCGTAATATAGCAGTGGAGATCGACCGGAACAGGCAGGAAGTGTTCGAGGAATTTCTGCGGCAGCTTCTGGAGGGAACCGGGATCACAGTGACGTCCTTTGGCGATTACCAGTGGAATTTCCATAATGCAATCTTTCACCGGTATTTGATACCGCTGTTTGTGGGCGGTGTTATGTTATTGATTGGGATCCTGAATTTCTGTAATGCTCTGGTGAGCAGGATCCTGATGCGCAGCAAAGAGTTTGCTGTCTATGAAAGTCTGGGCATGAGCGGGCGGCAGCTGTACAGGATGATTCTCTGGGAGGGGATACTGTATTTTGGCATCCTTGTGTCAGTGTTTGTACCTGTCACTGCGGTCACTACGTGGGTGTGGGGAAAGTGGTGGCTTGCGAATACCGATCAATGGTGTATCACGTGGCGTTATTCCCTTCTACCCCTCTGGATCGTATTGCCGGTGCTATTTACGGCAACGGTGACAGTTCCTTTGTGCTGCCTGCGGATGGTGAGGCGGGAGAGCATTACAGAGCGGCTGCAAAGCCAGTAAGGCAGCAAGTGATCTGTGTGATGCGGTGATCCTGGGGCCAGGATGGGATAAGAGAGTAATGAGGAGGAAATAATTATGAAGAAAAGTATGGAAACTGCAAAGACGACTAATATGACGGAAGGGCCTGCGCTGCATCTGCTGTTAGCATTTGCGATTCCATTAATGATAGGAAATATTTTCCAGCAGGTATATAATCTGGCGGACACCGTGATAGCGGGCCGTTTTTTGGGAGAAGAAGCGATCGCGGCGATCGGCGCTGTCAGTGCGGTTTATTCTTTGTTGATGAATGCTACCTGGGGGCTCAACAACGGGTACTGTATTGTTCTTTCCCGTTATTTTGGGGCGGGAGATAAGAAAAGATTTAAGAAAGCTGTGGCATCCATGATTATGTTGAACTTATCTATCACGGTGGTCTTGACAGTTTTTTCTCTTGGGTTTTTAAAGCCGCTCATGCGTATGCTTCACACGCCGGATGATATCTTTGCACAGTCTTATCTTTATATTGCAATTATATTGGGAGGATTGGTCACCACCGTCGCCTATAATGCCTGTGCTGGCTACTTAAGAGCTATGGGAAACAGTAAGACACCTTTGTATTTTCTGATTTTTTCCAGTTTATTGAATCTAACGCTGGATGTTCTTTTTATTGTAGTTATGAAAAGTGGTATCGGGGGAACAGCGCTGGCAACAGTGATTGCACAGGCGGTATCGGCGCTCTTATGTGGCAGTTATATTTTCAGCAAATATAAGGAATATATTCCGGAGAAAACAGATTTTAAGCCTGAGGGGGCTTTGCTGCAGGAAATGTTTTCCATGGGATTTTCCATGGCTTTGATGCAGGCGGTATATTCTGTGGGTTCCGTTATCTTACAGAGGGCAATCAATAATCTCGGAACGGCGGTCATCACAGCCCACACTGCTTCCAACAGGATTCGAGAGATGATCATGCTTCCTATGGGCGCTTTTTCCGGTGCCGGCAGTACTTTTGTAGGGCAGAATTATGGCGCCAGGAAATATGAACGGATTGTGGAAGGAATCCGGAAGGTGGTTGGCATGGAATTTATATGGTCGCTTATTTCTATCTGTTTATCCTGGCTGTTTGGGAGGATGATTGTCATATGGATGACGGGAACAGTAGATGAAGGCGTGATCGCAAATGCACTGTTAAACCTGAAGGTGAGTGCCATCTGTTTCTTTCCTCTTGGTGTCCTGTTTGTCCTGCGCAATTCCATGCAGGCTATGGGACATAAGATATTGCCAGTACTCTCCAGTTCGATCGAACTTGGAGTGAAGGTACTTTCCGCGGTGGTCATTGTGCCGGCGGTGGGGTATCCAGGCGTTGTGGCGGCAGAACCCGTGACCTGGTGTCTGTGTGCGGTCTTCCTGAGTGTTTTCTATGTGACGATCGGACATCAGAAGCAGGGAAACAGGGCACTGTCGTCCAGGACTTGAGATTTTACATAGTGTTGGAAACGAAAAAGAGAGCTGTGGTACAAAACTGTACCATTTCTGTACCGAAACTGTAACTTAAACCTGCTACAATTCTTTTGAAAGAATCAGAGAGACAGGAGGAAAACAGTACAGTATGGAAGCAATCGTGAAAACAGCAGGGTTAAAGAAATATTATGGCAAAGGCGAAGCGTTGGTAAAGGCACTGGACGGCGTCGATCTGGAGATTGAGCGGGGAAAATTTACTGCAATCATCGGAACGAGCGGGAGTGGAAAATCAACGCTTCTTCATATGCTTGGAGGATTGGATGTGCCAAGCGAGGGGAGTGTCAGGATCGGGAAACAGGAGCTGTCTGAATTGACCAGTGAGCAGGCGACAATCTTCCGCCGCAAGCAGATCGGGTTTATTTTTCAGAATTATAATCTGATCCCGGTGCTGACGGTGTGGGAAAATATCATTTTTCCCATCACCCTGGACGGCAGAAAGCCGGATAAGAAGTTTATCATGGAGATTGTGCAGCTTCTGGGACTGGAGAACAAGTTAGATAGTCTGCCCAACAACCTCTCTGGCGGACAGCAGCAGAGAGTGGCGATTGCCCGCGCATTGGCCTCTAAACCGTCGATCATTCTTGCGGATGAGCCGACAGGAAATCTGGATTCCAGGACAAGTGATGACGTGATTGGATTGCTGAAGGTGACCAGCGGCCAGTTTCACCAGACAATCGTGATGATCACCCATAATCCTGATATCGCAGCTATAGCAGACAAAGTGATCCGTATCGAGGATGGAAAGATCGTGACGGGGAAGGAGGCCACAAAATGAACTTTAAGCTGATTACTGTTTTGAACAGAAGAGCTTTCAGGCAGAACAGAGGGCGTAATCTGGTAACAGCGTTGGCGATTGTACTGACGACGCTTATGTTTACCACTCTTTTTGTATTGAGTCAGAGCATGAAGAAGAACCTGATCGAGATGACCTTTAGACAGACGGGGTACGATGCGCAGGCTTCCTTTAAGAGTATCACGAAAGAGCAGGCAAAGAGAATCGCGGCCCATCCTTCGGTAATGGAAGCCGGACAGAGTACGGTAGTGGGACTTGGACAAAACAGCGCCCTGGCGGGACGGCAGGTGGAGATACGTTTCGCGGATGAAACTTATGCAGTGCATTCTTTTGCGAAGCCCACTACGGGAAGAATGCCGCAGACAGCAGATGAGATTGCACTGGATGACATTGTATTAGATAAGCTGGGCATTCCAAAGGAGCTTGGGCAGCCTGTGAAGCTTCTATGGGTTGCGGATTATACGGAAGCAGAGCCAAGAGTGTCGGAGTTTACGCTGTGTGGATTCTGGGAAGGGAATGAATCCTCCTATGCGAGTATGGCATGGGTAAGCGGAGCGTTTGCGGACGATATGGTGGCTAAACTGGAAACGGAAACAGGAGGAACATCGTCCAGGATTGCAGGCATTCACATGGCGCAGATTACCCTGCATAACGATCGGAATATCGAAGGGACCATGGATAAGATTCTGGAGGATACTGGGCTGACAGGGCTGGATTACGGTGTGAACCTGGCTTATGACCCGGAAATGAACCGCATGGCGACGCAGGAGAGCCTGCCCATGTATCTAGGCATGATCCTGGTATTTGTGGCTGGCTATCTGATTATTTATAATATTTTCCAGATTTCTGTGACAGCGGATGTCCAATTCTATGGCAAGCTGAAAACGCTGGGCATGACGGCCAGACAGTTGAGGAAGCTGATCTATGGGCAGGCAGGAAGATTGTGTCTTCGGGGGATTCCGGTGGGACTGTTTCTCGGTTATCTGCTGGGAGTAGTGCTGGTGCCGGTCTGGATTCAGATGGATGGCGCTTCAGCATCCGCCAGTCCACTTATTTTTATCGGTTCGGCGGCGTTCACGGGCATTACGGTGCTGGTCTCCTGTATGCGTCCGGCCAGGATGGCGGGAAAGGTGTCGCCGATGGAAGCTCTTCGCTATAATGATGTGCAGCGGGGAGGCCGCTCTGGGAAGAAGCGCAGCGGCAGCGCCAGCCTGCCAGCACTTGCCTGGTCGAATCTGGGACGCAATAAGAAGCGTACCGTAACCGTTATCTGCTCCCTGACGCTGGGGCTGACACTGATGAGTGCTTTCTATGCCAAGAATGCCGCTTTTGATATGGAGAAGTATCTGGGAGAGCTTGTACTGAGTGATTTCCAGATCGATCAGGCCACCAGCGAAGAGTATATGAAGGGATATGACCCATATGGTGATACGCTGAATACAGAATTGACCATGCAGGTGGCGGCGTTGGAAGGCCTGGAGGGAATCGGTTACGAATATACCCATGAGACAGAGATTTCGTTAAGCGAGCAGACCATTGTGAATATGCAGGATTTTTATACAGAAGAGGTGTTGGAAGACTGGGCATCTTACGATCCTACGGGACCTAAATCCATACAGGAAGCTATGAATGCGAAACTTACAGGGGCGGTGATTTATGGTCTGGACGATATGGTACTTGACGCTTACACTGCAGAGGAGCATATACTTGCCGGGAGCTATGACGCGAAGCAGTTTGCTACAGGAAATTACGCAATCGCCACCGGTCTTGCCATTGAAAAGAAAGAGGGACAGATTCTTCCTACGGTCTCTGTGGGAGATACCGTTGAGATTGAGGGGCGGGAATATACTATTATGACGGTGCTTGATGAGTTTGGGGTTGTTACGAAAGGGGCAAAAGAGAGCGGGGTGGAAAGTAAGGACCGGCATTATCTGGAGTTTATCGTGCCCATGGAGACCTTCCGTGCGCGCTGGCCCCAAAATACGCCGCGCAAGATGTTCTTTAATGTAGAGGATGCGCATCTGGACGCAGCACAGGAAATGTTAGACCGTTACAGTGACGAGACGGGAGAGAGTCTGCCGCTTACCACCAGAGCTTCTAAGGCTGCCCAGTACCATCGCGAGACAAGATCCAGCGCCGTGATGGGTAACGTTGTCAGCATCGTGATTGCACTGGTTGGGGTGCTGAATTTCATCAATTCTATAGTTACCTCTATCGTGTCCAGAAGAAAGGAATTTGCCATGATGCAGAGTGTAGGTATGACTAAATCACAGTTATGTAAACTTCTTGTTTACGAAGGACTGGACTATGCGTGGATCACATTGCTGTGTGCGTATGCGATTAGTTCCCTGGTGGTAGGAGTCGGGGTACGCGCTATGGTGGAGGGAGGTTTTACCACTTTCCGGTTTACGCTGCTGCCACTTATGGTTTGTACGCCGCTTCTGCTTATGTTTGCACTGCTTGTGCCGTATCTGTGTTTCCGGAATGTAGAGAAGAATAGTCTGGTGGAGCGGCTGCGGCAATAGATGAATGTCTTGTATGGTTCCTTTTTCGCTGAATGAATTGTGTGAAGGTGAACGGTATAAGGCGCTAGTCAGTTTTACCAATTCCTACACAAAATTTCATCCTTCCAATGAGTTTATCTTTGTACTGTTTATGATATGATAAAGAAAGCAGCATTCTTTTATGCTGCTTTCTCGTGCAATAATATTTTATTTAAGCAGTATCACAAGCAGAGCTTGCGATATGCACGGGGATAAGAAAGAAAAATCAGAGATTTTTCAATATTCTATTTAAGCAGTATCACAAGCAAAGCTTGCGATATGCACGGGGATA
>CATOJY010000059.1 GCA_951800685.1 uncultured Lachnospiraceae bacterium
ATCTGAATCTGGTGAAGAGCATCAACGCAGGCGCGCCGGAAAGCATTCACCTGTGTGACTTCCCGACGGCGGATGATACGATGATCGACAGGAAGCTGGAAGAGGATATGGAAGAAGTGCTGAAGATCGTGGTGATGGGACGGGCGGCCCGCAATGCGGCCAATATTAAGAACCGCCAGCCTATCGGCACCATGTTCGTCAAGGCTGAGCATATGCTTGGCAGCTTCTATCAGGAGATCATCGAGGATGAGCTGAACGTGAAGAAGATCGAATTTTGTGACGATGTATCCTCTTTTACGAGCTACAGCTTCAAACCCCAGCTTAAGACGGTAGGTCCGAAATACGGCAAACAGCTGGGCGGCATCAGAGAGTATCTGAGCGCTGTGGACGGCACGAAGGCCATGGAAGAACTGAAATCTGCCGGTGCGCTGAAATTCGAGGTTGGCGGTGTTGAGATCGCGCTGGCGGAAGAAGACCTGCTGATCGAGACGGCCCAGAAGGATGGTTACGTATCTGAGGCGGACAACAGTGTTACCGTGGTGCTGGATACGAACCTGACGGAAGAGCTGATCGAGGAAGGCTTTGTGTACGAGGTGATCAGCAAGATTCAGACCATGCGTAAGGAAGCAGACTTCGAGGTGACGGATCATATCAGGGTGTCGGTGAGCGGCAGCGATAAGGTAGAGAAGATCGTGCAGAAGAATATCGAGGCTGTTTCCGGCAAGGTGCTGGCGGATGCCATCGTGACGGATGAAACGCTGGCAGTGTCCAAAGAGTGGAATGTCAATGGGGAAAAAGTGACGATCGCAATCGAAAAGCTGGTGTAAGACAGCTGGTGTAGCGGCACCGGATGGCCGTACAATAGTGAGGCCGATGGCTGAACTGCTATAAATAAAGGTAAATTTTGGCACATTATGGATAGTCAAAACGGCAATTACAATATATAATAAGGCTGTATTGTGCAAACGAACCGCTTTGCGGCGATTTGTTTGGAGCGGTTTTATATCGTATTAAGCAGCAGATGAGGAGGCGCATAAATGGCAAAGAAAACTGCAACATCAACTTTTGATACAGAACTTTTCAAGAGAAGTGTTCTTTACAATGTGAAGACGCTTTACAGGAAGAGTCTTGAGGAGGCTACAGACCAGCAGATTTTCCAGGCGGTATCCTATGCGATCAAGGATGCGGTTGTGGATAACTGGATGAAGAGTCAGAAGGAGTATGAGAAACAGGATCCGAAGATGGTCTATTATCTATCCATGGAATTTTTGATGGGCCGTGCTCTTGGAAATAATATCATTAATCTGCAGGCATACAGGGAAGTGAAGGAAGCTCTGGAGGAGCTGGGGCTTGATCTGAACGTGATCGAAGATCAGGAGCCGGATCCGGCGCTTGGGAATGGTGGTCTTGGACGTCTGGCGGCGTGTTTCCTGGATTCCTTGGCAACGCTGGGGTATGCTGCTTATGGCTGTGGTATCCGTTATCGTTATGGTATGTTTAAGCAGGAGATCAGGGATGGCTTTCAGGTGGAAGTACCGGATAATTGGCTTAAGGACGGAAATCCTTTCGAACTGAGAAGACCGGAATATGCGAAGGAAATCCGATTCGGCGGTTATGTGAATGTCTATATGGACGAGAATGGAAGGCAGCATTTTAAGCAGGAAGGCTATCAGGCAGTGCGTGCAGTTCCTTATGATCTGCCAATCGTCGGTTATGGCAATGGCATTGTGAACACGCTGCGAATCTGGGATGCGGAGCCGGTGAACTGCTTCCAGCTGGATTCTTTTGACAAGGGCGACTATCAGAAGGCGGTAGAACAGGAGAACCTGGCAAGAAATATCGTAGAGGTGCTCTACCCCAACGACAATCATTATGCAGGAAAAGAACTGCGCTTAAAACAGCAGTATTTCTTCATTTCTGCTTCCGTACAGGCAGCTGTGGCGAAATATATGAGAAAACATGATGATATCCGGAAGTTCTACGAGAAAGTGACGTTCCAGTTAAATGACACACATCCTACGGTTGCGGTTGCGGAGCTGATGCGTATTCTGATGGATGAATATTATCTGACATGGGATGAGGCATGGGCGGTAACGACGAAGACCTGTGCTTACACGAATCATACGATCATGTCAGAAGCGCTGGAAAAATGGCCGATTGAGCTTTTCTCCAGACTGCTTCCCCGTGTCTATCAGATTGTGGAAGAGATTAACCGCAGATTTATCATTGAGATTGAGCGGAAATATCCGGGTAACCAGGAGAAGATCCGTAAGATGGCGATCGTTTACGACGGCCAGGTGAAAATGGCGCATCTCGCTATTGCAGCGGGCTATTCCGTGAACGGCGTTGCAAGACTGCACACCGAGATTTTAAAGCATCAGGAGTTAAAAGACTTCTATGAGATGATGCCTGAGAAATTTAACAATAAGACCAATGGAATTACCCAGAGACGGTTTTTACTCCACGCGAATCCGCTTCTTGCAGATTGGGTGACAGCGCATATAGGGGACGACTGGATCACAGATCTGCCGCAGATTGGACGATTGAAAATCTATGCGGATGATGTGAAGGCGCAGCAGGAGTTTATGAACATCAAGTACCAGAACAAAGTCCGTCTGGCAAAGTATATCAAAGAGCATAATGGGATCGATGTAAATCCCCGCTCTATCTTCGATGTACAGGTTAAGAGACTGCACGAGTATAAGAGACAGCTTTTGAATATTCTGCATGTGATGTATCTGTATAACGAGCTGAAAGATCATCCGGAGATGGAATTCTATCCGAGAACCTTTATCTTTGGCGCCAAAGCGGCGGCTGGTTATAGAAATGCAAAGCTGACGATCAAACTGATCAATGCCGTGGCTGATGTAGTGAATAATGATCCGGCAATAAATGGAAAGATTAAAGTAGTTTTCATAGAGAATTACCGTGTGTCTAATGCGGAGATCATCTTTGCAGCGGCTGATGTGTCAGAACAGATCTCTACGGCAAGTAAGGAGGCATCTGGTACAGGTAACATGAAGTTCATGTTAAATGGTGCATTGACGATCGGTACGATGGATGGCGCTAACGTGGAGATTGTGGAAGAAGTAGGCGAGGAGAATGCGTTCATCTTTGGCTTAAGTTCCGATGAAGTGATCCGCTATGAGAATTATGGCGGCTATGATCCGAATGAGATCTTCAATAATGATCCTGATGTGAGAAGAGTGCTGATGCAGCTGATCAATGGCACCTATTCATCTTATGATCCGGAATTATTCAGAACGTTGTATAATTCACTTTTGAATACGTTGAGCACAAATAAGGCTGATACCTACTTTATCCTGAAAGATTTCAAAGCATATGCAGAGGCGCAGAAGAAGGTAGAGGCAGCGTATAGAGATGAAAGCAGCTGGGCAAAGAGTGCGATCTTAAACGTGTCGTGCGCTGGCAAATTTACATCTGACAGAACAATTAAGGAATATGTAGATGAAATCTGGAAACTGGATAAGGTGGTTTTGCCGAAAGAACCAGTGGATCCTTTGAAAAAACTGTTGTCGAAATAAGTAGTGATTAAGAAGAATTGGAGAATGCCCGGAACAGGGCATTTTCCAATTGACAAAACAACACGGTCTGTGTTATAGTCAGCCTAGCTGCACAGATGGGCAGCAGAAGATATTGCAGGCAGAGACAGCAATATTCGTATAGAGATAGAGAGATCAGAAAGGGGCTCGAAAGTGGGAATTTTTATTCAGGGGCGATAACAAAGAAATATGCAGTCTCATGTAAATGGGATTTTTTTGCCTACGAATAAGAGTTGTCATATGCCTGTCGGCCAGAGATGATGGAGGTCATGTCTGTGTCGTTTGTCTTATTGTATTGTTTTAGCAGGAAAATTCCGTTTGGGGAATCGTGCCTGCTTTTTTGTTGTCCTTTTTTTGGTGAAGACAAATAAGGAAATTATGGAGGTAACTATATGGAAAAAGCGTTTTTGGTTGGAGTGAATTTAAATGACGGGGAAGATTATCTGCTTTCCCTGGAAGAACTGGGTGCGCTGGCACAGGCCTGTGATATGGAAGTTGTAGGAATCGCGGAGCAGACGCTCCCGGAAGTGCATAAGGCGTTTTATATTGGGACGGGCAAGGTGAATGAGGTTAAGGAGCTTGCTCTGGATTGTGAGGCAGATGTCATAATTTTTGATAATGCGCTATCTCCCATGCAGCTCCGCAATCTGCAGGAGCGTCTGGAGAAGCCAGTTTTGGACAGAAGTGCACTGATTCTGGACATTTTTGCAAGCAGAGCCAAGTCCAGAGAGGCGAAACTTCAGGTGGAGGTGGCAAGGCTGCAGTATATGCTGCCAAGGCTTGTAGGGCTTCATGCGGCACTCAGCAGACAGGGCGGCGGCAGTGGTTCTATGAGCAATAAGGGAGCCGGGGAGAAGAAGCTTGAACTGGACAGACGCGTATTAGAGCGGCGTCTGACACAGCTTCGCCAGGAACTTAAAGAGGTGAGTGCGGAGAGGCAGACCCAGCGGAAACGCCGTGCGGGTTCCGGTCTGCCGCGGGTTGCCCTGGTGGGTTATACGAATGCAGGGAAGTCAACCTTGCTGAATGGTATGCTGGACTTGTATGGCAGTGAAGCGGTGGATGTGGAAGAGAAGAAAGTGATGGAGAAGGATATGCTTTTTGCTACACTGGACACGACGGTGCGGAAGATTATTCCCGATAAGCACCACGCTTTCCTGCTTTCGGATACGGTCGGATTTATACACAAGCTGCCGCATAATTTGGTGGAGGCATTTCACTCCACGCTGGAAGAGGCGAGAGAGGCCAGCCTTCTTCTGCAGGTTGTGGATTACAGCGATCCGCATTATAAGGAGCAGATCGCGGTTACGTCCCAGACTTTGCGGGAGTTAGGGGCGGAGGGGATTCCGATGCTCTATGTGTACAATAAGGCTGATCTGGTGCCGCCGGATAAGATACCGGGAATGGCAGGCAGGGAACCGGAAGCGGTAGTGGAAGCGCTTCCACAGGTGACGGAGAACAGCATTTATCTGTCTGCGAAGGAACGGGTCGGAATGGAGGAGCTGATCTGTCTGATTGAGAGAAAGCTGGCTGGAGGATATCAGGAATGTACCCTATTGATCCCCTACACGGATGGCCGGGCGGTATCTTATTTGAATGAAAATGGAGTGGTGTTCCAGACAGAATATCTGGAAGAAGGGGTGAAAATGCAGGTAAACTGCCGGCGGGAGGACTATAGCTTTTATCAGAAGTATGTGTACAAGGTGCCGTGAAAGATGGAAAGTGTGGAGCAGGACGGTGTGGACTGGGTGCTTTCCAGTCTGACAGGGCTTGTGCTCCACAGGACATTCCTTTATAATAAGATACGAGGTTATTTTAGGTATTCCATGGTGTGCCTGCTTTTCAGGAAACATTTGTGTCAGATGACATGGGGACAGGCGGAATGCTGGATGGAATGAGGTTACAGAGAGGAGTTCATTATGATTCAATTAATGGAAGGCGGCGCATATCTGCTGCGTGGAATGGAAGTGATCCCGGAGGGAGCAGAAGCGGCGGCGCAGATAAAAAGCAAGACTGGCAAAGCAGTGTCGAGGAAGGAAGCGGCGCAGAATACTATGGCATATAGCATTCTGCGGGCGCATAATACGTCCGGTAACATGGACAAGCTAAAGATTAAGTTTGATAAGTTAACATCCCATGACATTACTTTCGTAGGGATCATACAGACAGCGAGAGCGTCGGGATTAACAAAGTTCCCGCTCCCCTATGTGTTGACGAACTGTCATAATTCCTTGTGCGCAGTGGGCGGTACGATCAACGAGGATGATCATATGTTTGGGCTGACCTGCGCGAAGAAATACGGAGGGGTCTATGTGCCGCCTCATCAGGCAGTGATCCACCAGTATGCCAGGGAGATGTTAGCTGGCGGCGGAAGGATGATCCTCGGTTCTGATTCCCATACCCGCTATGGTGCGCTGGGCACGATGGCCATGGGAGAAGGCGGACCGGAGCTGGTGAAACAGCTTCTGTCCCAGACTTACGATATCAATATGCCAGGAGTAGTCGGCGTATATCTGACTGGAGAGCCGGTAAAAGGTGTAGGGCCTCAGGACGTTGCACTGGCAATTATTGGGGCGGTATTTGGCAACGGTTATGTGAAGAATAAAGTAATGGAGTTTGTTGGACCTGGAGTATCTTCCTTGAGCGCGGATTTCCGGATTGGTATCGATGTGATGACGACGGAGACGACCTGCCTTTCTTCGATCTGGTGCACGGATGAGAAGATCAAGGAATTCTATGAAATCCACGGCAGGGTGGAGGAATATCAGGAACTGAATCCGGGAGAGGTGGCATACTATGATGGTATGATTACGGTGGATTTGTCGAAGATCAGACCTATGATCGCGATGCCGTTCCATCCCAGCAATACGTATACCATTGATGAAGTAAATGCGAACCTGAAAGACGTCCTTCACGATGTGGAGGAGCGGGCGAAAGTCAGTCTGGACGGTGCAGTGCCTTATTCCCTGCAGGATAAAGTAGTGGATGGTAAGTTCTTAGTAGATCAGGGGATCATCGCCGGCTGTGCAGGAGGTGGTTTTGAGAATATCTGTGCAGCGGCGGATATCTTGAGAGGTTCTTATACCGGTGCGGATGGATTCACTTTAAGTGTTTATCCCGCTTCTATGCCGGTGTATATGGAGTTGATCCGCAATGGCTGTGCGGCGGCGATCTTAGAGACGGGTGCGGTTCTCAAGACGGCATTCTGTGGTCCTTGTTTTGGCGCAGGGGATACGCCGGCAAACAACGCTTTCAGTATCAGACATTCGACAAGAAACTTCCCAAACAGGGAGGGATCTAAGCTGCAGAACGGACAGATCTCTTCTGTGGCGCTTATGGATGCCCGTTCGATTGCGGCGACAGCGGCGAATAAGGGTGTGCTGACCGCAGCGACAGAGTTCGACGGGGAACTGCATCAATATAAATATCATTTTGACGCTAACATTTATAAGAATCGTGTCTTTGATTCTAAGGGTGTGGCAGACGAGAGTGTGTCGATCCAGTTTGGTCCGAACATCAAAGACTGGCCGGCTATGGGTGCGCTGCCGGAGAATCTGGTGCTGCGTGTGGTGTCGGAGATTCATGACCCGGTGACGACGACGGATGAGCTGATCCCTTCTGGGGAGACCTCCTCTTACCGTTCCAATCCTCTGGGTCTGGCAGAGTTTACCTTGTCCAGAAAGGATCCGGAGTACGTAGGGCGGGCCAAAGAGATCCAGAAGGCTGAGAAGGCGAGAATGCAGGGAGAACATCCCTGCCAGGCGTACCCAGATGTGAAACCGGTTATGAATGTGGTCAAGGAGCGCTTTTCCGAAGTGTCCCATGAGAACACGGGCTTTGGATCTACGATTTTCGCGGTAAAGCCGGGGGATGGTTCCGCCAGAGAGCAGGCGGCGAGCTGCCAGAAGGTGCTGGGCGGCTGGGCAAATATTGCCAATGAATATGCCACGAAGCGGTACCGTTCGAATCTGATTAACTGGGGGATGCTGCCGTTCCTGATCGGGGAAGGGGAATTGCCATTTGAGAATCTGGATTATCTGTTCTTCCCTGGAATCAGACAAGCGGTAGCAGGCAAGGCTGATGAGATCAAGGCGTATAAAGTATCTGTAGAAGGAAATGCGCTGACGGAGTTTACATTGCGCTTAGGGGAGTTGACGGACGAAGAGAGACAGATCATCTTGAAGGGATGTCTGATCAACTATAATAGAGTAACAAGCTGATCTAAAGGAATTGGAATCGTCGTCCGATATATAGAATACAAGGGACGGTTGCTCTTGGCCAGACGATTGTTTCTTGAATCTGAATAATGGATAGACCATGGACGGTATTTTTTGAGGGAAAAGGATTTTCTTTAAGAATGCCGTCCTTTCTATTGCCATGCAGCATGGATGCTGTAGTCGGTGGCACAGACAGGCATAGATCAGGGTCTTGGCAAAAGGAGGTTAGCTTGAGAATCGATTCCAGTGTAATAGGAATGCAGTCTTCCAGAAGGTATGCTTCAGTGACGGCTAAATCTGTGACGGGTTCCATGACGCGGCGCACAGGCAGCTTGAACAGCAGTCTGGGTGGTCTCTTCGGAAGTCTGGTCAGTACCGGCGAGAATGCGGAGCAGACTGGCGGGAATGAGGGGAACACTGCGAATTTAGATGACATTACAACGCATTTTAAGAATTTATCGAATACGGGAAGAGTGTCCGGTTCAGCGAGGCAGCAGGATCCTGTGATGACGATCCGGCAGCAGTGTGTAAGGTTTCTGATGGATCTTTTCTTCCGCTACCGTGGAGAACGGGTCAGGGAGGAAGATCTGACCGGCATGGCAGGCAGCTCAGGAATGGGCAGTCACGGTTCCGTTTATCAAGTAAATACACTTACCAATGAGTATTATCACAGGGAAGAGGAACATACGACCTTTGCTACACAGGGTATGGTGAGGACGGCGGACGGGAGAGAGTTGTCTTTCAATCTGGAGTTTTCCATGAGCCGTAGTTTCGAGGAATACTATCAAGAAACTTACACGACTGGATTTGTGAACTATTGTGATCCGCTGGTGATTAATCTCGATACGAATGTTGCGCAGGTATCGGATCAGAAGTTCTTCTTCGATCTGGACCAGGATGGTAAGAAGGAAGAGATCTCAAACCTGAAGGCGGGCAGTGGATTTTTGGCGCTTGACTTAAATGGTGATGGGAAAATCAATGATGGAGGGGAACTTTTTGGAACGAAGTCGGGAGATGGATTTGCCGATCTGGCGAATTATGATTCCGATGGCAATGGATGGATTGACGAGGCCGACCCTATATGGGAGAAGCTGTTGATCTGGACAAAGGATGAGAATGGCAATGACAAATTGTATCATCTGTCAGACCTGGGTGTGGGAGCCATCGGCCTTGGCAGAGTCTCAACGCAGTTTGCATTGAATTCTGAGAAAGATAACCATAGTAATGCCATGATCAGAAAGACAGGAATTTTCCTGTATGAGAATGGGAATGTATCAACGGTGCAGCATTTGGATCTGGCACGGTAGCAGATGCCCTATCAAAGAACAGTTCCAAAAGGGATTTTCATGTTTGTATTGAAGAGACATGGTTATAAAATGAAACAAGACCACATACGGATAAGAAGGCAAAGTAACTGTGTGGGGTGTTTCGTGTGAAGTATAATAGAATCGTCTTAAAAAGAACAAACAAAAGAGATGCAGGAGGCTTTCTTTTGTTTGTTTTTTTGCTGCCTTATGTCTGCGCAAGCCTCTGGGGACATGTAGGGGAAGAGACAGAGAAGCTTAAGCAGTATGAAGCTGCCGAAAAAATGGAAAAAAGTACAGACCATAGAATCCAGGTCAAGATGGAATGGGGTATCTGGGAGATTCCATTAGAAGAATATCTGGTCTATAAACTGAGCATTGTGATGCCGGAAAACTATGAGAAAGAGGCATTGAAAGCGCAGGCGGTGCTTCTGAGAACAGAGGTCATACAGGCACTCCGGGAACAGGAGGGAAACAATCTACAGTTAAATGGTGATGGCATGGGTAAATGGTATGAGGAGGATATTAGATCGGAAAAATACCGTGCATGGCGGGAGGCAGTAGAAGAGACAGCCGGGATGTATCTGTGCTATCAGGGAGAGCCGATCCAGGCTTCCTATTTTAAGGTCAGTAATGGACAGACCAGGGAGGCCGCGGAGGTGTGGGATACAGATAGAAGACCCTACTTAGCGGGCGTGACCTGTGTCCAGGACAAGGCAGCTGCGGATTATAGCAGTCGTGTGAAAGTTTCCAAGATTAACTATCTTTGGACATTGCAGAAACAAATTGGAGGAGATTTTTCACAGCAGGAACTTTGGGAGGGGATGCAGGTTATCTATGACAGCGCAGGATATGCAGCACAGGTATCATTTTCTGCGGAGGGCAAGGAGACAGTTCAGATTGATGGGGAGACGTTTCGGTATCTTTTTGATCTACCATCAGCATCCTTCACGATCGAACAGGAGAAGGCACAGATCCTTTTCCGGGTTACGGGGGTGGGACACGGCTTTGGCATGAGTCAGTACGGGGCCAACTGTATGGCTTTGAATGGCGATACTTATGACCAGATACTGCAGAAATTTTTTTTGGGCGTAGAATTAGCAAAATTTGAATAACCTGTCAAAAATGGGTAAGACTAACACCATGTACCAAAGTTGCAGTTCCATTATGCATTCAGGCATATTACAGGAACAGTCGGCAGGATTGCTGACTGAGAGAATGGCATGGTTATAAAACAAGAAACAGGAGGCAGGGATTCATGGTAAGAAGAAATAGAAACAGTATCAGGAAAGAGCGGATCATTATGCTTGCATCATCTGTTCTGGTCTTGACGGCACTGACGGTTACGGGCGTTTTTGTAAAGAGAAATAACAATGCTGAGAAAGAAGACTATGTAGTAGATTTCGAGGCGATCGAGAAGAGTGAAAATATGACCGCGGAAAATATGATGACTGGAGAGGAGTTGGATACGTTGTTTGCCGAGGTAGGCACGGACGATCTGGATTATGATCCCAGTTTTCAGGAGGCAAACTCTCAGAATGTAGAGAATACGGAAGGCAAATTGTCTGCAGCCAAGAAGGAGAATCAGAAGGAACAGGACGACAAAGGCAAAACAGCTGAGAAAGCAGACAGTGAAAATGAAGTTGCGGATGATAAGCTGAAACAGGAGGAAGGGACAAGCCAGTCCACGGGCAAGAAAGCTGACAAGAACGAGGCAGACAAGGAGAAGAGTAAGAAAAAGGAAGAGAATGAGTCTGAGGAAGGCATGTTCGATGAAACAGTAGATACAGCACAGAGCAATGAGGCGCCGGAAACAGCAGAAGCAATCTCCACCACGGTGCAGCCGACTCTCGATTTCAAGGAAGAAGACGGGCTTACATGGCCGATTGTGGGAGATGTGCTGATCAATTACAGTATGGACAAGACCATCTATTTCCCTACCTTGCAGCAGTATAAGTACAATCCGGCGATTGTAATTGCCGCTAATAAAGGGGAAAGCATCACAGCAGCAGCGGATGGACGCGTAACTTCTGTTGGTTACGATCCGACGATAGGCAATATGATAGTGATGGACTTAGGCAATGGCTATGAACTGACTTACGGACAGTTAGAAAATATAACAGTTTCTGAGGGAAGTTATGTGTCTGTGGGCGACGGGATCGGAACGGTAGCGGCGCCGACCAAATATTACAGCGTGGAGGGAACGAATGTGTACTTCAAGCTGACGAAGGATGGCGAACCGGTGAACCCGATGGGAAAACTGAACTGAATGCCGGGATGACATTTCCCATAAGACATTGCGGGGAGAATGTGCAGTAGGGCATTCTCCCTGTGAACGTTGTTTATCATATTAGGTGAGGTTTAGGACATGCTTGCAATCGTACATGGAAATATCAAAACAATGGAAGCGCAGGATTACGAGGATGGATTCGTACTGATTGAGGGCGGCAAGATCGTGCTGGTTGGAGGAATGGGGACACTTGATCCTGGAATCCTGCGGGATAAAGAGCGCGTACAGGTTATAGATGCAAAGGGTAATCTGGTGATGCCGGGTATCATTGAAGCACATTGCCATATGGGTATTACGGAGGAAAAGAAAGGCATGGAAGGAGACGACTGCAATGAGAATGTGGATCCAGTCACGCCTTATCTACGGGCAATTGATGCGATTAATCCGATGGATGCCGCTTTTAATGATGCGATAAAGGCGGGGATCACTTCGGCAATGATTGGTCCTGGCAGCGCCAATGTGGTGGGCGGCCAGTTTGCTTTTCTGAAAACCCACGGCAGGTGTGTTGACCATATGATCGTCAAGGCACCGGCGGCAATGAAAGTAGCTTTCGGTGAGAATCCGAAAGTAAATTATGCAGGCCAGAATGTTTCCCCGTCTACCCGCATGGCGATTGCGGCGATACTGCGGGAAGAACTGGGTAAGGCGAAAGAATATGGGAGACAGAAGCAGAAGGACAAAGAGATGGCTCCGGATTTCCGCTACGAATGCTGGCTGCCAGTGCTGCGTGGGGAAATTCCCCTAAAGGCGCATGCACACAGGGCAGACGATATTCTGACGGCGGTACGGATTGCCAGAGAGTTTGGACTGCGCATGACACTGGATCACTGCAGTGAGGGGCATCTGATCCTGGAGGAATTAAAGGAGGCAGGATTTCCGGCGATCGTCGGACCGGATATGGCCAGCCGTAATAAGATAGAAGTCAAAAATATGGCATTCAAGACAGCGGGGCTTATGAGCAGACAGGGAATTTTGACAGCTATTACCACGGACCACCCGGTTTCGATGATACAGTTTTTGCCAATCTGTGCAGGACTGGCTGTGAAGGAAGGTATGATGCCGGAAGAGGGACTCCGGGCGATTACCGTTAATGCCGCCCAAATCTGTGGAGTGGACAACCGGGTAGGAAGCCTGGCGGCGGGGAAAGACGGGGATGTGGTCATTTTTGACGGTAATCCCATGGAAGTATTTACCAGGACTTTATGTACAATCATTGATGGAAAAATTGTTTATTATGATGAAGAGAGCGGACTTTTATGTTAGAATAAAGCGCAAGAGTATTTATGCGATTCGTATAGAAGTTTTGAGAAAGTAACGAAAGATTTAAGATACCATGAGAAAGAAAATTTGTAAAACAAGAAACTGCATTATGCTTTGTATGCTTTTACTGTCCGGCTGTGGCTCGGTATCGGAGCTTTCTTTTGATACGCTGCAGGTGGGAAGCGAGGGAGAAGAACTCACTACGCTTGGGATGTCACCGGAATTTAACTATGAGGTGCCGGAAAGCCTCCCCAGCGTGCTGGTAGACCAGGCAGGATATGCGAGGGAGAGCGATAAGGAAGCTTTTTTCCGGGGGGAATCGCTTCCGGATACTTTTACGGTAGTAAATGCGAAAAACGGACAGACGGTTTTTACAGGACAGATTGAGCAGAGGGAAGCAGACCAGGAGAGTGGCTTGCAGATCAGTTATGGCGATTTTACGGCCTTAAAAGCTTCTGGTACTTATTATATACAGGCTGCGATGGTAGGGCAGTCTTATCCCTTCAAGATTGAAGAGAACCCTTATGAAGAATTATATCATACGGCGTTGAAAAAATACTATTATAACCGTTGTGGGTTGACACTTTCTTCGGAATTAGCAGGTGAGGAGGCCAGAAATGCCTGCCATTCCAGGGAAGCGCAGCTGAAGGATCAGGCAGAGGTAGAATTAGATGTATCAGGTGGCTGGCATGTAGATGAGATGGGCAGTAAGGATGTAAGCAAAGGATGTGGGACCGCTAATTATCTCCTGACGGCTTTTGAATTGTATCCAGACACATTTAATGACGAGGTAGGAATTCCTGAGAGTGGGAATGAGATACCGGATGTACTGGACGAGGTAAAATATGAGATCGATTGGCTCCTCAAGATGCAGGATGCCAAAAGCGGTGCGGTCTATGCAGGTGTCAGCAGTATGGACAGCAAATCGTCCGGCTATCTGCTCTATGTGGATGGGATTAATATGAATGCGACGATACAGTTTGCTGCGACACTGGCCAAATTCAGTTATCTGTATCAAAGCTATGACAGGGCTTTTGCAACGCAGTGTCTTCAGGCGGCAGACAGAGCTTACCGGTATGCGGGGAAGTATCTGGAAGATGTCACGCCAGAGGAGTATTTCCATGCAGCTGCGGAACTGTATCGTGCTACAGGCAATTACGGCTACCACAATGTGGTCAAAACTTATCTTCTGGAAAATCTGGTTACGGATATGCAGAATGACTTTGTATTCTGGGGCTGCGTGACTTATATGTCCACGAAACAGAAAGTGGATGTGGGTCTTTGCGGGGATGTGATGAAGATATTGATGCAGGAGGGAGAAAGAATTGCCGCGAATGCGCAATGTTCTGGGCTGCTGGTGAGCATGAAGGAAGAGAATAACGGCAGCGCTGAGCTCTTGAGAGATATCACAAGGCTGACGGTCGTCGATCATGTCATAACTAACCATGAATATGCCATGGTGCTGCAGAACCATCTGCATTATATTCTTGGACGGAATCTGCAGTCGATCAGCTATTTTGATGGAGTTGGCAGCCGTAATTATATCGATATTGATGAGAGTCTGGGGGTTATGAACCAGATTGATCTGAATGCGGAACTGGTGCTGATGATGAGCGCTATCATGGAGGAACTGAAATAGAAAGAACTGGCGGTTATGCCAGTTCTTTGTTTTTGAAATAAGCTTCTTTGATCACATCCTGCACCAGCGCACCAATGCGGCGTTTGTCACTTTTGTCAAGTTCACTCATGTAGATGGGTTTACCGTATTCAAGGATTACGTGGGTCTTACGGATCCAGGGAATATGATCCTCGAAAATATGGCCGGCATTGTTAATGCTCATCGGTATGATGGCACATCCGGTCTTCTCTGCGACTTTAAAACTGCCATTGTGGAACTCCAGAAAAGTATCTTCTACCCGGTTACGGGTTCCCTCTGGAAAAATGCAGATGGATATTCCTGATTTGATCTTATCTATTGCCGTCAAGATAGACTTCATACCAGCTTTGAGATCGGAGCGGTCCAGGAAAACACAGTGCAGATATTTCATCCACGTATTCAGGGAAGGGATGCGCAGGATCTCTATTTTAGACAGGTAACCGGTGAGCCGGGGGACGCGTACATAGGTGATGAGTATATCGAAATAGCTTCTATGATTGCCGATATACAGCACAGGCTCGTCTTTCGGAACATTTTCTTCGCCGATCACTGTTACAGTAGTGCCTGAAAGGAACAGGACAACGCGGAAAGCCCACTTGACGATGGCCAGGGAACTGCGGTCTTTGATCTCCGGATGGGATCGGCCGATCAGATATTCTACAAGTTGGATTGGCAGACTGACAATGAGGAAAATAACAACAAAGAGTAAAACCAGAATTAATCGGATCATAGAGGTAACCTTTCTGAAAGTATCATTTTGTATGCTTTGGCACAGAACTCTTTTTATTATATAAGGAAATTTGCCATTAATCAATAGGAATAGAGCCAGCGGTTTTGTAATAAATTAGATAATAAGAGTTTATTGCCGGAGTGAAAGTATATGAGCAGATTATATGAATATCAGAAAAGAGTTATAAGTGTTTTCCTGATCTGTCTGATGTGTATGGGTGTATATGCATGTGGAAAGAAGCAGGATGCTATGGAGAAGATTAAGGATCTGGAATGTACGGTAATTGCGGAGGATAATATACCGGAAGAATTGTTTAGCAAGATAGAAGAGAAAAAGTCTGAAGCCTTTAAGCTTACATTTGAAGATAAAGGGTTTCTCTATATCTGTGTTGGATATGGAACACAGGAGACCGCTGGCTATAGTATTGCTGTGAATGCGCTGTATGAGACAGTCAACGCTGTCTATGTGGATACGAATCTGATTGGTCCGGCTCCTGAGGAGAAGAGCAACCAGGTGGCCAGCTATCCTTATATCGTCATCAAGACAGAGTTCGTGGATAAGCCGGTTGTGTTTGATTAACGGGGAAAATATGGTATACTAAACAAATCAATAGTACTTGTTAAAAGGCGGTATGAGGCACAGGTAAGAAAAGAGGCAGTGGTATTATGTTGTATTTGAAGAATGGTTATCTGATTGATCCTGCGTCAGGTACAGAAGGTTATCGGGATATTTTGATAAAAGAGGGGAAAATCGCGCGTATTCTGCCGCAGGGAACACAGGCGGATGCAATCGTGTCTGTGGAGGAAGTGCAGAAAGAGGGATTGCAGTCTGTAGAAATAATTGACTTATACGGTCAGCATGTAATTCCTGGACTGGTGGATGTGCATGTCCATTTCCGGGATCCGGGATTTACTTACAAAGAGGATATTTACACGGGTGCGAAAGCAGCGGCTCGTGGGGGTTTTACTTCGGTAGTGCTGATGGCCAACACAAAGCCGGCAGTGGACAATCCGCAGACGCTGTCCTATGTGCTGGAAAAAGGCCGGGAGACAGGGATTCATATCTATACTTGTGCCAACGTGACCAAAGGGTTGAAAGGGCAGGAATTGACGGATATGGAAGAACTGTGCAGTCTGGGGGCTGTCGGGTTTACGGACGACGGCATACCGCTGCTTGATGAAGAACTGCTGCGGCAGGCGCTGCAGCGTGCGGCGGCGTTACACAGGCCGGTGAGTCTGCATGAAGAAAATCCGGCATTGATCCAGAATAACGGTGTTCATGCCGGTACGGCAGCAGCCTATTTAGGAATAGGCGGTTCGCCCAGGGAAGCCGAGATTTCCATGGTGGAACGGGACTTAAAGATCGCTTTGACGGAAGAAGCAGATCTGTCCATCCAGCATATCAGCACGAAGGAGGCTGTGGAGCTGGTACGGCAGGCGAAGCGCATGAGCAGTCATATTTATGCGGAGGCAACCCCTCATCATTTTACTTTGACACAGGAAGCGGTGATCCGGCATGGTACGCTGGCGAAGATGAATCCCCCGCTACGGGAGGAAGAGGACCGGCTTGCAATCATAGAGGGATTGCGGGACGGTACAATCGATATGATTGCCACCGACCATGCGCCCCACAGTATGGAAGAGAAGAAAAGACCGTTTGTGGAAGCGCCCAGCGGTATTATTGGGCTGGAGACGGCGTTGGCTCTGGGTATCCGGGAACTGGTGAATAAGGGTTATCTGTCCATGTCGGATTTGGTATGGAAAATGAGTTGCGCACCAGCCAGGCTGTATCATATGGATGCAGGTTATGTGGCGGAAGGCGGTCCGGCGGATCTGGTGGTGTTTGACCAAAAGAAAGAGTGGGTGGTGGACAACTTTGCCTCTAAGGCGGAGAATTCGCCGTTTGCCGGGGAGACGATGCCGGGAGTGATCAGTTACACGATCTGTGCAGGAGAGATTGTATACCGGGGAAATTAGATTCGGGCTAGGCTAAACTTTGTGAAAGGAACGTGTAGCTTGTTGCAATTTAGCTATATGGTGTGGGGCAATAGCGGTATTCTTACGAGTAAGAGATAAGATCACATAGAAATAATGCGATGCAGGCATAAAAGAAGTGAAGAAATGCTGGGTGCAGAGACAAAAAGTAAAAAATGAAATATAAAACGTATGGATATAGGAATAGAGAGTACAGAAATTTAGAAATATAGGAAGGGTACGGCAGGATGGCACAGAAAAAGAAAACGATAGTGACAGTGGTGTCACAAAAACAGATCGCCGAGCAAATCTATGACCTGTGGTTGGAGACAGAGCTGGCGGAGGAGGCTCGTGCAGGACAGTTTGTAGCGGTATATCCGCACAACGCGGCTACCTTACTTCCCCGGCCGATCAGCATCTGCGAGGTGGACCAGGATAGGAGCAGGATGAGGCTGGTATATCGTGTGGCGGGGAAAGGGACCGCAGAATTTTCTGCCTCTAAGGCAGGGGATACGCTGGAGATTCTAGGGATACTGGGCAATGGCTTTCCGGTAGACAAGGCCGCCGGAAAGAAAGTATTTCTGATGGGCGGCGGTATTGGCATTCCGCCGATGCTGCAGCTGGCAAAAGAACTGGAGGGGGATAAACATATTTTGTTGGGCTACCGCAATGAGGATCTTTTTCTGCAGGAGGATCTTGGGCAGTACGGTCAGGTCTATATTGCCACAGAAGATGGTAGTGTCGGCGTGCAGGGCAATGTGATGGATATAATCAGGGTTAATGCGCAGCGTGCCGATATGATTATGGCGTGCGGACCCATGCCTATGCTGCGTGCGGTTAAGAAGTATGCTGTGGAACAAGGGATTGCTGCATACATATCATTAGAAGAACGGATGGCCTGTGGTGTGGGGGCCTGCCTGGGGTGTGTTTGTAGGACGAAAGAGACCGATCATCATTCCCACGTGAACAATGCACGGATCTGTACGGACGGGCCTGTATTTGAAGCGGGAGAAGTGGAGATATGATTCAGAAGATAAAACCTGACCGGAGAAGACAAAAGGAATCTCCGGAAAAGGGAATGGCATAATCAGCGTTGAGGGAAGGAAAGTCTGATGAATACAAAAGTGACAATAGCAGGAGTAACTTTAAATAATCCGGTGATGACGGCGTCAGGGACATTTGGTTCCGGAATGGAATACAGTGATTTTGTGGATCTGAACCGGCTGGGTGCGGTGGTGACTAAAGGTGTGGCAAGTATACCGTGGCCAGGCAACCCGACGCCGCGGGTGGCGGAGACCTACGGTGGTATGTTAAATGCTATAGGACTGCAGAATCCGGGTATCGATGTTTTTGTGGAGAGAGACATTCCCTTTTTGAAAAGATATGATACGAAGATCATTGTCAATGTCTGCGGCAAGACTGTGGAGGATTATCTGGAAGTGGTGGAACGGTTAGGAGAGGAGCCAGTGGACATGCTGGAAATCAATGTCTCCTGCCCGAATGTGAAGGAAGGCGCTATTGCGTTTGGACAGAAACCGGACAGTCTGTACGACATCACCGCACAGGTAAAGAAGAAAGCAAAGCAGCCTGTGATCATGAAATTGAGTCCAAATGTGACAGACATCACGGAGATGGCGAAGGCGGCAGAGGCAGCAGGAGCAGACGCCCTGTCCATGATCAACACAATCACTGGAATGAAGATCGATATCCACAAAAGAAAGTTTGCCCTGGCTAATAAGACAGGGGGGCTTTCGGGGCCAGCCATCAAGCCAGTGGCGGTGCGTATGGTCTATCAGGCGGCGCATGCGGTGAAGATTCCGGTTATCGGTATGGGCGGCATTGGTAATGCGGAGGATGCCATAGAATTTCTGTTGGCCGGCGCCAGTGCGGTTGCGGTGGGGGCTATGAACTTTGTAAATCCTTATACGACAGTGGAAGTGGTGGAAGGAATAGAGGCGTATATGGAGCGGTATGGAATAGAAGATGTGTCGGAGTTGATTGGGGCAGTGGAATCATAGCCGCTATACGCCGGCATGCAGAGGCATGTGAAAGTAATATTCATATACAACCTTCATGCAGCATATACTTTTATTAAGTATACGCATGGAGGTTTATTTTTGTGGAATTAGTAAAAAAGAAGATACATATGGATCGGATCAGCAGCAGAGCCGGCACCCAGATGGTATTGGAAGAAGATGTGAATAT
>CATOJY010000060.1 GCA_951800685.1 uncultured Lachnospiraceae bacterium
TTGAGGTGAAGAGCTTCACGGTACAGAAAGTGGGCGAGATCTCCGAGCTTTTGAATCGTTCCATCAAGAACAGCGAAAAGGTTTCCAAGATCAATACGCTGTCGGAAACCATTATGAATATTGCCAATGAGACTACGCTTTTATCCCTGAATGCTTCGATTGAAGCGGCAAGAGCCGGAGAAGCGGGCCGGGGATTTGCTGTCGTGGCGGGTGAGATCAATTCTCTGGCCAACAACAGTCAGGAGACGGCCAAGAACATTCAGCATATCAACCAGGAAGTGATCGATACCGTGCATGAAATGGCGGAGAATACTTCCGAGGTGTTGGAATATATCAACAAATATGTCCTCAAGGATTATGACCAGTTTGTAGCGGCGATGGATGAATATGTGACGAACATGGAAGAGTTCTACTCTATCCTGCATAATTTCTCAACCAGCTCGAAAGGGCTTAATGACAGCATGGCGGAGATCATCGATTCTGTTGACTGCATCACCAATGCTGTGGGTGAGGGTTCTACTGCCGTGGATATCTCCGCAGAGAATGCGTCCAGCCTTGTGGAAAAGATGAATGAGGTGCAGAATGCGGTCAACGTATGTCGTGGTGTGAGCGGCACTCTGGAGCAGGAGATTGAGCATTTTTCAGCGTCTGTCGATTAACAGCTGGCCAGAGAGACGGTTGCCCACAGACGATCTTGCATAGAGGGAAACGCTAAGAAGGAGGCATGGGCATACTATGGAATTAAAATGGAAAAGCTGCCTGCGGGCCGGTGTTACGGTGATCATTCTTTTTCTGATGATCCATTACTGGACGGATTTTGTCAGTGTTGCGGGTATTGCGATGGGAGCTGCCGTGCCTCTGTTTTTGGGGTGTGTCATTGCTTATACAGTCAATATTCCAATGACTTTTATTGAGAAACATTTACAGAAGCTGAGCCGGGATGCGCAGGGAGCGCAGAAGCGTCAGCAGAAGAAAAAGGGCGTGAGAATTGTTTTTCCGCAGAAGCTTTGCCGGCCAGTCAGTCTGGTACTTGCACTGGTCAGCCTGGTGTTCATAGTTTTTTTGGTGGTTCGGATGATCGTGCCGGAACTGCTCAGCTGTATGCAGCTTCTGTTCCGGGAACTGCCGGGCGTTCTACAGGATACTATGCAGTGGCTGGAGGATAATTTGCAGATCAGTTCGTATCTGGAGGGCGAAAACAGCCTGCTGGCTATGGACAGCATGGGAGACTGGCAGGAGTGGGTGACGAAGCTGTCTTCGTTCCTGTGGAGCGGCCTTGGCGGCGCGATGGGCGTGGCGGCCGGAATCGTATCATCCGTCTTCTCTACGACGGTCACAGTAGTGGTCGGTTTTATTTTCGCACTGTACCTGCTGGCGGGGAAAGAGAAGATCGGCGGACAGATGACTTTGCTCTTTCGGAAATATCTGCCTGCAAAACTGGTAGATAAGATTTTTTACGTGCTGCATGTCTTTGACGGTTGTTTCCACAGCTTTATTGTTGGGCAGTGTACGGAGGCAGTGGTTCTGGGTGTGCTCTGTATGGCTGGGATGCTCTTGCTGCGTCTGCCCTATGCGGCGATGATCGGCTGTCTGATCGGATTTACGGCGTTGATCCCGGTGGCAGGTGCCTATATCGGCGCCGTGGTGGGAGCGGTCATGATCGTTACAGTCTCCCCTGTCAAGGCGGTTATCTTTATTGTATTTCTGGTAGTCTTACAGCAGTTGGAAGGTAACCTGATCTATCCGAAGGTAGTTGGTTCCTCCATTGGCCTGCCGGGAATCTGGGTGCTTGCAGCTGTGACGGTGGGCGGCGGTGTGATGGGCATCGGCGGTATGCTGCTGGGCGTGCCGACAGCGGCAGCGGTTTATAGGCTCATACAGAATGATGTAAAGAAAAAGGCAACATAGCTTCATGATAGCAGTATTCGGATTGTGGTTTCTAAGCTAATGGTCACACTTCGTTACAAAAGATTTGTTACTGCCTAACAGATTCTTAATCTCCTGATTTACCCGTGCACGTAGGTCAAGCAGATAAGATTCATCTTGTGGATAGTCGTCGAAGGTAACTTTTTGTACATTGATCAATTCCAGGACTTTCTCTCTTCCAGTCAGTTGTTCTAATGCTATGAAAGCACAGTAGTCAGTCATGGCTTCGTCCATCAGCATCAGACGTATAGAGCTTTCCGGGTGGCCGTCCCTGCCGGGATATACCAGAAAGGAATCCCCGGAACAGAAAGCCCAGCCGGCATCTGTACACCGGTATGGATCAATGGGATAGCGCGAAAACTGGGAATTGTAGAAATTGTATCCCCAATGCAGAAAACCGTCCAGCTGGTATTTATATAATTGTGTACCAAGAATGCGTGTCCGGTATCCCGGCAGCACAATAAAGCGGTTTGATACATCGACACATTGTGCCGTGCAGTAATAGCCCCAAAGATGTGCAGGCCGGTTTTCCAGAAACGGATTGATATGATCCAGCGCGCAGACAGGCTGACGGATCAGCCCTTCCTTATAGAAAGCATAATCCGACAAAGCATCAATCACTTTGCAGTCTTGCAGATCTTTGGCTACACCTTCCCAGGCTTTACGGAAACTTTCTATCTGCTCCATCTGTGGTTCGTCGGATATATGAAAATAGGTGCGCTCCATAATCCCAGATGCCTGTAGCTCTTTTTTCAATGCTGTCAGAAACTGATGCAGAAATTCCCGGTATGCCTCTCCGGCAGCATCTGTCTCCCAGCCGAAAATCTGTTGATAACGGCCGTTCTTGTATGCCATAATCTTGGGTGCCGCTATAGCTCCCCATTGGCTGAACAGATGGGATATTTCGAAATATTCAATTCCGCATGTCAGAGCCATTTTGATCCAACGGTGAAAGTTGTCGAAACCGAAAGTATAGAGGCCTTCTTCAACCGTGACGTCTACCAGCTGCACTGTAAGCCGCTCTCCGCCGACTACTGTATCAAGCGGTGGGGTAAAGACGGGAGTGAGCAGCATATTACATTTGTGTTTTACAGCTTCTTGTATGAATGCTTCTGTAATTTCCCAGTATCTTTCGGAAAACACGTCCACCTGATAGTATTGCGCTAGGCAGTCGCTGTGGAACCACTCTGTATGTGGGATCGGCAGCTTCGGAAGCGGTAAATCCAGGACTTCGCACAGGATTTGAGGTTCACAGAGTATCTGTTCGTCCTTTTTGAGGAGCAGTTTAACAGGATATTCCCCAGCCTTCATAGGCTCTGCTAACTCGATCGTGACCCACAGACTCCGCCATTGACCGGGGATGAGAGGAAAGCCCCATTCTGGGATTTCGACCAATCGGTCGGGATACATGCCAGGATTCACGGCAAGATATCCGTCGTCTCTTTTGGGGTGACAGGGATATTCACAGGGCACAAGTTCCACCATGCGTATATGCACTGCATTACGAAGAGGGGATAGCACGTCGATACGGCCGTATTCTATACTTTCTCCATTCCAGTGGTAGGCGATCTGAAATGAAAGCGTCTCCCCTTTTAGGCCGGTTAACCGCCTGCAATGTAGCTGTTCTATTGTTGTGCCGTCAGGAAAAACTTTGCACAGAGATGAAACCAGCATTGATTGAAAATCCATATTTTTCTCCTTCTATAAGTGGGAATTACAGATCAAAACGATAGATATATTTTTCGGTTTCACCAGCTTCAAGACGCATATCATTGTCCTCTGGCAGTTCAACAATCTCGACGAGATGACCTCCTGCGTATTCGCAGGTTTTTCTTGAAGCATAGTTGTCTGGATTGCAGGTAATGATCAGGTAATCCATGTGATGCTTTTTGGCCAGTTCAAACAACAGAAGACATGCTTTTCCAGCATAGTGATACCCTCTGTATTCTTCCTGTATTTGATAGCCGACATTGCCGCCGTAGTAGGTCTTTGCATTGTGGCCAATCCGCAGATCGCAGTCACCTATGTTTTGGCCGGATTGGTTGCAAATAATAAAATGATAGGCAGGCAGCCAGTCCTTTTCCAGGTCGCCAGCGACTGTTTTTTGCAGACATAATTGGATTTCGTCATTTACCAAAAAAGCGGTATCAAGAAACATTTTTCTCCTCCCCTTCTGACTCTGTGGTCAACCAAATTTATAGTGCTTTGACATAAATATAGTATACGGTACGGTTTTCTTTTGGGCAAGTGCTTTTGTTAGTGTTTGGCAGTTACAGTTGCGGTTTTTTGTGGTATCATTTTACTGAAAACCGACGTAATTCTATGACAAATCTACATGGACTGCAAATGCTGACTATTCACAGATCTGGATAGGGTATTGGAACAGGAGGCAGAAAGAGAGAGGAGCAAAGCATGATCTATTGTGTCGAAGATGATCGTTCTATTCGTGATTTGATGATATATACTTTAAATGCTGCCGGATTTGACGCGAAAGGATTCAACGATGGTGCCGGTCTTTTTGAGGCGCTACAGAAGGAGCAGCCGCAGCTGATCCTTCTTGATATCATGCTTCCCGGTGAAGATGGCATTTCGATTTTGCAAAAGCTGCGCATGCAGACGGCAACGGAGGAGATTCCGGTTATTATGGCGACTGCGAGGGGGACTGAGTATGACAAGGTAACCGGGTTGGATGCAGGCGCAGACGATTATCTGGTCAAACCTTTTGGTATGATGGAGATGCTCTCCCGCATCAAAGCGGTGCTGCGCCGCACGATCCCGAAAGAGACAATACACTGTCTGAGGACCGGCTGTTTGGAATTGAATACAGATACTCACACGGTACTTGTGCATAGCAGACAGGTTCAGCTGACGTTAAAAGAATACAATCTGCTGCAGCTGTTTATGGAAAATCCAGACAGGGTGTTTACCCGCAGCCAGCTTTTGGAAGCGGTGTGGGGAGTCGATTACGTAGGAGAAACCCGGACAATTGATGTTCATATCGGTACGTTACGCATGAAGCTGGGGGAATGTGGGGATTATATAGAGACAGTGCGGGGCGTTGGATACCGCATGGTGAAGAAAACTGCTGAAAGGACATGGTGATATAACGATGACAAAACGCATTTTCCGTTCGATTTGTCTTGTTGCACTCACAGTCTTCCTTGCATCTGTTATTTTGATCATGGGGGTACTGTATGAATATTTTACCAGTGTCGGTCAGGAACAGCTCAAAATGCAGACGAATCTAGCTGCGCAGGGCGTTATGCATGAGGGACTTCTCTACTTTCAGGATCTTAAGGTAACAAATTATCGTATTACGTGGATTGATTGGGAGGGAAATGTCCTTTATGATAGTATGTCGGATACAACAAAGATGGAGAACCATCTGGAACGGGAAGAAGTACAGCAGGCGATCGCAAAAGGGTATGGGGAAAGCCGACGGTATTCTGCAACCCTGCTGGAACGTTCTTTGTATTCGGCGCAGAGACTTACTGATGGAACAATTCTGCGTCTTTCTATATCTCAAATGTCTGTTTTGACACTTCTTATGGGAATGGCACAGTCGATCTGCATCATTTTTGCGATTGCGCTAATCTTGTCTACGGTTCTAGCGGTCAGGATTTCAAAGAGAATCGTAAAGCCATTGAATCAGATCAACCTTGATGAACCGTTATCGAACGAGGGATATGATGAATTATCTCCGCTGCTGCTGCGCATTGACAGTCAGCAGAGACAGCTCCGCAGACAGAAGGAGGAACTCGTACAGAAGGAAAATGAGTTGAATACGATTATTGGCAGTATGAATGAGGGGATGGTCCTTTTAAACCAAAAGGGTAAAATCATTACGATAAATACTGCTGCGAGAAAATTATTAGATCTTGGTATTGTCTGTACGGATGCGTACCTGCTGCCTTTGTGCCAGAATACTGCACTGCAGGAGATTGTATCACAAGCTCTTCAAGGAAGAAAGATAGAGAAGACACTGTCATTGCATGGGGAAAGTTATCAGGTTGATGCCAGTCCGGTTATTTCGGAGGACAGCGTCAGAGGAGCGGCGTTTCTGTTTTTCAATGTGACAGAGAAGGAGAAGGCAGAACAGATACGCCGTGAATTTACGGCGAATGTTTCTCATGAACTGAAAACGCCGCTGCATTCGATTTCCGGTTATGCGGAACTTTTAAAAAATGATATGGTGAAAGAAAATGATAGGATTCCTTTTGCTGGGAAGATCTATGATGAGGCACAGCGTATGATACGGTTGGTGGAAGATATTATCAGTCTTTCTCATCTTGATGAAGGGGCACAGGACGAGAGGTGGGAAGCTGTCGACCTTCATGGATTGGCACAGAAGGTCATGCAGAGTCTGGAACATCAGGCGGAGTCTGCCGGAGTCGGGCTGGAACTGTCCGGAGAAACGGTCTTCGTGCATGGGATTCCACAGTTGTTGTACAGTATGCTTTATAATTTGTGCGATAATGCGATTAAATATAATTATAAAAACGGTAAAGTTTGCATAAAAACAGAGCAAGAGGGAAACGCGATTCGTTTGTCTGTTACGGACACGGGGATCGGGATTGCACCGGAACATCAGGAGCGTATTTTCGAACGGTTTTACCGGGTAGATAAAAGTCATTCCAAGGCGGTAGGCGGAACAGGACTTGGACTTTCCATTGTGAAACATGCTGCTAGAATCCATGATGCCAGGATTACAGTGAGCAGTAGTGCCAGAACAGGCACAACGATTGTTGTTACGTGGCAGACTTTGTAGGGCAGCAGCATTCTCCACCGGAGCTTAGGGAGGACTGGAATTTGTGCATTCAGGACATTGTTACACCTATGGCTTCGAGCAGCCTGGGCTGGATCAATGGATAGGTCCAGTTCTCCACCAGCGTATCCGTGATTAGGATCTTTTCGATTTCATTGTGCAGTTCTTTTTCAAAAGAGTGGATATTGGAAGTAAATAACATACCGAAGGTTTCATCATCTTCGTTTTTGTTCACAGCTGTTTTCCCTTTGACGGCATAGGCACAGACTGGTGTGAGAGTAAAATCAATAGCGCCGGTTTCTTCCTGCAGCTCTCTTTTGGCGGTTTCGAGTATGGTTTCACCGGATTCCCTGTGGCCGCCTGGAAATTCGTAAGTATTCCGGTCTTTATGCTTGCAAAACACCCATTTGCCGTCAGTTTTTGCGATAATGACTGCAAACCGCAGGAGTTCGTCCTGGACTTGCTTATGGAAATTTACTTCGATCATGATTAGTTCCTTATTTTTAAAAGTTTCCCGTTTTTGCTTTACGTTGGGGAGTGATTTGTCAACATTTATAGTATACCACTTATGGAGAATGCTGGGAAGGAATCTTTCATATAGGAGAAAATTTATCAATGGATATGGTCTTGACGGTACTTATGGAAAGCTGGTATGGTGAAAGAAAGTCTATATATTATATCGACGGAGAAAATATTTCAAAATGGAGGAAAGAAATATGAAGATCAAAAGAGCAGCCAGTATTCCGCTGATCGTGAGTGATCCCTATTTTTCGGTCTGGTCACCAGCGGATGCTTTATATGAGGCGGACACAGCGCATTGGAGTGGATGCAGGCAGAAGATCAGGGGTTATGTGACGGTGGATGAGACGGTATATTGTTTTATGGGAGACAAGGAGTTCCACCAGGCCATAGAGCAGAAATATGTGGATGTGACGGCTACGGCTACAGAGTATTATTTTGAAAATGATAAGATTGGGCTTACGGTACGGTTCTGTTCTCCCCTGCTGCTGGATGATCTTACACTTGTGTCGAGACCCTGTACCTATATTGATCTGGAAGTACATAAGAAGACGGCGTGTAATGTGCACACGGATTTTCTTGTCTATTCCGATTTGGTGCAACGTGGGGATGATAAGCTTATCGGGGGCAGTAACCGTATGGTAAAGAAACAGGAAAGAGCAGCCTTCCAGTACGCCTTTATGGGGCGGGCGGCACAGCAGCCTCTAGGAAATAGCGGAGATAACATTACGATTGACTGGGGGTATGCCTACCTGGCTTCTGATGATGAAGCGGCGGTTCTTACCTATGATGCAGGAAATCGTGTGATTGGGTGCCGTTTGCATTTTGCAGACGGGAAGGAGACGAAGGGAATGATCGCGGCCTATGACGACCTGCTTTCCATCAATTATTTTGGGGAGTGGAGAAAGGCCTATTGGACGAAAACGTATCCAGATATTCTTGATGCTATTGGGGCCAGCTTTTTTGACAGAAAAGAGGTGGTTTCAAGAGCGGCGGCGCTTGACAAGGATCTCTATCAGAAGGCCGAAAACTTTGGCGGGGAAGCGTATGCGTTTCTTTGCTGTCTAAGCTATAGGCATTCTATCGTTGCGCATAAGCTGATCACGGACGAAAAAGGGGAGATCATCTTTTTATCCAAAGAGAACGATTCCAATGGCTGTATCGGCACGGTGGATGTGAGTTACCCTTCGGTACCTTTATTCCTGCTGTACCAGACGGAGTATGTGAAGGGGATGCTGCGCCCCGTATTCCGGTTTGCTGCCTGTGATGTGTGGGAATACGATTTCGCACCTCATGATGTAGGCCGTTATCCTTATGCCTGGGGACAGGTTTATGGCTTGAATAGAGATAACAGCAAGGGAGATTTTTCTGGGGAGAGCGGGGATGTTTTTCCGCCTTTCTATAGGTACCCCCAGGGGAGTGAGGTTTATGATCTGAGGGATCAGATGCCGGTGGAAGAGTGCGGCAACATGCTGATCATGACGGCGGTGGTCTGTCTGCTTGATGGCAGTGGCGATTTTGCCAGACCCTATCGGGAGATATTGCGGGCATGGACAAAATATCTGTTGGAGTTTGGTGCAGATCCTGGCGAACAGCTTTGCACGGATGATTTTGCCGGACATCTGTCCCATAATGTCAACCTGTCCGTGAAGGCGGTGATGGGAATCGAGGCTTACGCCAGACTGTCAGCGCTCTGGGGAGAGGGAGAGGAAGCAGAAGAGTACCATAGACTTGCTGAGGATATGGCGGCAGACTGGGAGAAACGGGCAAAAGCAGAGGATCATTATGCGCTTGTCTTCGGCAGTCCGGAGACATGGAGTCTCAAGTACAATCTGGTATGGGATAAGTTCTTCGGCAGCGGTCTTTTCTCTGAGGAGGTATATGAAAAGGAGCTTGCTTATTATGTGGACAAGGTGAATGAGTATGGCACACCCTTAGACAGCAGGCAGGATTATACGAAGAGTGACTGGATCCTCTGGTGCGTGGCTATGGCCAGGGACAAAGAACAGGCAGGAAAGCTGATTGCTCCGGTGGCTCATTATCTGGAAAACACCACGACTCGTTATCCCTTCGGTGACTGGTATGAGACAGTCACAGGGGAATACTGCCACTTCAAAGGCAGGAGTGTGCAGGGCGGTATTTTCATGCCGCTGCTGATGGAGAGAAAAGTGTGAAAGTGCCAGGAGAAGGCATTACTGTCACAGATTGTCTGTACTGCAAGGCGATAGAAAGAGAAGAAAGACTAAAGGAAAGACTACTCCTGATTGGCTATTGACAAAAGTGTCTACAGGGAGTAGTCTTTATTTGTAAAGAGAGAGACTACAATAAGTAGTACAAAGGAGATATCTGTATGGCGGAAATACAACTGGGCGCGATCGAGGCGCGTTTTGCGGATATGATTTGGGAGCAGGAACCTGTCAGGTCATCGGAGTTGGTGAAGATGGCGGCTGATACCTTCCAGTGGAAAAGGACAACCACCCACACGGTATTGAAGCGTCTGTGTGACAAGGGCTTGTTTGAAAATAATAAGGGAATGGTTACCTGTTTGATTACCCGGCAGCAATTCTATTCCATACAGAGCAGGAAATTTGTGGATGATTCTTTTGACGGTTCACTGCCTGCTTTTGTGGCTGCTTTTACCAAGGACAGGACTTTGACGCATGAAGAGGTGGCAGAAATCAGGAGGATTATCGATGAAGCATAGCGCAGATGTGCTGCTGCATGTTTCCTATTTATGGAACAGACATAGCCAGCGACATATACATACGCAGTGAGCGCACATGGAATGGAGGAAGGAATGGACAAGATCTTCTTAAAAATGCTCAATATGAGTATTGCGGCAGGGTGGCTGATTCTGGCGGTCATTGTCGTGCGGCTTTTGTTGAGAAAGGCGCCAAAGCGGCTGACCTGTGTGCTGTGGGCGGTTGTGACTGTCAGGCTTTTGTGTCCGTTTTTTTTGGAAAGTTCTTTTAGTATGATACCCAGTGGGGAGACGATTAACGCAGAAGTCATCAGATTTGCGCCGCATCCGGTCATTGACAGTGGGATTCCGGTCTTAAATGAGGTGTTGAACCCGATGATTGGTGAGCAATTTGCGCCGGAACCGGGGGTAAGTGTAAATCCACTCGATGTTTGGATGGCGGTTGCTAGTATTGTCTGGATCGTGGGTGTGGCTGTGATGGTGGTATATGCGCTGGTTAGCAGTCTGCGGATGCGTAGTGCGGTACGGGAGGCTGTGCCGTTGGGAACATGGACACAGATGAGGGAAGATGAGACATTAGGGATGTGTGCAGAGGTGCGGGAGGCCGGACTGCTGGGGAAGGAAGCCGTTGCGCTGCAAGATCATGTATGGCTGTGTGATGCGGTAAGATTCCCGTTTATTCTGGGAATTGTCAGGCCGCGTATTTATCTGCCCTCTGGTATCGATGAGGAACAGATGTCTTACATCCTTGCGCATGAGCAGGCTCATGTAGAGCATCTGGATCATTGTTTGAAACCCTTTGGATGGCTGCTCTTGTCGGTCTATTGGTTTCATCCGCTTGTGTGGACAGCTTATGTGCTTTTTTGCAGGGATCTGGAACTTGCCTGTGATGAAAGGGTGGTGGGCGGTATGGATCTGGGCGGCAGGAAAGCCTATTCGCAGGCGCTGCTGGCTTGCAGTTTGCAACGAAAGATGGTGGTTTCCTATCCGCTTGCTTTTGGTGAGGTGGGAGTCAAGGAGCGGGTTAAAAGCATTCTACATTACAGAAAACCAGCAGCCTGGCTTGTAACTGTGGCGGTTTGTGTATGTGCGGTGGTGGCGGTATGCTTTTTAACAAATCCGAAGGAAAGGGTGGATGACAGTAAGATTCGTTATCTGGATCAGTGGTACAGCAGGAGTGATCTGTCTGAGGAGACGATAGCGTGGCTGGAGTGGTATAACAGCCTGCCGGAAGAGGTGCAGCTGACAGTTAGTTCCGTTCCACATGATCTGTATGACTTGGAAGGGTATGGAGGTGGGCCGGACATAGTGGTGGAGACGGTGGATGCGGTGCATGGTATTGACGGTGCAGAGAATATGTCTAACGAAATAGCAGGAACTGTGAATGCGGATGATGCCATCGATATGGAGGTGTTATCTGTAGCATTTGGGATTCCATTGCAGCTGCCGGAGAATGACAGTTGGATCCAGTCCGAAGAATACAGACAGTTGGACGAGCATACAGTGGAAGTGGATTATTGGGATGATATTGCCGGGGCAGATTGTAAGATGATAGTAGTCAGGGATGACGCACTAGATCTATCCGAATCTGATACTGTCTATGATACGACGCGGGAGATGACCTGGATGGGCAGTACAAACTCCGGGGAGACGGTATATGTGAAAGTGCAGTGCACTAGTGACGGAAAGCAGGTGCTGGCCACCTGGGAGTATGATAGTGGACAGCATCAGTACCAATTTGCTGTTTGGGCGAAAATATCTATAGAAAATACAGATATTAGCTCTGTTCCGAAGGCGGCATTATCGTTAATCAGTAATTTGGAGTGAAATATGGCACTAGGCGTTTGGCGGTTTTGACGAACGAAAACTTATATTTCCTGCTCCATCAGGATAAATTCCCGTTCATCGACGATATGAAATCCGTTTTTCCGCCAGAAGGCATTACTCTGCGGGTTTCCCCGATCAACACCGAGCCGGATCCTCTGGCAGCTAGTTGATTTTAAGTAGGCGATGCACTCCCGGATGATCTTCGAGCCGGCGCCCTTGCCCTGACAGCTGGCATTCATCATGAAAAATCCGATAAAATCCGTGTCTTTTTCCGGGTAACCGAGAATCAGATCCAGAACGGCTACCAGCGTTTCTGCATCGAAAAATCCGACATAAAATTTGTCCGAAAGCTCCTTACCGGGCGGAAGCGCCTCCATATCCTGCAGGATACTTTCCCTTGTGACAAAGGGTGGATGGTACTGGTAGAAGAGATGATTGTCTGCACACAGGTTATAGATAAGATCTACGTCGCTGCCGTTTAGTTTGCGGACGGTTAGTGTATTGGAGAGCGACTTTATGTTCATGCTGTTCATGGGTTTTCCTTTCCAGGTTTCTTTCTGGCTGGCAGTTGTTCAAACCTTTCTGCTATCCTGTTTGCTGTATTTAGCCTTCAGATCAAGAATATGGAACAGGTGGATAACAGAGGGTAGTCTATATTATGTAAGAGGGAGCACATTTCGTTTTATGTTGATATAGGCAATCACAGTATAAAGCAGATACACCAGGAAAAATAATCCCAGCGAAACACCCAGAATGATTGGCGGGCTGCTGGCTCCCACCATGGTTCCCGGTTCTACCTCGTTGCACATATCTAAAATAAAAGGAATTGCAATCAGTACCGGAGGCATCACGGGCATGAGATAGTAAATTGCAAACTGCCGGAACAGAATCCGATGCATCTCCTGGCTGTCCATGCCCAACTTACAGAGTAATTCAAACTGGCGGCGATAGCGTCCCGCTTCACTGAGGTGCTGAACGGTCAAAACGGTGGCGGCGGTCATAGCCAGGGTCAACGCCAAATAGAAAAGGGGAAAGATCGACATGGCGGACCATGCGGCAGTATCACGCAAATTGCCTGCTTTCGAGTACAGATAGTCCCATTCATCGTTGCGGATGTGGATGCCATCTGCTGCTTGATCAGAAAGACTTCTGTTCAACGCTTCATACTGCCTGGCCGTGATGTCATATTCAGTCATAGCAGCCAAAACGAATCGAAGAACCGGACGAGTAGCGCAGACTTCATCCGGGACGATCAGCAAAAGCTGATGTCCGTTGCCATTCCAATTATTTTGGGCAAATTGCTCTGTATAGATCTTTCCCTGGGACAGGACCTGCCCATCCAGCGAAAGAGGCTGGCTCCATTGGCGCAGAGATTCTTCCAGATAAGGCATACAGTGGATGATATAACGCTCCGGTTCCAATTCCGCCGCTGGCAATCCGAGCATCTTTCGCAGAGCAGCGTAATCGCTGTATGTCATGAGCAAAGGGCCATTATAATCATGGCTATAGCTGAAACGGTAGTACGCGGCAGTTTCCTCCAGATATGCAACTATGGAATCGTCAGTGCCCTGATAAAGCTTGTATTGCCGACAGGAGGTCAAGGGAAGCTGTTTTGTCATATTGTCCCAGCACCGATTCACGTGATCTTCCTGCTTTGATACAAACAGTAAGTCGAAGGCATCTTTCTCCAGCCTCCCTTGAAAGATGCCGTTGAACACCATCCCAGCCCCCTCTGTGAGCAAGGTGGCAGTAAAGAGCAGTGCAACCGTTGCCATAACGATTCCCATAGATGCGAGCTTTGCGGTCAAAGTGCGGAAGACCATCAAATTCAGGCCCTGATATTTCCGCTCCGGTTTTCGGTCAAAATATGCCGGAACGCCAGAGGAAAAGCTGGTAAAAAAACTGTAAATGAACACGATAATACATCCTGCGCCAATGACGCCGATCAGGAATTGTGCTGTCATCAGCAGGAGCGTGCCCACAGTGCCAAAAACGAGGGAGATAACAAACAGGGTTTTACGTGTTTTACTCTTTTTCACAAGAGCTGCCTCGTTTTGCCGCTCAAAATAAATGAGGTCATAGATTTTCATATGGCGGATCCGTATTCGGCTTCGAAACAGCGCAAAGAAATAAATTGCGGCAAAGTAGGCTAAAGTCAGCCCAATGGCTTTTAGGGAAAAGCCATAATGAAAGTGATACGGCGCACTGAACATGGTCAGCAGGATAGCGCGGAGCGCCTGATAAACCAGATTACCCAGCGGGATACCAAACAGCAGCGCAACACCGCCCACAGACAGATTTTCCAGGAAGAACAGGCGGGCCACCTGTTTGTTTTCCAACCCAATAAGCAGATAGGTTCCCAACTCCCGGCTGCGGCGGGACAGCATAAATCCTGTTGTGTAAGATACCAGCCATCCAATAATAAGAATTACCGCGATACTGGCAAGTACAATTATTAATTGCATATTCTCCATCATGTCGGACAGGTCGTGAAGTTCCGCAGAAAATACAAGACTGTTGAAGGCATAAAGCATAGCACACACCATTACAACTGTGATAAAGTAAATCATATAATCACTGGCCTGCCGTTTGGCGTTGCGAAGGGATAGTTTAGATAACGTCACTGATATCACCTCCCAGCAAGGCCAACACGTCTAATATTTCATGATAGAATACACTTCGGCTGCGATTTCCACGGAGCAGTTCATTGAAGAGCCGTCCGTCCTTCAAAAACAGAACGCGCCCTGCATAGCTGGCGCTGTATGCGTCATGTGTCACCATAAGAATCGTAGCGCCCATATTCTGATTCATCTGCGTCATGATCTCCAGCAAATTTTTGGATGCGCTGGAATCCAAGGCCCCGGTTGGCTCATCCGCCAGAAGCAGAGATTGTCCTGCTACCATCGCCCTGGCGCAAGCAGCCCGTTGTTTCTGCCCGCCTGAAACCTGATAGGGGAATTTGCTTAACACATCCCCGATGCCCAACTGGGCGGCGGCCTGCATGACTCGCTTCTGCACCGTCACAGGTGAAGCATGATTGAGCGTCAGGGCCAAACCAATGTTTTCCTCCAGGGTCAGTGTGTCCAGCAAATTGAAGTCCTGGAATACAAAGCCTAATTTTTCCCGGCGAAACTTTGCCAGTTCACGGGATGGCAGTTCTGCGATGCTCTCTCCGTCCAGCAAAATATCCCCGGCGCTGACGGTATCAATCGTGGAGATGCAGTTGAGCAAAGTGGTTTTGCCGCTGCCGGACGCGCCCATGATAGCGATAAACTCTCCGTCAGCCACATCGAAACTCACCCGGTCAAGCGCCTTGGTGATATTGTTCTTGTCCCCATAGTATTTTTCGATATTTCGTACTTGCAGCATGCAGATACCTCCTTTGTCTGTTTAGGATAGCACAAAAGAAGAATCGGTTGTATCGAATTGCTATTGAGTTTCCTTACATATTTGTAAGATTCATCTCTGCCGGGAAGGTGAGCGTCACACAGGTTCCCGTGCCTTCTGTTGATTGAATCTGCAAGCCAATTCCCAAAGCATCCGCCAGCCGCTTACAGAGGTATAGGCCCATACCGGTGGAACCACCCCGATTTCGCCCATTTCTTCCAGTAAAGCCTCGATCAAAGACGCGGGGCAGTTCGTGAGCGCAAATACCGATACCATTGTCTTGAATGGCGAGCTGTAGTTGTCGTCCCAACCTTTTGGCCGACAATGTGATAACAGGCTCCTCGCCACGATAACGGGCGGCGTTCTGCAAAAACTGTCCCAGCATGAATGATACCCATTTCCTGTCAGTATAGACAATCTCATCCAGATTTTCTGTTTCCACGCGGACGCCGTTTTGGATAAGCAGGGTCCTGTAGGTCTGAATTGCCTCCTCGCATATTGCGGAAAGTTCCGTCTTGCTGATGATAAAATCCTTTTCCGGGTTTTCAGTCCTGGCATAGAACAAGGCCCGCTCCACATGAGCGTCGATTTGTGCCAATTCCGTTGACAGCTTGCGTCGTGTGTCGCTGTCTGTATTCTGGCAAATCAGTTTTGCGGCCGTGATGGGTGTTTTAATTTCGTGTACCCACTGTTCTATATATTCCCGATACTCCTTTTGGGCAGCCTGTGCACCTGACACTGCATCGATCATCGACTTACCCGACTGGCGCAGCAAATCAAACAACTTGCGTTCATAGAGATCATGGGGGAGGGGCACACATTCGGCAAAAAGATACCGCTGATCTAATTTGTGCATAATCGCTTGCAGCTCAGTCAACTGCTTTTTTGTTTTCCAAAAATCAGATAGCTGTTCCAACAAAAAAATCAATAGGCACACAATCAGCAAAAGAGTGATAACGCCCGACTGTGTGCCTGTCCAGAACAAAAATGCGGCAGCTACAAAGAGGAATACAATACGGAGAATCATCCGGCCCAATCTGTCAAGAATAAATTCTCTTGCCGTCATAACTGATACCCCATTCCCCGGCGGGTTTTAATTACACCTGGCATCCCCAGAGTCTCCAGTTTACCCCGCAAACGGGTCACATTGACGCTGAGGGTATTGTCGTCAATATAAATCTGACTGTCCCATAGTACCTCAATCAAATCAGCCCGCGGGATAATTTCTCCGGCGTGGGTCATCAAATGGGATAGAATTTTCAGTTCGTTCCGGGTCAACTCTACTGTTTGTCCGTTGGCACTTACAATTCCCTTTGTCAGACTGAGCTGAAGCCCAGCCGCCTTCAAAATATCCGGCTCTGCATTCTCACTACCGTTCCGGCGCAGAACAGCTTTGATCCGCGCCAGAAGGACAGGAATGTTGTAGGGTTTAGTTACATAGTCGTCGCTTCCTAAATTGAGCGCGCGGAGTTCATCCAAAGTAGAAGTTCGACTGGTGACTACAATGATAGGAGTCATTTCCCGTATTGCAGTACACAGGGAAAGGCCGTCGCGTCCGGGCAATCCTAGGTCCAGAAGGACTAAATCGGGACAGGCGCAGCGTACCTGCTCCGGGATGGTTTCGAAATCGGATACAGATAAAACCTGATAGTTCTCATTTTCCAACAGGAAAGTCAGCTCCTCGCGGATAACAGGGTCATCCTCAACAATCATAATGGCTTGCATCATACACCTCCATATGGATTCTTTCTTATTTTAACATACAGTCAGATGATAATCTACTATAAAACGCACTCCCTAACCAACGCAGACAGAAGGATCACATGATTTTCTTAGAGTCCCCTTTGACGACAGCTTTAGAAGCACAATCTATATGGACAGCGAATATTCTGGTAGGGGCGCGGGTATAGATATTGAAGTTAAAGCGATCTGTGAAGGTGATCCAGATGACATCGTCGACCGGTACATTATTTTCTGCGAAGTTTTTAACGAACGGACAAAACAGCATAGAATGAAACAAAAGACGCTTGTGACGGTTCTGATGAGTTGTAAAAGAAAACCGGCATTATTATGCACAGTCGAAATATGCATAAATGCGCAAATAAGGTTTCTATGAGCCGCCGGAAGTTATGAATAGTAATTAAATTTATGGAAACTGTCACAGAATACCTTGACAACAGCGGGGAAGATATACTATATATTATTAGTAGTAAAATGTAACAGGAAGCCGCTGGGCAGATTGTTACGAATAGATACAGTAGATACAGACGTTGAAGAAGACAGTAACTGTTCTCTCAAAGGTACAGCGAGCCGGCGGTGGTGGAAGGCCGGTGCGAGTAGGAGAGCGGGGAAGATCACTTCTGAGTTTCAGACTGAACCTTTTTGTTCACTGGGAATAGGTAATATGTTTTCGATGGATGCCGATGCATGTACTCTCGGCAGATGCTTTCGGAGGAAGCCAGAGGACAGAAACTAGTAGGGAATGACGGCATCCCGCCGTTACCGGGAACCGTATAGCCAGCTGTATCTGAGGGGTTGACACGTACCGGGAAGAAACCGGCATGTCAAATAGAAAAGACAGATGCGAACAAGGCGGTACGTCGTAACAGGTGGTTAACGAGAACATTGGCCTCGTCCTTTTACGGGACGAGGTTTTTTTGCGCGTATAAGCAGAGCCGGAAAACTTACGGGCCAGGAGCCATGCCTGCATGGGCGTATGGACCGTAAGCCTTCCGGCGAGCAACGCGAATGAGAGAGGAGAAGCCTCTCGAATCTGCTTATACGCATCGGTTTGTCTCAGCAGGTCTACGAGACCTTGCAGTGAGCAGAGCAGCAGAATGTCTCAGCAGGTCTA
>CATOJY010000061.1 GCA_951800685.1 uncultured Lachnospiraceae bacterium
GGGAAAGTTATGGGGCAGAGGGATTTGCGATATGGTAAAATTTATGAGGAATAGTAGATTTATGAGATGGAGGGATTTTGCAGGTTGGGGGATGTATGAGAGAATAGTAGACTGAAAATCAGATATTTTTCAAATTTCTATTTAAGCAGTATCGCAAGCAGGCTTGTGATATGCATCGGGATTAGTTTGAGAAGGGAAGGGCAGGTGAGTGGGGATGGAGAAGCGGATTTTGGTTGTTGAGGATGATCGGGCGTTGAATGAGGGGATCGCGTTTGCACTGCGGCGGGAGGGGTATCTGACGAACAGTGCTTATAGTCTGCGGGAAGCGCGGGAGAAGCTGGAGGAGAGGATGCATTTGGTGTTGCTGGATATCAACCTGCCGGATGGGGACGGCAGGGAATTTCTGGAGAGTGTGCTGGCCGGGCAGCCGGCTCCGGTACTTCTGCTGACGGCCAGAGACACGGAGGAAGACATGCTGCAGGGGTTCCGGGCAGGATGTGATGATTATATTACGAAGCCTTTTTCCATGCCGGTGCTGCTTATGAAGATCGCGGCGGTCTTAAAGCGCAGTGAGGGCGTGTCGCGGCAGATCTATGTGAACGGTGAACTGTTGTATGATTTTGAGAACAAGACATTGACCAGGCGGGGAGAGCCGGTAGAGCTTACGGCGCTGGAGTGCAGGCTGATGGAGCTTTTTCTCCATAACAGGGGCATCGTGCTGACGAGGGAGCGGATATTGGACCGAATCTGGGATGCGGATGAACGGTTTGTGGAGAGCAGGACACTGAATGTGACGATCCGCAGGCTGCGTATGAAGGTGGAGGAGAATCCGGAGGAGCCGATTTATATCAGGACAGTGTTTGGATTGGGGTATAAGTGGGAGGATGGGCGGAAATGAACAGGCGGTATAAGGGCAACGGTACAGACGGTATATGGACAGGCGGTATGGGTGTGATGCTCATACTGCTTTTCCTGTTCAGCGAGCTTTCCTGCAGGAGGCCGGCTTACGGCACATGGCTGATCATTCTGTATGGGGCGGTGAATCTGGCGGTGTTTGCGGGGGTGTATCTTGTGATCGAAAGGCGGGTGGACGGGAAGCTCTATGCGTTCAGTGAGATGATGGGGGAATTGATCGATGGCAGGGTTACGATCGCCTTTCCGGTGACGGAAGATACGATCCTGTCCAGAATGCAGGGGCAGTTATTACGGCTCTATGACATTCTGTGCTCTTATGAGGAGCGGGAGCGGCAGTTTCGCAGGCAGCTGGATGAGAATATCGGGGATCTGGTGCACCAGCTTAACACGCCGGTCACTAATATCGGGATGTATGCGGGATTTCTGGGCCGGGATGATTTGACGGTGGATGAAAAGGGAAGATTCCTTGCCTGTCTGGAGGAACAGACGAGAAAGCTTTCCTGGCTGGGAGAGAGCTTTTCCAGAGTGTCGCGGCTGGAGACCGGGATCATCCGTTTGAAACCGGAACGGCAGAGCCTGGAAATGATCCTTTTGCAGGCGGTGGGACAGGTGATGGAGAAGGCGAAGAGCCGGGGGATGGAGATTGATTTGTCTGGCCGGGTAAAAAGTCAGGTGATGGCGGACGCGAAATGGACGACGGAGGCAGTTTTCAATGTGCTGGATAACGCGGTGAAGTATGGGGATGCGGGCAGCAGGATCGAGATGGAAGTAATGGAACTGACAAATTATGTAGGAGTGGCAGTGCGGGGCAGCGGGGTTCGGATCGCGTCGGAGGAATATCATAAGTTATTTAAACGGTTTTACAGGGGCAGGGAGGTCGGAGAAAGGGAAGGCGTCGGGCTGGGGCTGTATATTACGAGGAAGATTCTGGAGGAAGAAGGAGGCTATATCAAGGCAGGCAGGGCGGCGGATGGGCGCACGGAGTTTGTGCTTTACCTTATGGCGGGAGGAAAAAAGGGGCACTAAACGGGAAGTTTACAGAGAAAGTTTTGATATGATATAATTATTAAAAAGTTTGGAAGAACATGATATGCACACATGATTCCGGTGACAGACAGTAGGAAGCCAAGCATGAAAAATAGATGCGCATATAAGTGCGATACTGCTTAAGATAGAAAATTGAAAAACATATGATTTTGCAACTGACTAGATCGGCAAAACGACAAATAAATGTGCTTTATGATAACGGATAAGATGTTTGGGAATTGTTTCAGGAAAGGAGAACTATGAGAGAAGGGAAAGTGATTTATGTTGTTTTGGGGATGAGCTTACCTTGGATTACATCGCTTTTGCTAGTTGCGGTTGCCACCTACTATTGTGAGCTTTTTTGGCTGCGGCTGGTCTGTGTGGTGGTAGCGGTTTTAAATGGAAATATTGAGGTCAGGCGGGCGAGAGAAGAGTTTAGGAGAAGCAGGGGGAAGATGGGAGAAGAAACAGACATTTCAAAAGAAAGCAAGGTTTCAAGGTAGTATAATTTCCTGTGTGTTAAATGAACGATCGTTATATTTATGTGCTATCAGCTTTACGGGCGGTGGAACAGGATGACGGCCGCAGACCTGTTAACAGAGATAGTGTACAAATGGAAAAAGAGAAAAGAACACCGTAAAAGGCAGGAGGCCGGCGGTGTTTTTTATTTTCCTTTTCGTGCACAAATATATTGTGAGCAAAATGACAGGTGGTGTTGTGAAAGGGCAGGTGTCAGATACGGCAAGGACTGGAGAGTAGACCTGGCGGTGCAGTCTATGGTAGAATTGGAACAACAGGAAAAATGACAGCAGTTGTTTTAGGAGCGGAGAAGACAAGGAGGAAAGCGATGATACAAATAGAGGATAAGAGACTTATTTTTCACTATGATGCGGAAGAAGTATGGATCGAACCGTGGGGACCGGATGCAGTTAGAGTGCGGGCCACCAGGGAGAGCAGGATGCCGGAGGAAAACTGGGCGTTATGGAATAGAGGCGACGATGCCTGTGAGATCACTTACACGAAGCAGGGTGCACAGGTTGTGAACGGAGGGATCCGTGCAGAGATTACAAATGGCGGGAAGATTATGATCTATCACGCGGATGGCAGATTGCTGCTAGAAGAGTATTGTCGGAACAGGAGGGATATACTGGATCGGAAATGCAGTGCGATTGAGGTAGAGGCGCGGGAATTTAAACCAATTGTTGGAGGCGATTATCGTCTGACTATGCGGTTTGAGTCCTTAGATCCAGATGAGAAAATCTATGGAATGGGACAATACCAGCAGCCCTATCTTGACTTAAAAGGGTTGGATCTGGAACTGGCACACCGGAATTCACAGGCAAGCGTGCCCTTTGCCATTTCGTCTCTGGGATATGGTTTCCTGTGGAATAATCCAGGTGTGGGGCGTGCTGTCTTCGGGAAAAACATCATGAGTTTTGAAGCGTATTCTACGAGGGTGTTGGATTATTGGGTCGTGGCGGGCGATACGCCGGCCAGGATCGAGGAGGCGTATGCTGCAGTGACAGGAAAGGTTCCCATGATGCCGGAATATGGCCTGGGATTTTGGCAGTGTAAGCTTCGCTATCAGACGCAGGAGGAACTTCTGGAAGTTGCGCGGCAGTACAAACGCAGAAATTTGCCGATTAATGTGATTGTCATAGACTTTTTCCATTGGCCCAAACAAGGGGAATGGAAGTTTGACCCGGTTTATTGGCCGGATCCGGATGCGATGGTGAGAGAGCTGAAGGAAATGGGGATTGAACTCATGGTATCGATCTGGCCTACTGTGGATAAGACAAGTGAGAACTATACAGAAATGCTGGAGAAAGGGTATCTGATCCGTACCGAGAGAGGGGTTCGAGTGGGCCTTGACTTCCAAGGGGCAACGATCCATTATGATGCCACGAATCCGAAAGCCAGGGATTATCTTTGGAGTAAAGTGAAGCAGAACTATTATGACAAGGGAATCAGGGTATTTTGGCTGGACGAGGCGGAGCCGGAATACAGCATATATGATTTCGATAACTATCGTTATTACAAAGGGACAAACCTGCAGATTGGGAATACTTATCCGGTAGACTATGCCAGAACTTTCTATGAGGGCATGGAGAAGGAGGGGCAGCAGAATATCGTGAATCTTTTGCGATGTGCATGGGCAGGCAGTCAGAAGTATGGTGCGCTTGTGTGGTCTGGAGATATCGCGTCAAGTTTTGAGAGTATGAGAAATCAGCTTGCAGCAGGATTAAATATGGGGCTTGCAGGTATTCCATGGTGGACAACAGATATTGGTGGTTTTCATGGTGGTAACCCGGAGGATCCTGCTTTCCGGGAACTTTTTGCCCGCTGGTTCGAGTGGGGCACTTTCTGCCCAGTCATGCGGCTTCACGGAGACCGGGAGCCGCGGCAGCCCCAGCAGGGAGTAACAGGAGGTGCGGCATGTTGCTCTGGGGCAGCGAACGAAGTGTGGAGTTATGGGGAGGAAATTTACGAAATTTGCAAGAAATATATGGGATTCCGCGAACAAATGCGTCCTTACACGAGACAGATTATGAAAGAGGCTCATGAGAAGGGAACACCTGTTATAAGACCTCTTTTCTATATGTATCCGATGGACCAGATTTGCTGGAAAACAGAGGATGAATATTTCTATGGACCGGATCTTCTTGTAGCGCCGATTCTGTATGCCGGGCAGCGTTCGCGGTGTGTCTACCTGCCTGCGGGAGAAAGCTGGATCGAGGAGGAGACGGGCAGGCTCTATGAAGGTGGACAGCATATAGAGGTACAGGCTCCGCTGGATGTGATTCCTGTGTTTCGACGGAAAGCCTGAGAAGTCAAAATTATGTTGTTTTTGCATAAAATAATGTAAGTTTCCTTCTTAATAATACAATATAATGTATTTATATAAAATAACAGAACAGTCAGGCGCGCTGGTTTATGTCCAGGATGGCTGGTCTGTGGAGAAATTAGTTATGTTACAGGGACAGGAGGAAAAGACATGATTCAGAAGTATGTGTACGGTAAACCATTTACAACGGAGGCAATCATAGAAGATGTGGCTCTGGGAGAGGGAAACCCAGCTTATGGCTGCATTGACACAGCACAGGGATTTACGTTTACGTATCAGATGGAAGAGGATGATATCATTTATGGGCTAGGTGAGGCCAACAGAGGGCTGAACAAGCGCGGTTATTGCTATATCAGTGACTGCACGGATGATCCGAACCATACGGAGGACAAACGTTCCTTATATGGGGCACATAATTTTATTGTTGTGGCAGGGAAGAAGACATTTGGCCTGTTCTTCGACTATCCTTCCGCACTCACGTTTGATATTGGTTACACGAAAGCAGATACTTTGAAAGTTGCCTGTGAGGGGAAGGATCTGAATCTGTTCGTGATTGACGGGGATTCTCCTTATGAGATTGTGAAGCAGTTCCGTAAGGCGATCGGACAGAGTTATATCCCGCCTAAGTATGCTTTTGGATTTGGGCAAAGCCGGTGGGGGTATAAGACGAAAGAAGATTTCCGTAAGGTGGTAGACGGACACAGAGAGAATAATATACCGCTTGATATGGTTTATATGGATATCGATTATATGCAGGATTTCAAGGATTTCACATTAAATGAGAAAAATTTCCCGGACTTTCCAGCTTTTGTACAGGAGATGAAAGACCGCAATATCCGTTTGATTCCGATTATCGATGCAGGAGTGAAAGTTGAAAAAGGGTATGATGTTTATGAGGAAGGTGTAAAGAACAGATATTTCTGCCAGCGTGAGGATGGCAGTGATTTTGTAGCGGCTGTTTGGCCTGGGGATACACATTTCCCAGATGTGCTGAATGAGGAAGCGCGTGCGTGGTTTGGGGATAAGTACCGTGTTCTGACAGATCAGGGAATCGAAGGATTCTGGAATGATATGAACGAGCCAGCTATCTTCTATTCGCAGGAAGGAATAGCGGAATTAAAAGAAGTGCTGAAAGATTTCCTGGAAAATGGAAATGGAGACGACGGGATCACAGCTGGAGAGATGGCGGCAGAGAACGGGAGGAAAGACGGCGAAGCTGGCGGGAAGCCGAAGTTTGGATCTTCTGTATGGCCGTTAATGGGCAAACTAGGCAGCCTTGCCAATAGCAAAGCCGATTACAGGCGTTTTTACCATAATACAAAAGAGGGACGGGTGCGCCATGATCAGGTGCATAATCTGTTTGGTTACTATATGACAAGATCAGCAGGGGAAGCTTTTGAGCGGATCGATCCGGATAAGAGATTTCTGATGTTCTCCCGTTCTTCTTATATTGGCATGCACCGCTACGGTGGTATTTGGACTGGCGACAACAAGTCCTGGTGGTCTCATATTCTGTTGAATCTGAAAATGCTGCCGTCCTTAAATATGTGTGGATTCTTATATACAGGAGCCGATCTGGGTGGATTTGGAGCGGATGCGACAAGAGATCTTCTGCTTCGATGGATTGCATTAGGGGTATTTACGCCACTGATGCGCGATCACGCTGCGCAGGGAACCAGAGAGCAGGAATGCTACCAGCTTGAAAATATCGAGGATTTCCGGCATGTGGTCGGGGTGCGTTACCGACTGATTCCGTATCTGTACAGTGAGTATATGAAAGCGGCATTAAACAATGACTTGTATTTCAAGCCGCTGGCGTTTGTCTATCCGGAAGACTCTATGGCAGTGCAGGTGGAAGACCAGCTCATGCTTGGCAATGAGATTATGATCGCTCCGGTCTATACACAGAATGCGAAAGGACGCTATGTCTATCTGCCAGAAGAGATGAAGTTCGTGAAGTTCCTGCCGGATGGCACGGTCATGGAGAAAGTTCTGGGGAAGGGCCATCATTATGTGGAGGTTGCCTTGAACGAGGTACCGTTGTTTATCCGGAGTGGAAAATGTATTCCGGTTGCGGAGTCTGCAGAATATGTGGAAGCGCTTAATACAGAGCATATGGTTATGTTAGGCTATCAGGGGGCAGAGTATGAGCTGTATGAAGATGACGGTGTGAGCAAAGCGTATAAGAAACCAGAAGAATACCGGAAAATGAAGATGTAGAAGCAGTAGAAAATAAAAAGACAGAAATGGCGGTATTAGTTGACGACCATAGAAGACAGACATGGGCAGAGAAGCTTCATGTCTGTCTTTTATTTACGTCTTATTCTATGCCTATTAATTTCAATAACGATATTTCTTCCGCTTCCTTACAAGAAACAAAAATGCGACAATAACAGCCGCTATCTCCGCTGCCACGATTGAGATCCAGATGCCATCCAGTCCCAGAATCAGAGGGAGAAGCAACACTGCAAAGATCTGGAAGACGAGTGTCCGCAAAAAGGAGATCAGTGCGGAAGTAAAACCGTCTCCTAAGGCGGTAAAAAAGGCGGAGCCGAAGATGGCGAACCCTGCGAACAGGAAGGAGAAAGTAAAGATAAAGAATCCCCGCAGTGTCATCATAAGGAGTGACTGATCATATCCAACAAACACCAGAGAGAGTGGTTTTGCAAGCAGCTGTGATGTAAGGAACATGAAGAACGCAAATACACCTGTTATGATAAGACTCTTCTTTAGCAGCCCATGCAGCTCTCCATAATTGCCGGCACCGTTATGATAGCCTACTATTGGTGAAATGCCTACGGAAAATCCAATGAAGGTGGACAGAAAGATCATATTAACATACATCAGTACACCATATGCGGCAACCCCGTCCTCACCTGCATATTGTAACAGTTGGATATTGTACAGCATACTGACGATGGAGGTAGAAATATTGCTCATCAGCTCGGAAGAACCATTGATACATACCTTAAGCAATGCTGTGCCGTCAAACTTCGCTTTTGTCAGACGAAGCAGACTGGTATTAGGGCGGGCGAAATAGAGAATCGGAAGCAGGCCGCCGACACACTGACCGATGGCGGTAGCTGCCGCAGCACCTTGTAGTCCCCATTGGAATACGATGATAAAGAGGGCATCCAGCAGGGCATTGGTGAATCCTGCCGCAACTGTGACATAAAGTCCCAGCTTAGGTTTCTCTGCTGTGGCGAACAGACACTGGAATTCATATTGCAGGATATAGGCGGCAATTGCAAGAAGGATGATTCTTCCGTAGGTGATGCTGTCTTCTAACATTTGCCCTTCTGCACCCAGCATGGATAGAAGAGGACGCAAAAATAACAGCCCCAATCCTGTTAAGACAATTCCACAGGCCAAGGAGATGTAGACTAACATGGAAAAAATCTGATTTGCCTTTTCCTTATGTCCGGCTCCCATGGTAATCGCGATCAAGGCGCCGCCGCCTGTGCCAAACATGAAACCGACACAGCCTAATATGATTAGCACAGGCATGACAAAATTAACGGCGGTAAAGGCCGTCTTACCTATAAAGTTGGAGACGAAGAAACCATCAACCACGCCATAGATCGAGGTGAAGATTAACATGATAATTGATGGCGCTGTAAAGCGTAACAGGCGTTTGCAATTGAAGTGGTCTGATAATTGTATCATAGGCTGGATTACTCCTTTCGAATATTTTATAGTGCGGTCCTATCTGTGCCTGCGGATAGCAATCAGTATGGGATTTCTTACTGTGACATTAGAGCATTGCAGGCAGGATTTGCAGGTATCTGCGCCGCTCTGGCGCGCAGGTGAAGAAGATAGGTTTCTGTCAGAGCAATGTATTTCTCCATATCCTCCTGGGGCCAGGAGGCGAAGATATCGTTTTCCAGCGCCAGGAGCTGACCTGCGGACTGGTTTGCCATAACTTTGCCTGATTCTGTCAGGCAAACATTTTTGTTTTTGGGACTGAGGGGCTCTAAGTAAATAATGCCTTCACGCTCCAGCTTGCGCAGGGCGGAATTGATTGTCTGCTTACTGAGGCCGGTGAGACGGCAGATTTCCTGCAGAGGGCGGGCAGTACCATTATCGCAGATACTGTAGAGGATTCGCATCACACTGTCTGAAAGGCCTAGTTTTGTGGATATCTCATGATAGGTAGCGTCAATTTCTCCAACCAGATAATTGTAGCGTTTCAAGTCCTTTGAAAGATTGTTAGGCATGGGTTCCTCCTTTATAGTTGTGTCTGTATAGATCTGGAATGTTGTAAGTAAAAATATAGCATCTTAGTACGAAATCGTACTATACGGGTTATTTTAGTATGATTTCGTACTATTGTCAAGAAGAGATTTATAAATTGCCTGTTGTATGAAAAGCATGGTAAGATAGAACAGACAGGAATGAAAGCAACATCGTAAGCAGGCTTGCGATATGCATGAAGATTAGATTGAAAAGTTTGAGACATAGTTAGAAAGATAAATTAAGAAGCTTGAATCATATTATAGTAAGTATAGGAGATGATCTGATCTATGAAGTCAACTGATTTTTCGAAAGGAAAGGTTTGGCAGAATATTATTGTCCAGTCTATACCGCTGATTCTGGCACAGGTGGTACAGCTTTTATATAATGTGGTAGATCGTATTTATATTGGGCATCTACCAGGTGCGGACAGTATGGCGCTTACGGGAATTGGTTTGGTATTTCCGTTGACAACACTGATTGCGGCTTTTACGTTTCTTTTCGGAACAGGAGGTACGCCGCTATTTTCTATTGCGAGAGGAGCAGGGCAGGAAGAACGGGCGGGAAGAATTCTGGGAAATACCTTTTCTCTTCTGCTTGGAACGTCTGTGGCGCTTCTTTTCTTTTGTTATCTGCTGCGTCGGCCGATTCTCTACTTGTTCGGCGCCAGTGACGATTCTTACCTGTATGCAGATGCATATTTGAAAATTTATCTGTTGGGAACTTCATTTACCATGCTGTCTACGGGACTGAACGGTTTCATTAATGCACAGGGGTTTCCGCGTATAGGTATGTTGACAACGCTGCTGGGAGCCCTATTGAACCTGGTGCTGGATCCTGTATTTATTTTTGGACTGCAGATGGGGGTTGGAGGCGCTGCATTGGCGACGGTAATAAGTCAGGCAGTCTCGTGTGTATGGGTATTACAGTTTTTGACAGGGAAGAGGGCGCTGCTTCCAATCAGGAAAGAGAATTTGAGAATAGACAGGAAATTATCAGGGGAGATCATGGCATTGGGAATGTCAGGATTCATTATGCAGGGGACCAACTGTCTGGTACAGGTGGTATGCAATGCAACGCTGAAGGTTTATGGCGGGGATCTCTATGTAGGAGTGATGACTGTGCTTAACTCCGCCAGGGAGATTCTATCGTTGCCAGTCAGCGGCATTACAAGTGGCGCACAGCCTGTGCTGGGATATAATTACGGCGCGAAAGAATATGATAAAGTCCGGCAGGGAATCCGCTTTATGGCGGCTTTGGGAATTACCTATACGTTGTTGGCGTGGATTCTTGTGATCTTAAGTCCACATCTGCTTTTGTCTGTATTTACGGCAGATGTGGCTATGATAGAAGTGGGAGTACATGCGCTTAGGCTGTATTTTTTCGGATTTTTCTTTATGGCTTTTCAGTTTTCGGGACAGTCAGCTTTTACTGCACTTGGATACTCGCGTCACGCAATCTGCTTTTCCTTGTTGCGCAAAGCAGTAATCGTCGCACCGTTGACTCTCCTTCTGCCAAGAATTGGGTTTGGTGTAGAAGGGGTATTTTTGGCGGAACCTATTTCGAATGCGATTGGAGGACTCGCGTGTTTTATGACGATGTATTTTGCGCTTTACAGAAAGCTGGAAGACAAAAAAGAATAGCGCAGAGGAAGCCAGTTACTTTTCAGGGAAAGCTTCTGGCGGCAGGGTGGCAGCTGCCAGAGCAAACGCCTCAAAAGAATCATATTTCTTTAAGAAAACACCGCCGTTTGCAATAAAGTCAACCAGATCTTTTTCAATGGTTCTTGCGTTATTACACAGAAGATCTAGATCATGGAAATGGAATGCCTCGATCAGGTTATAAGGTCTGGCGCCCAAATGATTATATATGTAGTCTAAGTCTTCCTGGAGACAGACAGCGGATAAATATGCCAGAATTGCATTTCCACTCTCACAGCAGACGTAGATTTTGTTAAAAGTCGAACAGACTTCCTCATAAAATGCTGCCAGCGCAGGGTAATCCACTTGTCGGGGAATGTTCTGCAGAGGCTCTGCTTGTAATAATGGATCCCTGCCTGAGGCAGATGGAATTTGTATGTTTAGATGATGGCATACGGTTTGCAGCATTCTGCCGCAATGGGATAGGCGATCTTCTGCATTGTCGGCGCAGATCACGTGCAGGTATTCTTTCCAGATCTGTTCGGGAATTCCAGGGATCTTTTGCAGATCAGAGAATTGTCTTTTTAGCCCATAATGATAATAGGTATGGTGATAGAGCGCTACTGCTTCTGCCAATGTCATGATGATGAGGCCGGCATTTTTGTGGATCACAGAAGGAGCGGCGCTGTTTTGTGTACATCGATAGATGTGGTAAGCATTATCGACTCTTTGACGGGCAGCAGCATAGGACTTTTCTTTATCCGCCAGATTACTCTTTAGTATTGTCTGTAATTGGGTGAATCTATGAAGGTCCTCCTCAGAACTATAGTAGAGGATCTTGACATCGCCAATCAAGGGAAGCAGGGCCTCTTGCAGATTGGCGATGTCTGCTGCCCGTGTCCATGTGATCGGGAAAATATCATATCCGATATCACAAATAATAAAATCATTGGCAAACTGGTAAGCCCGCTCTGTCTTTGGAATAAAATAGCAATCGATATCAGATTTGGAATGTGATGTTCCATTTAGGAAAGAACCGTATAATAAGACTATGCTGATATCATTTGCGTATTCCGTTGCGACTTTCTCCTTGATCCAGTCGATCAATTTCTCATTTACAGATCGTTCCATTGGGCATCTCCTATCTATTGGTCTTGTACTGTATTAGGCGCGGCTCTGTTAAGCTGGCTGTTTCGCAGGTTATGTTGTCCGTGCAGGGCAGACCATGAAGGACACCCAAGGTACTTACCTGATTGCCCCATAAGTGATTCTATAGATTAATGCAGTAAAAGAGAGATCCCAAACGCCAGGAAAAACTGCAAAATGGTTGATAATAGCCAAATACCTGCACAGAGCAGCACACGGGAGCCTGTTGATTTCTTCGCATCGGAGGATATAGTGGCCAGGGCGGCAATTACTAAGAACTGTACGGCAGCACCGATAGCTCCGCCGATTAGGAAAAGGAAATCCATTGCATGCAGGACGACAAAAACCCATACCCAGCCAGGTACCTTAGCAGGGACATACGCTTCTCCTGTAGCACAATCTCTGCCATCGTAACTCAGAATTGGTGCGCCAAACTGTCTGACATGTAGTACTGCTTCTTTGCCCTCGATCATTATGGAATAATTTGTTTCCAGAAGATTTGATTTTCTTGCCAGTTTATTTAGTTTTACAGGCTCAGCGCCGTTTATGGCTACCTTATTCTTTATCAGTTGAATTTTGTAAGGAATACCTTGCGCTTCAAAGTTCCAAACCATTTCTTTTACTGCCATTTTCTTCCCCTCTCTTTTTCTATTTTTATTTCATATTTTAGCATGATGGATGTTGTATTACAAGTTTGGAAGGATCAGAATAATAGAGAAATAAGCAATAATATTTCAAAAAAATTCTGCGCAGTTTTTTCCTAGACAGAAGATGTAATTAGGGCATCGGCCTCCATATATAACAATATGGAAAAAGGAGATAGAAAAGGAACAAAACTGGAATTTATTATGGTTTATAAAATCCGTATTTTAATTTTAAATACATGCAATTTTCCAGGCCGTTTGTATGTCTAATAAATGTAAGACAGTAGAAACAGAGGACTGTTAGTTACACTCGCTTCATTTGCCATGGAAATATATACCGGTATAAAACTGACAAGTGATAGGAAAAAGCACAACGGTGAAAGGAGATAAGACAGGTGGAACTTCTTGTAAAAAGAGCGAAGAGAGGTGATGCCGAAGCCTTTATAGAGCTGATTGAGGAGAACAAGCAAAGCATGTATAAGGTGGCGAGGGGATTTTTTCACAATGAGGAGGATGTGGCAGATGCCATATCGGAAACGGTTTTGACGTGTTATGAGAAAATCCGCACACTGAGGCAGGACACTTATTTTAAGACATGGATGATCCGAATTTTGATCAACCACTGCAAAAATATCCTGGGAAGACAGAAAAGGAGCATTTTTGTGGAAAACGCGGATGAACTTGAGGGCGAGGCGCAAAACAACGGTGAACAGGAGTTTCGGGAGCTGATTGAACCGCTTAAAGAAAAGGACCGCAGTATTTTTACCCTATATTATGTTTATGGCATGAAAGTGAAGGAGATTGCAGCATGTATGGAGATGAAGGAAAATACTGTGGCAGCCCGATTGAAACGCGGGCGCGAGGCACTGCGGGACGAGATGACAGGCAGGCGGGAAACAGGAGGGCATTTATGAATAGAAAAGTGGAAGAGAGACTTCCTCAGATAGTGGAAGAGCGGTTACAGGAGGCATATGAATCCATACGGAAGGGAGAGATAAAACAGGTGGGAAAACGGAGAAGTAGTTATAGAAAATGGATGGGAGTTGCAGCCGCATTAGTGTTAGTAGTGTCAGTACCATCGGCAGTGTATGCGGCGGTGTCCTATTTCCAGAAAAATACACAGCAGCAGGCGGATAGTCTTATCTATGAGTTTGAATTGAATTATGAGCTGATTCCAGGTGAATATCAGGTGACGCCGGGCTATTTGCCTGAGGGAATAAGTGACCAGGGCGCAGGGAAATATTACGGAGAAGGGGACGACTGGATTACGGTGATGCCGATTTATACAATGGCAGAGCTAGAGAAAGCCAATAAAGAGATTGTAGTGGATAACATCGATAAGGTGGAGCATACTGTCCTAAGCGGCATGGAGGCAGATGTGATCCTCTTCAAGGAAGCGGAGAAATACCGCAGGGATACCTGTCTTTTTCTGTTCAATGAAAGAGAAGGGTATGTGCTCAACATTATAGCCGGGTATACGATGAGCAAAGAGGAAGTGCTGCAGTTTGCCGATAGCTTAAGTGTGGTTAGAATAGGGGATGGAGGCTATGCGACAGAACAGGATAAGACAGAGCGGATAAAGGAGGAAGAGGCTGCGAGGCGTGCGGGGCAAGAGGGAGAAAATCAAGAGGAAGCACTGAGACAGACGGGAGTTCCATCAGATAAAATTTTTGGTGTGGGAGAGGAACTATACACATATGGCGGCGCACTGGGCTATAAGGTGACAGACTATCAGTTTCTGAAGAGCCTGGAAGGATTTGCCAGGGAGGACTTTTTTGATTATGCCAGGTTTGATGGTTGGCTGCATGAGGACAAGACACTTCGCCCATATAAAAGGCAGCACTACAGTAAGGATGGGAAACTGCTTTCCGAGGAGGAAACGGCACAGGAGATTTTGCGTGTGGATGTAGAAATAAGCTGTTATGATGACCAGTGGGAAGGACTGCCGTTGGGGGAGGCGGAGCTGGGATTGGAACTGGTCTACATGGATAGGACTAAGGACGGCGCATATACATGGGCGCAAGATTATTACGAGGCTGTCCCCTCTGAGGAATACAGCCTGCAAATGGATAACAGCGCTGTCTATGTCAATGTGGCGAGTCATACGGAGGGTGAAGACCGCAAAGACTTCTTTTTCCGTGACATGAAAAAGGGAGAAACCATCAGCTATACACTGCTTTTTGTGGTGGACAAGGACCGCAAGGAGGATTTCCTGTTAGGCGTTATTGGAACCAACAGCAGCATATGGCAGGGTGAGTCCATGACAGTGGAAGAAATGCAGAGTGAACTGGAAGGCTATATCCGGCTTTAGGGAATTTCATTGTAGTTGATCCTCCCAATACAACATATCCAGTAAATTGGGTCGAAAACCGTTTGGTAAAAATAAATTACCGGACGGTTTTCGGTTTTCATACACTTTTTTAAGAAATGTATGGATTTCAATTTTTTAATAAAATAATTAGCACTCACTTTTTGACAGAGGAGGGTGCGTTCAGACTTGTTTCATAGTATGCTGTAAGTGCCTGTTTTACGGGATTTGTAGCATATTCTATCATCTGTCTTGATTCATCAAAAGTCGTTATTTTGTGGGAAAATGGTGTAGTGGATGGATGACGGGAGGGGGGTGGGGTGTAAGTGATTTTCGATTCTGATTTATGCTTTTTATGTTGGGATTTTAGTAACAGTTCAGCCCAGGTCTGCGCATTTACTGCGCTGACCGTGACAAAATATAACGGTTTATAGTATCCGGCTCATCGCGTAGCGATTTAGGATGGTGGGATACAGTAACAGGAAGCCGAGGGCTGAACTGTTACAGATTTCAGAAAAATCAGATTGTGAGTCCTTGCACGATGGGATATAATAATAGTAACTTAATGATGAGATGGCAAAAGAAAAGACAGTCAAAAAGGTGGTGGATCAATGGCTGGAGAAGAAATACGACAGGATACCAGAACCGTAGAGCAGATTGTCGATGGTATGAGCTTATTCGATGATGATCTGATGTCTATGGTGTTTGATGGTAATATAGAAGCAACGGAGCTTCTGTTAAAGATTATACTGAGAAAGGACGATATTCAAGTTATAAGCGTTGTAGGGCAGAGAGAATTGCAGAGTCCTGTAGTCGGTGGGCGGGATATCCGTCTGGATATTTTGGCAAAAGACAGCACGGGAAAGCACTATAATGTGGAAGTGCAGAAGAAACCGGAAGGGGCACATATACGCCGTGCCAGATTTAACAGCAGTATGATGGATTCACGGATGCTGAAAGCAGGGCAGGAGTTTTCGGAGCTTCAGGATTCGTATATGGTGTTTATTACTCAGACGGATATCTTTGGACATGGGATACCGATTTATACGATTAATCGGTATTTTGAGGAAATTGACGAGGCGTTTGATGACGGTTCGCATATCGTCTATGTGAATGGAAATTATAAGGGAGACGATACAGTCGGAAGACTGATGCATGACTTTGGCTGTAAGGAAGCGAAGGATATGTATTATCCGGAACTGGCTAAAGGGGTAAAGCATTTTAAGGAAGAAGGAGGTCGAGAAAGAATGTGTGAAGCGGTTGAGAAATATGCGAAAGACTATGCAGAAGAATATGCAGATAGAAAGATGTTGGATAAGCAGAAAGAAATGATAAAAAATCTGATGGAGTCCATGAAATGGTCTGCGGAACAGGCTATGACGGCTATGAAAGTATCGGATGCGGATAGGGCTATGCTTTTGAAGGAATTATGAGTAATAAGTGAAATATGGTATCGTAATACGCGAGGCTGGTTTCATATCTTCACGGATTCTCATAAATGTCTATAAAACCCAGTGTTTTCAATGCTTTGTGGGATTTGAGGTCTCATAAAAGTTTATGCTGATTTCTATATATCCATGTTAAAATGGTGCGGAATTGGTGTGGTAATATTTAGGAGAAGGAGTGCCAACACAGGAAAGGTCAATAACTTGTAAGGTTGTTGACCTTTTTGCAGATTTCAGCGTACAGTAAATTTGAAAATCTCTAGTATTTGAATTTATATTCAGGGGACATATCGTTGACAATATGGCATATCTGCCATATACTAAATGTAGAAAGAAATTGGAGATTACAATGGATAAATTTGAAGTGGAATTTTATACTAAAGCTAACGGTGAAAAACCGGTAAAAGACTTTATCCTTGGTCTGGATGTTAAAATGCGGGCAAAAGT
>CATOJY010000062.1 GCA_951800685.1 uncultured Lachnospiraceae bacterium
GTGGTATGATAATCGAGATGTAACAAAATCGTAACATTTCATACGATGAGCTGGCACCCGTAGTCTAATGGATAAAACGTAGGCCTCCGACGCCTTTGATGCAGGTTCGAGTCCTGTCGGGTGCATTAAACTGACATTCTAAGAAAGGTTGTTTTTCATGAATACATCAAATAACAATATACAGGATTTTCTCAAAGCCAAACTGGAAATTTTCAGAAATTGGCTGTTTCGGTACTCGAAAATTATAATGCCTGTTGTATTGGTACTTTGTGTGGCAGTAACAGTCATGGTGGCAGTCAGCGCGAACAAAAGAAAGCTTGAGAAGGAAGAGAGCGTTGAGGCAGCGGAAGAGATAAATGTTGGAGTCGCAAATAACTTGCTGGCGATACCAGAAGTGCCGTTGGAACAGGATGCGGTACCGGAAATTAACGAGCTTTTCAGTAAGTATTACACGGCCATAGCAGAAGGCGATACCGATACGATGAGCAGACTTGTGGATCATCTGGATGCCACAGAGATTTTAAGGGCGAAGGAGACGAGCAAGTATATCGAATCCTATCCTACGTTAGAAGTTTACACGAAGACAGGACCAAAAGAAGGTACTTATGTTGCCTACGTTTATACGGAAGTGAAGTTTAATGATTATGAGAAGCCTGTTCCAGGAATGAAAGTCTATTATGTCTGCACGAATGAGAACGGCGAATATTATATTAATGAAGATGGCGAAGAAAATGATGCGGAGCTAAAGTATATCCGTGAGGTGAATCTTCAAGATGACGTGGTTGATCTGAATAACCGTGCGTCTGTAGCGTACAATGATATGCTGGCAGGAGATAAAGAGCTTGTAGATTTTCTTCTTGATCTGAATAATGAGATTGATAAGAATGTCGGAGAGGCTCTTGCACGGGAAGAAGGCAGCGGATCTGACGGGGAAGGGACGGGAGAAGCTGCGGATGCACTTGTTGGTGGGACAGAAATGGCTGAGTCTGACGCGCCGGCTGAGATTGTAACAAAAGTGAAGGCAGTTGACGTGGTTAATATCCGTACATCTGATAGCGAAACAGCTGATAAATTAGGAAAAGCAGCAGTCGGTGATGAGTTTACACTGTTGGAAGAGAAAGGTAACGGTTGGAGTAAGATCAGCTACGAGGGCGGAGAAGCGTATATTAAGAGTGAGTTTTTGGAGCCTTCTGAGACTATGGAGGCGGACGCAGCTGAAGCGGTGGAGGATGAGCCATCCCAGGAGACTGATACGGCAGCCGAGCAGGGAGATAACAGTTCGGCACAGACGACAGGAACCGTAACGGTGAAAGAAAACGTCCGGGTGCGTGCATCGGCCAGCGAGAATGGAGAGAAGTTGGGTACAGCCTATGTAGGTGAGAAATTAGATGTGATCATGAAGCAGGCAGATGGCTGGACGAAGATCAAATATAACGGAAAGACAGCGTATGTGAAGTCAGATTATGTAGAATAAGCTTACATTTTATAGTCAGGTTGTCAGAGAATAGTGAAAATAGAAGACTAAATGTGAAAATATTGGAAATGATAAAGAGTATGGGATATTGCCCATACTCTTTTTTGTACGTGCAGCGTGATGATTATGGGGGAATGATCCGAAGACAGGCAAAAGCAAGAAGAAGTTTGCCATATGGAAAAGGAGAATAGCATATGAAACATGATGATGCAAAAATTTTGCAGGAAATACAACGAAACACAGAAATGGGAATGACAGCCATAGGAACGATCCTGGATAAAATTGAAGATGATGAATTTTCCCTACAGCTCTCCAAACAGTCGCTCCGCTATGCCAAGATCCATAATAAAGCATTGGATCAGATTCTGGATCAGGAGGGAGAAGTATATCATGGCAGTCAGCTGGCTGATCTAATGTTGAAAGGAAGTATTCATGCCAATACTGCACTGAATATCAGCAAAGAACATCTGGCAGAGATGATGATTCAAGGGAGCAGCAGAGGGATTACTAGTATGTGGAAGGCAATGAAACATAATCAACTGGCAACGGATGCGGCAGTGGAACTGGCACAGGAACTGGTAGAATTTGAGGAGAAAAATATAGAGAAATTGAAAGAATATTTGTGATGTACAAGAAATTGTGCAAAATGGGGATATAAAAGAGAAGTCCTTAAAAATTGTATACAAGTATTAATGGACACGAGTATCATTGTACAATATGTCCAAAAAAGAAAGAAAAAGTGGAACTAATTTTTTACACGTTAATGTGATGAATTATGTTGTGGTTTTTTGCTACACATACTATAATGGTATGTGTAGTGAGTTACAGACTAAAGGAGGATATACAATATGTCATACGTTGATGAGGTTTATGAACTGGTGGTATCAAAGAATCCCGCGCAGCCGGAATTCCATCAGGCAGTGAAAGAAGTGTTAGAGTCTCTTCGTGTCGTGATCGAAGCAGACGAAGAAGCATACAGAAAAGAAGCTTTGTTGGAGAGATTAACAGTTCCGGAGAGAATCATACAGTTCCGTGTTCCCTGGGTGGATGATCAGGGACAGGTTCAGGTTAACAATGGCTTTCGGGTACAGTTTAACAGTGCCATTGGTCCATATAAGGGAGGATTGAGATTCCATCCTTCGGTTAACCTGGGGATCATCAAATTTCTTGGTTTTGAGCAGATCTTTAAGAATTCTCTGACAGGTCTTCCGATCGGCGGCGGCAAGGGCGGTTGTGACTTTGATCCGAAAGGGAAATCCGATCGGGAAGTAATGGCGTTCTGCCAGAGCTTTATGACAGAGCTTTACAGGCACATCGGGGCGGATACGGATGTACCGGCAGGTGATATCGGCGTAGGCGGTCGGGAGATTGGATATATGTTCGGTCAGTATAAGAGGATCCGTAACCTGTATGAAGGTGTTTTGACCGGTAAGGGTCTTACATATGGTGGTTCCCTTGCCAGAACAGAGGCGACAGGATATGGCCTGTTATACTTGACAGAAGAGATGTTGAAGTGCAATGGGAAAGATATTGCAGGCAAGACGATTGCTGTTTCAGGAGCTGGTAATGTAGCGATCTATGCGATCCAGAAAGCGCAGCAGCTTGGAGGAAAGCCTGTTACCTGCTCCGATTCTACAGGATGGATTTACGATTCTGAGGGAATCGATGTGGCGCTCCTGAAGGAAGTTAAAGAAGTGAAACGCGCGCGTTTGACTGAGTATGCAGCAGCAAGACCGAGCGCGGAGTATCATGAGAAGAAAGCTGGAGAACACGGTGTATGGACGGTGAAATGTGATGTGGCGCTTCCTTGTGCTACACAGAATGAGCTTGATCTTGAGGATGCTAAGGCGCTCGTAGCAAACGGCTGCTTTGCAGTGGCAGAGGGGGCTAATATGCCTACTACATTGGAAGCGACAGAGTACTTGCAGAAGAATGGCGTACTGTTCTGTCCTGGTAAAGCTTCTAATGCGGGCGGTGTAGCGACTTCCGCTCTGGAGATGAGTCAGAATTCAGAGCGTCTGTCTTGGACATTTGAGGAGGTTGACTCCAAGCTGCAGAGCATTATGGTCAATATCTTCCATAATTTGGATGATGCGTCCAAGAAATATGGTATGGAAGGCGACTATGTAGCAGGAGCAAATATTGCCGGCTTTTTGAAGGTAGCTGAGGCGATGAGAGCGCAAGGCGTTTGCTGATTATAAATTTCTAAGATAATATAAGATATTGGGAAGTTCTGTAAACTCAGTGTTTATGGGACTTCTCTTTGTATGTTAGTAAGATAAAAGAATTGTCAGAAAGTTAGACGAGCTATTGTAGGTATTTGAGAAGGAATGGTAAAAATATTAAATAACATATTTATAGTGAACTTTTTTCATTTTGTAGTGGTTATATAAGATGTAAGACGTTTTAGGATTGGAGAAAACGCTATGAAAGATAGTGAATTGATTCAAAAAGTACATAGCGGAAATAAGGGAGCAGTCGGTATTATTATCGAACAATATTATGAAGATATTTATCACGTTTGTCTATATATGGTTCAAACAGAGGAGGACGCCTATGACATTGCTCAGGAAACTTTTTTGAAATTTATGAAATAGGGAACTTCCCTGGTAAATCTGAGGACACCTTGGAAGCGGCGATGAGAGCGCAAGGTGCTGTACAGGATGGGAAGAGATACCCGGAACCATAGTGGTTCCGGGTTTTTTTGCTGGATAAAGTGTTGTTCTCCTGGCTGGACAATAAGAACAATATGAGGTAGAATAAACATGTTTCGGTGGAGTATTCTTTAAAATCGATAAGAAAGAATGCAGATGCAGAATATGTATAAAGTATAAAACGGGAGTGAATTCTATGGATAGAAGCGAAGAGGATTTGATCGTAGGCGGTTATAGATTTGCAACAGTAGCAGATGCGGAGACGGCCAGACTGGAAAAAAAGAAAATCGATAATCTGGAACAGCATCTTGACTATCGCAATCCTCAGAATCTTTTGTTGGTTTATAATAAAGCGATCGATAACAGGGTATTTTTGACACCTATTGGATTGGCATACCTGCAGAGAATGCAGACGCAGCTGCTTCATTGCGGGATACCGGAGGAGAAGATCAAGCCGGTGCCTCTGTATGGAACATTCAGTAATAAGACGGAAAATAGCAGTTCAATCAGAAAGAGTCTGGAAGCAAGAGGCGTGAAAGCAGAGTACCGGGGACGGTTTATCACGTCGGTGTGTATCAACATTTTGATGGCGGTGGCAATCAGCGCGCTTATTTTTCTTTCGCTCAGGAGTGATATTCCAACGATTGTCAATTACAAAACGGCGATTGTCAATGAGTACTCGCAGTGGGAACAGGAGTTATTAGAAAGAGAAAGAGCTGTGAGGGAAGCAGAGAGAGCGCTGGATCAATAACAGGAAGGAAGCTGCGGTGATGGAACGTTTAAAAATTATGGTGGTAGACGATGAGAGCAGGATGCGCAAATTGGTCAGGGACTTTTTGACAAAGAGCAATTATGAGGTGATAGAGGCGGAAGACGGCGCAATGGCGATCGATATTTTTTTTGAACAGAATGATATTGCGCTGATCATTCTGGATGTGATGATGCCGAAGATGGATGGATGGCAGGTGTGCAAAGAAATCCGGGAATATTCCAAAGTGCCGATCATCATGCTGACGGCAAAATCCGATGAACGTGATGAACTACAGGGTTTTGGACTGGGAGTAGACGAATATATTTCTAAACCATTCAGTCCTAAGATTTTGGTAGCCAGGGTAGAGGCAATTCTTCGGAGAACCAGTCAAACCAGTGTGGATGAGGTAATGGAGGCTGGAGGGATTGTGGTCAATAAGGCGGCCCACAGTGTCTGTGTGGAGGGACAGCCTGTTGATCTGAGCTATAAAGAGTTTGAGCTGCTGACTTACTTTATGGAGAACAAAGGAATTGCGTTGTCCAGGGAGAAAATATTAAATAGTGTCTGGAACTATGACTATTTCGGGGATGCCCGAACTATTGATACCCATGTAAAGAAACTCCGCAGTAAGATGGGAGAAAAGGGAGATCTGATTAAGACGATTTGGGGTATGGGGTACAAATTCGAGGTGAACGAATAAAGGCGGTATGCGTAGAAGTCTGTCATATCTGTGAAAATTCCTTACATTTTTTCTGAATTAGCATGAGTTATCTTTTTGCTAGCCCAAAAAGGTGTGGTTCTCGATAAAGTTTGTTTTGATCATGTGTTACAGTCCGTTGTGGCAGCCATTATAAGAAGTCCAATTTTTTGCATGAGGGTAACAGTGCAATCGTGAAGGGTATTTCACAGTTCGTAAGGAGTTCATTGTTTTTGAGAGAAGAAAACAACTTGAAGAAACAGATAAATCCTATCGTATTTAGCACATACGCGAGGAGAAGGAGAGAACCGATGAAAAAGAAAACAGCAGCACTTATGGCAGCTCTGGTCCTTGCAGTCAGTTTATCAGCTTGTAATGATAAAACGCCTGCATCAACAGAAACAGCAAACATAACAAGTGTCGAAGAGACAGAGGAAATAACAGAAGAAATAGAGGAAGTGGAAGAAGAAAGTACGCCAGAAGAAACGGAAGAAGAGATTGCGGAAAAGAAAAGGGAAAAATCGCAGTTTGTATTAGGTGAAATGCCTTATTATGGTGATATTGCCAACTGTAAAATGACAGCAAAGCAGGCAACGGCATATGCGCAGCTTATAGCAGATGGTTTAGCTGGGGATTTCAGCTTTCGCGGTGGATATGATGAAGATCTGTATGATATAGTGTCATGGAGTGAACCATTTTATGAGTACGACTATGATTATCCGACTGAAGTTGATAGAACACAAGTGATATTAGGTGATTTTTCAACGGATGGAACTCCCTATTTATATATATCCAGCAGTCGGGAACCTTCATCTTTTGAGCTATACGGATGGGATGGAAGTAGGCCAATATTATCTGGTTCGGGAGTAACAGCTTTACGGAATGATTATAGACTGTCAGAACAAGAGGATGGAACAGTAAGACTTGTGAGACGATTTTATAATACCGAAACATCTTGCGGAGATGAAGATTTTTGGGCAGCTGTAACATGTTTGGAGTATGCCTTTGTGGATGGAAATTCAGAACAGGTTCGTGAACGGATATTGGCAAAGCCAGATCCTACTGAAAACAGTGGACCATTTTGTATAATACAAAATGGTGAACCGATAGGGCAATGTTCAGACGCAGAATACGATGCATTTTTTGGAAAAGAACCACATACGCATACATTACCTTACAACTGTTTCTATGATGTGAAACCATGTAGTTTAGAAGAAATGGTCAATTATCTCAACACCTATGCGACAGTCATGAGTGACAGTCAGGTTCTACCTATTGAGATCAAGAAAGCGGAGACTGTCAAACGTGCTGGAACAGGTATTACAACGAAAGGAAAAGTGTCACAGTGGAAAATTGACAGTCTTGAAATATTAAGGCAGTATATGAATGATGAGCTTTTGATAGCAAATGGCAATGCTGATGCGGCTTCCTATCTAACTAGTGGATCAGAAAAATTTTATTTTGGCTTGGCGGATATAAATAATGATGGTGTGCAGGAGCTTTTGCTTTCCTATAAATATGGTGAAGCCGATGAAGATGGAGATGTACAAATACATTTTCCGCCTTCCTATGAATGTCTGATGAATGTTTATGGATTTGATAGCATAAACAAAACATATATGGTTTCGCAAGGTTCCGTATGTATAGAAGAAATTATATATACTTATGATGGAACATCATTCTCTGTATTGTGTTCATTACAAGGAGATTGGAATGCTTCGGAAGATGGTGGCCCATATACAATAACCGAAAATGGAAAAACAAGCGAAATCAGTGAAGAAGAGTTTTGGGCGATAGAAAATGATTGGAGTAACAGACATACAAGGATAAGTGCAAAAAATGCAAATACTCATTTAGATATTGAGAATATAGAAAACACATTTCAAGTGAAAATTGACGTACAAAGTTCTGGTGGGTGGGTTGTAACAGGTGTTGAATAAGTCGTGGAATAGCTATAAATTCCCATATTTGACGAAAAGTAAAGGAAAATATGTAGGAGAAAGGGATGCATGTAAAAACAAGCGGCGCTAGTGTATAATCTGCTTACAAAGGTTTATCGGACGCGGGTTCCGATCTGCTCTTAGTTAAAATGTTATGCAAGAAATAAGTATCCAACTTTGCGAGGGGCGGGATGCTTATTTCTTTTTATGATTGTCTATGTAAGACAGAGCCGCAAAACAACAAGCGATAAGGTTCTTTCTTGATCTTTATAAAAACATTCTCGGAAAATTAGCTGTTTATCAGGAGGAAGCCATAGAGATGATTTTATATTGACAATTATTATCAGGTGAGAATGATTATCAATTTAAGATTTATAAATTAATTCTAAAATAGATGCTAAACTACTTGAATTCGCGGCAGAAAAGTTGTACGTTAAAAAACGAAAATGTCATGGTCATAAAGAGGAGATAAGAATGAAAAAGCAATTCATAGGGGCATGTAAAAAGAAAGTATCGGGTATATTGTCGGTGGCATGTCTATGTACTTTACTGTCAGGCTGCGGTGGGGCAGGAGAAACAGAAAGTATGGAAGAGGATGTCATGAGCGAACTGATTCCGGTCAGGGTACAGAAGCCGGAGGCTGGCACGCTGGTACTTAAGGATGACTTCATGGGAACAGTCAGCCCGGAAGAATCTGTATATGTGATTCCTATGGTTACGGCAGAGGTTTTGAGCACCAATGTTTCTCTAGGAGAAGAGGTCGAAGCGGGAACAGAGTTATGTAAACTTGACTCGGAGGCGGCACAATTGCAGCTCGCCAGTGCGAAAGCGCAGTATCATAGTGCGGCAGCTGGAGTGAATTCTGCGGAGATTGGTTACGAGGCGGCAGAGGCACAATATGAAAGTACGGTTGCACAATTAGACGCACAGATGGGCGGACAGAAGAATCTGCAGATGTATCAGCTTCAGATTCAGGTGGATGCTGTACACAGCGGCATTGATGATATTTATGAGCAGATGGCGGATTTGGAGGAGAACAAAGAAGACGCGAAAGAACAGAAGGATGATCTTAAGAAAGCGGTTGGAAGCGCAGAACGCTATATGAAGCAGGCGAATGGTATTGTTGCGGCAGCGCAGATGAATCTAAAGGAGAAGCAGGATGAGGTTACTAAATTAGAACCGGGGGATTATGATAAATATGAGGAAGTCCTTGGGACATTTGCTAGCGTGGAGGAATATAATTATGCTTTAAAGCAGGCAAAAGAAGCACTTTCCGCTGCCCAGAGCGATTACGACAAAGCCACTGCGGCTGCAAGCCAGGCGTCATCGGCTTATAGTCAGGCAGAAATGGCTTATGAACAGGCTAAGGCTGGGATTGATTCTATCGAGGATGGCAGAGAGCAGCTTGACAATGCCCTGGCGGATGCCTATAAGAGTCTGGAGCAGACTGAGGCGATCAAAAACATTACAGAAGAACAGGTTTACAGTGATACCCAGAAAGTAGTGGATGCGAATAAGAAGGCAGCAGCCGTTGGATTAGAGTCGGCGGCGGCTGGGATTAATTCTGCCCAGGTTGGAATGGAAGGCGCACAGGTAGCCATTGACAGTGCAGAATATCAGTTGGATATGTATACGCTGAAAGCGCCGATTAGTGGTGTCATCGAGGCAGTCAATGTGAAGGAACATGATTTTGCATCACCAAATACACCAGCCTATATCATTTCGAATAAAGAAGCCATGACAGTGACGTTTTATGTCAGCGAAGGGGTACGCAATACTTTTTCAGTTGGACAGAAAGTATCTGTGGACCGCAACGGCAAGGTTTTTGAAGGAGTGATTACAGAGATCGGCAGTATGGTGGATCAAAACACAGGACTCTTTATGATCAAAGTGAGTGTGGGCAAACCAGACGAGAGTATGCTGACCGGATGCAGTGTCAAGGTGAGCGCGGATACATACAAGCAAAGCAATGTTTTACTGATCCCCTATGATGCAGTCTATTATGATAATGGAATGCCATATGTTTATGTGGCTGTGAACGGTGTGGCGGAGAGAAGAGATATCGAGACAGGACTTTTTGACGAGCAGACAATGACGGTCGTCTCTGGACTTACCACACAAGATCAGTTGATTACCAGCTGGTCTGCGAACCTGCGAGAAGGTGCGGAGGTCTCAATTCAGACCGAGGAGTCTTTAGCGGGAAAGAAAGACGGAGAAGTGAAGACGTCTTATCAAAGTGAACAGCCATCCGCGGCAGAGAGTGCCGGGAAAGAAGAATAGGGGGCGGGGCAGTATGAATTTGACCAAACTGGCTATGAAACGCCCTGTTTCGACGGCATTGATTGTATTGGCGTTGGTAGTGTTCGGCATTACGGCCATTCCGGGTTTTAGGCTGGAACTGACACCGGATATGGAATTACCCATGCTTTTGGTTTACACTGTCTATCCGGGAGCTGACCCAGAGAGTGTGGAGGAACTGGTCACGAAGAAAGTAGAGACAGCTGGTGCAGAGCAGAGCGGCGTGACTTCTTATACTTCACAGTCCACAGAAAATATGTCAATGGTCATGTTCCAATATGAGTATGGAACGGACTTGGATGATGCCTATATGGATCTACGGTCGGCGCTTGATACAGCAAGGGTTATGATGCCGGAAGATGTGCAGGAGCCTGTGCTCCTGGAAATGTCTATGGACCAGATGGAGACAATGGACGTGTCTGTCATGGCGGTCGGCGACAGTGATGTGTTAAGTTATGTGAATGATACGATGGTGCCTGAGTTAGAGACGTTGTCTGGTGTGGCAGAAATAAATGTATCAGGCGGCAGGGAGAATTATATTAAGGTTGAATTGAATTCACAGGCTATGAAGCAGTACGGCATAACCATGAACAGCGTTGCACAGACAATCGGTGCGATGGACTTTACGGTGCCGGCTGGCAGTGTAAGTCAGGGAACTCAGGATATTGCAGTGTCCAGCAGTGCAGATATTTTCGGTGTGGTGCAGATTCAAAATATTCCGATTGCGACAGCGCGTGGACAGATCATTCCGCTTTCTGAGATTGCGACGGTGAGTGAAAGTCAGAGAGAGGCTTCTGGGATCAGCCGTACAAATGGACAGGAAGATATTAACATTGCAATCAGTAAGAAGAAGAGTTATGGTACTGTGGATGTGACACGAGCAGTGGAGAAAGTGCTGGAAAGACTGCAGGCGGATAATGACACAGTGGTCATTGATGTGGTCTACAATGCGAGTGATGTCATCATTTCTTCTATTTCTTCTGTGGCGAGTACGTTGGTGTTAGGCGTTGTGCTTTCCATGATAGTATTGTTTTTATTTTTTGGCGATCTGAGAGCCAGCCTGATTGTGGGCAGCTCTATGCCGATCTCTTTGTTTGCGACGATGATCGGTATGAATATGCTTGGATTTTCGTTCAATGTGGTTACCATGGGTGCGCTGGTGATTGCAATCGGTATGATGGTAGACAGTTCGATCGTAGTGTTGGAGAGCTGTTTCCGCTTAAAAGATGAAACGGGGGAGTATAAAGAGGCAGCGCTTAAGGGAACAGGATATGTGACGGCCTCAATTATTGCCTCAACGATTACAACGGTGGTAGTTTATCTGCCGCTCAGTACTATGGAAGGATTGTCGGGGCAGCTGTTTTCACAGCTGGGTATGACAATCGTTATGGCCATGCTGGCATCTCTGGTGATTGCGATGACCGTCATCCCACTTCTTTTTGCAAAGTTTCGTCCAAATGAGAAGAAGGAGCTTCCGATCAATAAAGTATTGCGCAAGATCAACAGTGGTTACGAGAAGATACTGCCTAAGCTGCTACGGAAGAAGAAACTGGTGGTTTTTATCTCGATCTGTCTCCTGGTCGGCGCTTTTATGTTGGTGACAGGAATCAATACAGAGCTTATGCCAACTATGGATGAGGGAGCTTTTGCCATTACGGCATCTTTCCGGTCAGGTACGAAGCTTGATACGATAGAGGAAAAAACAGTCTTTCTGGAAGAGATGATGGCGTCTGATCCGGATATTGACCATTATTCTTACAGTGTTTCTGGAGATTTGGCTTCTGTGACAGCCTATTTGACGGATGAAACTGAGACTACGACGAATGAAGCTGTTGAGAAGTATTCGAGAAAACTGGCGAATCTGACGGACATGGATATTAGTATCGCGGCCACAGGAGCAAGTATGACTTCGATGATGATGGGTGGTCTTGAGATCGATCTGGAAGGACGTGATTTGGATGACCTGAAAGTGGCGGCCAGGCAGGTGCAGGATATGCTCAGCCAGATTCCGGGGGTTCTGCAGGTATCTTCGAATTTGTCGGATGCCAGTACACAGGCAAGGATTCTGATCGATCCGTTGAAAAGTATGTCCGTAGGATTGGCGCCAGCGCAGGTGGCGGGAGAAATGTACAATGCGCTGAGTGGCAGCGAGGCAGCAACGCTGACAAGGAATGGTCAGGAATATTCTGTACGGGTTGAATATCCGGAAGAAGAGTTTCATGATATGAATGATCTGCTCAATATGACATTGACGACAGCTTACAGTACGCAGATCCCACTGTCAGAATTGGCCACGCTGGAGTATACAGACGCACCAGTAACGCTGATCAGGGTGGATGGTGTCTATCAGGTGGCAGTGACAGCGAACACGACAGAGGAAGCCCGGTTTACAGCGCAGGAAGCGGCAGATCAGGCTATGGAACAGATGTTGCTTCCAAGAGGTGTGACCAGGGCAACTGCTATGATGGATGATATGATCATTGAAGAGTTTACAGCGATCATTACGGCAATTTTTGTTGCAGTATTCTTAATTTTCCTCGTTATGGCGATGCAGTTTGAATCGCCCAGATTTTCTGCGATGGTCATGATGAGTATACCATATGCGCTGATCGGATCTTTTGGATTGCTTTATCTGACAGGCTCTACGTTGAGTATGGTATCTTTGATGGGTGTGCTGATGTTAGTAGGTATCGTGGTAAATAACGGGATCCTATATGTAGACACGGTCAATCAGCTTCGCGAGGAGATTCCATTGGAAGAGGCATTGGTCCGGAGCGGACAGATGCGCTTGCGGCCGATTATGATGACAACGCTGACAACAATTTTGTCTATGGTTCCGATGTCATTAGGAATTGGGGATGGTTCTGTTATGATGCAGGGTATGGCTTTGATCATTATCGGAGGTCTGGTTGCATCTACCGTTCTGATTCTATTATTGATTCCTACTTTCTATCTGATCATTGATAAGCGCAGTAGAAAGGCGCACAGAATGGAACGAAAAGCGTTGCGGCAGAAGAAAAAGGAAGAAAGAAGAAAAGCAGTGGGATCGAGAAAAGACGGTATAGAGGAAACGGCAGCAGAGGAGAACGGCATAACAGAAAATAAGATAGAACAAGATAAGAGAAAAAATTAATATTTTAGGGAATGTCCTGCGCAGAGTATTCTCTGTATAGAAAAATCTAAAACTGTGATTATGCAGTTTTAGATTTTTTTAAATTTCACATTTTTTCATGAATTTCTGGTATAGTAAACTTATATGACATGAAGCAATGATCATAACCAGATGGCGATCAGCCATTACAGTAAAATAAGAAAGTGGTTTGCTTATGAAATATTCTATGAAAAGACAGTTTGTTTGTATTTTTGTTATGTTGATCACAGGTATAATCCTGTTATGTCTTTTGGCGAACAGTACCTTATTAGAGAAATATTATATTAATAATAAAAAAAATGCATTGATTAAAGCTTATATAAGCATTAACGAGGCATCCAGCGCTGGAGATATCACATCGAAACTTTATGATATTGAACTACAGAAAATACGTGACAAATATAATATCAATGTGCTCGTGCTGGACAGTGATTCTAGGATGATAAAGACTACTATGGTGGACCAGGAGTTTGCGATTAAACACTTGTTGAATAATATTTTTTATGGGGTTAATAAAGAGGATGTACTGTTGGAAGGTGACAGCTACACAATCCAGATCGTTATGGATATTCGGATGCAGACCGAATATATAGAAATGTGGGGAATGTTGGACAATGGCTATTTTTTTATTTTAAGAAGTGCACTGGAAGGAATTCAAGAGAGCGTGGCCATCGCTAACCGCTTTATGGCGTATGTAGGATGTATTGCGATTATTGTAAGTGTTCTGTTGGTGATCGGTTTGTCGAATCGCATTACAAGACCGATTATGGAGCTGGCTGGTATTTCTGAAAGAATGAAGCATTTAGATTTTAATGCGAAATATGAGGGAAATGACAGAACAGAGATTGCTATATTAGGGAATAATATTAATGAAATGTCGGAAGCTTTGGAAACGACTATCTCAGAATTAAAAACTGCAAATAATGAGCTGCTCAAAGATATAGAGCGAAAAGATCAGATAGATGAGATGCGCAAAGAGTTCTTGTCGAATGTGTCCCATGAGTTGAAAACTCCAATTGCTTTAATCCAGGGGTATGCTGAAGGATTGCGGGAAGGAATCAATGATGATGAGGAAAGCAGGGAGTTTTATTGTGACGTGATCATTGATGAGGCAGCCAAAATGAATACGATGGTCAAAAAACTATTAACTTTGAATCAATTGGAATTTGGCAATGAGGTCGTGAATATGGAACGGTTCAATCTTGTTACGTTGATTAGGAACTATATTGCCTCTTCTGACATTCTTATGAAGGAGCGAGACATTTCTGTACGTATGGAAGATTACGGCGAAATTTATGTTTGGGGAGACGAATTTAAAGTAGAAGAAGTTTTCATGAATTATTTCACTAATGCGATTCACTATGCGCAGGAAGAAAAGATTATTGATGTCAAATTGTGCCAGATTGAGCAACAGATTAGAGTTTCTGTTTTTAATACAGGAATGCCGATTCCAGAGGAAAGCATAGAGCATATTTGGGAGAAATTTTATAAAGTAGACAAAGCGCGGACAAGAGAATATGGTGGAAGCGGGATTGGATTGTCGATTGTCAAGGCGATTATGGAGTCTATGAATCAGAAGTATGGTGTGATCAATTATGAAAATGGTGTGGAATTCTGGTTTACCCTGGACTTGGCATAAACCAATCGGATATATGTTGAAGAAAAAGTTTGTCAGAATAGAGATATTACGTTATAATAGGGTCTAGACACAAATGCTGTGTTAATTAGAGTTCAATGTTGATGGGAGAAGATAGGCGTGAAGAAAGCAGTGACGTTTCTGTGTGGTATTACAGCAGCAATTTTAATGACTGGATGCAGCTCTGTAATGCCTGAGCTGACAGAGGAAGAGACAGAAATCATTTCAGAGTATGCAGTAGGAGTGCTGTTAAAGTATGACAGAGTCAGCAGTGGACGGCTGATGAGCCAGTCAGAGTATGAGGCGGCGGAAATCAAAAAATTAGAGCGGGAAAATGCTAAACCGGTAGAAGAGTCAGAGAAAGAAGAAGAAACGACAGGCGAGGATACGGCGGTTGATACAGAAACGATCGATGTTAGCCAGGATGAAACGGTGGAAGCGGTGACACCGTCAACCATAGAAGATTATTATGGTATTCAGGATTTTACCTTCCAATACAATGGTTATGAGTTGGTACAGTCATATCCGTCTGGAGAGGAGGAGGAGATTTTCTTTTCTATGGATGCGACAGAAGGGATGCAGTTGCTTGTAGTGAAATTTATAGTTACAAATACAGGTTCTGCAGACCAAACTTTGAATATGTTGGAGCATGGCGCGAAATTCAGGATCTCGGTTAATGGTGGGACAGGGGAGAATGCATTGTCTACAATGTTGTTGAATGATCTGCAGGCCTATAAGGATGAGATTCCGGCTGGTTCAAACGTAGAGTTAGTCAGTATTGTAGAAATTCCGCAGTCTACCAATGTAGAAACGATTGAATTTACGATGCGGGGAGATGCGGGGAACGCAGTGATTAATCTGCAGTAATTGCTTTTTCATAGTTTTAAGCTATATGCCCAAATATTTTCTTGCGAATTAAGAGAGATCAGGCATGTTTGCAGTCACATTTTATGGTTACTGCCACATAATAGTTAAAGTGCGGACGAACGAAAAATAATGTTTTGTCCGCTCTTTTTACGTTTATTGTAAAATTATTGAAAAAAATATCAAAAAATCTGTTGACATTCGGAAATGAGGATGCTATACTCAGATACGTTGTTGAGGCAAACAAAGAGATTCAGCAACAAGCATACGATAAGCAGTATGCACAGAACCTTGACAAATAAACAGTAATGCAACCCTGAAAATTCAAGAGAAAAAATTCTTAAAGATTTTTCAGAGAGTATCGGACAGATACAAACCAAACAGTAAATGTTTAGGGGAAACGGATAC
>CATOJY010000063.1 GCA_951800685.1 uncultured Lachnospiraceae bacterium
GGGGCAAGCATCAACCGGAATTGGAGGATAAGGGTATGGTAAGCCAAAAGGTAGTCATCAAAAACCCGACAGGGCTACATCTAAGACCGGCAGGCATCCTATGTAAGGAAGCGATGCAGTTTAAATCATTGATAACTTTTACATTTCGGGACAATACAGCGAATGCCAAAAGTGTGCTTAGCGTGTTGGGAGCATGTGTTAAATGTGGTGATGAAGTCGAGTTTGTGTGTGATGGCGAAGACGAGGAAGAGGCATTGAAGACGTTGATCAATGCAATTGAAAGTGGACTCGGTGAATAATGCTATCTGGTTAGCCCGTTGTGTATCAACGGGCTTTTCTTTTTCTAAGTTTGCACAACAGTTTTGTTTGCTAGAAAACAAAAAGCGTATAGCAGCTTTACGGCAGCCGCCGGAATATCAAAATATGCTAAGAGAGTTGGAGGAAAAAAGATGTTGAATTACAGACACTATCGTAAGAATCCAGTGGTAGATTACCCGGATAGGGAATGGCCTGGGAAGGAGATCGCAAAAGCGCCCGTTTGGTGCAGTGTGGACTTGCGCGATGGTAATCAGGCGTTGATTGATCCAATGGTAGTATCGGAGAAGATAGAGTTCTTTAACTATCTGATCAAGCTGGGCTTCAAGGAGATTGAAGTTGGTTTTCCGGCGGCGAGCCAGATTGAATTTGATTTTCTGCGCCAGTTGATTGACCGCAGGCTGATTCCGGATGATGTGGTCGTACAGGTGCTGACACAGTGTCGTGAGGAATTGGTGGAGCGGACTTTCGAAGCAATCGAAGGGTGTAAACAGGCCATTGTCCATATTTATAATTCTACATCCACGCTGCAGAGGGATGTGGTGTTCCATATGGATAAGGAGGAGATTACGAAGATTGCAGTGGAGGGAACGAAGATGGTTAAGCGTCATGCCGCTAAGTTCCCAGGGAAAATCATACTGGAGTATTCTCCGGAGAGTTTTACAGGAACAGAACTGGACTATGCGTTGGAAGTCTGTACTGCAGTGCAGGAGGAATGGGGACCTACGAAGGAGAACCCCATGATTATTAATCTGCCTTCTACCGTAGAGACCAACACACCAAACGTGTATGCAGATCAGATCGAGTGGATGAACACCCATTTCAAAAACAGAGAGAGTATTATCTTAAGTGTTCATCCTCACAATGACAGAGGCACAGGGGTGGCCAGCGCAGAGCTGGCGTTGTTGGCTGGAGCAGACCGCGTAGAAGGAACTTTGTTTGGTAACGGTGAAAGAACTGGTAATGTGGATATCATGAACATTGCCTATAATATGTTTTCACAAGGCATTGATCCTGGACTGGCGATCGAGCATGTGAATGAGAGTATTGAGATCTATGAAAGATGCTGCAAGATGCCAATCCATCCAAGACACCCTTATGCGGGTAAATTAGTATTCACGGCATTTTCAGGTTCCCATCAGGATGCGATCAATAAGGGTGTGCAGGCGATGAAGGAGCGTGAAAGCAAGATTTGGCAGGTGCCTTATCTGCCCATTGATCCGGCGGATATTGGCAGGGAATATGAACCGATTGTCCGCATCAATTCCCAGTCTGGCAAGGGCGGCGTTGCTTTTATCATGGATACTTATTTTGGTTTCAAGCTGCCTAAGGGGATGCATAAGGAGTTTGCAGGCGTGATCCAGAAGATATCCGAGAGACAGGGAGAGGTGTCACCTGACCAGATTATGGATAGCTTTAGGGAACAGTATCTCGATCAGAAAGAGCCGATTCACTTCCGCAGACTGCGTGTGGATGATTTGAGTGAAGAAACCAAGTCGCAGTTTGATACGAAAGTGACAGTTCTCTATACAGATGCAGGTGTGGAGAAGCGGTTTGAGGCTGTAGGAAACGGACCGATTGATGCTGCAAAACGTGGATTGCAGGAAGAGCTGAATATTGATATTAAAATTTTGGATTATGAGGAGCATGCGTTGCAGAGTGGATCGAATTCTCAGGCGGCGGCTTATATTCATCTGTTGGATGTGGAGAGCGGAAGCGTGACGTACGGTGTGGGCGTAAGCTCGAATATTACGAGGGCTTCAGTGAGAGCGATTTTCTCGGCGATCAACAGATTAGGATTAGGGAAGTGCAAATAAGACTTTTGGGCAGTTAAGATATTGCTATAGTGTGAAGAGGCAATTTAGTGAAAAATGGGGACAGGGGCATGACACAAATAGAACAATTAAGAGAATGGGTAAACGGAAGTGATAATATTGTCTTTTTTGGAGGGGCAGGAGTCTCCACGGAGAGTGGGATCCCAGACTTCCGGAGCGTGGACGGACTGTATCATCAGCAGTATGATTATCCGCCAGAGACGATCTTGAGTCATACGTTCTACCGTCAAAGGACGGAAGAGTTCTACCGGTTTTACCGGGCGAAGATGTTATGCCTGGATGCGAAGCCAAATGCGGCACATAAGAAATTGGCGATATGGGAGCAGGAAGGAAAACTGAAAGCAGTGGTGACGCAGAATATCGATGGGCTGCACCAGGCGGCGGGAAGCAAGGTGGTATTGGAGCTGCATGGTTCAGTCATGCGCAACTATTGTGAACAATGTGGGGCTTTCCATGATGTAGAATATATCCTGCAGTCAAAAGGGGTGCCCAAATGTAAGTGCGGCGGCAGTATCAAGCCCGATGTGGTGCTTTACGAGGAAGGGCTGGACCAAAAGTCACTCACAGACGCTGTGCATTATATCAGTGGTGCAGATGTGCTGATTGTGGGCGGCACCTCCCTGGCGGTATATCCTGCAGCGGGTCTGCTGGATTATTACAGAGGAAATAAACTAGTGCTGGTGAACAAAACACCAACGCCGCGGGATTCTATTGCTGATCTGGTGGTGCAGGGGAGCATAGGAGAGATTTTCTCGCAGCTATAACAGGCTTTTTCTTGTGTATTGAGAACACAGCAGGAAGGAAGAGGATTTCAACCGGTATGGATATTCAGGTAGGTGATATCTTAAAATTGAAGAAGCAGCATCCTTGTGGTTCTAAAGAATGGGAGGTATTGCGCATTGGAGCAGATTTCCGTCTAAAGTGCAGAGGATGTGGACATCAGATTATGATTGCGCGCCGGCAGGCAGAGAAGAATGTGAGAGAGATCATTCCTGCAGGGCAGGAGGAAGGGCAGTAAGGAGGTCGGACGGAAACGCAAAATTTACTTGCAGAGTTCCCTTTCTTGTGGTATCATTAATACCCGTGATATACTAATTTGACTTTAATGTCAATTATCCTTGCTCCTTCCCATGTAGAAGGGGCCAGAGACCAAAAGGAGGAAACGAGCATGAACAAATACGAATTAGCCGTTGTTGTTAGTGCAAAGATCGAAGACGACGAGAGAGCCGCTGTTGTAGAGAAAGCGAAGGCTTTGGTAGAAAGATTCGGCGGACAGATCACCAATGTTGACGATTGGGGTAAGAAGAGATTAGCCTATGAAGTGCAGAAAATGAAAGAGGCTTACTACTATTTCATCCAGTTTGACGCAGAGAGTACTGTTCCGGCTGAGATCGAGAGTCGTATCCGGATCATGGATAACGTCATCAGATATCTGTGCGTAAGACAAGACGAGAAATAGAAAGAGGAATCTATGAACAAAGTAATATTGATGGGGCGTTTGACAAGAGATCCTGAGGTTAGGTATTCCCAGGGCGAGAACGCTATGGCAGTTGCAAGATATACATTAGCCGTGGACCGCAGATTTAATCGTAATAATGACGATCAGGGCGCAGACTTTATCAGTTGTGTTGCGTTTGGAAGATCGGGTGAATTTGCAGAGAAGTACCTGCATAAGGGAACGAAAATTGCGATTACGGGACGTATCCAGACAGGTAGTTATACGAATAAGGATGGCGTTAAGGTGTATACAACAGACGTTGTAGTAGAGGATCAGGAATTTGCTGAGAGCAAGAACACTGCTGGTAGCAGCGATGGTGGATTTGTTCCTGCAGGCAGACCTGCACCGGCAGCGGCCGGCGATGGTTTCATGAATATTCCTGATGGAATCGATGAGGAACTGCCGTTCAACTAAACACTTTAGAAGGAGGCAAAACCATGGCATTTAATAAAACAGACAGGCCGGATTACCCTGCAAAGAAAAAGGGCGGAATGCGCAGAAGAAAGAAAGTATGTGTTTTCTGCGGTAAAGATAATGTGATTGATTACAAGGATACGAATAAACTGAAAAGATATGTATCTGAGAGGGGTAAGATTCTTCCTAGAAGAATTACAGGTAACTGCGCGAAGCATCAGCGTGCATTGACAGTAGCGATCAAGCGTGCGAGACACGTTGCGCTTATGCCTTACGTTCAGGACTAATCTCTCTGGACAGATAGAAGTCAGAAAGTAAACAAGTAACCAGAAGAGGCTGCGGCATCGGACTTGATGTGCGGCCTCTTTTTTATGGTATAGGAAATTTCTACGCTTATTCGAGTTCGCGAAGCGAATCTCGTAAACGAGCTATGCTCGTTTTTTTATGCTATAGGGTACTCGTCTGTTTGTTTGGGTAGACGAAGTGAATAATTATGTCGGAGACTCCACATAATGTCAGTTCAGAAAGAAAAAAGTCTACATATTGGAGTGGCATGAATCTCCAAAAAATGCTATACTTATGATGGTATGTAACCATAAATACTTCAGAATGGATGAAAGTATATGAAGAACAGCATTAAGCTAAAAGGAAGAATGAAGTCTTACATACAGTCTTCTCTGTATTTGGGATTCTTACTGATCGCTGTGAATATTCTGATTTATTTCATAGATTACAGGGCTGGCATAGTACTGAGCGGATTTATCGTCTTTTATTTTTCGATCGTTTTGTATATGATGTTCTACAATAAGCCGGTGATCATGAATGAATTGATCAGTTTTGCGACGCAGTATGGACAGATCCAGAGACGCTTGCTGCGGGATTTAGAATTACCGCACGCCTTGTTAGACGAGACAGGAAAGATTATATGGACGAATATAGCGTTTGAGAGGGTTGTGCATCAGGAGAAGGGTTATCGTAAGTCCATCACCTCACTTTTTCCTTCCATCACGCGGGATAAGCTGCCGTGGGGAGAAGGAGAAGATGAAGTAGAATTTGATGTAGAATATGAGGCAGGTAACTATATTGCAAAGTTAAAGAAGATCTCATTACGTGAGATGGCAGAAAACAGCGATATTATAGAGGCAAAAGGGTATAATGGATATCTGATTGCATTCTATCTGTTTGATGAGACGGCGTTAAAGATTGCGTTGCGGGAAGTGGACAACCAATCCCTGGCCGTGGGAATGATTTATCTGGACAATTATGATGAGGCGTTAGAAAGTGTGGAGGAAGTCAGACGTTCTTTGTTGACTGCGCTGATTGAACGTAAAGTCAATAAATATATTGCATCGTTTGATGGTATCTGTAAGAAGTTGGAGAAGGACAAGTACTTTATCATCATGCGTAAGGAAGCAGCAGTACAACTTCAGGAGAATAGGTTTGATCTGTTGGAAGATGTTAAGACGGTCAATATTGGAAATGAGATGGCAGTTACGATCAGTATTGGCATGGGCTATAACGGGTTGAGCTATTCCCAGAACTATGAGTTTGCCCGCAACGCGATTGACATTGCACTGGGCCGTGGCGGAGACCAGGCTGTAGTGAAGATACCAGAGAGTGTCACATATTACGGTGGTAAGAGCCAGCAGATGGAGAAGAGCACGCGTGTCAAGGCCAGAGTCAAGGCGCATGCATTCAAGGAAATCGTCTCTGTCAAGGATGAAGTGTATGTCATGGGACATAGGATGGGGGATGCAGACAGCTTCGGCGCATCCGTAGGGATCTATAGAATAGCCAGGACACTGGAGAAGTCCGCACATATTGTGTTGAATGATGTGGGCGCTTCCATGCAGCCAATGGTGGACATGTTCAGAAATAACAGTGAATATGAAGAGAATATGATTGTGAATAATACGCAGGCCCTGGAAATGGTCGGCAACAACGCAGTGCTTGTGGTAGTGGACGTCAATAAGCCAAGCATTACGGAGTGCCCTGAGCTGTTGAAACGTTGTAAATCTGTGGTAGTGCTGGACCACCACAGACAGGGGACGGAGATTATAGAGAATGCCACATTGTCTTACATTGAGTCCTATGCTTCTTCTGCCTGTGAGATGGTGTCAGAGATTCTGCAATATACCAGTGATAATCTGCGGCTGAGGCCGGAAGAAGCGGATTGTATGTATTCGGGTATTATGATAGATACCAATAACTTTATGACGAAGACAGGTGTCAGAACTTTTGAGGCAGCAGCATTTCTGCGAAGGAATGGCGCGGATATGACCCGTGTCAGGAAAATGTTCCGGGATGATGCGGCAGAGTATAAAGCGAAAGCGTATGCAGTCAGTCATGCAGAAATCTACAGGACATGCTATGCGATCTCTATATTCCACGGAGATAATCTGGCAAGTCCTACTGTGATCGGCGCTCAGGCGGCTAACGAACTTTTGAATGTGAAGGGAATCAAGGCAAGCTTTATTCTTACGCCATATAATGGCACTATCTATATCAGTGCAAGATCGATTGATGAAGTGAATGTACAGGTTATTATGGAGAGAATGGGCGGAGGCGGTCATCTCAACATCGCAGGTGCCCAGATCGAGAACGGAACAGTAGAAGAGGGAATTGCCTCAATCAAGAGAACACTTGATGCGATGATTGCAGAGGGTGAATTAGACGGATAAAGGAATGCGCTATCAGGAGCGGTGTCTTATATAGAAGTAGAGGGCATATTCCAGAAAGTGAGGAAGAAACATGAAAGTGATATTATTGCAGGATGTGAAATCGCTCGGTAAGAAGGGCGAGATTGTAAATGTGAGTGACGGTTATGCAAGAAACTTCGTACTGCCTAAGAAGCTGGGGGTTGAAGCGAATTCCACTAATATGAATGACCTTAAGCTGCAGAAAGCCAATGCGGATAAAGTTGCAATGGAGCAGCTTGAGGCAGCAAAACAACTCGCCGAACAGTTAGAGACGAAGGAAGTAGTGCTTAAGATTAAGTCTGGCGAGGGCGGAAGAACCTTTGGCTCTATCTCCTCCAAGGAGATCGCTGCAGCGGCGAAGGTACAGTGTGCACTGGAGATTGATAAGAAGAAGATTCAGCTTCCGGAGGCAATCAAAGCAATTGGGGTTTATGAAGTGAACATCAAGCTTCATACGAAGGTAACTGGTAAACTGAAAGTGAAAGTGATAGAAGAGAGTTAGGATAGAATGATGAAAGTACAGGCAGGTGGCAGGCGTTGGAAGAGGCACTATTAAAAAGAATATTACCGCATAGCATGGAAGCGGAGCAGTCTGTCATTGGATCCATGATCATGGACCGGGAGGCAATTATTGTCGCTTCAGAAATTATCCTGGGCGATGATTTCTATAATAAGCAGTATGGTGTAGTATTTGATACTATGGTGGAACTGAATGATGAAGGCAGACCGGTAGATCTTGTCACCTTACAGGATCGTCTGAAGGAGAAGGATGTGCCACCAGAGGTGAGCAGCCTGGAATTTATCCGGGATTTGATCACGGCAGTACCAACATCAGCTAATATCAAGCACTATGCTAATATTGTGTCAGAAAAGGCCACGCTGCGGAGATTGATCCGCATCAATGAGGAAATTGCCAATACCTGCTATGTAGGGAAGGACAGTCTGGAAGAGATTCTGGCTGATACAGAAAAAAGAGTTTTCGATCTGGTGCAGCGCAGAAATGCTGGCGAGTTTGTGCCGATCAGGCAGATCGTCATGAATGCCATGGATAATATTGAGAAAGCCTCCCACAACAAGGGGAATGTGACAGGTGTTGCGACAGGATTTCTGGATCTGGATTATAGAACTGCAGGTATGCAGCCTTCTGACCTTATTCTGGTAGCTGCAAGACCCTCTATGGGTAAAACTGCTTTTGTCTTGAATGTTGCCCAATACGTGGCTTTCAAGCAGTCTAAGACGGTTGCTATTTTCAGCCTGGAGATGTCGAAGGAACAGCTAGTGAATCGGCTCTTTTCGATGGAATCGAAAGTGGACTCTCAGCATCTGAGGACAGGCAATCTGTCGGATATCGAGTGGGAGAAGCTGATCGAGAGTGCGGGTGTTATCGGGAAGTCGAACTTGATCATAGATGATACGCCAGGAATCAGCATTTCAGAGCTGCGCTCTAAATGCCGTAAGTATAAGCTAGAACACAATCTTGAGATGATTATTATTGACTATCTGCAATTGATGTCGGGAAGCGGACGGTCGACAGATTCCAGACAGCAGGAAATTTCGGATATTTCCCGCTCCCTGAAAGCGTTGGCAAGAGAATTACATGTACCTGTGATTGCGTTATCGCAGCTTAGCCGGGCAGTGGAACAGCGGCCTGATCACAGACCAATGCTGTCAGATCTGCGTGAGTCTGGAGCGATCGAACAGGATGCAGATGTGGTCATGTTTATTTACAGAGACGATTACTACAATAAAGATACAGAGAAAAAGGGGATAGCTGAGATTATCATAGCAAAGCAGAGAAATGGTCCTATTGGTACGGTTGAGTTGGTATGGCTGCCGGATTTCACGAAGTTTGCGAATCTGCAGAGATAATCATATACAGTGGGTCTGGAAGTTATACTGCTAGAAGACGACTCTGCTGTGCGTATTGATGGATAAGATTTTACAAAAGAGACAACCCAGGGGAGGGGAGTCTCTTTTTTGTATGAACAGGGAAGGAATAGGAGTTTCATACTTGGAAAGAAATGGGGGATGTTTTGACTAGATGGAGTGTGTAGTTTCGCAAGGAAGAAAAAGCAGCGAAAGGAAAGTATATTGGAACAAGAAGATGCTCTTACGGGAAAGGAGAAAGGATTATGGAACAGAAAACAATTTACTACATATCGGAAGCGGCAAAAAAGGTGCAGGTAGAAAGCCATGTACTGCGCTATTGGGAGGAGGAGCTGGAGCTTCCAATCAAACGTAATGAGATGGGACACCGGTATTATACGGAACAGGATATCAGACAGCTTCAGGAAATTAAAGAGTTGAAAGAACAAGGACTTCAGCTTAAGGCAATCCGCACAGTGTTACTGAGGATGCCAGGTACAGCAAGTAGTAAAACGGAGGAGATTCTTATGCAGCAGGTAGGTAAGACGGCAGAAAAGGAAGGAAGAAAAACGGAGGAACAGACAGAGGTAACTGAGAAGTATAATGGCAAAGAAAGTGAGAATAAAAGCATACAACAGACAGAAGCCACGCAGGAGATGGGAGAGACAGAAGCCGCAGAAGTGCCGGAAATGGATCTTGCGAAACCACAACGCTTCGTAGTTGCGTTGTCAAAAGAGAAGGAGGAGACTGCGGAGGCAGGCCAGAGTTACGTTGATATGGATAAGAGCAGGAAAGCGGCAAGGCTGCAGTATCTTTTGCAGCATATGATAACAGAGGCCGTCAGATCAGCAAATCGTGAATTGTGTACGGACGTCAAGGAGAGCATTCTCAAAGAATTGGACTATCAGTTCAGAATGCAGGAGGAACGGGATGAAGAACGCTGGAAAAAGGAGGAGGAACACTATCGAAAGATTGATGAGATGATCAGGGAACGTCATAAACCGAAGGACAGGCTGGGTAGAGGTAAAAAGAAATCCCCTGTCAAAGACGATCCGGTCAATCTGTGACGTTGTCGTCTCCGGCAGGGGGTGAGTCGGCTAGACTCATACTGCTAGACCATTAACCCTGTTCGATAGAACCTGTAGGGCAAGCACCTGCGCAGGAACCGCAGTCAATACATTTGCTCGGATCGATCTCGAATTTACCGTCGCCCATGCTGATTGCGCCTACCGGACACTGTGCTTCACAAGCACCACAAGATACACAGCCGTCATTGATTACGAATGCCATATTAATATCCTCCTTATGTTATAAAACTATGTGAGATTGATATAAATTTATCAACTATGACTCTATTTTAATATAAAAGAGCTTAAGTTACAAGTGGCAATTATTGAAAACATAGCGCTTATACCGCGTTATGAATGAGAGAGCAGACCGAGTTCTTCCCTGCGTTTGCGGATACCATCGAGAATAACCTGTTTCTTCTCGATCAGCTTATTTTTATCCATGGGTTCTACGCCTTCCAGCGCATATGACATACCAAGTTTTTCATATTTCGGTTTACCCATTGTGTGGTAGGGAAGGGCGTCCAATGCCTTGAGGTTCGTAAATGCGCCAATAAAGTAGCCGAGCTGGTATAAGTATTTGTCATCATCAGTGATACCTGGGACGATGACATGGCGGATCCACATATCCACATGTTTCTCGTTCAGATATTCTGCAAAGGCGAGAATGCCGTCATTGGGTTGAGAAGTCAGTTCCTTATGTTTTTCTGGATCGATATGTTTGATATCAAGCATAACCAGATCAGTCATAGTCATCAGTTCATCCAGTTTGGACAACCATTCGGGATTGGCGTTCTTCTTGTAAGCAATTCCGGAAGAATCGATACAGGTATGAATATTTTTCTTTTTTGCCAGGCGGAACAGATCCAAGAGAAAATCAACCTGCATCAAAGGTTCGCCTCCTGTAACAGTAATCCCGCCGCCCTTATAGAAGCTGATATTGCGTTCGTACTGTTCAATAATAGACTCTGGTTCCATCAGCGTGCCGCCGTTCATTTCCCAGGTATCGGGATTGTGACAGTAAGCACAACGCATAGGACAACCTTGTACAAAAACGACGAATCTGACACCAGGCCCGTCTACGGTACCAAAACTTTCTAAGGAGTGAATTCTTCCCTGCATAAATAAAACCCTTCTTTCTAATCATGATTCAGCGCTGCATTTATATTTATACTGCGCATTCTGACTAGATATAGTATAACCTGTAATACAAAAAAAAACCAGTCATAATTGATATACATAGAAGGAAGAAGATAGGAAAAGATAGGGTGCAATGCCAGAAATAAAAAACCAGGGAGAAATACTCCCTGGTTCTCATGCTATACTTTTGTAAATATCCTTTGCAGACTGCTTTCGTTATCTAACAGCTTGTAATGCTGGATTATACTGACTCATGGAAAGTACGGGAGATAACGTCTGCCTGCTGTTCCGGTGTCAACTTGATGAAGTTAACTGCATAACCGGATACACGGATCGTCAACTGAGGATAGTTCTCAGGATGCTTCTGAGCGTCCAATAAAGTATCTCTGTTGAGCACGTTAACGTTAAGATGATGACCGCCTTTTGTTGCATAACCATCTAATAATGATACTAAGTTATCTACTTGAGCATTTGCTGCCATTGTTGTGTCCTCCTTATGAATTCCTATAGTTTGTTTCCTATTTTCTTTAAATCCTGACGGATAGAAAGCTATATTATTTGTAATCGTCCAGACCCTCGTGAAGCGTTGGAACGCTGCATGCAAGAGGGGTACGGGAACAATCTGTACAGCCCATTGTCTGAACGTTTTTCGATTCTTCGGCTTTGTCGTCAACATCTACATTCACGTGGCCGATTCCCTGTGCCATACCAGAATCCATCATCTTGACGAAGTCGTCGATCATCTGCTTGTTATCCATATATTCATCTTCCTTTCATGCCCTTCCCATCTGCCCTGTCTCTATAAGATATGCAGCGTGGAATGGTTATTGTGACGCTTCGGAAAAAATCTTCATATATGGATTTTTTCCGGCTTGGTACCAACATCGTACCAAGCCATATGATATCAATTAACTGCTTATATTATTTGTTCAGGTCTAATTCAAGATCGCCTGCAAATACCTGATCCTCTTTACCAAGAGCACCTGGAATGATGGTGAAGGTATTGGAGATACCATCCTGTGCATCATTGAACGGAAGCTTGGATACGGAAGACAGGGAAGCTACTGCACCATGAGTATCACGGCCGTGCATCGGGTTAGCGCCCGGAGCGAAAGGCTGGCCTTTCTTACGTCCGTCAGGTGTGTTACCTGTAGCCTTACCGTAAGTTACGTTGGAAGTAATGGTAAGGATGGATGTTGTCGGAACACCGTTTCTGTAGGTGTGATGTCTTCTGATCGCTGTCATGAATTTGTGAACGATCTCCTGAGCGATCTCATCTACGCGGTCATCGTCATTACCATATTTCGGGAAGTCGCCAGTTGTCTTGAAGTCAACGATGATACCATCTTCGTCTCTGATCGGCTCAACCTTAGCATACTTGATCGCAGATAAGGAGTCAGCCACGATAGACAGACCTGCAACACCTGTTGCGAAATAACGCTTAACGTCTCTGTCATGAAGAGCCATCTCTGCTCTTTCATAGCAGTATTTATCATGCATGTAGTGGATGATGTTCAGTGTATTTACATATACATCTGCCTGCCACTCCATCATATCAAGGAACTTATCCAGAACATCATTGTACTCAAGAACATCGCCTACAACAGGACGATATTTAGGACCAACCTGCTTCTTGGTTACTTCGTCAACACCGCCGTTCAAAGCGTACAGCAGACATTTAGCAAGGTTAGCGCGGGCACCGAAGAACTGCATTTCCTTACCGATAACCATGGAAGATACGCAGCATGCGATACCGTAGTCATCACCATGTGTCACTCTCATCAGATCGTCATTCTCATACTGGATAGAAGAAGTCTGGATGGACATCTTAGCACAGTATTTCTTCCAGTTCTCAGGCAGTCTTGTAGACCACAGAACTGTCAGGTTCGGCTCTGGAGAAGGTCCTAAGTTGGTTAGTGTGTGCAGATAACGGAAGCTCATCCTTGTTACCAACGGACGGCCATCAACGCCAACACCACCAAGAGACTCTGTTACCCATACCGGATCGCCTGCGAAGATCTGGTTGTACTCAGGTGTACGTGCAAATTTGATCAGTCTCAGCTTCATGATGAAGTGGTCAACGAACTCCTGGATCTGCTGCTCTGTGAAAGTTCCGTTAGCCAAGTCTCTCTCAGCATAAATATCAAGGAAGGTGGATGTACGTCCAAGGGACATAGCAGCACCGTTCTGCTCTTTAACGGAGCAAAGATATCCGAAATAAGTAGCCTGGATTGCTTCCTGTACGTTAGAAGCAGGTTTGGAAATATCACAGCCATAAGAAGCAGCCATTTCCTTCATCAGTTTCAAAGCAACCATCTGCTCAGATAATTCTTCACGAAGACGGATCACATCGTCTGTCATAACGCGTCCAGTAGAATCTTTCTGTGCCATTTTGTCTTCAATCAGTCTGTCGATACCGTACAGAGCCACACGTCTGTAGTCACCGATGATACGTCCACGTCCGTATGCATCCGGAAGACCTGTGATGATGTGGGAAGAACGGCATGCTCTCATCTCTGCGTTGTAAGCATCGAAACATCCTGCGTTGTGTGTCTTTCTGTGGGTGGAGAAGAACTCGCTGATTTCGGGATCTACTTCGTAGCCGTTATCGGAACATGCCTTCTCTGCCATTCTGATACCGCCGTAAGGCTGTAAGGAGCGCTTAAAAGGCTTATCAGTCTGGAAACCTACGATTGTCTCTTTGCTCTTGTCCAAATAACCAGGGCCATGGGAAGTGATGGTAGATACTACTTTGGTATCCATATCCAGTACGCCGCCTGCTTCACGTTCCTGTTTCTGCAATTCAAGAACCTGTGCCCATAAGTCTTTTGTGTTCTGTGTAGCCTCAGCTAAGAAGGACTCATCACCGTCATAAGGATGATAGTTTCTCTGGACGAAGTCGCGAACATTGACTTCTTTGTCCCACTTGCCGCCTACAAAATCTGTCCATTCTGGTCTCATTTTGAAATAGCCTCCTATCAATATTAGTGTTAGTTTGTTAATTCTTCGGCACATTAGTGAAGCGCCGAAAAACATGCTTATCCAGTACCAACATTATATGTTAAAGCAAGCAGTAACGTCAAGTCGGGCTTTGTACTTTTTCTCATACAAATCAGTTTTTTTCTGTTAAATTTTGTGAATTTTGCATGTAATTTACACAAGATAAAAAATAAGGAATCTATGGTAATGTTAGTCGAAAAAATACATATACTAAATTTTGAAAAAAATAGTACCTGACAGCGTGCCTGAACTGCAAAAGAAAAAGCACCGTTCTATTTCTTAAAGAAGAAGTCAATATTGGACTTGCAGTAAAGCGGTTTTCAGCTTATAGTAAAAATAACTCCTTAACTTGCAAAAGGTGGCAGGAATAAGGAAAGAATGAAAGAAAACGGAGGTAAATGAGAAATGGCAAATATTACTAAGGACATGACGATCGGTGAGATCTTGAGAACAAACCCGGATGTTGCACCGATCTTGATGAACGCAGGGATGCACTGCCTTGGATGTCCTTCTGCACAGGGAGAATCTCTGGAAGAAGCGGCTATGGTCCATGGCATGAATATTGATGATCTGATGAAACAGATCGAGGCTTTATAGGAAGCAGGAGATTTAGGAGACGAAAGAAACCACACGGCGCTCTCATTGGGAAGGCAGTGTGGTTTTTCAATTACAGATTCTTCTGTATGGAGCACAGCAATTCACTTATATCTGTGCCAGTGCTGACAAGGCGTTATCTCTGATCAGAGGTTCAAAATGTTCTTCCAGATATGCTCTGACGGAGACGACAGACCGTTCTGGACGCCCATATTCTGAGATCAGGTTACAGATGCGGTTGAAATCTGCCGCTTTCTGTCCGACGGAACTGATTAAGAGAAGGTAAGAACCGTTCGCTTCATTCTTATACAGGGAATTAACGCCCTGGTAGGAAGGAGAGGCCACATGCGCCAGTCTTGTTACATCACTTAGGGAAGTGAAAGAGAATAACTGGCAGGAGATCTGCTGGACAGGCGCCTTACCAGGATCAACCTGGGAGTTGGGTTTGGAAGCAGCGGCTTCTGTCTTGTCTGTCTCAGGAGTCTGTTCCGTACTGCTCATCTTCCGAAGCATGTTCAGGACTTCATCGGCGCCGTCAGAGAAGACATCTGTCAATTCTTCGCTATCCTCGCCGTAATCATCTTCATCCTCGTGGAGGGAAGGTGCGAATTTGGAAAACCGGGTGTCCAGTTCTTCGGGATCTTCAACTTTTGTGATGATCAATACGATACATTCTGAATTCAGGGGGATCGCTTCAATCATAAGAGGAATATCCTCGGCCTCAAAACCGCACTCATAGGATGCCTGGCGCATCATATCGCGGAAGAGGGTCTTCGCCTTCTCTGTGCCATAGGCAAGTTCACTGATCTTCAACTCACGGGTGGCAAGATCTTCCCTTGTAAGAGTGCAGCGAATCTGGTGCTCATTTACTTTTTCTATTTTCATAAGATGTTCACATCCTTCTTGCATTATATTAAAAATCAATCTTGATCTTATCTGTCGTACAGTGGCCAGGAATGCGCGTATACTGCATATTAAGTGCACATCCTGTCAGTTATCTGTATCTTATACTTTACGCCAATTTTAGTCAATAGTGTGCATAAAGTGTTTAAAAATTTTTAATAATTTTAGAAATTACTTGCTTTTTTGTCATATTATGCCTATAATTGAACTACAAGATGTCTCCAGATAGTCAGCATCGAGAGGAGGCAGCAAACGTAAATTTCATAAATAACATCTATCTCTCCAGCTTTCTGTGAATGGAGAGAGTCTTATAGGCAGCGTGCCTGGTCGTGAACCATATCTTGTTTCTTTCTATATTTCACAATTATAATTCACAAGGAATGAGTAGGTTATACAGTTATTTTATATATTTTTGCATGTCTGGGATATCTTGGAAATCATTCGGCGCTCTATATATCTTATGCTGTTAGTATATCACAA
>CATOJY010000064.1 GCA_951800685.1 uncultured Lachnospiraceae bacterium
GCCATCGCTGCGGAATGTGTCATACCAGAGCAGCCGATCGTCTCAACGAGCGCTTCCTGAATGATACCCTCTTTCACATTCAGTGTCAGTTTACATGCACCCTGCTGAGGAGCACACCAGCCTACACCGTGTGTCAAACCAGAAATATCTTTTACCTCTTTCGCCTGAACCCATTTTGCTTCCTCTGGGATAGGAGCACAGCCATGATGAACGCCCTGTGCCACTGTACACATTTCTTCAACTTCTTTTGAATAAATCATGTGATAACTCCTTTCGATTATGTAAAATTATTTGATAACAGATTCTCTGGAACCTGTCATAACCGTTATTTTTATTTTCGCATATTGAAGGCAAAAAATCCAGTCATTTCTGAGAATTTCTGTGCCGAATTTACAAAATTTGTAATTCAATTATCCTGATTGCCCAGACCAAGATCTTATCTCTTCTGCGCGATTTCACCCTGCTTCTTGTAAATGCTGTCCGCCGGTATAAAACCTCTCACCATCGAAGTCGGATAAATATTCGTCTGTTTTCCGACGACCGTTCCCGGATTCAGCACGGAATTGCAGCCCACTTCTACATTGTCGCCCAACATAGCACCAAATTTCTTAAGTCCTGTCTCATACCTTTCTTCCCCTGCCCTGACTACCACAAGGGTCTTATCACTCTTTACATTAGAAGTGATCGAGCCGGCGCCCATATGGGATTTGAATCCAAGAACACTGTCGCCCACATAATTATAATGCGGCACCTGCACTTTGTTAAACAGGATCACATTCTTAAGCTCTGTGGAATTTCCCACAACAGCACCTTTTCCGACGATCGCATTGCCCCTGATAAAAGCGCAGTGTCTGATCTCCGCTTCCTCATCAATGATCACCGGACCATTGATACAAGCGCTTGGGTTTACTTTCGCCGACCTGGCGATCCAAATGTTTTCCCCTTTTTTCTCATAGATCTCTTCTGGCAGCGTACTACCCAATTCAACAATAAACTTGCTAATCTTAGGAAGCACCTCCCATGGATAGATCACTCCTTCAAAAATATCTTTTGCGATCGTCTCCTCCAGCGTGTAGAGCGCATCCACCCTTGTGTCCTGTAAACATGCCATAATACTTTACCCATCCTTTCTCAAACCTATCTTCACTTAACCTTTGATCCCTCTTTGTTGTAGAACTGTTCTACATATTGAAATCTATGATAGAGCATAGACTGGTTATTCATCTGCTTGACCACATTGGTCCTTCTACTCACAAAATCATCCAGCTTGCCCATATATTCCTTCTCTGTAATCTGCCCGTCTGCCACCAGTGTCAGACCTTTTTCCCAGCTCGCTGTCAGACGTGGATCCAAAAGCGGCTTAATAGAACCAGCCACCACCTCATAGATCATCTCCCCCAGCAGTGTAGGTGTGATAATCTGCGTCTTCTTATTCAAAGCAAGATACTCAATATTCACCAGTTTCTTGAGAATTTCCGCCCTGGTTGCAGATGTGCCGATACCGCTGCCCTTGATCTGCGCCCGCAGTTCTTCATCTTCAATAAACTGCCCTGCATTTTCCATTGTCAAGATCATTGTCCCTGAATTATAACGCTTAGGCGGAGATGTCTCCCCCTCCTTTTTTTCAATCCCATTGAGTGTAAGCTGCATTCCCTTTTTCAGAGTCTTTAACTCTTCCAGAAAAGAGACATCGCAGGCAGTCTCCTGCTCCTCTTTCTTCTCTTCTGCATCTTCTTCTCCTTTCTTCCTTGCAAAAGAATGGCGGCTCACTTTCAGATAACCTGGTTCTGCCAGGACTTTAAAGCTTGTGGAGAAAAACTCTCCTTTCATCTTCACACCCAGACTGACTTTCTGGTACACCGCTGCTTTATAAAAGATACTTAAGAAACGTCTTACAATGATCTCATAGACTTTCGCTGAGGTCGGATGCATTCCATTTAAATTTCCAAGCCCCTGACCAGTAGGAATGATTGCATAATGGTCTGTGATCTGTTTATCATTCACATATCTTGTCTTATTGATCGTCTTGAAACTGCTGCCGTTCAGGATTTCTTCCACATAAGGCGCTGCAACAGCATAGTTTCGCAGACCGTTTATGTTTTTATAGATTTCCTTCGCCACCGCACTGGACAGCACCCTTGCATCTGTCCGGGGATAGGTGGTCATTTTCTTCTCATAAAGCTCCTGGGCGATCCGCAAGGTTTCATCGGGACTGATCTTAAAAAGTTTTGAACAGTCATTCTGCAGCTCTGCCAGATTATATAGAAGCGGCGGATTCTTCGTCTCTTTCTTCTTCTCCAGTTTCTCCACTACAGGAACGCCCGCCGGTTCTTCTTTCAGATGATCGATAAAAGCATCTGCATCCTTCTCTTCGAGAAACCCGTTATCCTTGTAGAGCAGCAAAGACTGGTAGTACTGCGAGCCCTCCACCGCCTTCCACTCACAGCTGCACTCCTTGTCTTTGACCTGAATCTTTGCAAGCACACGGTAAAACGGAATCTTCACGAAATCTCTGATCTCCCGCTCCCTGTTTACCACCATACCCAGCACGCAAGTCATCACACGCCCTACAGAAACCACCGCCTTGTCTGCTTTCAGATAAGACTTGATCGGATTACTGTATTTCAAAGTCAACACTCTGGAGAAATTAATCCCCATCAAGTAATCTTCCTTTGCACGCAAATAAGCGGCATTGGACAGGTTGTCATAAGCTGACAGATCCTTCGCCTCCCGAATGCCGCGCAAAATCTCTTCCTCCGTCTGGGAATCAATCCAAACCCGCTTTCTCATCTTACCGTGCACACCGGCCTGCTGTTCCACTAAGCGGTAAATATACTCTCCCTCCCGCCCAGAATCCGTGCAGACATAGATGGTGTCCACATCGCTCCTGTTCAATAACTGACTTACGATCTGGAACTGTTTTCTGACACTTCCGATCACCTCATACTTAAATTCCTCTGGAATGAAAGGTATCGTATTCAAAGACCATCTTCTGTATTTCTCGTCATAGGCTTCCGGATAACTCATAGTAACCAAATGACCTACACACCATGTCACGATCGCCTCGTCAGACTCTAGAAATCCATCTCTGTTTTTCATGTTATATTTTAACGCTTTTGCAAATTCTTTTGCCACACTGGGTTTTTCTGCAATAAAAACACTTTTTCCCATAAATTCCTCATTTTGATTGTGTCAAAAATCCGATACCTGTATCAGTTTCAGATTGCTCTTTACTTTCGTCTCCAGATTCAGCCTTTCATCAAACCGGAACGCCGAATACATATAGACATAATCTGCATTGATCTTCGCTTTCTTTGCACAGCTCAATAGACTCTCATAATCTTCATATGTAGTAGGTCTCTCCCAGTTACAGGATCCAATCAAAGTATGTTCCATCTCATCCTGCGCAATAATATCCAGCTCTCCGGCCTTGCCAACCCACTCTCCGATCATCTCTAACTGGATTGGCAGCCTTTTCCTGTCATTCAATCTGGAAAGATGCTGTCTGCATACCTGCTTAAAATATCTTGTCACATACCTTCTGAAATCAGGCATGACATAACGGTTATAAAATTCTCCCACAGAAAGTACCTCAAGCTCACTTCGATAAGGATACATATACGTATAATAAAAATCAACGAGCGGATGACTGATCCGGTAAATTCCCTTCTGCACATTGTCTTTCCCAGCCGTATCATAAGAAAAGACCTTCTCCACCAGTTCCAGTTCTATAAGATTCTTCAGATAAACACTAATCTTCGCTCTTGAAAAATCTGTATGAAGATACAGATTATTCAACTTATGGCTGCCATCTGCTATAGACGCCAGGATCGTGTTATACACTCCCAGTTCGCGCAGCTGGTCCGTCAGCAGCCGTTCTCCCTCCTCAAACAACGCACAGTCAGGATGCAGCAGATTACGGCAGAGATTCTGCTGGATCGTCAGCCTGTCGTCAAACTGATTCCAGAGTCCTGGATAGCCTCCCAAAACCGCATAGGCTTCCACACATTCCTCGATCCGGAAATTTGGAAATCTCTCTATAAGGTCTTCAAAAGGCACCTCACGTATCTTCAAAAATCCAGACAATTCATAAGCCATCTCACCAATTCTGGTGACCATACTGTTTTCCACCCAGCCAATGCAGGAACTGCACAGAATGATCATGACTTCCTCACGGTTCCAGTGACTATGCATGAAAGCAACCAGTTCTTTCATAAAATCACTGCTTGCCTTGACAATATTGTGAAACTCATCGATCACGATCACTTTCTTGCCTTTGCCCTGCCTTGTGATCCCGATCAAAATATCACGAAAAGCAGGAAACGCCTCCATCTCATAGCCGTCACGGATCATCTGCATGCCCCACTGGTAAGTCTGCTCTCTCTCGGAGCAGGCTCTTGCAAGATAATAATAGCCTGCTCTTTCTTTCATAAATTCCCTGACGAGAGTTGTCTTACCAACATGCTTCTGCCCATATACAACTACAATCTGGCTGCCTTCCCTGTCATAATAATTATTCAGATGTCTTAATTCCGCTTTCCTGCCAAGCAGCATAATTCCCTCACACTAATCCCCATGCAGATCACAAGCCTGCTTGCGATGCTGCTTCTATCCTTTATGCAGACGTTTCAGACTAGTAATATGCTAAGATCCAGTCTCATCAATCTCTAACAGATGACACTGGTTTAAAACCCTGTCATCATTTCCTGGTGATATATCCCTGTGCCTTTAATGTTTCTGCACACAGAACTGCGCCACCCGCCGCGCCGCGCACCGTATTGTGAGACAGACCAACGAACTTCCAGTCATATATACTGTCCTCTCTGATCCTTCCAACACTGATTCCCATACCATTCTCATAATCCACATCCAATTTCACCTGGGGACGGTTATCTTCTTCCATAACCTGGATAAACTGCTTCGGTGCGCTGGGAAGCTCCAATTCCTGCGGAAGGCCCTTGAAGTTCACCAGTTTCTCAACCAGCTGCTCCTTCGTAGGGTTCTTCTTAAACTTCACAAACACGGCCGCCGTATGTCCGTTCAGCACAGGTACGCGAATACACTGGCAGGTGATCGCTGGGCTTACCGCCGGTACAATCTCTCCATTTTCCACTTTGCCCCAGATCCGTAACGGTTCTTTCTCGCTCTTCTCTTCCTCACCGCCTATGTAGGGTATTACATTCTCCACCATTTCCGACCAATCCTGAAACGTCTTGCCAGCCCCTGAAATTGCCTGATAAGTCGTAGCAACCACCTCATATGGCTCAAATTCCTTCCAAGCTGTCAATACCGGCGCATAACTCTGGATCGAGCAGTTTGGTTTCACAGCAATAAACCCTCTTGTCGTTCCCAGACGCTTCCTCTGTGCCTCGATCACCTCAAAATGTTCCGGATTGATCTCTGGAACGACCATCGGCACGTCCGGCGTCCAACGGTGTGCACTGTTGTTGGAAACAACTGGCGTCTCCGTCTTAGCATATTCTTCTTCAATCTTCTTGATCTCCTCTTTCGTCATATCCACAGCTGAGAAGACGAAATCCACCTCAGACGCTACCTTCTCTACTTCATTGACGTTCTTGACAACTATGCTCCTGACTGCTTCCGGCATCGGTGTTGTCATCTTCCACCTGCCTCCCACAGCCTCTTCATAAGTCTTCCCTGCTGAACGGGGGCTTGCCGCGATCGTCGTTACTTCAAACCAGGGATGATTCTCCAGCAGGGCAATAAATCTCTGTCCTACCATACCAGTTCCACCTAAGATACCTACTTTCAATTTTCTTTCCATAATTTCCTCCCTTATGAAACATCCAAAATCCCCGGCTGCGCAAATTCCCACCTAAGAATAAACACCGCCGGAACGCTCTATTTTCTCTATCTTTCGGACTCCTTATCCTTCGTCATATAAATACCTTCTTCATCCTGCCAGTCCCGTGTCAGATATTCTTTCTGTGCCTCTATCACTTTCTGCATCGCATCCTTACCAGGCGCTCCCACAGTCAACCGCCTTCCCACACAGGTCTTTAAGCTGATCGCATCATACAGATCCGCCTCAAAAACAGGGCTGATCTCCTTCAGTTCTTCTATAGATAAGTCTTCAATACTGCACTGTTTATCAATACAAGTTAACACCAATCTGCCTATGATTCCATGGGCGTCTCTAAACGGTACGCCTCGCACTACCAGGTAATCCGCTGCGTCTGTGGCATTGGTAAACCCTCTCATCGCGCTTCTCTCCATAACATCCTTCCGGAATTTCATGGTACGTACCATACCCTCGAACAATGCCAGACAGCCTTTCACCGTATCGATCGCGTCAAAAGTCAACTCCTTATCTTCCTGCATATCCTTATTATATGCCAAGGGAATTCCTTTCATCGTAGTCAGAATAGAAAGCAGCGCTCCATAAACACGCCCTGTCTTACCACGCACCAGCTCGGCGATATCCGGGTTCTTCTTCTGCGGCATGATACTGCTTCCCGTAGAATAAGCGTCATCGATCTCCACAAACCGGTATTCATCGGAATTCCAGATAATAATCTCCTCACAAAACCGGCTTAAATGCATCATAATTGTTGAAAGCGCCGACAGAAATTCTATCACGTAATCCCGATCGGATACCGAATCCATGCTATTTAAAGTCGGACCCTCAAATCCCAGAAGGGCCGCCGTATAATTCCTGTCCAGCGGATATGTCGTACCCGCCAGCGCCCCTGCCCCCAAAGGACAGTAATTCATACGATGGTAAATGCTTTTCAATCTGGACCGGTCTCTCTTAAACATTTCAAAATAGGCGCCTATATGATGTGCCAGCGTCACTGGCTGCGCCTTCTGCAGATGTGTAAACCCTGGCATGTAGGTTTCCATATTCTCTTCCATAATCCGAAGCAGTGTGCACAGAAGTTCCTTCACCAGCTCATCCACATAAAGTACCTCAAGTCTGGTATACAGGCGCATATCAAGCGCTACCTGATCATTGCGGCTTCTTCCTGTATGAAGTTTCTTTCCAGCATCTCCAATTCTCTCGATCAGCTTCGCTTCCACAAAGCTGTGAATGTCTTCATATTCTTCCGTGATCGCAAGTCTTCCCTCTTCCACATCCTGGCGGATCCCGGTGAGTCCCTTTAAGATCAGATCCTTCTCTTCTTTGGTCAAGATACCCTGCTTCGCCAACATAACTACATGTGCAATACTGCCCTCAATATCCTGTCCAAAAAACTTTTGATCAAAAGAGATCGATGCGTTAAACTGATACACAAGCTGATCTGTCTCTTTTGTAAAACGGCCGCCCCACAACTGCGCCATGTTACCAACTCCTTTACTCTATCTGTCTGTTCTTGACAAGCCCAATTAAAATCTATTCTTATTTCATATGCCGATAAACGATAAAAATTATCGCAAAATCTGACTTTGATGATACCATAAAACATTTTTCATTTCAATCAAAACACATATTTTCTTATTTTTCATAGAATAACGTATAAGCAAAAGGAGTTGTTGTTCTATGCAGCCACTATTATCCTTGCAGGATATCTCTTATTCTTATCACAATCTCAAAGGGGAAACGCCTGCGTTGTCTCATATCTCTTTTCAGGTATCGCCTGGGGAATTCCTGGCAGTTGTAGGCCCTAGCGGATGCGGCAAATCTACCCTTCTTTCTATCATAGCCGGCCTGCTTGTGCCAGAGCAGGGCGCTTTGTTCTACAAAGGCAGATGCCTTGCAGACTGCGGCACAGATGACACGATCAAAATCGGTTACATGCTGCAGAAGGACCATCTCTTTGAGTGGCGTACCATCTACCAGAATGTCACGCTCGGTCTTGAGCTCAACCACACGCTCACCGAAAGCAACCGCAGTTATGTCCTCAAGCTTCTCAATGATTATGGCCTGGATGCCTTTCAAGATAAGAAACCCTCGGAACTGTCTGGCGGAATGCGGCAGCGTGCAGCATTGATCCGCACAATGGCAATCCACCCAGACCTACTTCTTCTTGATGAACCTTTTAGCGCCCTGGATTCACAGACACGGCTGAACGTCTCTGCCGACATTGCACAGATCATCCGGCAGACAAACAAAACTGCCGTCCTCATCACACATGACCTGTCTGAAGCGATCACATTGGCAGACCGTGTGCTTGTCCTTTCCAGAAGGCCTGCCATGGTCAAATGTGAAATGCCAATCTACTATGAAATAGACCGCCATGACCCAATGGCAATCAGAAATACTGTCGAATATCAGCAATATTTTAATCATTTGTGGGAGGTACTGACAAATGAGCATTCCGTTATCCACACCATCTGATGCTGCATCTGAAAACCAGATCCGCTATCTAAAATCCCACAGACGCCACCATCATTTGATCAGCCTTTTCCGCCTGCTTCTTGTAATCTCGTTCTTAAGTCTTTGGGAATTTGCTGCCACAAAAGAATGGATCGACGTCTTCTTTTTCAGCAGTCCCAGCAGCATTGTTATCTATCTGTACCAAATGCTTGTGGACCATTCTTTCTTTACCAATACTGGAATCACACTGCTAGAAACAATTGTCAGCTTTTTGTTAGTCACGTTATTAAGTCTGCTCGCGGCGACTCTTCTATGGTATGCCAACAGTCTCGCCGAAGTTCTGGAACCCTATTTGGTCGTTCTCAATTCTCTGCCAAAATCGGCCCTGGCTCCTCTATTAATCGTCTGGCTGGGAACCGGAACGAACACCATTATCGTAGCTGGTATCTCTGTTGCTGTCTTTGGCTCCATCATCAATCTCTACACCGGTTTCAGTCAGGCGGATCCCGAAATGCTGAAGTTAATCTACACCTTGGGCGGCAACAAGAAAGACGCGTTATTCAAAGTTATCTTACCCAGCTCTATTCCTCTCATCTTAAGTAACATGAAAGTGAATATCGGCCTGTCCTTAGTAGGCGTCATCATCGGTGAATTTCTTGCTGCCAGACAAGGTCTCGGATATCTGATCATCTATGGATCGCAAGTCTTCCAGCTTAATATGGTGATCACATCCATCATCATTCTGTGTGCCATTGCTATGGCATTCTATAAGCTGATCCAAAGCCTGGAACACTATTACCGAAAAAAATATTGAAAAACCGCCCTGTCTGTACCCTGACAGGGCGGAAAGCCAATTCTCTTCTTAATGGAGTCCAAGATCTTCTCCTGCCATCGTATCAATCCCATTCTCTTCCAAAACCGTTGTCAACCCATCCGAATCCGCCACACGGAAAATCATGCAGGCCTGTCCGTCCTTCTGTCCAAACACAGAATACATATACTCCACATCGATTTCAGCGCTGGAAATCACGCCAAGCACCTTGCTGAGACCTCCCGGCGCATCTGGAACTGCCACTCCCACCACAGGTGTCATAGTCAAAATAAAACCCTGTTCTAAAAGGATGGAGGACGCTTTCGCCGCATCGTCCACAATCAGCCGCAGCACCCCATAATCCGTCGTCTCCGCAATGTTGATTGCCCGCATATTCACCTGATTCTGGGAAAGAATGCCAGTAATATCCGCCAGTTGTCCTGCTTTGTTCTCCAAAAAAACAGAAATTTGAGGTATTGTCATAATCTACTCCATTTCTGCGCTGCTTTGGACTCAATTCCTTAAGTCCACATATTAACAATAAATAGTCTACGAGTTTGTGACAAGCAGCGCGCAGACACAAATCTCCAGATTAAAACTTTTCCACTATATTAGATCTTACGCTTATCGATCACGCGCACTGCCTTGCCTTCACTTCTTGCAATGGACTTGGGCGCCACCAGACGTACCTTCGCATAGATGCCCAGCATCGCCTTGAGCGCTGATACCAGACTCTTCTCCATCGCCGTGATATTACCAAGATTATCAGAAAAGTTCTCAGGCGACATTTCTACCATCACTTCGATCGTATCGGAATTGTTGATGCGATCTACAACAATCTGATAGTTTGCTGGATAACCCTGCTCCAAAAGTACTGTCTCGATCTGGGACGGGAAGACATTCACACCCTTGACGATCAGCATATCGTCGCTTCTGCCCATAGGTTTACTCATTTTCACATGGGTACGGCCACAGGCACATTGTTTCCTGTTCAGCACACAGATATCTCTGGTGCGGTAACGCAAAAGCGGAAAAGCCTCCTTTGTAATAGAAGTAAACACCAGCTCTCCTTTACTGCCCTCTGGCAGAACCTCTCCCGTATCCGGATCAATAATTTCCGCAATAAAGTGGTCCTCATTGATATGCATACCAGTCTGCTCACTGCACTCAAAAGCCACGCCAGGACCGCTTGTCTCCGTAAGCCCATAGATATCATAGGCCTTAATACCCAGCTTATTCTGAATATCCTGCCGCATCTCCTCGCTCCATGCCTCCGCGCCGAAGATACCGGCCTTTAACTTGATCTGGTCCTGCAATCCCCTCTCATGAATACTCTCTGCCAGGAATGCAGCATAAGAAGGCGTACAGCACAGGATTGTAGAGCCCAGATCCACCATGAACTGCAGCTGTCTGTCCGTGTTTCCGGAAGACATGGGCAGCGTCAGACAACCTACCTTATGGCTGCCCCCGTTAAGCCCCGGACCTCCGGTAAAAAGACCGTAACCGTAACTGACATGACAGACATCCTCCTCTGTACCGCCCGCTGCCATGATCGCACGGGCACAGCAGTCCTCCCACAGATCAATATCATGCTGGGTATAAAAAGCCACCACCCTGCGTCCTGTAGTCCCTGAAGTAGACTGGATCCTAACGCAATCCTTAAGCGGCTTTGCCAGCAGCCCATAAGGATATGCTTCCCGCAGGTCGTCCTTTGTCAAAAAAGGCAGCTTATGCAAATCTGACACGCTCTGGATATCCTCAGGCGTAACACCCTTCTCCTCCATTTTTGCGCGATAATAAGGTACATGATCCCACACGTGACGCACCTGCTTTACCAGCCGCTCGTTCTGCCACGCAAGAATCTGCTCCCTGTCCGCAGTCTCAATTTCCTGTTGGTAATACCGTTCCATTTTTTCCATCTCCTCCTCTACACTGCTGAAATCTGTCTTCTCAATATTTATGACACTGATAACCATGCATATCGCAGGCCTGCCTGCTATACTGCTTAAATAGAAAATTCGGAAATCCTTGATTTTTCAATCTATGCACTTCGCCCCAGTTCAAACGCTTTCTTATTTAATTCCAGAAATTTGGGCGGTACACTGTGTTCGATGGCATCCATCCACTCTGCATCCGTAAAGTCAAAATGCTTGGCCAATCTGCCCATCAATACCAGATTCACTGCCTTGCTGCTCCCTGCCTCTTCCGCCAGGGACAACGCATCCAGAGCATCCACCTGAATATCAAGAGCTGCCATTTTTTCCTCCAGATTTTCTGGATAGACCGCCATCCCTGCAATCACCGGCATTGGATTGATCTGCTGGCTGTTGACGATGATCCTTCCGCCTGGCTTTACATATTCCGTATAGCGGGCCGCCTCCAGAAGTTCAAACGAGAGAATACAATCCGCCTGTCCCTTGTCGATAATAGGAGAACATACTTTGTCTCCCCAGCGCACATAAGTGACAACGCTTCCACCCCGCTGGCTCATACCGTGCACCTCGCTCACCTTCACGTCAAATCCCTTCCCCAGAAGCAGACGCCCCAAGAGTTTACTTGCAAGCAGCGTTCCCTGTCCGCCTACTCCCACGATCATAATATTCTTTGTTTCCATATTTCCCTCCATGCGGATACTACCATCTGTACCTGCAATATCCTTACATATGTATACTTTTATACAAGCTCTTCCTTGATTCCAAATGCCCTAAGCTAAGCAAACTGCGCCAATCCACAACATACCGTAATGAATCATTGCATCCGGCTTAACGCAACCGTTTTACTCCTATTCCGGGACATTTGAGCCGAAATCAAAACCAAATCTGTATTTCTGCAGACTCTCTATTCCGTTTTGCCCAGCGCATCAAATTTACACAACTGCTCACATACGCCGCATCCCACACAGAGCGTCGCATCGATCTTCGCCTTGCCGTCCACCATGCTGATAGCCGGACAGCCGATCTTCATACAGGCTTTACAGCCCTTACACTTCTCTGTATCGGAACAGATGGGACCAGGATGCTTCACATACTTAAGCAGCGCACAGGGACGACGGGAAATGATGACCGAAGGCTCTTTTGCCGCCAGCTCTTCTGCTATCACTGCCTGACAGATCTCCATATCGTAAGGATCCACTACCCTTACCCGCTTGATCCCCACGGCATGGCACAGACTTTCCAGATCGATTTTCGCACAAGGATCCCCTTTCAGGTTATAGCCTGTGGTAGGATTCTGCTGATGCCCCGTCATACCCGTAATCGAGTTGTCCAGTATGATCACCGTGGAATTCGATTCATTATACGCAATGTTGATCAGTCCCGTAACACCGGAATGCATGAACGTGGAATCCCCGATGACCGCCACCGTCCTGCCTGCGCTCTCCCCGTCTCCTGCTTTCACAAATCCATGCAGTCCGGAAACAGAAGCGCCCATGCAGATCGTCGTGTCGATGGCTCTCAGGGGCTGCACAGCTCCCAGCGTATAGCAGCCGATATCTCCCAGCACCGTGAGATTCATCTTTTTCAAAACATAGAAAATGCTGCGGTGCGGACAGCCGGCGCACATCACGGGCGGTCTGGCCGGAATGACTTCATCAAGCGCTGCTCCCGCCTGTACGTTCCCGCCCAGCTTCTCCTTCACCAGATTCTGACTCAGCTCGCCGATATTGGAGAACAGGTCTTTGCCGGACACCGTAAGCCCCAGACTTCTGCAGTGGGACTCGATAAAACCGTCCAGCTCCTCCACCACCACAAGCCTCTCTACAGCAGCCGCAAACTCTCTGATCTTCTGCTCCGGCATGGGCCAGATCATGCCCAGCTTCAATACCGGATAGGTATCCCCGAAGGCCTCCTTCACATACTGATAACAGGTAGAGGAGGTAATGATGCCGCAGAACGGATCACTGCCCGTCTCGATGCGGTTGATCTCTGTCGTCTCCGCCCAGGCTGTCAGCGCCTTTGTGCGCGCCTCCACTTCCGGATGACGCTTCTTGGCGTTGGCCGGCATCATAATGTATTTACCCGGATTTTTTTCATATTTTTTCTGCGCCGGAAGCATCCTTTCCCCCGTCTCCACCACGCTCTGCGAATGGCTGACGCGGGTGCACATCTTAAGCAGTACCGCCGTATCGAATTCTTCCGAAAGCTCATAGGCAAGTTTCGCAAAGGCAAGCGCTTCCGCGGAATCGGAAGGCTCCAGCATGGGAATCTTGGATGCCTGCGCATAATGTCTGGAATCCTGTTCGTTCTGGGAACTGTGCATGCCGGCGTCATCCGCCACGCCGATCACCAGTCCGGCATGCACCCCCGTATAAGATATGGTAAAAAGCGGATCCGCCGCCACGTTAAGGCCTACATGCTTCATGGCACAGAAGCTTCTCTTTCCGGAAAGACATGCGCCAAACGCTGCCTCAAGCGCCACCTTCTCATTGGGCGCCCACTCCGCGTACAGCTCCTCATACTTCGCCGCGCACTCCGTGATCTCCGTGCTGGGCGTTCCCGGATAGCTGGATACGAAACTGCAGCCTCCTTCATAAAGACCTCTGGCAACCGCCTCGTTGCCGAGCATCAGTGTTTTCATATATCCTTTTCCTCCTTCATCGTTCTGCTCCAAAATCACTGTAGAGAATGCCTGCTGCAGACATTCTCTGAAACATTTATCAACTCTTAAGAACCGTCCTGTGAAACCTCAACGCTTCTTAAAAGTCTGTTTTTGTCAGTTTTGATCTCCGATGGAGTCTTTCACAGAAACCGTCACCTTCTTCTCATAGCAGGAAAAGATCTCCTCCAACCTTTTTCCAGCAGGCGCTTTCGTCACCACACTCACCACCGGCACGATCACAAGTCCAGCCAGCATACAGAAGGCGCCGGCATTGATGGGCGACTGCAAAAGCGCCGGAAAGCTCGACCGGAAAAAGATGTTCGCCAGCATCACCACCGTGGAGAACAAAAAGCTCACCCAGCAGGCTGCTTTCGTAGTCCGCTTCCAATACAGGCCGTAAAGGAAGGGAGCCAGAAAAGCTCCGGCCAACGCGCCCCAGCTCACACCCATGAGCTGGGCGATAAACGTGACGTTGGAACGGTACTGGATCAGCGCCAGCACTACGGAGATCGCGATAAAGACCACCAGCAGCGCCCGCATCCATTTCACCTGTTCCTTCTCATCCATCTCTTTCATAATATTACCTTTAATGAAATCCAGCGTCAAGGTAGAACTGGATGCCAAAACAAGGGAAGAAA
>CATOJY010000065.1 GCA_951800685.1 uncultured Lachnospiraceae bacterium
CCTGAATAATCTCGATAACTCTCTCTAACATTTCTCTGCTCTCCTTTTCCCCGTTAATAAAATAGTTTGACATTCAAAGTATATTCTCTGTTACTATGTTTGTCAACCTTAATTTTACGGGTTTTCTACATTTTGTCAATTCACTTTGTTAATAAATGTTGATAAATCTCTCTTTTTGGCACTCCGCGGTCCTTTGCGACCTGCTTCATAGCGCTTTTTTCGTCCAAACCCGTCTCCCTATAGTATGCCATATGCGCTTCAATGCTCATACTAAGCCACGATTCCCGCATTTCCTCCCGTTTCTGCACAAGGCTCTTGCCCTCAATCACCAGCACATACTCCCCCCGTGGTTCCTCCTTTTCATACAGCAAAAGAGCACCCTCGATCGTAGTCGGCAGCACCGTCTCGAACTTCTTCGTTAATTCCCGACAAAGCGTCAGCCGCCGGTTTCCCAACGCCTCTGCCAGTTCCTCCAGTGTCCGTACCAGATGATGCGGCGCCTCATAAAGTATGATTGTCCTCGATTCTTCCTTTAACTCCTCCAGAATCGCCGCCTTCTCCTTCTTGTCCGCCGGCAGAAAAGCCTCGAAACAGAACCTCCGCGTACTGAGTCCCGACAGCGTGAGCGCCGTGATGCAAGCTGCCGCTCCCGGCAGAGAAGTCACCGCGATCCCGGCCTCATGGCATTTCGCCACCAGTACTTCCCCCGGATCCGAAATCCCCGGCGTCCCCGCGTCCGTGACAAGCGCCACATCCTTTCCCTGCTGCATCTGCGCCACAAGATAGTCTGCCTTTTCTACTTTATTATATTCATGGTAGCTGGTCATAGAAGTCTTAATTTCAAAATGATTGAGCAGTTTGATACTGTTGCGCGTGTCCTCCGCCGCGATCAGATCCACCTCCCGCAGCGTTTCCACTACCCGCGGCGTCATGTCCCCCAGATTCCCGATGGGAGTCGCACACAAATATAACATTCCTGTCATCTTCCTTCCTCCTGCGGTTTTTTCCTGTTCTGTTACTGCCTTCGACACACCCTCTGCCATACCCCACCGGTGTCTCCATATCCTGCTATTGCGCTGTGGCTGCCGGCTGACCTTTCCTACGTTGTATCTGCCGGCTGTCCTGCTGGCCCATCCAATGCTCTCCTTGCTGACTGCCCTGTCTTCTCCTCCAGACTTGTATCTGTCGCCTACCCTGCTGGCTCATCCGATGCTCTTCCTTCTGGCTGTCCTGTCTTCTCCTCCAGACTTGTATCTGCCACTACTCTGCTGACTCATCCAATGCTCTCCTTGCTGACTACCCTATCATCTCATCCAACCTCGTATCTGTCGGCTGGCCTGCTGAGCCTTCCTACGGCGCTTCTGTTGGTTGCCCTGTCGGACCTTCCGAATCTGTATCTGTCGGCTGCCCGTCTTCTTCTCTTAGAACTGTTTCTACTGCCTGGCCTGCTGCCCCTTCCTGCGGTGCTTCTGTCGTTGCATCCGAACCTGCATCTTCCGAAGCCGTTCCTGCCGGACCTTCCGGAGTCGTTTCCGTCGGATGCCCTGTTACCGTATCCGGCACTATTCCATCTGCTCGCCCTGCTGTCTTTTCCTGCGGCACTTCTTCCTGCTTTCCTGCCGTCGCTTCCTGCTTCTTGCTCTCCTTCTCCGTCTCCCACTGCTGCCGCTCCGCCTCAGCCTCTTCGTCCGTCAAAAGGCAGTCCCGCTGGTATTTCACCGCCGCATTCCACAGGATCCACTCGTCATAACCCGCATCATAGGCCCCTTTGATCTGTGCCCGGATCTGCTGTGGTCCGTAGCTGATATGCCCTGGCACCCAACTGGCCGTAAAGCTTTGCAGCCACGCCCGCACATGCGCGTGGTTCCCTTCCGGAAGCACCCCCAGCTCCTGCACGGAAGCAGAACACGCCCCGTAGATCGTATGATAGGGATCCGCATCCGGCACCGCAATCCCATATGATCCGTTTCTGTAATGGGAAGGATAGATCATCGGACAGATATAATCCAGATGTTCCGCCATTCTCACATAATCCTGCCCCACAATCTGCTGATCCGTCTCATTCTCGATCACCGTACCGAACACATCTGCCGCCACGTACACCCCCAGCGGGCTTAACTTCTCATAGATATACTGCGTAAATTCCGTTATGATATCAATCTTACCAACCGTCTCAGCCTCCGGCCCGTAATCCACCTCATCCGCCTTTACATCCGTAGAAAACCGGATATAGTCAAACTGCACCTCATCAAAGCCGACCACCGCCGCTTCCGATGCGATCTCCACCAGATAATCCCATACGTCTCTCTCATACGGATTCACCCACGCAAGGCCGCTCTTATCCCGGAAAATTGCTCCTTCCTTCGTATGCACTGCCCATTCCGGCTTTTGTTCCGCCAGATACGGATCCCTGAACGCCACGATTCTGGCGATCAGATAAATATTCTTTTCCTTGCATTTTGCCACCAGCGCCTCAATATCCGATATATAATTTACACTGGCCCCGATCTCCAGCACCTGCTCCGACTGCATGTCATAAGTCACTTTACCCTCGTCGTTTTTGATATCGATGACAACGGCATTCAACTCCGTCTGATCCACCAATTCGATCAGCTCGTCCATCCTGGCAATCCCCGCCACTGGGCCGCTCACATAGATCCCCTTAACCTTGACAGGCTCCCTGCGTGGCATCTCCGCCTCTTCTGTTTCAGTCTCGCCGCCTTCCTCTCCCCCTGATTCCAGCTCATTGCCGCTGACACCACTTGTCTCTTCTCTCAAGCCGCTCTCTCCTGCCGTTTCCACATCTATGTTGTTGTCTTCTTTCTTATCTTCTCCCAGGTCATTCTCTGATATTGTTGCCTGCACCGTATGGTCCGCCATTACTTCTTCCTTCGCACTACCACAACCCCAGCACAGACATCCCAGCAGTATCACACCTAAACTCTCATATAGATATTTCTTACAGCTTCTCATAGTTCTCTATCCGACCCTTCGAATCTTTCTCCTCTGTCTGCCTTATTACCACCGCCCCAAGTCAACATATGTCTCCTGATCTTGGATGCAACGGAATAATTTTCGCCTTAGTAGCCATATATCTCATAGATCTCTTCCATATAGACCCCAGGTTCCCGGTACACAATTAACGGTTTTTCCACCGTCATCCGCGGCCTGCCGCCCCGGTTCGCCTCGATCAGTACCATATTCGGTTCCTTATCTACAAAAGGGTATACGAGCTGCATTCTCTTAGGCTCCAACTTATAATCCCGTAAAAGCACGATGATCTCCGCCAACCGGAAAGGCCTGTGTACCATGAAAAAATTCCCACCAGGCTTTAACAGCCTTGCAGCCTGCGCAATCACATCTTCCAACGTACACAAGATCTCATGTCGTGCAATAGCTTTCGCATCTTCGAGATTAGTCAGTCCATGCTGCGCTGTCATATAGGGCGGATTACTCGTGATAACGTCAAAAGAAGCAGCGTCAAACAGACTCCCTGCCTCTTTAATATCCCCTGTCACTATCGCAATCTTTTCCTGCAGACTATTCAGGCAGATACTCCGCCTAGCCATATCTGCGCTTTCTTCTTGGATCTCCAGTCCGGTCAAATGCGCCGCCCTGGTCTTAGCCGCAAGCAAAATTGGAATGATACCTGTTCCGGTCCCCAAATCAAGTACCCTGGCACCATCTTTCACCCGGATAAACCCAGATAACAACACCGCATCCATGCCGAAACAAAAACGATGCGTATCCTGAATGATCCGGTAACCGTTTCGCTCCAGATCGTCGATCCTCTCATTTTCCTTTAGAAAAATTGTATTCTCCGACACCATAATTATTCCCTGCTATTCCACATACCATAATTATGAAACCCATATAAGCTGTCCAGCATTAATTATCATCCAATTTTGATTTTGCTGAATCCTGTTTCTCCAGCTTCTCCAGCTCCTTAAGCTCCGCCTCATTGACATCCATCTTGCGATTCTTGCCATGCCTTCTCTTAAAGCGAAGCTGGTCTACCCGATACTCCTGGATCTCTTTCTCATCATCTACATTCACAATAACTTTTACAAGCTGCCGCAGCACATTTACGCTGTGCACCTCTCCTTTATACCCATCGTCCGTAGTAACGAAATCTCCTACATTGGGCAGACGTCGGTTCAACTCCTCGTAAGTCTCCTCTTCGTTTTTTAAACAACACATCAGTCTTCCACAGACACCTGATATTTTCGTAGGATTCAGAGAAAGGTTCTGCTCCTTCGCCATTTTAATCGACACTGGCGCGAATTCAGATAAATGCGTATGACAGCACAAAGGTCTTCCGCAGATACCGATTCCACCCAGGATTTTCGTCTCATCCCTGACTCCGATCTGCCGCAATTCTATCCTTGTTTTGAAAACTGCCGCCAGATCCTTCACTAGCTCACGGAAATCAATCCGTCCATCCGCCGTAAAATAAAACAGTACCTTATTATTGTCAAATGTATATTCCGCATCAATCAGTTTCATCTGCAGATTATGTTTTCTGATCTTTTCCAGACAAATCTTGAATGCCTCTTTCTCCTTCAGTTTATTCGCCGCTTCCTGTTCGTCATCCTTCGGTGTTGCAATACGGAGCACTGACTTTAACGGCTGAATCACCTTATCCTCCTGCTCCTCCTTCGGGTCGCCCACAACGGTGCCATACTCAATGCCCCGCGCTGTCTCCACAATCACATGGTCATTACGTTTAATATTTAATTTACCCGGATTAAAATAATATATCTTTCCTGCAGTGCGGAACCGCACTCCTATCACTCGTATCATAATCTATCAACCTCCCTGTTCGTACTTCTGCATCCCACGACGCAAAACCCAAAGTACTGTGCTCTCTGCTCTAAAGATCTATCTGAAATCTCTACCCTTGTTCTTCACTTCTCTAATTCTCCTGGATCGCCAGAAGCAGTAGTTCCATTGTCAAGTCAAAATTCACATTGGCTTCCAACCTCTTCTTCGCACTCTGCAGTGCATTCACGATCGTCTCAATGCCCTCATAAGTACTCCTGTCTGACATCTTCATGATCTGCTGTATCTCTTCCTTGAAGACAAGACTGTTCACGTCCTTGGTCGCCTTGAAAAAGAGTACATCCCGATACCAGGCCATAAGAATATCCAGATAGTCATTGACATCAAATTTATACTCTGAAATCTTCTTGATCGCCTTGACAATTTCGTTAATTTCCATTTCGTTAATATTTTTTACCAGCGAAATTGCCTCATCCTTGACCTTCTCAAATTCTTCACTGCTGGCCAGCAGTTTCGCCTTGCCAATATTACCCCTGGCAAAAGCCACGCAGATGTTCGCTTTATAATCCGGTATCTCCAGCTGCTCCATCAAATACTTCTTTACCAACTTGTCCGGTACAGGTTTCATATGCAGCACAACACATCTGCTCAGAATTGTGGGAAGCAGTGTTTCTACATTCGTGGTCAGAATCAGGATCACTGCATATGCCGGAGGCTCCTCCAACGTTTTCAGGAGGGCGTTCTGCGCCTGCGGGGTCATCTTCTCCCCTTCATTGATAATATAGATCTTATATGGACTGCTATACGGTTTGATCCCAATATCATTATTGATCTGCGCACGGATATCTTCTACGCCGATTGTATTAGGCTTCTCATGACTGATATAAATAATATCCGGCTGGTTATTACCCAGCGCCTGCCTACAGGAGTGACATTCCCCGCAAGGCTCCGTCTCCCCCTTCTCGCACTGCAGCGTCATTGCGTATACTTTGGCAATAAATTCCTTGCCAGCGCTGCGTTCGCCATTAATAATATATGCATGCGATACCTTGTTTGCTGCGATCGCATTCTGCAAGTGCTCCTTTAGCTGTTCCTGTCCTACTATATCTGTAAATTTAGCCATCTATAACCCCACCCACTTTATCTCTTCTGTCTGTATCTGTCTTCTTGTTCTCCTGTCTTTGAATTTCTACGTAAAGATATCCAACAGCAATCCTCTTATCTCTCCAATCTTGCTTAAGATTGCCAGATTATCCTGTTCATCTTTCACCAGTTCCTGTGCCAGCTGATCCAGATTCTCATCAATCAGCCGGATAATACCATAAACTCTATGCCGCCCCTTCCGGTCCAGAAAATTCTCCCTGGAAAAAGCATGTGATCGGTTAACAATTTCATTCAAAAAATCCTTAATCAGCGCACGATACCGCTTCATATCTTTGATGTCACGATGCTTTGCAAGCTTATCTCCCTGCCTGGTGATTTCCTCCATCATACTGCTCAGCGCATTCTGCAGTTCCTGTTCCTCAATTCTACTGACAAGTGTGAACTTAAAAGTACCATCCGCCTCCTGCTGCTGCAGTGTCTGCTCTACCGGCACCGGTTGCTGTATATTATTGACTTTAATATCCATGCCTGCTGCCTCCCTTCACGCAAGACTGCACATCATTTTGATCAAGATATTCCATAATCTCCTGCAGGCAGCGATCCAGCTCGCCATTATAAAATCTCTTCCTGATACCTGCCTTTCGAATTTTCTCTTCTGCAAAATCCTCTGCATCCGCCAAAAACCGCCGGCACATCTCCTCGTATTTCGGCTGATCCTGCGCCTTCTCCCGATCCAACGCCCTCTGAAGCCTTACACCGTCATCCAGTTCGATCAAAACCGGTAACACTTTAGCCGCACCATAAAACACTTGTATCTTCTCATATGCCTCCAGCGTAGTGATCATCACATAAGAACATCTTCCCAAATCAATTCTCTCGTCTGCAACTGTAAAATACCGCCATAATCCCAGATAAGTATGATAAGCTCTGTCCTCGATCACACATCCAGCCTTCACCAGATTCTGAAACTCCTCCTCGTCTACAAAGTGATATTCAGTCCCGTTCTTCTCCCCGGCTCTGATCGGCCTTGTCGTATAAGGAACAATATTATGCAGGATCACTTTCTCCTGAGATAAGAGTCTTTTATAGATTGTATCTTTTCCTGACGAACTTTTTCCCATCAGGCACACGATTTTTCCCATAGTACCAAATACCTTTTACCGATAATTCCCTCTCCTTTAATAATGCCATACTTTAGCCGGAATTTCAAATTATTTTGCTACAATTCCTGACCACTGCAATTTTCCCTTCAGAAGAAACTCCCTGCACCTGCAGGCCTGCGCGTACACTCCTCTGGATCTGCGCAATCAATTCTCGGTCAACCCGCTCTCCAGGTACAGCCAGCGGAATTCCTGGCGGGTACAAATTGATGAAATCAGCTATCGTCCTGCCAGCTGCTTCCACAAGAAAAACCCGCTCCCACTCTCCCAAATAAGCCTGCTCTGCTGTCATACAGCTTTTCCCTGACCCTGTTTCTTTCCACACCTGCCCTTTGCCGGACTCTATCCGGTCCATCTCCTCATCCTGCTTTTTCTCCCTGGGCAGCTCTGTGCTTTGTATTCTTCTTGCTGTTTCTATCCTACCATCAATCTGCAGTAATGCATCAGCCAATCTCTGCCAGCCTTCTTCTGTATCCAGAATTGTCATAATCGCCAGTACATACCTTTCGGCCGCCATTTCCATCTGTAAATGGTAATCATTCTGCAGCAGGTCATATAACAACTTGCCGCTCATACTGCCATCTTTTACGCTGATCACCAGTTTACCGATGTCCCATCCAGCCATAAAATACTGTTTTTCTACAATATTATGTTCTCCCGGAATAAATCCTGCATTTCTTTTATATACTGCATTTCCTATTTCTATATATCGGCATTTTTCTATTTTTTTACAGAAATCGTCATATTGTCGCCTCATAAATGCCCAGCGTGCCGCCCCGTTTTCTTTTAAATACCAGATACAGGAATCCATACTGGCCATCAGTACATAGGATGGGCTGCTTGTTTGCAGCATTGCCAGATACCGTCGAAGTTTCCCCCGGTCAACCCGTTCTCCTTGTACATGGAGAAGGGCTGTCTGCGTCATCGCAGGCAGCGTTTTGTGCAGACTATGAATCACCAGATCTGCTCCCTGCGCAAGCGCTCCCTGAGGCGCAGTTTTATGGATACCAAAATGTGCGCCATGCGCTTCATCCACAATTAGTATCTTATCCCGCTTATGCACTGTCTCTGCAATCGCCGCCACATCCGACAAGATTCCTTCATACGTCGGAGATGTGATAACTACCGCGCTGCAATTTGGATATTCCTCCAGCAATCTGTCAATCCCTTCTGCAGAAACACCTGCACAAATTCCATAAGTTTCCAATACTGGCGGTTTATAATAATGAATTTTTAATCCCTGCAAAATTGCGCCATGGTAGACTGATTTGTGACAATTTCGTGCGGCAAGAATTTCTCCTCCCCGCTCCGCTGTTGTCATAATAGACGCTAATATGCCACAGGTACTGCCATTAACCAAATAAAATGTCTCTGTTTTCTCACTTCCATAAAGCCGGTTTGCACGCTGTTGCGCTTCCAGCAGGATGCCCTCCGCATGATGCAGATTATCAAAGCCATCGATTTCCGTGATGTCAATATCATAATACTGTGCCATTTCTCCTGCTTCATGGTTCCTCTTGTGCCCCGGCATATGATAGGGATAGTAATCGCTCCCGCAGTACCTGACAAGTTCCACATATAAGCTATTATACTCTATATCCTTACCCTTCTGGCTGCTGTCACCATGCATTGTGTCTGCCTTGCCTTCCCCAAATTTGCCTTCGCTCATCTCATTCTCCGTTGCACACAGCTACTGTTCAGCCTCCGCCATGCACTTGAGAACACAACTGACACACTCAGGATGCTTTCGCTCCGTGGCCCTTATGCAGCCCAATTGTTTCCATCAGAGAACAATATTTATCCGCAGTGGTAACTACCCAGGCCTCCCTGCATGTGGGCGGTACGACAGACAACGGCCACATATGCTTCCTGATGATCTCCCGCTGGATATCATTCAGCTCATACTCTTTTTCCGCATTTCTAAGTGCGATGCCTGGATGCCAGAAACCATGCAGACGTCTGCGCTCCGAAAGATACTCCTTGTCATGCCAGTCATAGAGGAAATAGTCATGTAAAAGCGCGCCTCTGACCAAGTCATGCTTGTTACACCCGATCCGAAATTTCTTGTTCAAGAGCAGACTGTAACGCGCCACATCCATGACATGATTATGCACTGTCATATTCCCATGCTGAATGTGCTTTTTCGTATTCCGAAAGTTCTCCGAATTCAAAATATCTGCCCCATGTTCTTTTAACAAGGCCTGAAGTCGTTTTTGCCTTTCGTACAGTCTCTTAATACGCTCATTTCTCTTCTGTCTGTGTCTGATCAAAATATCCTTGAACATTCCCAATCCTTTCTCCATACTCACAGCACGGCACGTAACATCATCCTTTTCCTATCTATATGATCTGTCCTTGTTTCATGACACTCTACCCGACTGGAAACACCATCTGCACCAAAACCATATAGCACACCGTTCCCAGACCGATGCTGAGCAGAATATTCTTCCTCCACAAATGCAGCCCTACTACCAGAAGGCCCGCAACCAAAGATGGTACAAAACGCTCTGCTGATGTAAAATCCATATTCCTCAGACAATATACCACCAATACGGCCATAATTGAAGCTGGAAGCACAGCACCCAAGTACTGTACCATCCTTGGCATTTCCTTTCTACCTCCAAAGACCAAAAACGGAAAGGCGCGCAGCAGTATTGTACAAACTGCCACTACTGCAATAACCGCCAAAGAATATGCCCTGTTGTCTGCCATCTTCACATCGTCCCCCTCTTCTCAACCATAAAATCTTTGGTCTGTCCCTGCACCACAAGAAGTACAATCACACAGGAACACAATGCTGGAAGGATAAATCTGTCTGGACCCAAAATAAGCAGCCAGGAAACCCCACACACGGCGCCTAGCAGAGCAGCAAAATGTGATTTCTGTTCCTGCCATTGTTCTACCACGATCACAATAAAAAGAGCTGTCATAGAAAAATCGATTCCTGTAGAGTCAAACCCAATCCTGCTCCCGGCCAATGCACCCATCACAGATCCTATAACCCAGTAACAATGGTCCAAAAACGAAATCCAGAAAAAAACCTTGTTCTCTTCCATTCCTTCTGGTACCTTTATGCTGCACAGCAGTGAATAAGTCTCGTCTGTCAGGGAAAAAACCATATAAGGACAGGCCACTCCCATCTTCTTATACTTTTCCACAAAAGACAACCCATAAAAAATATGCCTGCCATTGATAAACAGCGTCATAACCGCAGCATAAAACAAACTTGCCCCACCAGTCAGCAAACTCACCAAAACAAACTGCATACTCCCGGCATAAATAACAACGCTGCTCAAAAATGCCCACCCAAAATGGTATCCCGCATCCTGAAGCAGAAGTCCAAAAGCAATTCCCAAAAAAATATAGCCCAACATGACCGGCACAGACTGCCGGAACGCAAATCCAATAGATCCTCTCTTATTAACTGTTGTTTCCATATCTATGTCCCAACTCCATCTTCCTTCCCATTTCGTGCTGCCTGACTGCACAAACCCACGAATGACTTAGAAGGTTATGTCAAACCATGTGCGGTTCTTTCTCGATCAGTTCATGGAGTTTAACTGCTCTGTGTTCCCACATATGCCCATCTTTCGCCAAATTGTATCCCGCATCGGCGATCGCTTGCATCTGGTCTGGATCTGCAAGCAGTTTCTCTGTGATCTCTGGCAGACTTTCTAACTGCTGTAAATCAAAAAGGCTACAGTCCACGCCATTATGCAAAATGTCATCCAGATACACACTGCTGTCCGTCAGACAGACTGCCCCATTTAACATGGAATTAAAAATTCTGTCGTGTGCCCCATCCTTAAACCAGGGCATCACATTCAGGGAAATTCTAGCCTGACATAGTTTTTTCAGACATCCTACAGAATCAAGATGGTTCATAAGAACTAGATTCTCCCCATGTTTACAAGGCAACAGATCCCATCCATCCCCGAACACATGTACCTTGATCCCTGCATCAACCAATAGCTGCACAATCTTCCCCCGCAGAGTATAGCGTACATATAGGTCAATAAATGTGAGCGCCGCCATCGCTTTCCTTAATTCTTCTTCCGGCACTTCAGCCAACTCAGCTTTCAAATGCGCTTCAGCCACTTCCTCCACCGTTTTATACGGGTTTGCCAGCAGATCATCAATCATCCCATAGTAAAAGGCTGTGTATTCGTCGTCAATTCTTCTGATAAACTTCTCAAATGTTTTCGGTACACAGTAATTCCCCACCATTATCACATCATATTTCCTGTGGGATATCGGCACATTCGATTTATTCGGATAAAGTTTGGTCCCCGCCAACGGCAGAAAAGGTCCTCTGGCAATCTCTGGGAAAAACCGTTTCATATATTTCTCATGATTCCGGTCTATACTGATATGATGGTAATTGCGCGGAACCTTTTCCAGGAAATGATGATAATACATCGGATGATCCACAACAATATTGTAGCTTGGTATGGACAGTGCATCCCACATCATTACATTATTCTCATCCAGAAAATAGTCTTCTCCACTCATACCATGAAAATTAAAATTAATCAACACCGTATTTCCTTTTTCAAAAAAGCGGAAAAATTTTTCAGTACTGTTCCAGGGGTTTCCCAGGTTATAGAGAAAAACTTCGTGGCCAATCTTTTGCATTGCTTCCGCGATCTGTCTCGAAAAATACCCTTGGGTCTCGATATCACCTTCAAAAAACATAATCTTTTTCATATTTGTACCCGTTCCTCATCTACATCCCGATATACCAACGCCGTAATTATAAAACTGGCCACAAACGCTGTCACGCCAATAGCCACAGCCTTCATTAGATTTCCTGGCTCCTCTATACTATAAAACATCAAAATCGAAGAAACACTAGAGATCGTAAAAATATAACAGTGTACCGTCAAAATTCCTTGGACAATACCTGCAATCAGACAACCCAAAACATTCCCAATTATGGGCGTTTTCTCCTTAAAGCATACACCAAATATGGATGGCTCCGCAATACCTGTAATCAATACCGTCACCATGGCACTGAATGTCATTGCCTTCTTATCACGCTGCTTTGTTTTGACAAAAACTCCCAGATCGCATCCTCCAAAAGACATATTGGAAATAAAAAGCGCTGCCATAATCCCATAATCTACTCCGGTAAGACCAATCTGTGTCAGCGCCAGTGTCATAAAAATCCAGTGCATACCCGTAGAAACCAATAGAAGAGACAATGCCGCAAACAGTCCCCACGCCAGAACCGGTACCTCTGTCTGCATACTGTTTAAGGCATCCGCCAACGCATTGCTGAGCAGACTAACAGCTGGCTCAATTACGAGAATTCCCAACAAAACAGTAAGAAATATCGAACTGGCTGCCAAAAAATACGGCTGCAGACTCTCTTTGATCACTTTTTTAAGCCCTTTCACAATATGTGACATACAATAAACCAATAAGATAGTAGGGATGACACTGTAAGCATACGTGGCCGGTACTACCGGAATTCCAGCAAAGGTCACCTTCCCTCCACTCTCCATCAGCTCTGTAAAATCTGGCAGCAACATGGCACATACACTGATAATCGCGATCACCGGATCAGTCTCAAAGTGTTTTGCTGCCGAATAAGCTACCAACACTGGAAGAAAATAAAAGGGTGTTGTTGCGATTGCAGAGAGGATCACCTCTGTTGATCCAGACAAAATATGAAACGTGGTAAGCAGCAGCACTACCATTTTAAAAATTCCACCTGCCAGCACAATGGGTATGATTGGCGCCATACACTCACTAATATGATCAAATAGTGCCGAACATTGTTTTTTGATCTTGACCATCCCGATCTTTCTCCTTCTTTGACCGCTTTTCTTTGTACATAATCTAAGTCTGTCTCATGCACACATAATAGTATCACACTCTATTACAAATTCCTACTGAAAAAATATCACTGTTATAAAAATCATCATATAAATAAACTCTATTTCTATTGCCAATAAATATTATCATTTTTCATCTATTACCGTCCTGCACTAAAATACTTATAAAACATCATCTACAAAGAATATGATATACATGCAAAACCTTTTTGGCAAACCAAAAAATCTCTGAAAATACTATACTAGCAGTATTTTCAGAGATTCTTTACGAGAACCACTGGGGATATCAAACAGGGTTCGAATCCCTTTCACTATTAAGGCTCTCTTTATAATGAACCACTGGGGATTCGAACCCCAGACAACTTGATTAAAAGTCAAGTGCTCTACCACCTGAGCTAGTGGTCCATAATAGAAAAAATGCCCAGAACCGGAATCGAACCAGTGACACGAGGATTTTCAGTCCTCTGCTCTACCAACTGAGCTATCTGGGCATTGAGTAGCGGGGACAGGATTTGAACCTGTGACCTTCGGGTTATGAGCCCGACGAGCTTCCAGACTGCTCCACCCCGCGATATTAAATTAAATGGATGGAGGTGGATTCGAACCACCGAAGCAATTTGCAGCAGATTTACAGTCTGTCCCCTTTGGCCACTCGGGAATCCATCCATATGATATTGTCTATCATAAGCCGATAAACGGACTCGAACCGTTAACCTGCTGATTACAAATCAGCTGCTCTGCCAATTGAGCCATATCGGCATTATTCCTAAATGGGACCTATAGGGCTCGAACCTATGACCCTCTGCTTGTAAGGCAGATGCTCTCCCAGCTGAGCTAAGATCCCGAAGGCAAATTCCTTCAAAACTAACCAGCAAAATTGACTACTCAAATTTACAATAATGAAGCAATTTCCTAAACGACCCGGATGGGACTCGAACCCACGACCTCCGCCGTGACAGGGCGGCGCTCTAACCAACTGAGCCACCGGGCCATCTCTCTTAAAAGCATTATACCCTCAAAACCGAACCTGATGATCTTTCTACAATGAACTTTCTATAGGTAACCCTTTTAAGGTCTTACTTTTCCTATCCTTTATTCTCTTAAAGAAAGCTTTAGATGTTCTTAGGTTCTGTTTTTTAGAACCTTAGAACTTCTCTTCACTTCCCTGGAAGAATCATTTATGATT
>CATOJY010000066.1 GCA_951800685.1 uncultured Lachnospiraceae bacterium
CCATTCCTGATGCATGGTTTATAGTTTCTGGACAACTCTATTATACCATATCCGGTGAGGAGTTATTTTAATTTATAACAAAAAGAATCCCGTAATTATGCGGGTTTTGGCGTTTCGCAAACGCCTAGATAAAAATTACGTATAAGAGGAGGAATTTACCATGACGTCAGAAAAAGACTGGATAAAAGAGCTAATTATTTACCAGATCTATCCCCGCAGCTTCTATGATGCCAATGGAGACGGAATCGGAGATTTGCCTGGGGTACTGCAGAAGCTTGACTATCTGGAGGAGCTGGGAGTGAACGCGATCTGGCTGTCACCGGTGTACCGTTCACCCAATGATGACAACGGTTATGATATTTCCGGCTATCAGGAGATCATGGAGGAATTCGGTACCATGGAGGATTGGGACCGTCTGAGGGATGCCTGCCGGGAGAAAGGAATCCGCATCATTATGGATCTGGTGGTGAACCACTCATCTGATGAGCACCCTTGGTTCTTAGAGTCCCGGTCGGGCAGGACAAACAGTAAGAGTGAGTATTATATTTGGCGTGACCCGGTAGACGGCCATGAGCCTAATAACTGGGCGTCCGTCTTTGGAGGCAGCGCATGGGAGTTTGTGCCTGAACGGGGGCAGTATTACTTTCACTATTTTTCCAAAAAGCAGCCAGATCTTAACTGGGCCTGTCCGCAGCTGCGTGAGGAAATTTTCCAGATGATGGACTGGTGGGTGGATAAAGGTGTGGAAGGCTTTCGGGTAGACGCGATCAGTTATCTGGATAAGCCGCAGGATTTTCCGGATTCTATGCAGCCTGCTTTGCCGGATGGTTATTCTTTCCCCGACTGTCTGGCGGGACGGCCCGGTACGCACGCCTATATCCAGGAGATGAACAGACGTATTTACACACCTCGCAGTGTGCTGACAGTGGGAGAAGTTTCGGCACCGACTGTGGAAGAATTAGGCAATTATGTGCGGACTGGACGGGAAGAATTTGACATGGCCATTCCCTTTGTGCCGCCTGAGGTGGAGATTGCTACCTGGTCACCGGAAAAGTTGAAGCGTGATATTCAGGAGAGTTACGAAGCACTGAGGGAAGAAGGCTGGTGGGCACGTTTCTTCAGCAATCATGACAAACCCCGTCAGGTCTCTCTTTATGGAGATGACGGGCAGTATTGGGAGATTTCAGCGAAATTTCTGGCAATATTCCTACATAGTCTGCCGGGCACACCTTTTGTGTATCAGGGGGAGGAGATCGGCATGACGGATGTGAAATTCTCTTCCATAGAGGACTACAACGATCTGGGTACCCGGAACCAGTACCGGCAGAATCTGCTTGCCGGAATGTCACCGGAAGATGCCCTGGCGCAGGCGCAAATGGAGAGCCGGGATAATGCCCGGACTCCTATGCAGTGGGACAGTTCTGCAAACGGTGGTTTTACCACGGGTACGCCATGGCTTAAGGTGAATCCAAATACGAAGAATATTAATGTGGAAACGCAGCGGCAGGATGCTTGTTCTATTTATCAGTGTTACCGGAGGCTGATCGCTCTGCGGAAAACATCCAGAGCATTGACTCATGGTGAAATGACGTTTCTGGATACAGGATATGAGGAGCTGATTGCCTTCACGCGCAGCACGCCGGAAGAGACGCTGTTAACGTTCCATAATTTTTCCCGTGAAGAGCATACCATTCCGGATGGTTTGTTAAACGGTGCCGGGGAAGTGCTGATATCTTCCTATGACAGGGAGGGTGGCTATCAGGGCCCTGTACTGCGGGCTTATGAGTCAGTGGTCTTCCGCGCAGAGAAATAAAGAACAGAAAGGCCGTAACTGATCGAATAGGAAGTCACATGGACAGGTCTGTATTCTTGGAGAGAATGCAGGCCTGTCTTATTCGATCATCCGATCGTTCTGGATAGGGGCGCATGCAGGTGATTTAAAGACGCGATGAAAATAGGAACGGCTGCTGGCAGAATGGTATAACATTCTGGGTGAAAAAGAAACAAAAACTGCATCTGGAAGGATAGGAGTCCTTGTAAAAAGGACGTATAAGAGCTATGATTGGAGTGGTAGGATTTTTGTATGCAGCTTCCGCGTTTGTACAAAGTAAGAAGGACGCAGGGATGTAATACATGCATTTAGGGAAACTGAACAAAGTAAATAAAATATGATAACGATACAGGAGGAAAGAATATGCAGAATTATTCGGGTGAAGCAGAGTTACAGTATCATTTACAGATCAGGCCGGGAGACGTTGGAAAGTATGTGATCCTGCCAGGGGATCCCAAGCGGTGTGTGAAGATCGCAAAACATTTTGAGGATGCGAAGCTGGTGGCGGACAGCAGGGAGTTTGTTACTTACACAGGATATCTGGACGGGGAAAAGGTAAGTGTTACCTCAACGGGTATTGGTGGGCCTTCTGCAACAATCGCGATCGAGGAGCTGACACTGAGCGGGGCGGATACCTTTATCCGTGTAGGCACCTGCGGCGGTATCGATCTGCATGTCAAAGGTGGAGATATTGTCGTTGCCACAGGGGCAGTGCGCATGGAAGGCACCAGCAGGGAGTATGCACCCATAGAATATCCGGCGGTGCCGGATTTTGAGGTGACGAATGCATTAGTGGAGTCCTGCAGGGAATTAGGCCTCTCCTATCACGTAGGAGTGGTACAGTGCAAAGACGCCTTTTACGGGCAGCACGAACCAGAACGGATGCCGGTGAGCTATGAACTGCTGAACAAATGGGAAGCCTGGAAACGCCTGGGCTGTAAGGCTTCCGAGATGGAGTCGGCGGCGCTGTTCATTGCGGCCAGCCATTTGGGGGTCCGCTGTGGATCTAATTTCCTGGTGGTGGGAAATCAGGAGAGAAATGCGCAGGGATTGGATAATCCCATCATACACGATACGGAAGCGGCCATTAAAACGGCGGTTGGCGCACTGAGAAGACTGATCAGGGCGGACAGGGAGAAAAACTGTCAGGTTTGACCGGGCAAATAGAAAGGAATCTGGAATAGCGGCATGTGTGGAGCTGTGAAGGCAGGGCTTGAGAGGCCACTGGCCAGATCAGCGGCAATAGTATCAGGAGGAGTGTTTAGATGGCGGAAAGAAAATATAAGAGAATCTTTACGATTGTAATCGATTCGCTGGGAGTAGGCGCATTGGCGGATGCGGATTCTTACGGTGATGCGGGGACGGATACCTTGGGTCATATTTCCCAGAATATGGAGGAATTTAAAATCCCCAATCTCCAGAAACTGGGAATTGCGAACCTGCATCCCTTAAAACAGGTCCCGGCGGTGGAACATCCCATGGGTTATTTTATGAAAATGAATGAGGCCAGCACCGGGAAAGATACCATGACAGGTCATTGGGAGATGATGGGACTTCACATCACGAAACCTTTTCAGACGTTTACGGAAACGGGTTTTCCGCAGGAGCTGTTGGAGGAACTGTCCAGACGGACGGGGCGTGTCATTATCGGTAATAAAAGTGCCAGTGGTACGGAAATTCTGGAGGAGCTGGCAGAGGAGGAGATTGCCACTGGCCATATGATCGTCTACACTTCCGCAGATTCGGTACTGCAGATCTGCGGCAATGAAGAGACCTTTGGGCTTGAGGAATTATACCGTTGCTGCGAGATTGCCAGGGAGCTTACCATGAAGGATGAGTGGAAGGTGGGGCGTGTGATTGCGAGACCCTACGTTGGTAAGAAAAAGGGAGAATTCAAGCGCACCAGTAACCGCCATGATTACGCGTTGAAGCCTTATGGACGGACTGTCTTGAATGCCATGAAGGATGCCGGACTAGATGTAATCTCCGTGGGAAAGATTTTTGATATCTTTGACGGCGAAGGGCTGACGGAATCCAACAAGTCCAAAAGTTCCGTGCATGGTATGGAGCAGACCATTGAGATTGCGGGCAGAAATTTTGAGGGACTGTGTTTTGTGAATCTGGTGGATTTCGATGCTTTATGGGGGCATCGCCGAAACGTAAAGGGCTATGCGGAAGAACTGGAGAAATTCGACGTTAAGCTGGGAGAGCTTCTACCGCTGCTTAAGGAAGATGATCTGCTGATCATCACCGCTGACCACGGAAACGATCCTACCCATACCGGGACGGACCATACCAGGGAGAAGGTGCCGTTTTTGGCATATTCCCCTTCTCTTAAGGGCGGCGGAAATTTGGAGGATACCCAGACCTTTGCAGTGATCGGGGCGACGATCGCAGATAATTTTGGGGTTGCTATGCCGGAAGGGACGATCGGAACTTCCGTATTGAAAGACTTGTTATAATGGATTTATAAGGAAAATCGTTGCAAGAAAATTGTGAAAAGAAGGAGAACATTACGCTATGGACAAGAAAGCTATTTTGAAAACAGTAGATCATACACTGCTTACCCAGACGGCTACCTGGGAGGAGATCCGTGGGATTTTGGATGACGGGATGAAATATGAGACCGCATCCGCATGTATTCCAGCGGCTTACGTGAAACAGGCTGCAGAGTATGTGGAAGGCCGGCTGCCGATTTGTACCGTGATCGGCTTCCCGAATGGATACAGCACCACGGCTGTGAAAGTTTTTGAGACGAGGGATGCCATTGCCAACGGCGCAGAAGAGATTGATATGGTGATCAATATCGGCTGGGTAAAAGATGGAAAATATGAAGAGATTGAGGACGAGATCCGGCAGATTCATGAGGCCTGCGGTGGAAAGATCCTCAAGGTGATCATTGAGACCTGCCTGCTCACCGAAGAGGAAAAGATTAAGATGTGTGAAACCGTTACCAGGGCAGGGGCAGAGTTTATTAAAACGTCTACAGGATTTTCCACTGCAGGTGCAACTTTTGCGGATGTGGAATTAATGCGGAAGCATGTCGGAAAAGAAGTGAAGGTGAAAGCAGCAGGAGGCATTGCATCATTGGAGGATGCAGAGAAATTCATTGCACTGGGTGCAGACAGGCTGGGTACGAGCAGAGTAATCAAGATTGTGAAGCAGGTGGATGACGGAGCTGGATATTAAGATAACCATAATAGGAAAGATATTGTGACGGAGCGGGACGGCATAAATTTCTGGAAGAGAGATTGATCCATTGGGGAATTTGTGGCCTCTCGGAATGGAGGGAAAATGACTAACGAGGAATTGATTCTGGAAGCGAAGAAAGCCAGAGAACATGCATATACACCGTATTCCCACTTTCAGGTAGGAGCGGCTCTTGTGACAAAGAGCGGGAAGATCTATCATGGATGCAATATCGAAAATGCAGCATATACGCCGACAAATTGTGCGGAACGGACAGCCTTTTTCCGGGCGGTTTATGAAGGAGAACGGGAGTTTGAGAAGATTGCGGTCGTGGGTGGTCCAGAGGGAAGCGAGGCGGACGAATTGTGTGCGCCCTGCGGGGTCTGCCGGCAGGTTATGATGGAGTTCTGTGATCCGGAGACCTTTCAGATCATTCTGGCGGATGGCAAGGGCAAGTGCCTGGAGCGCACTCTGAAAGAAATGCTGCCCTTCGGGTTTGGACCGGAGAACCTGGGAAATAATTGATGATACAGGGCTGTTATGGTTAGATGGCTGGCCAGTGCTTTATGAGCAGTAAAAGGAGGTTAGGAGATGGAGAAAGACAAATTGCGGGTCGGGGTGATCGGCTGTGGTGCGATTAGCGATATTTACCTAAAAAACATGATTAACATGTTCGATAATTTGGAGGTGGCGGCCTGTGCGGCGGCCCATGTGGAGAATGCCGTGCAAAAGGCAAAGCAGTACAATATTAAAGGTTGTACGGTAGAAGAGCTGTTGGCAGATGAGACAATCGATATGGCAGTCATTCTGACGCCTGCACCGACGCATTACGAACTGATCAAGAGAGCGCTGGAAGCCGGCAAGCATGTATATACGGAGAAAACGATGACGATTGCGCCTGACACGGCGGGGGAGTTAGTGAAGCTTGCGGATGAAAAGGGGCTGTATCTGGGTTCAGCACCAGACACTTTCTTAGGCGCTTCCTGGCAGACGGCTAGAAAGATGATTGACGAGGGAAGACTTGGGGAGATCACCTCCTTCCAGATCAGCGCGAACCGTGATCTGGATTTCCTGACAAGTCTCTTTGGTTTCCTGCGGATGTCCGGCGGCGGGATCTGCTATGATTACGGCGTTTATTATCTGACTACACTGGTGAGTCTGCTTGGCCCGGTGAAACGTGTATCTGCAGCAGTCAGGAACCGGAAGCCTGTGCGTGTGAATGTGCTGCCGCAGTCGCCGGAATATGGGAAGGAATTTTCATATCCGAATGAGAGTCAGGTTTTTGCGGTCATAGAGATGGAGAATGGGATTATGGGCAACTTCGCATTGAATGGGGAATCGGTGCTTGCGGATCAGGCGATGTTTACAGTCTATGGCACGAAAGGAATTCTAAAGTTGACCGATCCAAACCAGTTTGGCGGGAAAAATGTCTTTATGGCTAACAGCTATGATATGTCGAAAGAGTTTGTCTGGGAGGAGATCGATAATGTGTTCCCCCATGAGGATAACAGCCGCGGCATTGGTCCTTCCGAGATGGCGGATGCGATTCTCTGTGGCAGGAAGAACCGGGCGGCCAAGGAGATGGCGTATCATGTGCTTGATGTGATTGATACGATGATGAAGAGCAGCGACAGCGGCCGGTTTGAGGAAGTGGCATCTGGGTGTGAAAGACCAGCGGCGTTGGAACTTACATAAATATCGCGATAGTATGTGCAATTACAGATAGTATCATAAGAGAGAAAAGGAGAAGGTCATGGTAAAACATGTTATTCTGTGGAAATTGAAAGAGGAACTGAGCGCGGAGGAAAGACAGAAGATCAAGGAGGAGATCAAAGCAGGATTGGAAGGACTGCAGGGCATAATCCCTGGATTGGTTGAAATTAAAGTACAGATCGAGGGCCTGTCTTCTTCCAATGCAGATCTTATGCTTGACTCGACATTCACGGATGAAGAAGCGTTGAAAGGTTATGGTATTCATCCTGCCCATGTGGAAGTGGCTGATAGGAAGGTAAGACCTTATACGCAGATCCGCCTGTGTCTGGATTTCGAGTTGTAGAGTCCATAGCATGCGCGGAGGATATTGGAGGGTACAATATGAAAGCAGTTATTGCCATAGACTCCTTTAAGGGGAGTCTCTCCTCGCTGGAGGCGGGGCAGGCGGCCGCAGAAGGAATCAAAAGAGTCTTCCCAGATGCGGCAGTGCAGGTATGTCCGCTGGCGGATGGCGGAGAGGGGACAGTGGAAACGCTGATCAGCGGTATGGGTGGTACGATCCGCCGTCTGCCTGTCACTGGGCCGTTGGGGGAGACAGTGACAGGACGGTATGGTATTCTGGAGGACAAGGTTACGGCAGTCATGGAGATGGCTGACGCGGCTGGAATCACCATGGTCCCGCCAGCACAGAGGAATCCCATGTATACAACGACCTACGGGGTCGGCGAACTGATCCGGGATGCGATCAAAGAAGGATGCAGGAAGTTTATCGTTGGAATCGGCGGCAGTGCGACCAATGACGGCGGCGTGGGTATGCTGCAGGCGCTGGGTTTTGCGTTTCTGGACGCGGAAGGTAATTCTGTTGCGCAGGGCGCGCAGGGACTGGAGAAGCTGGCTGTTCTTGGGACGGCGCATGCCATGAAGGAATTAGATGTGTGTGAGTTCCATATAGCCTGTGACGTGAACAATGTGCTGTGCGGACCGGAAGGATGCAGCGCGGTATTTGGCCCACAGAAAGGGGCAAACGAGGCTATGATTCACAGGATGGATGAATGGCTTGCGGATTATGCAGCTCTGGCGGCAGCAGTCTGTGGCAACGAAGCCGACCCCAATTATCCGGGAAGTGGTGCAGCGGGGGGATTAGGCTTTGCTTTCCGCACTTTTCTGCATGGTTCTTTGGAGCCAGGTGTAGAGATGATCCTGCGGGAGACGAGGCTGGAAGAGAAGGTGAAAGATGCGGATATTGTCATTACAGGGGAAGGAAGGCTGGACGGGCAGACTGTTATGGGAAAAGCGCCGATTGGCGTGGCGGCGCTGGCGAAGAAATACGGAAGGAAAGTAGTGGCTTTCTCAGGCTGTGTCACGGAAGACGCGAGAGTGTGCAATGCTCATGGTATCGATGCCTTTTTCCCAATTGTGCGCGGAGCAGTGTCGCTGGAAGAAGCCATGGATCAAGAGAATGCGGCCCGGAATATGACAGATACAGCGGAACAGGTGTTCCGGCTTCTGCATATGGAATAACGCACACTCCTGTTTAGATGTCGCTATGTGGAGCCGGGTCTGCCTTCCTTTTGCCGCTGGTATTCGGAAGGCGTGCAGGCGTTGAAACGTCGGAATACTGCAGTAAAATAACTGCTGTTACAAAATCCCAGCTCCATGGCGATATCAGTGATTGACCTTTGCTCTAGCAACAGTTGTTTTGAGAGCTGGATCTTCTGGTAATTGATATAATGCCTGGGCGAGATGCCGGTCTGCGCTTTGAATTTCTGCTTAAACTGGGATAGGGAGAGACCGCAGAGGTCGGATAATTTTTCCAAAGGCAGTTCTGCCTGGAGATGATCTTTCATATAAGTGATCGCCTGTTCAATGTCCGGGGTGAGCAGGCGGTCGTCGCTTGACATAGCCATGATTTCCTGCAGCGCGTAGAGAAGACAGGCGGCAGTAAAATAGCGGTGGGGAAGATCTCCGGCCAGTTCGAAAGCCTTTTTGACATGTTGTAAAAGCCTGGAATTGCCGGGCCGGAAAGTGTGCGGCGGGAGTTTGGACAGGTCGTCGATCAGATCCTGGCCAGCCTCCTGATTCAGGAAAAAGAGATGATCGGCAGCGGAGACATCCAGCTGAAACCAGTAAATCTCTCCTGTGGAGAGAGGAATCAGATTCGTGCTATGCACTTCATCGGGTTTCGTGATGAAAATATCGTAACCAGACAGTTCATAGTCTTTCTGGTCAACTGTGAAATGAATGGTGCCCTCTGTGACGAAGGTAAATTCATAGGCGTTTCTATGGAAATGAGGTGCGAGAGGCGCGCTGGCATGATTCATAGTGTGCTTTCCAAACATGCGCAATCCCGGAATGTGCAGTTCCTGATTGGTATATACGGTACGGTATTTGGAAATATAGTACTCGTCGTTCCACTCTTCTGGAAGATTTATCATAGCGCTCTCCTGACTGTGTTTTCAATATATTTCATATAGAACGGTCCATCATTCTGTTTCATGGTGTCTCAAAAAACATTCCCAATATTGTTAATTTTGTACGGTGTATATATTTAGTGGCAGTACTTTTTTAATAATTTTATAATAAAAATATAAAAAAGGTCAAGCCAGCATTTGGCGGAAAGTTTTGTGAGTGGAAGAATGCGATGCCCATAAAACGCAAGGCTGGAAGGTATTGTAACAGAAAGGAAAGGAGAAGTATTATGAAAGTAATGCACTCAGAGTGGACGGATCGCCTCCATCATTGGATACGGACGTTAAAGGATGATTTTTACGAGCCTTTAGGGGAGATTGCCTGGGAGGCGTTTCGAACCAGGGAGCACAAGAAGCCGGAAGAGGCGGTACAAGGTACGTTTACGAAGGTGGAGCCAGGATTTACCTGGGGAGAGACCTGGGAATACTGCTGGTTCCGTGGAACGATAACGCTGCCGGAAGAGGCGGCGGGAAAGCGTATTGTTATGCGTCTTGCGCCAGGCGGGGAGTCGACCTTGTTCGTCAATGGCATGAGCTTCGGCACATACCGTGCTGACTGGGTAAACGAGGCGCATCATTATGTGGAAGACAATGTTCTGACACGCAACGGACAGGCTGGGGAACAGTACAGTGTTTTGATGGAAACTTACGCAGGACACTACTATCCAGATACGGGTAACTGCTCTACAGGTCCGGTTCTGCCGGGATCTTACCAGGATCCGCTGCAGGAAGGGAAGAGAAGGACCTTAGGTGTGTGCACCTACGGGATCTGGAATGAAGACGCCTACCAGCTCTATATGGATGTGGACACCTTGTATAAATTGCTGGAGACGCTGGATGAGACGTCACTGCGTGCCGCTAAGATCGCAGAGGCTCTGGAACAGTTTACGTTGACTGTGGATTTTGAACAGGATAGGGAAGGCAGAAAGGCCTCTTACCGGAAAGCAATACAGGAGCTGCGTCCCGCGATGGAAGCGGTGAACGGTACGACACAGCCTGTCTTTTATGCGACAGGAAATGCCCATCTGGATCTGGCCTGGTTGTGGCCCATGGCGGAAACACACCGCAAGACGGCACGTACCTTTGCTGCGCAGCTTCGTCTTCTGGAAGAATATCCGGAATACAAGTACCTGCAGAGCCAGCCGGCGGCCTATGAAATGTGCAGGGAGCATTATCCAGAGCTTTTCGAGCGGATCAAGGAGGCTGTCAAGAAAGGACAGTGGATCGCGGAAGGCGCTATGTGGGTGGAACCAGACACCAATATGGCAGGCGGCGAGGCACTGATCAGGCAGTTGATTCATGGTAAACGGTATTACAAAGATGTCCTGGGCGTGGACAGTGTCATTCTCTGGCTGCCTGATACCTTTGGTTATACGGCTGCATTGCCGCAGATTTTGAAGGGATGCGGCGTCAAATATCTCGTGACGCAGAAGATTTTCTGGTCCTATAATGAAGGGGATGAGTTCCCTTATCATTACTTTACCTGGCAGGGAATGGACGGTTCTGAGATCGTTTCCTTCCTGCCGACCAGCTATACCTATAAGACAGACCCGAAAGAGATAAATACGGTCTGGAAGAACAGAAGACAGCTCCGGGATCTGGACGCATTCCTTCTGCCGTATGGATATGGAGACGGCGGCGGCGGTCCTTCCAGGGATTATGTGGAGTATGCGCGCAGGCAGGAAGATTTAGAAGGCGGCGCAAGAGTGAAGATGGCTGGGCCGTTGGAATTCTTTACGGATATGGAGAAGGAAGGCGGACCGAAAAATACTTATGTGGGTGAGCTGTATTTCTCTGCGCATAGAGGAACTTATACTGCGCAGGCGATGATCAAGCAGAAGAACAGAGAAGGGGAACTGGCCCTGCGTGAGATGGAGATGTGGTCTTGCCTGGCGGAAGCAGAAGGATGGCATTATCCGTTAGAAGAGGCGGACGGTCTTTGGAAGACGCTGCTGCTGCATCAGTTCCATGATATTCTTCCTGGTTCTTCCATTGCAAGAGTGTATGTGGAAGCTAAAGAAGCAATGGAGAAGCTCCTGCAGGATGCAGGGCAGATACGAAAGAACGCATTGAATGCGATTCTGGAGCAGAAGAGAGAAGAAGGCATGGTTACTGTCTTCAATTCCTTGAGCTTTGCCAGAAAAGCGTTGGTAACGCTTCCTGACGCGTTTGCACAAGGGGCCTGCCTGGCAGATGGAACTATCCTGCCTGTAGAAAAGACCTTCGAAGGGTATAAAACGCTTGTGGAAGTGCCTTCCTGTGGTGCGGTTTCCCTGCGGCCTGTTTCTGGGGAGCAGGAAGCGCACAAACCTGCCGATGTGATAGAAGGTGCGGTGATCCATAAGACGGAACAAGGCTTTGTTCTGGAAAACGGACAGGTGAGAGCAACCGTAAATGCTCATGGAGAAGTGACTTCCTTCATTCTGTTGGAGAGTGGCAGGGAATTTGCGGCAGAACCGATGAATCGTTTCCATATGTACAAGGATGTGCCGCGGTTTTTCGATGCTTGGGACATTGACTCTAATTATCGGGTGCAGGAGACTGGCGGTGCCTTTGAGATCGAAGTGGAAGAGATGGGACAGGGCATGGAAGCGGTATTGCAGGTGACAGGCAAGATTGGGGAATCCTCTTACCGCCAGTACATCCGTCTGGCTAAAGATTCCCGCAGGCTGGTCTTTGAAACAGAAGCGGACTGGAGAGAACTGCACCGTCTGCTCAAGGTTTCCTTCCCCGTGGAGGTCTATGCAGAAAACGGTATCAACGAAATGCAGTTCGGTTATGTAGAGCGCCCAACGCATAGATCTAAGCCTTATGACAAGGACCGGTTCGAGGTATGTAACCATCGCTATAGTGCGCTGAGCGATGGTGCGCATGGAGCAGCGTTGCTTAATAATTGCAAGTACGGAATTTCCATGAACGGAAACAGTTTGGAACTTACCCTGCTGCGGGCTTCGGCAGGACCGGAGATGCGGGCGGACAACGGCCAGCACCAGTTTACCTATGCGTTTACGGCATGGGAAGGGAATTTTGCTGACTGTGATGTGGTAAGACAGGGCTATGAAGTGAATGTGGCTCCGTTGGTGACAGCTGGCGGCGGCAGAGATTTCAGCCTTCTATCCATAGAACAGGAAAATATTTTCGCAGATACTTTGAAGCCTGCCGAGGATGGCAGCGGCGATTGGATCCTTCGTCTGTACGAGGCCAAGAAGGCCGCACGGCGTGCGCGCATCCATCTGACACGGGAAAATGTACGTGCCTATGAGTGCGATATGTTAGAGAATGTTCTGCAGGAAATTCCTGTGGAAGACGGGAAGGTAACAGTAGACTTCCGCGCATTTGAAGTAAAGACGATCCGGTTGGTTTCGAAATAGACTGACTAAGGATATAAAGAACAGTGATCTTCCCCGGTGTAATCTGGGGGGGATCACTGTTTTATCGTACTGGAAATTTTTTAGCATGTTCGAGTCCGTGAAGTGCATTGCGGGAACAAGCGGTGTTCATTTTTATTGCGTAGTTTTATTTCAGATAAGAAAGATGGCGGTATTGAATGTCATAAGAGAGAGTCTGTTCCAATATGGGTCTATTACAATAATTTTTTAATAAAATAACTACTTTATATTCCAAAATGTAAGTGTATTATAGCGAAAAGGAGACGGAATTTCAATAGAACAATGCTGGAAAATGTTATGATTGTTATGATAAAGTTGGAAATGTCGTGGCAGGCAGGATTAAGCAGAGGGAAGATAGTCTATAGCACATTTTGATATAGAATTCTTATAATCTATAAAAATAATCCATAGTTATTTTATTATAATATTATTATTGACAAAGAAAGTACAATGTGATATGGTTTCTATAATTGTAAGGAGGGATGCTATGTATCAATACAAACTGACATTTACACTGTCCAATAATCAGTTGCCGCGTGAGATGGACAGTCTGATCGTGAGTTTTCTTAAGTCGTCCGCACAGGCGTATTCGCAGCATTTTTATGAGAAATTATACGACAAAAGCAGGTCGATTATGAAAGGATATACTTATTCCTGCTATCTTCCGGGAGCGAAATTCCATCAGGACAGAATAGAACTAGCAGGGGAGGAATTCTCCCTGCTGTTCTCTGACTTCGACCAGGCGGAGCTTTTGTCCTTTTTCAATGGCTTCCAGCAGATGAAGTACAGGGAATATCCGGCAGCCGGGAATTCCATGAAGCTTACATCCGTCAGAATGCAGAATCTGCAGGAGATCAGGGAAGAGGAGATCGTGATCAGAATGCTGAGTCCATTGATTGTCAGGCGGCATGATGCAGAGAATAATAAGGACACGTATTATACTTGTGAAATGAATGGTTTTCAGGAAGCGCTTAAAGAAAATACAGCCTTTTTTATTGACAAAATGAACCTGCCTGTGTCAACAGAGAATTTCTCTATCCAAACAGTCAAAGGCAGGAAAGTGGTTGTCCCCGTGTTTGGCAGGAATACCGATGCGACTCTGGGAGTTTTTAAACTGACAGGCTCTGTGTTGTTATTGAATGTGCTGCTTTTGGCAGGATTGGGAGTCAGACGGTCAGAGGGGCACGGCAAATTTGAGGTAGTTGGATAAGTGCGCTGCATTAATGAGTGGGATTTCTGTTGACAGGATGACAATAAATAAACAGACTATCTTAAAATAAAAATGACAGAAAGGAGGCAGAAGGGTGGAAGAAATAAAGCTGTTGATCGGTGATTTTTTGAAAAATGCCGGCCTTGTAGGTCTGAAATATTTACTGGATGCATCAGATGCCGAGGAAGAGATCGACTATGGA
>CATOJY010000067.1 GCA_951800685.1 uncultured Lachnospiraceae bacterium
GATTTATAGTGAAATCAAATATGTGTGCTGCCACAATATGTTGTGGTGGCTCTGAAGGTGGAAAATACCATTTCCGGGTGGCTCTGAAGCGGGAAACTGGTGGTTCCCAAGGGGGATAATATTCAGCAAAGAATGCTTCGCAGTAAAGAGACACTTGCTCCCGCAGTTCTTCCAGGAATTTCCCACCTGTACGTACCTCCGCCAACGCTGCCGCCATTACATACAAAGAAATCATTGATACATAATAGGTCCGAAGCCCGGAAATATTATCCCCTTCCGGCGTATTCGTATGGTAGAGCAGATTCGCTGCATTCGCCACCTGACTGCCAGGAACGTCTGTCAATGCCACTGTGATACACCCATGTTTCTTCCCCCGTTCCAGCACTTCTGTCACCCTTGCAGTGCCGCCGGATACACTGATCCCTACCACAACTGTCTCCGGTTCTTTCTCTGCCAGTTCCAGATATCTTCCTGCCTCCATAGCAGTCGGCGCTTCGTACTCCACATCCGGCAGATATCTGGCAAACGCCTCTTTCGCTTCCGCTGCCGCCAGATAAGAATCCCCACAGCCTGTGGCAATGATCCGTTTCACATTGCAAAGCTCTCCAGTGGAAAGAAGCTTCTGAAAAGATTCCACTGAACGGTCAAACTGCTCCATACTCAGAGGCTGCACATTCAGACACTGCCTGCGCAATCCATTATCAAAATATATTTTATCCATCAAATCCCACCTTCCTATACTTTCCATGTCTGTGTTCTGTAATCGTACCTGCCTGTAAAGAATAACTTATTCTCCAAAGCCGCCACGTATCCGCCCATGAGAGAACCAGGGATAAAATCAACCAGCGGTGACATCCATGCCTCTGGCGCCTTAGGAATCTTACAGACCGCAATGCCTTCCGGGAAAACCTCTTCCTCCGCATCTGTCACCACCAGAACCGGTCTGCCAATTCCCGCCGCTGAACGTATGCTGTACACCATTCTGTCAAAGCCGGGTGTACCGCTGGGCGCTAAGAAAATCGTACCGATGTTCTCCGGTTCCCTGAGAAAGAAATTGATATGGCACCAGTCCTCAGAATCTGCATGTGTGGCGTACACACCGGCACATTCGATGAATTTTTCCTCCACAAACTGAGCCGAAGCATTCTGTGCACCGTCGCCGACCACCTCAAATTTCCCATAAGTTTTCCATGTCTCCCCTAAGGAAAAGATTTGGTCATCTATACACGTATACTGCTCCATAACCTGTCTGGTGTAATCTACAATGTTCGTCTTGATGGCGCCGAAACGCTCCTCTGTTATGTATCCCTGCTGCAAGCCGATATAAGCGCCCAAAGCCGTAATCGCAACCATACTGGCAAAATAAGACCGAAGCCCCGGAGAATTACAGCCCTCAGGAGTTTCCACATGATACATATATTTTGCCGCTTTCGCTCCTTTAGATTCCGGGTTATTAGAGATTAACATTGAACCTGTCCCAAACTCCCCAGCTTTCTGCAAGATCTCGACAATCCTGTCAGAACCGCCGCTGGCGCTGACCGCTATGACCAATACTTCCTCTGGCCTGTTTCCTTTCAGGATCTCCCTTTCCTCATAAAACCGGCAAAATTCCATCGGATCCGGCGCTGATACCGCCTTAAGTCCGCTGTGTTCGCCAAATGCCGGTTTCATGGATCCCGCTGCGGAGAAAGAATCTCCGCAGCCTGTTATGATAACCCTTTTCAATCCTTTGACCGTTTCCTCACTCATGAGCGCACTTAGCTTGTCTATGTCAAAACATTTTTCCGCCTGTACTTCTACCAATGTACGCAAATCCTCAATCTGCAGATTGATCGTATTATAATAATCCTGTTTGTTCAAAATACAACTCCTCTCTTTCCTTGTGATAACCACGCCGCCTTTCAAACCGTCACTCGTTTTGTTCCTTTTTCCGATCCATATCCATCAGTTTCTGTCTGTTCTTCTTAATCAGACGCATTTCTGCACCACTACGGTATGCAGAAATCACCAGATACACAACCGTACAGAGGATAAACGGGATCGACATGAGTAGATAAGAATCACTGATATAAGGCTGCAGGTAATTGGATATCGCATAAGCTAGACCAAATACGAGACTCATGATCAATGCCCCAAGCGGCTGGTTGTTACCAGTGGTCGAAGCCGCCATACCGATGAAACCACGGTTTGCCGTCAGTCCCTTTGAGAAAAAGTTCTGGTAGCCCATGGACAGATACATACCACCCAGTGCGCCGACCGCTGCCGCAATCAGGAACGCAATCGTATAGATCCTCTTAGAGTTCACCCCCAGCGACTCCGCCGCCTGCGGATTCTGCCCAATCGCGCGCATCCGCAGCCCCAGCTTCGTCTTATACAACAGAAACCAGACTACAGCCGTCATGATAAAAGCAATATAAGTAAAAATATTGTGGCCAGACAGTATTGTCCCGATAAACGGAATGTCCTTGATGATCGGGATATCCAGGTTTCCTAACGCCAGACTCGGAATGGATCCAGCCGTATTCGCCTTGGTATCCGTGAGCAGCCACATGACGAAAATCACACCGCCGCCCATAGCCATATTCATGGAAATAGACATCAGATACAGATCCACCTTCATATAAAACGCCGCAAAGCAGATAAACAGCGTAATTACCATCGCACACAGAACACCGCCCAGAATCCCCAGCCAGACATTCTGGAACAGAGCGCTGAAAATAACGCCTGCCAGCGATGCGACTAACATCATACTTTCACCGGCCATGTTGAGCAGCCCAGCCTGAGCCGACAAGGTAGAACAGATTCCCACAAAAATGATTGGTGTGGAAATTCGAATCAGTGAATAGAAAAAATTAGCAACAAATTCCATATACCCCTCCTTACTGACTTTCGCTGGCAGCCTTGATGATCGCCTTCTGCCTGCTCTTGCCAAGAAACTCCTCAGCAGCCACAAAGAATACAATAACTGCCTGCAGCATTGTCACAAGCTCTACAGGGATATTTGTATTCGTATTCAGAACAGCCGCCGATGTCCTGATATAAGCCAGTACAAAAGCAGTAAACGGAACATAGATCGGCTGCTTTCGTGCCATGACTGCTATGATCAGTCCATCCATACCGATATTCGTCAACATGGAAAGCTGATACTGATCGTAAGCGCCAAAGTTCTCCACCGCAGCGCCAACGCCTGCAAAAAGCCCTCCCAAAACCTGCCCCATAAAAGGCGTGATACTCGTATTGATTCCACAATATTTTGCAAAATTAGGATTGGAACCCGTAATACGGATCTCCACGCCCAAACGGGTCCGGTAGAAGATCACGCACGCAATGATCATGCCTATGATCGCCACCCAGATTCCTTCACTCAAGTTTGTATTACCCCAATACCGCGCAAATCGCATATTCTTTGGGTAATTCGGCGTACAGAGAAAGGAATTGTCCCTGTCTGCCATGAATCCGCGGACAAGCCATAGCGCAATATAGAGACAGACCGTATTTAATATGATAGACGTAACGGTCTCATTCGCTCCCATTTTCTCACGCCCTATGGCAGGTATCATCGCCACCAGGCCGCCAGTTACCGCACAGACAACCACGATCAGCAGCTGATTCGCTATCTTAGGCATTCCAGGCATGATATTGGTGCCAAAGGAAGTGGCAAAAATAAGAAGCAGCATTGGAATCGGTGCAAAGTTAATAATTCCCTCTCCGATCACGCTGAATCGTCCGCTGGCATAGACAAAACACATGCCGCAGCCTACCAGCATATACGTGGACATACGCCCCAATACCTGTGCAAAACGACGCTTACTCGTAAATGGACCAATCGCAAAATTATAGATGGCATCCCTCGCGCCATCTTCTCCTGTCACCAAAACGATAATGACCAGGCAGAGTGCGAAAGCGATCACAATTCCCAGCACAACGCGCAGCACTTCATACATAGAGTCTATTCTTTGAACTTTTTTCATAGCAGATCCCCCATTTCTTCCTCAGACATCCTCTTTACCCCAAGCATATACTCGCCCAGTGTCTCGTCAGAAACACTCTTAACGTCTGTGAACTGTGCCACAATCTGACCATCCTTCATGACCAGAAGACGGTCCGAAACTTCCATTACCTCCGTGAGATCCGATGAAATCAGCAAAACAGCGCTGTTGTTTTCCCTTGTGGTCTTGACCAGTAATCTGCGGATCAAATCTGATGTTCCGATATCAATTCCTCTGGTCGGCTGATTGGCAATGATAAAATTTGCATCTCCTGAAAATTCACGTGCTACAATCACCTTCTGAATGTTACCACCAGACAGGAACTTGATATTTTCATTGCCATCCGTGCAGGCAATCTCAAAATCCTTAACGCAGTCATCCACAAAAGCATTCAGTTTCTTCATATTCAGTAATTGGCCCCTATTGAATCTGCCGCTGCGCAGATAGGTAGCCAGAATATTATCCCGGATAGAAAGGGAACCTGCGATCCCATATTTCATACGGTCCTCAGAAATGTGCGCAAGCCCAAGTTCTCTGATCTGTGCGATCGTTTTCCCGCTCGTCTCCACTCCATTGATCGTAATCTCCCCAGAAGTCCTTCTAAGCAGCCCAGAGATCAATTCAGATACTTCTGTCTGTCCATTTCCTTCCACACCAGCAATACCTACGACTTCACCAGCACGGATGCCGAAAGTAAGATCATTGACTATACGTTTGCCGAAATCATCCAGATAATTCAAATTCTGGACATGGACTACCGTATCCTTCGGCGCTGCCTTCTCTTTCTCAATGACCAGATCTACTTCTCTCTCCACCATCATTTTCGACAGTGCCTTCGGATTCAGATCCCTAATATCACCATGTCCTGTCACACGACCCCGGCGAAGTACTGTCACCCTGTCACACAGCTCCATGACCTCATCCAGCTTATGCGAGATGAAAATAATGCCATATCCGGTATCCCGCAGCACCTTCAACTGCGAAAACAGCTCCCTGGTCTCCTGCGGTGTCAAAACAGCCGTGGGCTCATCCAGAATCAAAACCTTCGCGCCGCGAACTAACGATTTCAGCAGCTCTACCTTTTGTTTCTGTCCCACAGAAAGATCCCTGATCAATTTATCCGCTTCCACATTCAGGTTGAATTTTTCAACCATTTCCTCTGTGATCCGTGCGGCTTCTTTTTTATCATAAAGCGGCCCGCGCCCCGGCTCCATGCCAAGTACGATATTCTCGGCCACTGTCAGATCCGGCATCTGCATAAAATGCTGATGAACCATCCCGACGCCTTTGGCAATCGCGTCCAACGCATTGGCAATATGGACTTCCTCGCCGTCAATATAGATTTTTCCTTCCTGGCGGGATTCCAATCCAAACAGAATTTTCATCAGCGTAGTTTTTCCGGCGCCGTTCTCACCAATCAGCGCATGAATCTCTCCCTCATTCACCGAAAGACTCACATCTCTGTTGGCAATAAATCCATTTGGATATATTTTGGTAATCCCTTCCATTTTCAGTAATTCTTTTGCTGCCATTCCCACACCCCTTTCTCTTTCAAACGCACGCCAATCATTCCCTGACTGGCGTGCGCCAACATGTAAACTGTAACTTATTAAGGTGCAAACTCAGCATCCGGGTTATCACGATAAGCCGCAAATGCATCATAACTGTTGAAATCATAGTAAGAAGGAATCGTGATCTCTCCCTTACCGATCTTCTCAATGATATCTTTCAAAGTTTTCTGAACATCTTCAGGAACATTGTTCAGGAAATTTTCGTTTTCCAGATATCCTACACCGTTCTCATATACACCCCATACCTTATTACCGGAAGGAACATCGCCACTGCCAGACTCTACACACTCAATGATCGCCTTTGTTGCCGGCGCAATATTCTTCGTGATACAAGTCAGAATGTTCTCATAACCGACTGCAGAATTCGCATCCTCAGCCGCCAGACCTTTGAAGTACTCATACTGGTCATAGTCACATCCCATTACCCAATATCCGTCTTCGATGCCGCCATGCTCTTCCGCTGCCTGACAGGATGCCAGCATCATCTGTGCACTGATCGCCCATACTGCATCACAGCCATTATCATACATAACGTTCATAGACTCATATACTGCAGGCATAGATGTCTCAGGCATATAAGAGTGCAGCCATTCCAGATCCGGACGCAGCTCCTTCTTCGCATACTTCACGCCTGCCAGCCATCCGGTAGAGAAGTCATTCAGGATCGGTGAATCAGCAGAAATACATCCAATCTTTCCTTTTTCGCTCATCAGCGCCTGCAGGCAGGCCGCCATGAAGGAAGATTCATTCTGTGCAAAAGTAATTCCGTAAACATTCGGTGCCGTAAATTCAATTCCCTTACCTACATCGTAGTGGATGAAAGTAGTATCAGGGTATTCTGCTGCCGCGTCATCGATGATATCTTCGATATACCATGCCGGGCCGAAGAAGTAGTCATACTCTGTTGTCTCCAGCGCATCCCAGAAACAGTTGACCGCCAGCGCTGCATCGTAAGAGCCATACTCCACCAGCGTCCAGTCCATATTATATTCTTCTGCAACTTCCTGAACCGCCCTGTAACCCATGTCGGAAAGACCGAAATCGCCAATGAACGCCGTAAAGAATATGATTTTTTTCTTCTCGCCGTCAGCACCGTCATCTGCTTTCGCCTGATCAGCTTCGCCCTGACCGTCTTCCTGTGTTTCTGCAGCTCCCTCTTGTGCTTTCTGCGCACTGTCGTCTTTCTTTTCCGCTGCTCCCCCGTTACCGCCGCAGGCAGTAAGGCTCAGACACAACGTGGCAGTGAGTAGAAGCGCCAGCATCTTCTTTGCTTTTTTCATTTCCATTTCCTCCTTTTGAAAATTTTTAGTATTACATAAACGCTTTATGTTCGCGTTAATGTTTTATTTGTTCGAATATATTTTTCTTTTTTCGAACATTTTATTTGTTTATATTTTCTATAATTACTTTCCAACTATCCTTTTAATAGTTTGTTTATATTACTTTTGTACATTTTTTCATCTTTTATTGTCGTTTATTATACTTTTTCGTCATATTGCGATATTATCATTAACAATGTCGCTAGTCAATATGCTTATCAAAGAACAAACAAAGTAGTCTTTTATGTTCGAAATATATGTTCTTTTCTTTCGCCTTACAATGCAAAAAAAGACCCCTGTATAAATAGTCATGACCTTTTTCAGCCATTTCTATTTACACAGAGGTCGTTAAATCTCCTCAGAAATAAGTGCACACCTTACGCACCCTCTATATCCAGCCAGATAACTCGGTTTTATATGCCAGAAATCTACGCCAGGATGATTTCCACACCAAAATCTGCAATCCGTTCCAACTGTTCCTTATTCTCATCTGTCTTAATTGTAACCAAAACATCAATATCACGGAAATCGCAAAAAACATAAATCCCACGTCGTATAAACTTCGACGAATCCAAAAGTGCAATCCGCTTATCCGCACATGCAGCAAAATTTTTCTTTGCTGGAAGCTGCAGAGGATAAGATACCGTCAGGCCCGCACAGTTATAAACACCTGTGCTGCCCAGAAAAGCTACATCTACATTCACCTTTTTATAAAACTCCTCCACCTCTACCCCTACCATAAAATCATCATTTGGCACAAGAGAGCCTCCTGGAATCGAAACGTTGAAGGCCTTTGAGCCCTGGATCGCAGTGCGCAGAGAGTGGGTAATAATATTAATATCCTTCAAAACAGTAACATTCATGATATAGTCCAGAAAGGTAGATACCGTTGAACCCGTATCCAGGGCCAGCGACATGCCGCTGAAAATAAACTGAGATGCAGCAGCGGCAATTCTCTTTTTCTCTTCCTGGAAAGTTGCTGAGGTTTTCTCAGAATCCAGCAAAGAAGCGGCGCCGCGGGTACGACAAATCATGTTCTGCTCTTCCAGCACCAGCAAATCCCGGCGTATTGTTGTCTGTGTGACACAAAACTTCTGGGCAAGCTCCTCAACCGTTGCACTGCCTTTATGTAACAGGTACGTATAGATTTGATCTAGGCGATAAGAATTATTCAGAACAGGCACCTCCCTCAATTTAAAATGTATCTCAAACAATACTACATGCGCAATCACAAAATGTCATATTGAATATTATAAGAGGTATGTTAAAAATATGTCAACTTGTAGTTTTCTTTCTAACAGCTTCATGCCCGCAAATAATAGCCGTTCAATCTCCAGTTTCCCTGTTGCGCAGACGTTCCTGCAGCCACAGCGCCACACCGTCCTTCTCATTGCTGCCTATAATTCCGGTGGCTGCCACCTTCAATGCCTCCACCGCATTCTCTACGGCATACGCCTCATCCGATATCCCGAACATAGGAAGATCGTTTATGGCGTCTCCAAAGGAAACAACCCTTTTACATCCCCACATCTCTTGCAGTTTTTGGATCGCATAGGCCTTTGTCGCCCGTGCGGGCATGATCTCACACCAGTATTCCGGCCTGTACAGTTCCTGTTGTATCGTACAGCGGTATCTGCTGTCTTTTGAAAAAATATCGTGTATCGGCTTAAGTTCCTCCTCTTCCCCAATACAGGTAAAATAGAACATGTCTCCCTGATACAACAGATCCTGATCTGTAATGGGATTGAGCCGTCTGTCTCCCTTTCTCATAGACAGATACCGCTTAATCCCATCATTTTCCTTATTCCGCATCCAGGTCACTTTCTCAACACCGTCTACAAACGCATAGACTAACGGACTGATCTGACATCGATTCAGAACCGTTCTGACCCAATCTGTCTCCTCCCTGCTAAACCCTTCCCGTGAAAGAATCTCTCCGGTGGACGGCTGTATGATAAACGCGCCGTTGTACACAATGACAGGAATCTTCGTTGAAAGCCCCTCTGTCACCGTCAGCGCAGATACCAGCGATCTCGCGGTAGCATAGGTGAACAGCATCCCCTGCTCCGCCAGATCATTTATAATCCGGATGCTTTGTGGGCTGATCCTATCATTCTTATTTAGTAAAGTGCCGTCTAAATCCGTCACATAAAGCGTTTTATCCCTGTTCTCTATCACCATCTCCCGGCACTTCCACACTTCCCCCAGGACATGATAGGTTTCTGCCACGTCAAGAATCACCTCCCTAAATCCAACTGCCTGATAACAGCGGTAAGCTGCAGTGTTGTTTTCAAAAACACCCAGCGACGCCTTCTTCGCGCCATACAGCCCAAACACAAACTGTAACCCCAGTTGAAGCATTGCCTTTCCATAACCATTCCCCCGCTTGTCAGGATTTACGATCACGAACCCAAACCGCAGCTCATCCAGTGAGTCTCCAGGATTTCTCAATGTAAAAAAACCAACAATTCCTGTATCATCAAATGCCGTAAATGGCATCAAGGATTCCACAAATCCAAATTCCTTTGGCGTGATCGGATAATTGCCAAGCACACCCGCAGTCCATTGATAAAACGCCTTCTCCTCCTGACACCATGACACGATAACATCTGCATCTGTAACCTTATATGGCCTTATCCTGATCATAATTCTCCCCCTGTTTCCCGATGCTATTCCTCTTAAATCATTCTACAGCCCTCATGTTTCTCTTTCTAAATATTACCACATATCTTTCTGTTTTCCCATAACAATATGGGCACATCATTCGCGGGACTCATCGCCGGTTTGGCAGCGCTCGTACTATCCGTCATATTACCTGAAAACTTTTCCACATCCCGGATCTCTGTCTCCAGAGGAAGAGAACTGCCCGGACGATCCAGTCAAACACCATCGCAACAGCAATACCGACCACTCCCATTTGGAATACAATACCTAAAAGATAGGAAAGAAACAGTCTCACCGCTACGGTGGACAGAATGGAAACATACATAGTGAATTTCACGTCGCCTGCTGCCCTCAGTCCATTACTCAAGGCTCCGGAAAATGGAAATGCCGCTGCGTTAAATAGATTATGGATTAAGACAAGCCCTATTACAAGACGTTTCGTCCCGTCCTCCAATGCGTAAAACCTCAGAAAGAGCGGCGTCAGAAGAAACACAAGCAGATTCCATGCAGAAGAAAGCAGGAGGGTTATTTTCGTCAGTTTCCTAAAATATTCTTCCGCCGCCTTCGTATCCCCGTTTCCCATGCATTGTCCGATCACTGTGATAAACACCGGACCCATTGACACGCCGGCTAACGCCGCCAACGACCAGATACTCTGCGCTACGCCGTTCGCCGCAATCTGATAAGTTCCAAACAGCGCCACAATACTGCTCAAAGCCACTTTTACCAGTTGGAACACCCCATTCTCTAGTCCATTCGGAATCGCAATGTGCAGGATATGTTTCATCAGTCTGCTATTCCACTCAAATATCCATCTACTCTGATATACCACCCCATTTTTGGTTTGGAAGCAGAGCCATGTAATTACCGCAGCCGAAAAGATCCTGGCGATCAGGGAAGGATACGCCACCCCTGCCACACCTGCTTTCAGGACAAACACCCCTATGATATTCCCGATCACATTGATCACGTTGGAGGCTACAGACAGATACATCGTCACACTAGTCCTGCCGATACTTCGAAACAATGCCGCTCCGGAATTATAAATCGCAAGTGCAGGATAGGAATAGGCCGAGATCCGCAGATAGGTAATGCAGGCCTGCATGACGTCCGGCTCCACTCTTCCAAACATCAAACGTAGCATTTTTTCATTTCCTGCTAAAACAAGCAGCGCTGTCAGTATAGAAAATCCCGTGGAAAAGGAAAGCAGCTGGCTGGCCGCTTCCCCCGCTTCCTCCTTTGCCTGCTTGCCAATATACTGGCTGACAACCACCGCTCCCCCGGAAGAAAGCGCCGTAAACAAGTAAATGAAAATCGTATTAAATTGATTTACCAGAGAAACCCCCGATACAGCCGCTTCTCCGGCATGGCTAACAATGAGCGTATCCGCCAGCCCGACAAGCATGATCAACAACTGTTCCAAAAACATAGGAACAATCATGTTCCCCAGATCTTTACCCGAAAACAAAACCCTCTGCCGCTCCATGCTCCCGCCTCCTATTCTGGAAATCTTTATAAATGCAAACTATGCCAAAAGGGATAAAAATAAGTGCACTGGGACTTTTTCTCCCGAATGCACTTATATCGTAGATCAAAAATTTCTGTCTTTCAAATACTTGATTTTTATGCCCTATCCATGCCTAAAAAGCATTTTGCAAACGCAATAAACTTTACCGCCGCAAGACTAAACGGCATGCCCCGCTTCCACGCCAGCACGCTGGTTGCTGTCAGGGAAGGCTTCAGCGGACGGTAAGTTATTTTGGACTGGTCGCATAAATAAACTGCTCCCTCCACCACAATAGAATAGGCAAGACCACTCTCCACCATGATCGCACCATTTGTATTCAAATTACTGGTAAAAACCACATCCAGTTTCTCATAATAATCCCCAAACCAGCTTGCAAGTTCACTTTGTACCCGCATCCGGCGCGGTAAAATCAAAGGTGCCGATGCCAAATCCTCCGCGGTAATACACGCTTTTTCTGCAAGAGGATCATCCGGCCGCATCAAGACTACCCAGTTTTCTCTCATAGCAAACCGGATAAAATCATATTTTTCTACATCCACTGGCTCAAGCAGCAGCCCCAGATCCAGCAGTCCTCCATCCATCTGTTCCTTCACCAGATCTGCCGTTGCCGTGAAAATATCAAAACTGACACGAGGATATTTCTCCCGGAAGGACCGGAACAGTTCCGGCAGTAACTGCACGGACGCGATCTCCCCACAGCCGATCGAAACTTTTCCTTCCACCTGTTCTTCCTGTTCGACAAGTTCCCGCTCTGTCTTCTCCACAAGCTGCAGGATTTCTTCCGCACGTCTCCGCAAGAGGATTCCTTCATTGGTGAGGCTGATCTTCCGTGTGCCTCTGTGAAACAGCTTAACTCCCATCTCCTCTTCCATCTGCGATAGCTGCCGGCTCAAAGTCGGCTGTGTGATATGCAGAACTTCGGACGCTTTTGTAATGTTTTCTTCCCGCACAACCGTCAAAAAGTAGCGGAGAACTCTTAGTTCCATACCTGTCTCCTTTCAGCAACACATCATGCATAAGTCTCAAAAAGATCTCTATCGCCTATTATATCAAATTTCTGCTCCAAATTCCCCATAGTCTGAGAATTGTCGTTTTCGCATGGTACCAAATTTACAATTTCCCATAGGTTGTTGTCGTCACATTATCTGAATTATGCTAAGATATAGGAAAAGAACCCACTGAACACAATTAGGAGGCATTCTATGCACTATACGATACGGGAAATACAAAAACAAGAATATCCATTACTGGATCATTTTCTATATGAAGCAATTTTTGTTCCAGAGGGTACCGACCCTCCTCCTAAAACCATTATCGCCTCTCCAGAATTACAGGTTTATGTGAATCGTTTCGGGGAGTCAGAAGATGACCTGGGATTGGTTGCCAAGGCTGATGACAAGATCGTCGGGGCCGTCTGGTGCCGCATTATGAACGACTATGGGCACGTGGACGATGAAACACCTTCTCTGGCGATTTCCCTATACAAAGAATACCGGGGCTTTGGTATTGGAACAGCCATGATGCATGAAATTCTTATTCTACTCAAATCACACGGATTTAATCAAGTTTCTCTTTCTGTTCAAAAAGCTAATTATGCGGCAAAACTGTATCGAAAGGTCGGTTTTTAGATTGTGCAGGAGAATGAGGAAGAATACATCATGGTAAACCATCTATAAATCAAGGAGAGATATTCCCTTGTGAGAATCCTCCATATATGCCAAACAAAGACTGCATATATGGATCCCATCCATAGGGCATACCTTTTCGCATTTCCCGCAGAAAGATTCCCTTCCTGCTGTCGGCCAGACAAGCCCCATACCAATACCCTTACAGAAACAGAGCCTGGATGTTGCCTATTTAACCCTGTCGGAATACAACTACATGCTTAGAAAAAACGGTGGCTTTGATTTTGTCAAAAACCGCTGTCGTCCGGCAGAGAATATCTTAGGTTTTCCCTAACGGCAAATTCGCTGATTCCTATAATTCGTTGATCGTTGCCGTAATTTCCATGCTGCGGATGCGCTTTGCCGGGGCATGAACCGCAGCAACAACGGCAACGATGGAAAACACAATAATAATGGCAAGCAGTTCTACGGGCAGGCTCCACGGAGTTCCAAAATACTGCGTAAGCAGCCTGATATGCAGGAAACGACTGAGCGCAATTCCTGTACTGCCGCCGATTATAAGACCGGAAACGGAATAAGTAAGGGCTTCTGCGGCAATCATCCGGGTAAGCTGCTTTGCGTCCATACCAACCGCCCGCATGGCGCCGTACTGTTTCATCCGCGCTGTTACACTCATGGAAATGCTGTTAATCATATTAAACAGCGTAATCATCGCAATAATGACCAGAAAGCTGTATACAATAAAAGCGGATGCCAGATAGGTGGCCTGGTTCTGTCTGTTGCTTTCCCGCTGGTCTTCAAAAATAACATTGCTTTCGGCAAAGCTGCTGATCTGTTTTACCGTATCATCCGACGCATCTTTGCCAAACTGCACTCCAATCATGCTGTAATTGCGCTCTCCTGTAAGCCGGGCAAACGTTTCCTGCGAACAGATTACGCTGTATTCACTGGAATACA
>CATOJY010000068.1 GCA_951800685.1 uncultured Lachnospiraceae bacterium
TCCCTATCTGCTTTATTTTCATGTCTTAAAATCCGGTTACCCACATCCGCCACCTGAAAATCCGGCATGACCGGATTTTTTCCCTGTTGGAATTAAGATTGCGAACTTGTTTCGCAATTACCTATTTAGTTTACCATATAATTGGATAAGGTTCTATTTTTTTGTAGCAATCACTGTGCATTGTCCCAGATTGGATGGTATAGGCTGCGTCTGAAAAGCCAGAATGCCAGCACTGCCGTGAGCAGATCCGCAACTGCCTGTGCCATCAGAACGCCATAGTATCCGGCGAAGTGGGAGAGAAGGAATATCACTATAGCGAAAAGCACGCCTTGTCTGCTAACGGACAGAAGAAAGGAATTCCATGCTTTGCCAGCCGACTGGAAAATGCAGGTTGTGATGAGAACAATGGCAATAAAGGGCATGCCGATGAGCTGCAGACGCAGCATAGGGATTCCTGTTTCGACAATGAGGGGGTCTTTCATAAACAATCCGATCATCGGATTTGCAGTAAGAGAAAGGATGGCAGCAAGAGCTAAGGCGGCTCCACATTCAAAGCGATAGGCAAATAGCAGGATCTCCTTTAGCCGTTTATGATTTCCAGCGCCGTAGTTATAGCCGATCAAGGGCTGCCCGCCGAAAGCAAAACCCACCAGGATCAAGACGGCGATCATATTGACTTTCATCACAATTCCCATGGCGGCAATCCGTTCGTTTCCGTATGGGAGGAGAAAACGGTTTGTCAATGCGATTCCAAAACTCTGCATGAAATTAGTGATAGAAGCAGGAAAACCAATCGCCATAATCTGACGAATTTCAACTGCAGAGATATGAAAGCCAGCTGGGTTGACAGATAATTTTCTGCTTTTTCTTAGTAAAAACCACACAAAGAAAATATCCGCACAGATATTTCCCAATACTGTGGCGATTGCGGCACCTGCCGCTCCTAATCCCAGTACAGAGATGAAGATTGGATCCAGCAGGATGTTAACCAAAGATCCCAGGATAGTACCTGTCATGGAGGCAGTAGAGAAACCTTCTGTCCGTAACAGGTTAGAAGGCGTAAAAGATACGATGATAAATGGTGCACCCAGAACAATAAAGGTGTAATATTCAGACACATAAGTGTAGGTATTCTGGTCAGCGCCCAACAGGTGGAGGATTGGCTGTCGAAACAGGAGCATGATAACTGTGATCAAAATACCACATAGGAAGGCGGCGTAGAAACAAAAGACGCTGAGCCGTTTGCCGTCCTCATCCCGCTTCTGTCCGAAGAGCCTGGAGATGACTGAACTGCCGCCCAGCCCGAAGATATCTCCCAGGGCGATCATTAACGTGAAGACTGGCGCACCCAGGGAGACACCTGCGACTAAGTCGGTATTGCCTGTTCTGGCGATAAACCAGGTGTCCACCATATTGTAGACCAGAGAGATCACCATACTGAATACGTCCGGCAGCGCCAGTTTAAAATATGCTTTGTGTACAGGGACTTTTTCGAAGATTTCATTTGCCATGGAACGAGTTTCTCCTTTTTCTTCTAGTTTTCTAAATTGTGATTTCTTATGCCTTTATTTTAAAAGTTGTGTTTGTGTTTTGTTGTGACATATGTCACAATTAATAAGAATTCCGCCTGATTTTTAACAATGAGGAGGCTGAGAAACACAGAAGGGTAGGAGTACCGGTCATGAAAGAAATCAATGATCCCACGTTGCTGAGGCGTTATATAGAGCAGCACCAGATTGAGAAAATCTTTGACACAAAGCAGCTTTCTTTTCGGCTGTGTCAATACGAGAGGGGTGAGATCCTAAATTATATCCGGGAAACGGGAAGTTGTCTGCAGTTTATTGTTTCTGGCGCAGTGCAGATCTATGCGGTAAGAAATGACGGGAGCCGCTATCCGCTTTGTTATTTGGATGCATTTACACTGTTGGGTGACATGGAATTCTGTGGGGAAAACGAACTTCCGTTTTTGGTAGAGGCTGTAAAGAAGGTGCATTGTGTAGAGCTGCCGTTGTTTGGCTGTAGGACTGCCTTGTTGAATGATAATCGATTTCTGCGGTATCTGCTGCGTTCGGTTGCGCATAAGCTGGCGATGGTTTCTCAAGAAAATGCGGTATATTCCACTTTGGAAGAAAAGTTTCTTCATTATCTGCAGCAGGACTGCCAAGGTGGGTTGATGTGTGGTGTAGAACATGCTGCCATTCATTTGCGTTGCAGTAGACGGCAGCTGCATAGGCTGTTGAGGTCGTTGACGGAACGCAAGATGATAGAGAAGGTGGGGAAAGGGAGCTATAGGATGTTATGAGCTGCTGCAAGCAGAGGCTGTGCAGATGGTTTCAGGTTTAGGAAGATGGGATATTATCCTTGAAGTTTTTAGCTATTTTTTATATTGCAGGATAAAAACAGCAAGTCTATAATAAGAAAAGCAATCAAGGTAAGTATGGAGGAAAACGCTATGACCTTTGATTTAAAAAAGGATGGCAAAAGGATTATTGTCATTTGCCTGGCTTCGATTCTTATGGCGATCAATATCAAAACTTTTGTTAAGGCGGGGGGATTATATCCAGGTGGTGCCACAGGATTAACAGTCTTGATTCAGAGCATTTTCGAGAGATTTCTAAACATGGAGATTCCCTATTCCCTGGTAAACCTGCTACTGAATTTGCTGCCGATTTACATAGGATTCCGTTTTATCGGCAAGAAATTCACGTTGTATTCCTGTCTGATGATCGTGCTGACCAGTGTTCTTACAGATATTATACCCCAGAGTGCGATCACCTATGATATTCTGCTGATTAGTGTTTTTGGCGGTATTATCAATGGGTTTGTCATCAGCATTTGTCTGCTTATGAATGCGACTACAGGGGGAACAGACTTCATTTCCATCTATCTTTCTGAGAAAAAGGGCGTGGATTCGTGGAATTTTATTCTTGCCTTTAATGTGGTGATCATAGGGGTTGCCGGTATATTGTTTGGTATGGATAAGGCGCTTTATTCGATTATTTATCAGTACGCATCTACACAAATTCTTCATATGCTTTATAAGCGGTACCAGAAACAGACTTTGTTTATTGTGACTAATAAACCAAATGAAATCTGCCAGGCAATCAACCTGGTGAGTATGCATGGGGCTACAGTCTTAAGCGGGGAAGGATCTTATGAGCATCAAAAGCGCCAGGTAGTATATTCTGTTGTCTCCAAAGAGGAAAGCAAGCGTGTGATCCGCGCTGTGAAGGAAGCGGATCCGGCGGCCTTTGTCAATGCATTACGCACCGAAGAACTGTCTGGACGGTTTTATCAAAAGCCGACAGAGTAGTTGGGTGCCAGGGGAGGCGCATAACACTATTGTGTTATGGCCTCCTTTTTAAATTCTGGGTTTCGAAATCTCCCATGTTCTAAGTCGCCCATAGTTCCCATATCTGAGATCACGAGGTCTGAAGCGTCAACAAATGTTGAGCTGTCTTTCTCTTGTCCATCGGAGGTGGAAGGAATAGTGCCGGCCAACTGTCCTGCGATACTCTCTGCTCTTTTCAGGCAAAGGCTCCGCAGAGTGGAGACATCTTTTTCGAACTCGCCATAACTGCAGAATTTGGTTGGATCAGATTCTACGTAAGGAGAGATCATTTCCGCTGTGGAATCAATCATAGAGGCAATATAGTTATTTTCAAAACATTTGTTGATGAACTCTTCAAAATATTGGTGATATAAGTTCGTATACGCATCGCTGTCAAATATCCATGCGAGCATTGGCCTGGAATCTGTCGTGCCACCTGACACCGGAGTGTCGATTGGATAATTGGCCAGCTCCGTAGCATTGGTTGTAGATTCAAAACCACCGAAAGCCAGATTGTAATCCCATGGGATCATAGAAAGCTGTCCATCTTTCTCGTATAGATAATAATTGTGAACCATAAAACCTGTGTAACTGTCGAAATTAAGTACAAAGTTATGTACCACAAAGTAACGTATGACCTTGTCGATATTTACAACTGTTTCCAGGGTTTCACCATTGTTCAGCTTTTCTAAGGATTTGATCAGCCGGGTCTTGTCGGCATTGGACGGATTTGTCTTGGCATTTTCAAATATATTGGAATAGCTGTCAAAAGCATCGTCAGTATAAATGAGCGAGACGTCGCTGCTTGTCATGCCGCTTCCAAAGGGGAAGCCGGGAGAACTTTCAGGTGGAGAAAAATCTGGCATATTATTTGGATCAAAATTAAATTCTTTGCCATTTCTTCGTTTGCCGTCTTCATATATCTGGGGCATGCCAGCAGGCTTTTCAATTGGATCGCCGGGTGGGCCGTTATTTGGGTCGAAATTAAATTCTCTTCCATTTCCTCGTCCGCCGCCCATTTTCATGCTGTCCGGTTTGTAGAGTTCCCCGTAGTCATTTCCGTAACTCCGTTTTAGAAAAGATTCTTCCACGCCTTCTACAGCCAGGTATAATCCCCATTCTCTGCTGCCATTTATTGTAATATAGGTATAACTGCACAACGGCGTGTCCACACCAAATTCGTGCATAAGTCTGTAGGTAAGGTAATCTTTCATATATGTAGTGTCTTGAATAATATTATTAAGGCAGAGCTTATCAAGACCATAGTAATTGATGGAGCTGTCATAGTGGTCAAATTCTATTTTAAAGCTGTAGCGGTCATTGCCATAAGCCGCCACAGAGGAAAGAGAGGTGTTACCTTTGGCTCGGATGCCAACATTGTGGAAAGCCTCGCCATCTATGACGACAGAGCAAACGGTATATTCTTCATCAGTACATTGTCCTAGAAACGAATCCCAGTCATCCATTATGATATCAATACTATGTACCTCAGAAGTATTAAAAAGCCTGGAAGCGTATCCTAAAGCAGCGCTTACGGACTGAACACCAAACCGGCCGGCATTCATAAAGAATATAGTAAGCAGCAGCGAGGCTGCCAGAATGGCACAGCAGATCTTGTCAATATGTTTGTGAGTTGACATCTGTTATCTCCTTGTCGTTATATTGCAGTCCGGATACTGTTTTCAGCCCATATAGTCGCCGTTATAGCTGACCAGAACAGCGCTGTTTACACCTTCCATGTCTGCCAGAATATTAATGAAATCGGTAGAGTCATCCTTAAGACGGATTTCCACATTCAGTTCTACAACGCCTTTTTGCACTGTTTTGCTTTTCACTACAAGACGGCGAACCTGCTGTTCCAGGTATTCCCGTACACGAAGCTCAGATGCGTGATCTGTACAGCTGATCACAGCAATATAGGGATTCACATGAGTTTTCCGGTTGACGAAGATCAACAGGATGATGCCGATCAGCAGACTGCCGATGACAGCGAGGGGAATCAACCCAGCAGCCAGTACAATGCCGGCAGCGATTGACCAGAAAAGAAAGGCGATATCCAAAGGCTCTTTGATGGCAGTGCGGAAACGAACGATAGAAAGGGCGCCGACCATACCTAGCGAAAGAACTATATTGGAAGTTACGGCAAGAATGACAAGCGTCGTTATCATTGTGAGAGCAATCAATGTCACACCAAATCCGGAAGAGTACATAACACCGGCAAAGGTCTTTTTATAGACCAGAAAAATAAACATGCCCACGCCGAATGCCAGCAGCAGAGCCAGGGTCATATCGAAAAGGCTGATACTTGTAACGTTATTGAGGAAGCTGGATTTAAAAATATCGTTGAAAGTCATAGAATTTGTTCTCCGTTCTATTATAGTTAATTTTTATTGTCTGCTTGTGTTTTTATCCGTAAACACGGCAGGCTGCATATTTGGAAAAGGCACAGCTGCTTCGTCCATTGAGCTGCACAAGATTTCGGATGATATCCGGCAGATAAGCATCCCACTTGACTTCAAGAAGGATGGGGGCGTCTCTGGCAGGAACGGTGATGCAGTTAGGGTTTAGGAAATCGGTGTGCCATAAGCCTGTCCGAATATCGTAGTCGATCGTTACCCTGACATTTCCGGCAGGGAATAGATAAGGTTTGCGCGTGTAATCTACGATTGTCTTTGGCTTAAGCTGCTGCGACAATAGTTTGGAATAGAATTCGGTGATAAGCGGATCCGGGTTTTGCCGCATCCATGTATAATCGCCCTCCACGATTGCCTGCGCTTCGCACACTGACAGAGGGACATTTTGTTTTGTTCCCAATCCGGCGAGCTTGCTTTTCTTTTCCAGATGGATCAGGGAAGTATCGCCATTATAATAGCGGATCCTTTTCACGTTGGCTCACGCCATCCAATTTTTCACGGAGCGCCTGATCGGTCAGAGTATCAAAGTAAAGGCTGCGGATGCTGTATTTGCCTTCCACTGCGTGAGGGTCTGGCTGCATGACAGCTGAGAGACGTTTTTGCAAAACGAGCTGGTCGGATCGATTGATGATGTGTTTCCATTCGTGGCGGTAGACCATAAGCAAAATCCTCCTTATAAAATACCCGACAGATGAATCTATTCCTGTGTAGAATGCTGTATGAGGGGAAGCACGTTGGAAAATAATAGTATCAGCCTGTCGGGCATGGTGTCATTATATGGAAAAAATAAGGTAAAAGTATGTTTAAAATGAGAAGATTTTGTGTCCTGCAAATTATATCCGGGAATTTCAGGTCTTGACAAACACAAAGATACTTCACTATAATAAGATCATCTTTGAAAGAAAAGTGGAGGCCGATAGAGCATAGAATCCACAGGGAGGTAAAGATGAAGAGATAATCAACTTTTGTAACATGGATTCGTTTTAAGAGCAGTACTGTTTGCGGAATACGGCATTGCTGTCTCGTCATGTTGCCAAAGGTAGATTATGTTTCTCGTAGCCTCTTTTTTTGTGGAAAAATATATTATGCCGGCCGGAGAGCGGGAGTGACAGGGATAACACTGACCAGGCTGTAACGCGAAGATGCCTATATGCAGTAAGAAGGAGTAGAGTTGGTCGAGGGGAAGAACTTGCAGATCAGATACGCTCTGGATGTGGCACGGTGTTGTTTACACGAGATTATCACAAAAACTGAGAGTGACAGAGAAGACAGGAATCATTTGGCAGCAGATGATTCTTTTTTATGGTATAGGAAATTTCTACGCTTATTCGAGTTCGCGAAGCGAATCTCGTAAACGAGCTATGCTCGTTTTTTTATTCCGAAATGGAGGTAGAATATTATGTCACAGATCAGTGTATCGGATCTGACTTTCGGATATGAAGGCAGTTTCGACAATATTTTTGAAAAAGTATCATTTCTAATCGATACGGATTGGAAACTGGGGTTTATTGGAAGGAACGGCAAGGGCAAGACTACTTTCCTGAACCTTCTTCTTGGAAAATACGAGTATGAGGGGCATATCAGTGCGTCGACCGTGTTTGATTATTTTCCCTATCGGATCAAGGAGGAACAGAAGTTGCAGTGCAGTGTGGATTTTGTGGAAGAATTGAAACCAGGCTGTGAGCAATGGCGGGTTATCTGCGAACTGGAAAAGCTGGGTCTAAGTGCAGATGTACTCTATAGGCCCTTTGGAACATTGAGCCACGGAGAGCGTACGAAGGTGATGCTGGCGGTTCTCTTTTCAGGGGAGAATGATTTCCTGCTGATCGATGAACCGACTAATCATCTGGACAGGGAGTCTAGAGAGTGTGTCAAAGAATACCTGCGCAAGAAGAAAGGATTCATTCTTGTTTCACACGACCGCGATCTGCTGGACGCCTGCATTGACCATGTGCTTGTGCTGAACCGTTGCAGTATTGAGATACAGAAAGGGAATTTCTCGACCTGGTGGGAAAATAAAAGCCGTATGGATGCTTTTTGGCAGGCGGAGAACGAGAAGCATAAGAAAGAGATTGGCAGATTGAAGCAGGTGGCTGAGAAAACCCGCGAATGGGCGGATAAGAGTGAACGGAGTAAGATTGGTTTTGATCCGATCAAAGACCCTGGACATGGCGGTAAGCGCGCCTACATTGGCTCCAAGACAAAGAAAATGCAGAGCCGGAGAATGCAGGTGGAGAGGAGGATTACAGATGAGATCGAGCAGAAGGAAGGGCTGCTGCAGGATATTGAGAATCCTGTAGACCTGAAACTGATGCCAATGAAATATCATAAAGAAGTCTTGCTTTTGGCGAAGGACTATGGGATTGCCTATGGTTCCAGTAAGGTGTTTTGTGATCTGGATTTTGAACTGCGGCGTGGGGAACGGGTATTTTTGCATGGGGATAATGGTTGCGGTAAATCCAGCTTGATTAAAGCATTCTTGAAGAAAGCCCAGTTCGATGGTTTGGGAAGCAGATGTGGATCTAGGGAACGCCTGCCGGAAGAAGCGGCACGGATAGATGATGCATCAGCATCTACTGATACAATGCAGGAAAACGGCACCCTGACATGCGCATCAGGTCTTATTATTTCCTATATCGACCAGGATACGTCGGGTCTGCGTGGGAATCTCAAGAATTTTTGTATTGAAAATGGTTTGGAAGAGAGCCTGTTCTGTGCGATCCTGCGGCAGCTTAATTTAGAACGTGTCCAGTTTGCTAAAAATATGGAAGACTATTCCGAGGGCCAGAAAAAGAAGGTATTGATTGCGTCGAGCCTGCTAAAACCTGCCCATTTGTACATCTGGGATGAGCCGCTGAATTATATTGATGTTTTTTCCAGAATACAGATTGAGAATCTGATCTTGACTTTTCAGCCGACCATGCTCATTGTGGAACATGACGTGCGTTTCCGGGAGAAGATCGCGACGCGGGTTGTGGAACTTTGAGCCGGCGTAGGTCAAAGGGCAGGCAGCTTGATGTGTTCGCTAAGCGGACAAAGAATTTAGCTGTGCATAGCGAATACTGTTGCTATTTTGAGGTTTTTCTGGCAAAATAATAAAGGAAGTTTTCGGGCCGGCCAGCATACGGAATATCCGGCCCGTGAATTTTTCATAGTAACTTATAGCATGCGGTGCAGGCAGCAGAATAGACCGCATGCAGATTCATGCTATGGAGGTTTTGGCTTTCATAATAAACTTAAGAGAGAAGGGATATCAGATGGAAAGAAAAGTAGGAACGATATCGAGGGGAATTCGCTGCCCGATCATCCGGGAAGGGGACGATCTGGTTAAGATTGTTACAGACAGTGTCCTGGAAGCAGCCACGGCAGAAGAATTTGCAATCCGTGACCGGGATGTGATCGCTGTGACAGAGTCTGTAGTGGCAAGGGCGCAAGGCAATTATGCTTCTATAGAAGCGATCGCGGAGGATGTGCGCAAGAAGCTTGGCGGGGAGACCATCGGTGTTATTTTTCCGATTCTGTCCAGAAACCGTTTTGCAATCTGTCTGCGTGGCATTGCAAAGGGAGCGAAGAAGGTAGTTTTGATGCTCAGCTATCCCAGTGATGAAGTGGGGAATGAACTGGTTTCCCTTGACCAGTTGGATCAGGCGGGGATCAATCCGTACAGTGATGTACTTACGTTAGAGAAGTACCGGGAGCTTTTCGGTGAGAATAAACATCCTTTTACAGGGGTAGATTATGTATCCTATTACGGAGAAGTAATCAAAGAGGCAGGCGCAGAAGTGGAGATCATCTTCGCGAATGACTGCCGCAGCATTCTTCCTTATGCGAAAAATGTGCTCAACTGTGACATTCATACGAGAGCACGTACAAAGAGACTCTTAAAGGCAGCAGGCGCAGAAGTGGTGATGGGAATGGATGATATTCTCACAGAGCCAGTAAACGGCAGTGGATGCAATGAGAAATATGGCCTGCTTGGTTCCAATAAATCTACAGAAGATACAATCAAGTTGTTCCCACGGGAGTGTACAGATCTGGTATTGGATATCCAGAAGGAAATTTTGGACAGGACTGGAAAGCATGTAGAGGTCATGGTATATGGTGACGGTGCCTTTAAAGATCCCGTAGGTAAGATCTGGGAACTTGCAGATCCCTGCGTTTCACCAGCCAGTACACCTGGTCTGGAGGGCACGCCTAATGAGCTGAAGTTAAAATATCTGGCGGACAATGATTTCAAGGATTTGTCCGGTCAGGCGCTTAAGGACGCGATCTCTAACCGCATTAGGGAAAAGAAGGACAATCTGGTAGGCGATATGGTGTCTCAGGGCACTACCCCTAGAAAGCTGACAGACCTGATCGGCTCTTTGTGTGATTTGACCAGTGGATCTGGGGATAAAGGGACACCGGTGATCCTGATCCAGGGATATTTTGATAATTATGTGAGCTGATCTTCGTGCCAGATAAAACTACGCATCGAAGAAGAATTGGTTAGTACAAAGTGATGATACTTTGAAGAAAACAGAATAATTGAGGTAATCTCCGGCTGCTACCGGAGAGAGAAGACCTACTTGGCAAGATATTTTCAGGAATTTGCATCAAGTGTTTGCTGCCTGGAGGTGAGCAGCGTGAACGTTCCAGCTATGAGAATACAGATTTTCATGAGAGGGATGGTCATGCTGCTGTCGTCCTGGCAGATTGAGAGCAGGTATACTATTGCGAACAAAAATATTACTACCAGGAGGAAGCAAAATGATTACGATGGAGCATGTATATAAATCGTACAGAGTAGCAAAGAGAAACGCAGGCATGAAAGAGGCCTGTAAAGCATTGTTCCGGCGGGAGAAAGAGATCATCCAGGCATTATCGGATGTCAGCTTTGCCATTCAGGATGGAGAGATGGTAGGCTATATCGGACCGAACGGAGCGGGCAAAAGTTCCACAATCAAAATTCTAAGCGGAATCTTAACACCGGAGAGAGGGACCTGTCTTGTAGATGGGCGCATACCATGGAAGAATCGGAAAGAACATGTGCGGCAGATTGGAGTGGTGTTTGGCCAACGTTCCCAGCTGTGGTGGGATGTTCCTGTTATTGATTCTTTTGAACTCTTAAAGGATATCTATGCGATTTCACCCCAAAAATATCGAAATAATATGGAAGAACTAACAGAGCTGCTGCATTTGCAGGAGCTGTTAAAAATGCCCACAAGACAACTGTCTCTTGGACAGAGAATGCGTTGTGAAATCGCAGCATCTCTCTTACATTCCCCCAGGATTCTTTTTCTGGATGAACCAACAATTGGTCTGGATGCGGTTTCTAAGCTGGCAGTGCGGGAATTTATTCTTCGTCTGAATAAAGAACACAAAACGACGGTTCTTCTGACAACGCATGACATGCAGGATATTGAAGCGCTGACAAAGCGCATCATTTTGATTGGCAGAGGAAGGGTTCTCATAGACGGTACGTTGGAAGAAATGAGAAAACTGGTGAAAAATTCAGTACACCTGCCAGATCACGTGTGCGAAGGAACAGAGCAGGCAGAGGGTATATATGAAGAAGATGGATGGTCAGCGGGGCTGCATAGGCAGACAGTTTTAGCGGATGGAGAATTTGCACACAGAGAAGAAAGTCTGGAATGTATTGTTGCTGCTCTCTACCAGAAGCTGGATATTCTTTAGGGAGGGATGGCGATGAGACAATATAAGAAATATTTTTCATTCTTTCGGCTGCAGTTTAATATGGGACTGCAGTACCGCGTGGCAGCTTTTGGCGGGATCGTGACGCAGATGCTATGGGGACTTATGGAATGTCTTACTTTCCGTGCTTTTCAGGAAGCAAATCCAGCGGCTTATCCGATGACTTTTTCGGCAACAGTTTCTTATATATGGCTGCGTGAGATATTTCTTTCCGCGTTTGCGACATGGAATGCCGATGGGGATATCTTTGAAAGTATTATGAATGGTGGCATTGCCTATGAACTGTGCAGACCGGTTTCTATTTATAATATGTGGTTTGCGAAAACAACTGCTGGAAGAATTGCGAGAGCCAGCTTGCGCTGTGTTCCTATGCTGGTGATAGCCTTTATGCTTCCACGACCGTTAAGGGTGATGCTGCCCGTAAGCCTGAAACATTTTGTGCTGTTTGTCCTGACACTTTTTCTGGGCCTTGGGGTGACGGTGGCATTTTGCATGTTTACTTATATTCTGGCATTCTTTACCATATCGCCCCAAGGGTTGAGGGTGATGTTCACTTCTATGGTAGATTTTCTTGCAGGGGCGATTATCCCGCTGCCATTTATGCCGGATGGAGTCAGGCGGATCGTGGAACTGCTCCCCTTTGCGAGCATGTTTAATGTGCCGCTGCGTATTTATGTCGGTGATCTTACAGGGAATGAGATGGTAAAGAGCATTGCGCTTCAAAGTTTTTGGTTATTGGTGCTGCTGTTGTGTGGCAAGGTATTGTGTAAAGCGGTGGAGCGTAAGATCATAGTACAGGGTGGGTAATTCGTCTTTGTGCGTGTCTAGATCTATTTGGTTCAAAGAATAAAAGATGGGATAAGATGGGAAAAGCCTGGAAAGGAATGCTATGATTGCAAAAATAGAAAACAGTGTCAAGTTGTATTTTCATTATATTTCTGTGGTACTGCGAAGTGAAATGCAGTATCGGACCTCTTTTTTCCTGGTTATGACCGGACGCTTTCTGCTTGCTTTTAATGGAATCCTGGGTGTCTATTTCATGTTTTCACGGTTCGGTCAGGTCAAAGGATATACGTTTGGAGAAGTGTTGTTGTGTTATTCCATCATTCAGATGGATTTTGCGCTGGCAGAGTGTATTGGCAGCGGTTTTGCTACTTTTGACGGGATTGTGCGTCAGGGAGAGTTCGACAGGATCCTGCTCAGGCCGCACAGCGTGATCCTGCAGCTTCTGGGAAGCAGATTCCGGATTGACAGGATCGGATTGATCCTGCAGGCGGTTTTGCTGTTTCTGTATAGTATGGTAGTCAGTCCGGTTTGCTGGACGCCTGGAAAAGTTATGACACTCTGCTCCATGTTATTTGGGGGAACCCTGCTGTTTATCAGCCTTTTTCTGTTAGAGGCAGCGCTCTGCTTCTTTTTATTAGATGGGTTGGAGGCTATCAATATCCTGACTTATGGGGCGAAGGAACATGGAAAATACCCGGTGGATATTTATGGCAGACGGATGTTAAAGGTTTGCACTTATATAATCCCTTATGCGTTGATGCAGTACTATCCATTACAGTATTTGATTGGGCGGACGGAATGTTGGTATTATGGATTATACCCGTTTGGAGTAGTATATTTCCTATTGCTGTGCTATGGAGTATGGAGACTTGGAACGCGGCATTACCAGTCGGCGGGATCCTAAAAACAGGCGTATTTTTTGTATTTTAAAATTTATGCAAAAAGATATTGACAAAAGGAGGAGAGGGGTGCTATTATAAAAACCTACCGCGAAAAGTAGTCGTGTTTCGCATGTAGAAAAAGCGGGTCAAAAACTTTTGTAAAAAAATTCAAAA
>CATOJY010000069.1 GCA_951800685.1 uncultured Lachnospiraceae bacterium
GACAGCTCCGCACAATAGGTATGACAGCAAAACAGATTCAAAGGCTTGTTCTCAGGGAGGGGACTTTGCTGATGTTACCTGCAATTCCGATGGGACTGATTGCGGGAATTGCAGTGGCTTATCTTTTGATTCCCCATGGATTTGGATTATGGAATGTACTATGGATATGCCCGGTTGTTGTTGCGTTGACCTATGCCACTGTGCGCCTGTCCATCAAAAAGCCTGCTAAGATAGCGGCGGCCGTTTCACCCATAGAGGCTTCCCGCTATGAACAAAATAAGGGGCCGAAAGGTAAACATAGGCAGTACAAACTAACGCCGGGGTATTTGGCAGTAAATCAAGTGTTGCGTTATAAGAAAAAGAATATGCTGACAGTCGCCTCTCTTGTCCTGACTGGCGTTCTGCTGTTAGGTTTATCCTCTGTCCTTTCTTCGATCAATGCAAAAGATATGTCTTTATCTGGATTTGCAAGAGGACAATTCGTTTTAAGGATCTCAAATCAGGAGCTGATGGAAAATCCTTTGGAAATTTTGCAGGAATCAAGTCCTTTTACGGAGGAAGTGGAAAAAGAACTCTCGCAATTATCAGGTGTGCAAAAGATTATAGACGATTGGCATCTCCCAGCTTCCTATGATCTGCAGGCCCTGGAGTCAGATGCTGAAATTGTAGGATTTGAGAAAGCAGATATGGCTTTGCTGCAAAGCTGTCTCTTAAATGGAACAATATCAGATTATGAGCAAATGGCATCTGAGAATCAGATGGTGATTGGCAGGCCAAATGACTTTGAAAAGTATTTTGGTTTTTATCCAGAGGCCGGCTCGTCTGTAACGCTGAAGATTTTTGATGGGCAGAATACGGAGAATCTGGAATTTGAGATTGCGGCAGTCCTTGACGAAAGTAAGATCGGAAATCATGGCGATAAAATAGATATGCTGTTATTACCGGTTGATTCCATGCAAAAAATCGCACACAGCAATCTCACATATCAGTATGTGATTCGTGTAGAGGATTCTTTGGAACAGCAGGCAGAAAACGAAATAGACCAGATTGTATCAGATCACCCGCAGCTGAGTGTGGATTCCCTTTCTGCGGCCATTGCCCAGAATGAAAACTTCCTGCAGGGAACACAGTCAGCCCTTGCAATAGCCATTGTTTTAATTGGCTGTTTTTCTGTGATGAATTTGTTGAATACCATTTTGACGGGAATTATCGTAAGGAGCAGGGAATTTTCTCTCATGCGTTCCGTGGGAATGTCCCAAAAACAATTATCCGTGATGGTTCATAAAGAGGGATTGATCGTAGTCGGCATGGGACTTGTATTATCTGTGATAATTGGTGGAGGAATTGGATATGTTCTTTGCTCATTTTTGAAAAACAGCCTGATGAGCTATTTGAATTATGAATTTCCATTGGGTATTACAATTTTGAATTGTGCGATTATTATTTTATGTAGTGTGCTGATTACAACAAGTGCCTTAAAGCAGCAAAGCAAGTCATCAATGGTGGAAGCTCTGCGATAAGTGTATTTTTTAGAATTTCATAGAAGGAGGTGGCCGATATGACATGGCCTTTTGAAAATGATACCAGTATCGTAGAAAAGAAACTGGCAGTACGGAGCATAAAAGCAGACAGACGTCGGAGTGTTTTTATTATTCTTACGATCGCCCTTGCCGTCTGCCTGATGGGAAGCCTCTGTTTTCTCTATTCCGCCCAGCAGATGAAGACGCTGGATGGTATCCTGGGGCAGTATCAGGCCGGGTGCAGCGGGTTGACCAGGGAAGAGGTCGCCCGGCTTGTGGACGCCGGAAAGTTTGAGAAATGGGGTTGTACTGTCGAGACGGGAACCGCCCGTCATGAGGACAGTGTTTTGAACGTCAGCTATGTAAGCAAAGAGATGATTGACCTGATGGGCTACGGTGAGATTACCGGGGCTTATCCACAAAAGGAGAATGAGTTGTGCGTGGAACGCTCCTTTTTCCGTTATTTTGGTCTCTCAGGGGAGGTTGGTCAGACAGTGGTTCTGGATTTGGGCAGCGGCGAGAAGTCCTATACGGTCACAGGTATTTTAGAGGCGGAGAATGACAGCCGGATCTTCACGGTCTGGATTCCGGAGGCAGCTGTGGAGGCGGACAGCCACAATGCCCCCTATGAGCTGCGGTTCCGCTTTGCTGGGAGCCAGGGCATGGAACCGGCTCAGCTCCGGGCAGATATTGAACAGTTCTTTTCGGAAATGGGCATTCCGGAGGAGCGAACCTTTTACAGCTCCAGCTATTTTGGTATGGTGGATCTGTATCTTGGAAATGGGATGGAGGTCTATGCTGCGGCACTCCTGATTGCCGTGGTCTGCTCCATTGTGATTTACAACATTTTCTACATCTCCGTCATGGGCAAAATGCGGGAATACGGCCGTTTGAAAGTGCTGGGAACCACGCCAAAGCAGTTGAAGCGGGTAGTCAGGCGGGAGAGGCGCTTCCTGACCGCTGTTGCCATTCCCATCGGATTGATCTGCGCCGCAGGCATGGCGCTGATCGCAGTCCCCGGCTACTGGTCCTGGGGCGACAATATCCGCTCTGCAGTGGTGGTTTTCCTCCTTACCTATGGCGCCGTCCTGATCGCCACCAGAAAACCCATGGCGATGGCGGGAAAGGTCTCAGCCATTGAGGCCATCCGTACCACTGCATATTCCGGGCAGCAGGGACGCAGTGTCTCCAGGCAGCTTCATCGCCGTCTGACCATGCCCCGGCTGGCTCTGATGAATTTCTCCCGGAACCGGAAAAAGGCGTTTGTAACGGCTCTTTCTTTAAGTTTGACTGGGATTCTGCTGCTCTGCATTTCCGCCTACGCAAACTCGGTGGACGTCAAGGAAATGGCTCAGTCTCAATTCGGAGACAGGAGCCAGTATCTGTTGCAATATGAAGATCACGCCGGCTGGGAATTTGTGGAGATGCAGAAGGAGAATCCCCTGGGGCTGCCCCTGCAGGAGAAGCTGGCCGCCCTCCCCGGCGTGGATGATGTCACAGCCTACAGCCTGGCCTGCGTGGAGATTCCCGCCATCAGCGCCATTCCCGGAAATCGGGCGCATGAGCCCTTTGTTGTCAGGGGAATTTCCCGGGAGGATATGAAGGAGATGTACGTGGGCGATGCAGTTCTGGATGGAGCAGCGGACTACCAGCAGCTTCTGGATGGAAACGGCATTCTGGTCTGTCCTGCCGGCAGTGCGCTGAGAGAAATCTATCGGACCGGCTATCAGGTCGGGGATACGATCACTGTCTCCTGCTACAACGGACGGACGAAGACCTATACGGTGATGGGCATTGTGCGGGATGTTCAGATTGGCAGCTCATCTCATTTCTTTATTCTGCCCGAAGAGGAACTGTCCGCCCTGTATCCGGAAATTCAGGATTTTACCGGCTATGTCAATCTCCATACGGGGCGGGACAGCAATCAGCTGCGGCGGGCGGTGTTCGGCGCCGTGTCCGACCAGCGGGTGGTAATCTCCGGTTTGGACGACCTGTCCGCCGAGCTGGAGCGCGGCCTGCAGGGAGAACTAGCCCGGGACTACGGCATCCTGGTCTTTATCTTTGTGTTCGCTTTGATTAACCTTGCCAATACCCTGATTACCAATCTGCTCACCCGCCAGCAGGAGTTCGGTGTGTTCCAGTCCGTAGGCATGAGTGACCGGCAGCTGTCCAAAATGCTGTCTTTTGAGTGCCTGTACTATGTGGTAATCACGCTACTGACCACCCTGACACTGGGAACGGCGTGTAGTCTGGCCGTGTGCAAAGTCTTCGACCGGATCGGCATGTTTGGGACACTCACCTATCACTTCCCGGCGGTCCAGGTGCTATTGTTCGGAGCCGCACTGCTTCTGGTGCAGGGAGTGTTTTCAGTCTGCGCAGTCCGCTATACCAGAAAGCTTTCCCTTGTGGAGCGAATTAAGGCGACAGAATGATTGGAGGGAGACAGACATGACATGGCCTTTTGAAAATGATACCGGCGCCATAGTAAAACGCATATCAAATCGAAGTGTATCAGCAAATCGAAAGAGAAATATCTTTATTGTTTTGACGATTGCACTTGCGAGCGCATTACTGTCCGCCATTGTTCTTTATGGTTTTGGCGTCATGCAGGAAACGCGAAATCGTAATCAAAAGACAGCACAGATTATGTTTCATGCGATTTCTGAACAGCAGGGGCAGGAATTGTATCATCAGGAAGAAATTGCGTGGGTAGGAGAATTTATCAACGCATTTTCTGAACAGGTAAATCATTCAACCGTCAATTTTACTTATGCAAATGCAGATATGCTAAAATCGCAAGGTATGCCATGGTTGGGAGATTTACCGACTTTGGAAGATGAAATTGTAGTACAGGAATCTTTTTTGAACAGTTTGGGGTATTCAAGTGAATTAGGACAGACAATCCAAATCCCCTTTTCTGACGGAACGATCCATGATTTCAAATTGACAGGGATCTTGGATGTGAAAACAGGCGACATTGGACGATATACAGCCATTATATCGAAAGCATTCGTAAGACAGCAGTATGGCAGCAGGGGCATGATTGATTATTACATCGGGCTGCGAGACGCTCAAAATATGAGCGAGGAAGAAGCCGCCAGCTATGCAGACACGCTGGCACAGCAGTTAGAAATCTCCGATGATCAGTTAATTGTCCGCTCCACATATTTCGACTTAAAGGACGAAAATCGAGGAAGTGATATGCTGTTTTATTTCCTGATCGGTTTCATCACTTTCATTGGTTCCGGCATTGTGATCTATTCGATTTTTTATATTTCGGTAGCAGGCAGTATACGTAGCTATGGGCAGCTTCGCACCATTGGAACAACCAAACGGCAGATCAAAAAGATGGTTTACCGCGAGGGAAAATTACTTGCTGCCATTGGTATTCCTATCGGTTTGGTAATTGGAAATGTGATTGGCTATTTTCTGATTCCCGCGGGTTGGTACTGGCTGATTGCTTTATGCGTCACGGCTGGCGTTGGACTTTTTGCTTTTATGATCGTGATGATTGCCATTCATACTCCTGTAAAAAGAGCCGCGGCAGTATCTCCGATGGAGGCACTTCGATATTCCGATTATAACGGGAAGGTGAAAGAAAGTTCTGTGCTGCACCGTAAAATAACACCTGCTACTCTTGCAAAAATGAATCTGTCCAGACAAAAGGCGAAATCGATTTTGACAATACTTTCTCTTTCACTTGGCGGAGTATTGGTTGTACTGATTTCGACCATGTTAGCTTCTTATGATGGTGTCGCGGAGGCAAGAGGCAGGGCTTTCCCTGTGGGTGAATTTAATGTGAAACTTAACGCGAACCAATCCTTTGATACCGCACACGTTTCTTTAACCAGATTACAGCAAAAAAATCTATATGACGATGATTTTGAAAAAGCAATCGAATCCATTGATGGTGTTACCGAAACAGTGTGTTGGTATTATACGGACGCAGAATATAGCGTAAATGGTAATTCCGGAAAATGGATTCAGGGCTTTCGCTGGGATGAGCAGCAGAATTTGGAGAAAGAGCTCATTGCCGGAACGGTTGATTATGATGAACTGATTGCGGGTAATGGGATTGTCCTGCTTCAGGAGCGCGCCGATCTCTATGATATAGAGGCCGCATTGGGCGATACTGTGGAAGTGAATTATGAAACCGAATCCGGCCTGATTCACACAGAAGCCTATACGGTCATGGGGATTGTAAAGGAATATTCTTACTCAGGCTTCTCAAAATGCTTTACACTCCCAGAACAGCTTTTGAATGAAGCGGCCGGGATAGATTGCACAGGCGCGATTTCCGTAATAATTGATGTAGATAAATTCGATACGGTTAAAGCCGCGTTAAATCAGCTGATAGACGGGAACAGTGATTTGGTTATGGAAACCATAAAAGAAAGTATCACCTATTATAGTGGACTGCAACAATTGTCTTTCGGGGTATTGCTGATCGTGGCCGTTCTTGTTGTGTGCTTTTCTCTCATCAACCTTGTTAATACGACAATCACGAACTTTTTGTCCCGTAGACAGGAAATAGGGATGTTACAGGCGATTGGCCAGAGCAAAAAACAACTTATCAAAATGCTGTGTTATGAAGGATTGATTTATTCCATCTTTGCTATGCTTGTAACATTGGTTCTGGGAACCGGGCTTGGCTTCCTGTCCATACAGGTAGTGGTAGAAACGATGAACCCATACTTTTATTATTCATTTCCGTGGCTGGTCGTATTGATATATTCAGCGATTCTGCTGATTGTGCAGTTTATCCTGATCTCTTATACAACTGGAAATTTGAAAAAGCAATCTCTTGTTGAGCAGATCAGAGCAATGGAATAGGAGGAGGTGGATCATGACATGGCCTTTTGAAAATGATACCGGCGCTATTGTGAAAAAGCTTGCAAAGCGCAGCCTCGCCAGCGAGAAACGCCGGAACCTGATGGTGGTAATTGCAGTTGCTCTGGCGGCGTTTCTGATCTGTTTTGCAGCGGTTATATCCGTTTCTGTTGCACAGATTCAGCGTAATCAGGTGGCCGACACCTATGAGGCGGTCTTCACCGGCGTGGAGGCGGACCATGTGGCGGCGCTGAAAGAACTGCCGGAGCTTGCCCGGGTGGGTGAATACTATCTGCTGGGGCAGGAGCATTCAGGGCAGGGATACAACGCCTCCTATGTGTACTGCGACAGCGACATGATGTATATTGCCCGCAGTCAGATGGAGCTGGTAAAAGGAGAGCTCCCGGCAAAGGCGAATGAAGTCGCTGTCAGCGAATATTTTCTCTCTAATTTCGGTTCCAGTGCCAAAATCGGTGAGACGGTCCGGTTGGATACCGGGAGCTTTCATGGCGACTATACCGTGACCGGAATCCTGTCCATCGCGGGAGAAAAGGAAGGAAATATCTGCGCCATTGCAATATCCAAAGCGGCCTTGACGCAGTGGGCCGGATTTGACTCTGCAGGATACCGTGCCTATGTGCATTTCAAAAATGACAGGCAGTTTGACCAGGATACCATGACTGCCCACTGTCTTGAGATTGCCGCACGGTTTGGCTCTGCACATGTAGGGATGAACAGCAATTATTTTGCTTCCAATTCCAGATCCATTGACTTTGTGACCATTTTCGGCATAGCGGCTCTTGTGCTTGCCGGAGGATATGTAGTCATCCAGAGTATTTTCCGTATTTCTGTGAACGACAAAATACAAAGCTATGGGCAGCTCCGCACCATCGGCGCAACACCCAGACAGATTCGGCGCATCGTGAAAAAGGAGAGCCGGAGGCTGGGCGGAATTGGAATATTGATTGGCATCCTGCTTGGGGTGGGCGGCGGCCTGCTCCTGTTCCCAAAGGGTTTTCATGGGGTTTATTATGGGGCAGCTGTGCTTTTGACCGTGGTGGTCTGCTGGTTCATGGTAGCGTCTTCCGTTCACAGACCGGTTAAAATAGCTGCCAACATTTCACCGCTGGAGGCAATGCGTTTTTCCGCAGGTCAGGAAAAGGTACACAACAGAAAGAAACACCGGAAATTAAGTCCCATATCCATGGGATTTGCAAATTTTGGGCGCGACCGCAAGAAGTCAGTGAGCATTGCAGTATCCCTAAGCCTGGGCGGAATCCTTCTTCTGGTGGTGTCTTCCATGGTCCTGACCCGGTCGCCGGAGCAGGCCGCAAGGCTGTTTTTCCCGGACGGGGATATGAAGATATATCTGTCTTCAGAGCAGCCGGAGGAAGAGATTATGGCTGCAGGCAATCCGCTGGATGAAAACTTAAGGCAGGAGATCCTTTCTGTGGACGGGGTGACAGATGTGCTGGCCACCCGCCGGTCTCTGCACGGCAAATTTAGGACTTCCGAAAGTGCTGAAGCCGGTATGTGCGACATGCTGACGGACGCAAACTGCATGGATGTAGAAGCTGCGCTGGTATCAGGCGCCATGCCGGCGGATGCCCACAGCATCCTTCTGAGTACGGGTTATCAGAAGCACCATACTGATATGGATGTTGGGGCCACCATGGAGCTGGTTTTAGGCCAGAAAACCGTGACAGTTACCATATCCGGGCTGTTCGATGCGTCGAAGGCAGCAAACGGACATGGTGCGCTTGCTATGGATTCGGCGGCCCTGTTCGCACCGGAGGAGCTGTTTCGTGAGCTCCATCCTGAAATCGAAAGTTTTGACTACTCCTGGAGCATTGTGAATGATCCTCAAAAAGCAGAGTCTGTGGAAAGCAGTCTGCAGGAGCTGGTATCCGGCCGCAGCAATCTTGGAGTGGATACTATAGCCGCACATATCGAATATGAGAAAATGCAGAACAGCATTATTTTTGGAAGCCTGCAGGCTCTTTCCTGGCTGATCTTCCTGTTCGGCGTTGTCAACCTGATCAATACGACGCTTTCCAACCAGATGTCCCGGAAGCGGGAGAACAGTATCCTGCGCTCCGTTGGCCTGACCGGGAAACAGCTGTGCCGGATGAGTGTCACCGAGGGGATGTGTCATGCGCTTTTTGCGGCGCTTACCGTCGTGATCCTGGGGCTGCCGATTTCCATGGCAGTCTGTGCGGAAGTCAGCAAGAAATCCTTTGCAGGTGCAGTTGTCCCATACCAGTTCCCGTTCCTGCAAATGGGGCTGTTCCTCCTGGTATTGTTTGGCATGGAGGTAGTCCTGTCTGTCTGGATGGTACGCAGGCAGAAAAAGCAATCTCTGGTAGAACAGATGAGGGCATAAAGTTAAAATTAACTTAGGTAAAAATTGATAAAATTTCGCACAGCATTTCACGGCAACAGATAAACATTTCACAGCAATTAAATTGTTTTGGTATTTTTGGCAGGATATAATAAAATGTTTTTTATGGCAATGATAATATCATGGCGAGGAGGTGGCGCATTGATCCGTATTGCAATCTGTGATGATGAAAAACACATGTCCGATCATATAAGGGCAATGGCCTCCGATTTTTTCCGTAAAAAGAACAGGGAGATTCAGCTTCGGACATTTTCAAGTGGCGAAGAGCTGCTAAGCTACGACGGGCAGATCGACATCCTGTTTCTGGACATCCAGATGAAGGGCATGGACGGCATAGAAACGGCAAGGAAGCTGAGGGATTCTAAGTTCCGGGGATTCCTGATCTTTATCACGGTACTGAAAGAGATGGTGTTTCAGTCTTTCGAGGTGCAGGCCTACGATTATCTGGTCAAGCCGGTGGAGGAAAAACAGTTTGAAAAGACGATGGAGCGCCTTTACACTTCCATGCAAAATGCCAGCGAAGACAGCCTGCTGGTGCAAAAGGGATATGAGGGGCGCATTATCCGGGAGGAGGAGATTGTTTTCTGCGAGATCATAGACCGGAAAATATATCTGAACCTGGCTTCCGGCGAGGTTGTTGATTATTATGAGCGGATCGAAAATCTGGAAACGAAGCTGGGCAGCCATTTTTTCCGGTGCCACAGGAGCTATCTCATCAACCTGAAGCATTTAAAAGGATATAAAAACGGGACTGCCTGTATGGATAACGGCAAAGAGGTTCCCGTATCACGGCTGCGGAGTAAGGAGTTTTCCAGTGTTGTTCTGCAGTATATGAAGAATATGTAAGGTTTTTTTACATATGGGGGCAGGTAGCATGGCTGAGTATTTAGATTTTTTTAATGTATATATAATGGGCGCTGTCGAGATGTCCTTCCAGTTTTATTTCCTGGCAAAAATTTTGAAAAAGAAAATGTGGCCTCCTTTTTATTTCCTGTTTTCAGTAGGTGCAGTGATTATCAATGATTTTGTTCCAGCCAGCACAATCATTGGCTTTGCGGTACTTATTTTTCTGCTCACAGCATACGGGACTGTTATCTGCCGTGCAGGTTTTAAGCATTCCCTTCTGTATGCGGCTCTGGCAGCGGAAATTATGCTGCTCTGCGGCGGAATTGTAAACTCGATGATTAGTCTTCCATACCCATGGCTGCCGGCCTTTTTCCATGAGACAGATAATATTGCGGCCATGCTGGTCAGTGAGGCCGCATCATTGGTTCTGACCGGTTTTTGTTATTATATGGTGTACCGTTATTTTTCCTGGGATGATTTTGATCCCGTGGATACTCCTAAAACCACAATGGGAATGCAGCAGATGGTTTTGATTTTCATTCCGATCCTGATGATATTTATTATGAGTAGCTATATCAATGCGATTGAATATGATTTCCAGTTTGAGATCTCGGTGGACAAAGGGCCTGCGGAACACTTTTTCAGCCATGGGCAGATGCTGTCCATGTATTTTCTGGGACTTGCCAGTCTGTTCTGCATCCTGTTTTCCTATAAGAAACTGCAGCAGAGTTTTCGTTTTAGCACTGAAATTTCACTGATGGAACAACAGGAACATTCCCTGAACCAGTATGTTGAGGAAGCGAAAGCCCGTTACGATGAAACAAAGTCCTTCCGACATGACATTAGGAACCACATCGCAGTGGTAAAAAAGCTCCTGCAGAATGGGAAACTGGAGGAAGCCATAACCTATGTGGAGGATCTGGACGATATGGCGGAAAAAATGTCATTCCCCTGCAGTACCAACAACCCGGTGGTGGATATCCTGGTGGGGAACAAGCTGGGGATTGCAAAAAGCATGGGGATAGATGTGGACTGTTCCCTTCCTCTGCCATATCCCTGTGGCATCAGAGATATTGATATCTGTATTGTCCTGTCAAATGCACTGGATAATGCAATCCATGCAGTAAAAAATCTGGGTACCGGCATAGAAAAGTATATCCGTGTGTCCGGGCGGATCCAGGGAGATTTCCTTATGATGGAAATTCAGAACAGCTTCCATGGGAAAAGTGTGTTCAAAAAAGGGACAGGTCTGTCGAATGTAAAAAAAGTGGCTGAAAAATATGGCGGCGCCATGAGTATAGAGACTCAGGAGCATGTATTTGTCCTCCATGTGCTGCTGATCATTCCACAGCATCCAGAAAGCAGCACACAGCAAATGGATTAAAATGCTGCTTACTACAGCCGAAAAAAAGAAAAAGGAAGCTGTCTGCGGCGGGGAGCGGCTGCAAAGCAGCTTAAAGCGACTGAAAAGAAGTCGCTTGACAATATCAATTTGAAGGAGGAACACGCTTATGGCAATGCAGATTCAAGGAAATTATGATCATTCCGGCGCCGACTACGCAGAGCGGGTGAAGGAAAAACAGGCCGCCGAGAGGGCGGAAAAGGCAAAGGAGGCAGAAAAGGCTGCAGAGGAGAAAAACTCCGGCAGACTGTCCGAACCAAAGGACGAGTACATCAGCAGTGAAAAATCGGGGAATCAGCCTACGGGATTGTACCGGGTAGGCCAGGATGAGAACGGAAACCGGAAAATCTTTTTTGATGACCCGAAAGCTGGCCATGCAAAGGAACAGGATGACCGTTCCGAGAAAAACGAAGATGGCAAAGCACCGAAGGTAGGCGGAGACAGCCAGGGAAAGCCGGCGGAGAAATGTGTCACAAATACGGATAAGGTTGACAGGGAGATCAAGAAGCTGAAAGAGAAAAAGCAGCAGCTCAAACAGCAGATCCAGTCTGCTTCCGGAGATGAAAAGAAAATCCGGGAGCTGGAGAAAAAGCTGACACAGGTAGAAAACGAGTTAAGCCAGAAGGACAATGATACATACAGGCGGCAGAATGCTTCTGTATCAGAATAAAAGAGACTTAAGTTTTTAGTGTGGTATCAATACCGGGACATGGTGGCAAATGCGCACTGTTTCCCGGGATTTTGGAAATGGATTATTTGGATTTCTAAAAAATATTATATCAGGAAAAATTCAAAGAGGAATAATTATGCATACGAAAACAATGGAAGGCCTTACAGGGGCAAGCATGAGTATGAAACTGATGAATACACCGCTGCGAGTTTATAAAGAAGCGGAGCGAAGAGGAGATACAGCCGTCATGGAACGGGCAATGGGGTATGTAGGGGACTTTGCGGATAAAGCAGAAGACTATCAGAAAGTCACAGAAAAAGGGATGAAAGAGGATGCAAAGGAAGCGAGGGAAAAAGCGAAGGCGGAGCAGGAAAATGCCATTCAGAAGCGCAGGGAAGAGCGTGAGGAACTGGAAAAGAGAATAGCGGAAAGCCAGAATGAGGATACTGATATCGTAAGCATAAGCGAGCGTGGAAAGGCCGCGTTGGACGAGAAGACGGATTCGGTTCAGACTGGTGCAGATAATGGCATATCTGCAGAAAAAACAGTGGATGCTGTTAAGATGGAGCCTGTAATCTATACGAAGACCGGGGAATCAGTCGGACCTGAACCTGGCGCAACTCTCTCTGTTTCCGTATAAAAAGAATCAGAAAAATCATATTGGTTTCATATGAGATACAATCAGGAGTCAAATGAGTTACAATATATTAGTAGTAGATGACGAAAAAGAACTGGCCGATGTAATCGAGCTTTATCTTACAGCAGACGGCTGCACGGTTCATAAATGTTATACGGGCAAAGAAGCTCTGGAGTACATCGCGCATACAGACCTGGATCTGGCAATTCTGGATGTGATGCTCCCTGATGTGGACGGCTTTCAAATTTGTAAAAAAATCCGGGAGAAGTTCTGGTATCCTGTCATTATGCTCACAGCAAAAGGGACGGACGTGGATAAGATCATGGGTCTGACCATTGGAGCGGATGATTATATTACAAAACCCTTTAACCCGC
>CATOJY010000070.1 GCA_951800685.1 uncultured Lachnospiraceae bacterium
GTATTTTTTCACTCCCGTGAAGAGATCCAAAAAGCTGTGCAGAAGTTCATTGATTGGATAACTACAGTTCCACAAATGGTCATAGACCGCCTGTGTTTGTGAGCAATAATCAATCACGTTATATATATTATCAGAATTTACACTCTTTTTTGCCAGTGAAATAATTTTGCCTAATCTTCGAGAAAAAGCATCTACACCGGCCCGGTCTAATTCCAGAAAGACTTCTATAATTTCTCTGTACTGTTTGCGATTACCGTCCTCCAATCTGTCTTTGTAATTATTTAGGAACCAACGAAATATATACAATTCATCTGGATCAAATTTATTTGTTCCATATTTCTCAACAAGAAATCTATCTACCACATCGGCTTCTTCTTCCTTACATATCCTATCCATTTCAACGTATTTCTCACGATATGACATGTACTCCATAATATCTTTTGGTAGAACTAATTTTTCACAGCAATTCTTAAAATCCTTATATGTAAAGCAGTGTACAATCCCCTTCAACCGCCTACAATTTAAAACTCTCTTATATTCCTGTACCCTTTCATTATAAAGAATAATTATCCCTGTATAGATTCCATGCTTTTTTAATTCATATCTGTCTCCCCGACCATTTACAAATGGTGGTGCCACATTATTCTGAAATTGATTGTATGTATCTACAAGCTGATTCTTGGCTCTATCTGTATATTTTTTTACCCATTCATCCTCACTGGTACCATTATCAAAATTCTCTCGCCCCTTGATTTGAAACGCAATAACATTATTTCCATATTCTACAACCACATCCGCCAATTCTTTTCGGTTTCCTTTTGGTAAATTCTCTGGATCATATTTCAACTCATCAAATGAAAATTCTCCCAAGAAAAAATCTTTAACAATCTGTGCAGTATCAATTTCCGATTGTTCTTTCATTATGCCCTCCTAATTTAGTCCAAACACACTTAACAAATAACTCTCCTAATTTTCGTAATCATATGATAATAAATTTTTTACATCATTTTTAATTTCAAAATAGAGTGGAAAATTATCGCCATATTGTGGTACGCAAGCCAGTTGGGAAACCCCACATAAATGAATTCATACTGAGAAATGTCCTCTATGCTTCCCGCAATCGCCGGACGGGCACCGCTTTCCTTTTCCTCTGATGCAATATCCAAAAGCGCATTATAGTCGGAGGTATAGGTTTCCTCTGGAACAATTTCAAATACATCCGCCCCCGTCTGCTCCGCAATGGCATTTGCGACATTTTCCGTATTCCCCGACCATGAGAAATACACAACCAGCGCATTGCTGCCGTCTGCTGCATCGGGTTCCGTCTCTGATCCAGTTGTCGCACTACTTTCCGGCTTTGCCGTATCCTGTTCTGCCATACTGCTCTCCAATTCCGACTGCCCTGATTCATCCGCCTCGTTCTCCGGCGCCGGCAAAGAAGCGTTTTCTTTGGCTCCTGCCGTTTCCTGACTTACCGTATTTTCATTTGCCGCAGCGCTGTCTTTGCCGCTATCCGCATTATTCCCGCCACATCCTGTCAGTGAAAATATCAAGATACCAACCATAATTACCGATAACATTTTTTTCATTTTCATCGCTCCTCGTCTCATTCTGTCTTTACTAAATTTCGACCCTTCTAACTGAATAATCGCTTAACCTTATTTTGGGGTTTTCTGCATTTCATACCGCAGGTAATCCATATGCGCGATCTGTTTTTCCTTAAAGTGAATCTCATCCAAGGTCTTGCCCCTTCTCCTGTTCAGCATCGCTATCCGCTCAGGTTCTGTGTGGTCCCCATATAGATGCCCCTTTCCCGGAACATCTATATTGTAAATCCATTTTTATCTCATGTCTAATACCCATGTTGAATAATGTAAAATGCCTGAAACGCATAGCTAAAAAATTAAATAAAGTCCTGACTGGTTATAGTGAGAGAGATTGCAGATTGATACAACACGCGACTGCGAAGCAGCATACCTTCTAATATCTGCTGGCGAATCTGCAAACTTGGCAGCCATAATATCATCAATGCACAGAAAAATCGGCTGTGAGCGAAATTTTCCGAATTACACTTGGTCAGTTTTACATCATTGTATCATCCCTAAGAACCTCTGCGAGGCTGATTATGCGTACATTCCGCCACGCAAGATAATATGCCAGTGCTACGGATCCCAGGATGGCCAGCATAAACAGAAGGATTGGCATAACCGGCGCCTCTGCCATAAATTCTCCCACTCCCACATAGCTTGCCTTCAGCATATACCCTGTTGCAATAATCACAAGGGGAACACTGATCAGAATCGGTCTTCCGGCGATCACCAGTGCTTCCGTGCAGAACATTTTCTTAAGCTCCCTGGGTGTCAGTCCAATCGACATATATCTTGCAAATTCCCTTCTTCTCTGGTGCGTAAATCCCAGCGTGTTGGAAAACACATTGCCGATGCCGATGATTGCAAGCAGGATACAAAAGCCTCCAAATATCGCCATCATTCCCTGTATCTGTTTATCATTTATTTCAGATTCCCGGATACGGTTTTCAGATTCTATGGTATATTTCCCGCTGAAGATCCGGCCAAGTTCATCTTGCAGCATGTTCAGTTCTTCCATGGACGCATTTTCTTTCCCAAGAACACAGATATAACTGTCTTCTTCCACGCCTCCGATCCGTATCTTGATTTTATTCCATAAAGATACCGGAATAAAATGTACCAGCTCGTAATAATTTAGTGTTGCGTATTCTTCCCTTAAAACAGGAACTTTTTCTGTATAAGCCAGAACCGGTACCGCAGCCGTCAGTTCCTCTCTCCCTGACTGTCTCAAAATACTTGCAGCACTTTCTCCCACACCCGGCTCCTTTATATAAGGCATAAAATCCGGGTGTCTGAAATCTGGATTTGTCACATCCCGGATCTGGTTTAAGATGACTGCCCCATGAAGCTGCGGCGTAATCCCGATCTGTTCACAGTAATCCAGAAAGCTGTTATCATCCAGTATGATGATTGGTGCATCCACCAGCCATCCGCCATCTGTCTGTGTTACATAATTACCGGGCGCATGTGAAAATCCACCGAAGGACTTCATCTCTTCGCTCATTTCTTCCTCTGTAATGATCCGCTTCGCCATTGCCTTCTGATATAGCATGGCGCTTTCCAGTCCGTTTATTTCCTGAATGCGATCCGTTTCTTCCAAGGCATCCACATCCGCATCTTTCACGGTAACCATCACATCCCATACTTCCTGATACCGTTCAAAATAAGTCTCCCTTGTGCTGATCCCGGAAAGGGTAAAAAAACACTGCATGAGCGCAAACGCCAGAAACGCGGATATCAGCGATAAGGATGAAGTCCGTAAAGCCTTTCTCTGCGCCTTTAATGCATTGCCGGCAAGCTCCCCCTCCACTCCCAACAGCAGCGAAAGGAAATGTGAATTTTTCCGGCGCTTTAACTGTAATTCGCCTGTATTTCTGATGGCTTCCAGCGGCGTCAGCTTACTTAATTTTCTGGCAGGCATCCATGCGGAGATCCATATGGTGAGTACACTCACAAACAATGTCAGTACCAGTACCAGCGGATGATAACCGGGAACTGATTCATGCCGTCCCGGAATATCGCTTCCCAACAGAATATTGCTCAACTGTATCAGTCCCATGCTGCCCGCAATACCCAATAAATTCCCTGCCAGTATGGGAAGTACACAGAGACCAGCCGCTTCCTGTAAAAGGCACACCTTAATCTGCTTAGGCGTGGCTCCAATACTTGAAAAAATACCAAACTGATGAATCCGTGCATTCATGGATACCGCAAAGGAATTGTGAATGATCACGATCAGGGAAAACGAGGCCGCAAGCGTGATCAGAATAAACATCGGAAACAGCAGTCTGGGCACTGTATCACTGGAATCCCTGACCAGATACATTGCCAGAAGTTCATAATTGTAAACGATTTTTTCCGGTGCGGCTCCTACCTGCTGCGCAATGCGAGGCGTGTCTGAAAAAACACAATCCATATCACCAAAGTAAATATCCAATACGGTTTCTGCACTGTCAGATGCTTTTTTATTGACTGCGGCATCTTTCACATTTGCAAAATTCTTTACAGTTTCGATCTCCTCTTCCGCAAACTCTCCAAAAATCCGGCTGTGCCAGCCGCCTTCCTCCAGCTGAATCCGTTCCACCTCGTATTTCCATGCATTATAAAACAGACCGCACAACAAGGATAAGAGCAGAGCGGAAATAAATGCGGCGATCCTGACGGACAGGCTGGAGGAACGATTGTTTTTCATATAATCTGACGAATAATCTTTCATCCATTTCACCTCCGCTGCTCATCACTGATAACACAGCCGTCTTTCACTGTTATAATACGTTCTGCTTCCAGAGCGACCTTTTCATCATGGGTGATCAGTAAAATGGTCTGCTCGAGATTGCGGTTGGAAAGTTTCAGCATGTCAATAATTTCTCTGGAATTTTTCTGATCCAGATTCCCGGTAGGTTCGTCTGCCAGAAGCAGAGCCGGACGGTAGATTAGGGAACGCGCGATCGCTGCTCTCTGCTGCTGTCCTCCTGATAACTGGTTTGGCAAAGCGTCAAGCCTCTCTGCAATACCAAGGGAATTTACCACCTTCTCAAAATATTCCTGATTGGGTTTTTTCTTATCCAGTGCAAGAGGCATGAGGATATTCTTCCGCACCGTCAGTGTCGGGATAAGGTTATAAAACTGATATACAAGCCCCACTTTCCTGCGCCGGAAAATTGCCGCCTCTGTCCGGTTCAATTTGGATAGATCGGTTCCGTCTATCATAACCTTTCCCTCTGTGGGCTTATCCACGCTGCCAAGAATATGCAGCAGGGTTGATTTTCCAGAACCGGATGCCCCAATGATTGCCACAAATTCCCCTTTGCGAACTGACAGGTCGATCCCGTTAAGGGCTGTCACCTGATTTCCACCGGATCCATATACCTTCTTTACTCCCTCGCATTTCAAAATTTCCATTTTCGGTTTTCTCCTTTCATTTGCTCCATGAGCTTTTACAATAATCAGTATAGCAAATAAAAGTTACAACTCAGTGACTGTAAAAGCGAATTTCAAAAAGAGCGCCGCCGTCCGGTTTATTTTTTGCCTGTATGGTTCCATTCTGGCGTTCAATCATCTCCTTTGACAAAGCCAGCCCGATTCCAATGCCGCCCTCACATGCGTTTTTCCCCCGGTAAAACCGTTCAAACAGATGGGGAATATCCTCTTTTGCAAATCCTTCCCCATCGTCCCAGATCTGGATTTCTGTATAGAGCGGATTCTGTGCATAAGAACAGTGGACCGTTCCGCCATGATTATGCTCCATGCAGTTTTTCATTAAATTCATGACTGCCTCCATGGTCCAGTCCAGATCCACAGTCACCAGCATTTCCCCCTGCTCCGGTATATCAACAGAAGTGCAAAAACTTACAAACAACTCCTGCAGATTGTCCGCTGCAAGGACAAGAAGCGTAAAGACATCTACCTCATTCCTCTGTAAATGTAAGGTTCCGGCATCAATCCTGGAAAGGAGCAATAGCGCATCCTCAAGATGTGTCAACCGTAAAAGCTGCTTCTCTACCTGTTCCAGATGTTTATAATCCATGTTCTGCTTCATCATCTGGGCAGAAAGGGAAATGGCTGTAACCGGCGTTTTGAGCTGGTGGGCAATATTGGACAGATTATCCGCAAAATCATTCTTTGCCTGTAATGCCTTCTCCTTCGTCTGATAAAGAAATGTCACTGTCTTATAGATCTCATCTTCCAGTTTTGAAAATTCATCCTCCCCGGAAGCAGACAAAATGGCAGCCCTGCCAGTATTTGCCTGTTCCAGATACTCCGCCAGGGCCCGAATCCGTATGGTTTCCATTTTATTCCGATACCAAAAGGTAACGATAAACAGCAGGATTCCTGTCAGAACACCTGTTGCAGCAAACAAAATATTCGGCAGGGAAGCACCTCCTGAAAAATCAGAGACGCGGTATCCCAGTGCAGACAGCATATCTTCTTTCGCCACACTGTCAGGATTTCCCCCCGTATATTCCTTTAATGCTGCGGAAATGATATTTTTTGTTTTCGGCTCCTGTTCCACCACCTCGCCGCAGATTACATTCAGCAGTTTAAACTGAAGCAGGCTGTAATGGTAAGAAGCAAGCAGGACAGAAACTGCCGCCGCAACCAAGACAATGGACAGGACAAATCCAAAAGTGACCAGTATATTTTTCCGTCCGCTCATAGGGTATCCTCCATACGGTAGCCTACGCTTCTGACAGTTTTCAGACACTCCGGCTGATGAAGCCTGTCTCTCAGACGTTTCATGGTAACCGTTAATGTATTATTGTTCACATAATTTCCGTTTGCATCCCATACCTGTTCCAGTATTTTTTCCCGGGTAACCGTCTTTCCCTTATTCTGCATCAGACATAAAAGCAGTTGGTATTCTGCTTCGCTTAAAAAGATTTCCTCTAAGTGGTGGAATACAGCATGGCGGTTTAAATCCATCCTGATCCCATCACAGGAAAGATACTGCTTAGCCACGTTGCCGGTCCTGCGGAGTAATGCCAGAATCCGCGAATGCAATATCTCCAGTTCAAACGGCTTCACGATATAATCGTCCGCACCGTTCCCCAAACCCGAAACAATATCCGCGCAGTCTCCCCGCACCGTAAGAAAAATAATGGGCAGCTCTTTCCAGTTTCTGCGAATCCACTGGCACAAACCGTCCCCATGCCCATCCGGCATGTTCCAGTCCAGCAGAACAAGGGTTGGGACATGCTCCTTTAATGCCTGTCCCGCCTGTGCAAGTGTTTCACAGATTGTTACCTTAAAGTTCTTCTGTTCCAGATATTCTTTTACAATCAATGCAATGCCCGGATCATCTTCAATATAATACAGCTCAACCATAGCCATTCTCCAGTCCTTTCCGTCATTATGTTCCCTTCCATTGAGGGAATCGCATAGTCCCCGCCATAGTCATATCCGCTCTGCCTCTTTCGTCATAATAGCTTGCTGCAAATATCACGCAACATGAGGCGTGCGGGAATGATTTTTCAAACACGTTCTAGATCTCTACTTCATTTATCGGCAAAATTTGTGTACTTTTTTTGCGAAATGTAGCGAAAGATTTTTTGTCGAACCATTATCACTGATTGTTCAACTGCGGATTTGGGTGCAAGCACAAATGTCTTTTCCATTAGGAATGGTTGAAACAAGCTTCATGCAATGCTATAATATCCCTGAATTTGAAATTTATTGACAAGTTGTATTAGAACGTGTTTGAACGACAGAAAAAGGCGGTGGCAAAAATGAATGATCGAGAGAAGACATATCTACGGAAATTTTGGAATGATATCCAACAGGCGGGCGATATCCTTAGAAACCAGGAACCACCTGAACTGACAGAGGATGCATTCTTTTTATTCGAAAAGACCGGCAATCGTCTGGTGTATGAAAATGCCTATTTTACGCGGAGAAAATATCTGACAGTATTTGGTATTTTATCTGAATTTGGTAAAAAGGAATCTGATATTAAAGCGCTGAATCAAATTATCCTTTCTATATGCGGGGAACGCTTCTGGGCACTTCCCGCGCATGTGGATTTCTCGCATCTGGATGAAAAAACGATTGACCTGTTTGCAGCGGAAACAGCGCAGTCCCTTGCTGAAATCCTTTTGATTATGGGCAATAGGCTGCCTTATGAAACTGTGGCGCTTGCACAGACTGAAATTATGGACAGGGTACTTACCCCCTTCTGCACTTCCACATTTCCCTACAGCTGGTGGGAGACAGACCGCTGTAACTGGTCTGCTGTCTGCGCCGGCTCTATCGGTATCGCAGCAATCGCTATGGACCGGATGGGAAAACTGCCGGCCGCATGGAAAGAGCCCTGCATCAAACGGGTGTGCAATGCACTCGCCTGTTATCTGGATGGTATGGAACAAGACGGAACCTGTACAGAGGGGCTTGGATATTTTTCTTATGGCATGAGCTATTTCACGGCATTTTCAGAGCTTTTATATCAGGAGACCAACGGCGCTGTCAATTTAATGGCACAGCCAGTCTGCGAAAAGCTTGCTGCCTTTCAGGAAAAATGTTATTTTGGACAGGGCATATCGCTGAGTTTTTCCGATTCAGACTGTCATGAACATTTTCTTCCCGGACTGACTGCGTACCTTGTCCACTGCTTTCCTGAGATCGGGACACCTGATTATGCATCAGCAGGAACGTTTGAGGACGATTCCTGTTACCGGTGGCTTACCAATGAAAGGACAATCCGGTGGCTGATGACATATGGCGGTCAGGAAAAATCTGACATGGAATGCCCCTCTCCTACCTATGCCTTACTGCCCTGCGCCCAGTGGATGATCTGCAAGGACCAAAACGGCAACGGCTTTGCCGCAAAGGGCGGACATAATGACGAAAACCACAACCACAATGATATTGGGCATTTTTTATGTGTATGGCAGGGCGAACTGCTGCTGACAGATTTGGGCGCTAAAACCTCATTACACCATTTCTGCCGGAAGTCATCCAGCGCACCGATAAGATACAAGTCATAATAAAGGGAAAAAATGGCACTTGCACGATAACCTGCAATGCATTGTGGCACTGCACAAAACAGATACAGATTCTCCCCAAAGAACACTTTTTGCATGATGGTACGAAGACAACCGTATATTTGATACAGTGGGAGCTTCCTGCCAAACCACATCCAAAAACGCAATGCCATATCCAGTTAACTTTTGTATAAATTCAAACACAATGCATATTTGACCAGAATTGCAAAGTACGCCATTATCCTATTGTTGTCAAAAGCCAGATTGAAGCAGAATAGAACTGCTGCCTCAATCCGGCTTTCTCCTGTCAGCCTTTCTATAAACTTAGTTCTTAGTCCAGCTGCCCTCGTGCCTATTCCCCCAGATAATTCCTTACCCATCAGTTTCCATACTGCCTCAATAAAATAGTAATCCCCATAAATAATGGGAAACTCATGTTCCGCATCATGGTATGCCGCCGTGCATTTTTCCAGCAGGTTGTCCGTATCCCCGTCCCAGTTACAACGTTTGTCCGCAAGCGCCTTCAACATTTCCAATGCCGCGGTTTCATACGGATCTCTTTCACTTTCAGGCACACATTTCGCCAGCTCAAGCAGTCCGCACGCTGCAATCGCCGCCGCTGTTGAGTCCTCATATGCCGGACTTTCAGGCTGTCTGAAATCAACCGGTATCAGTTTTGACGCCGGAATGTTCGCAATGAAGTAATCCGCGACTTTTCGAGAAGTGACAAGATAGCGCTCCTCCCCCGTGTGAAGGTAACTTAACACAAAGCCATAGATTGCCCATGCCTGCCCCCTCGTCCATGAAGAACCGTGTCCATAACCCTGTCCGCCTACAGAATGCAGATATTCCCCAGTCCCGGCATCAAATTCAACAATGTGTTTCGCAGAGCCGTCATCACGTATGAAATATCTGGCAGCAGTGTCCGCGTGCATCTTTGCTATATGGTAGAATTTCGGATCATGCACCTCGTCCCCGGCCCAGTACAAGAGCGGCAGGTTCATCATACAGTCAATAATGGCGCGCCCTGCAAAAGAGCCATCCTCATTTCCGTCCCAGTTGTTCCATGCGCGGATAAATCTTCCAACCGGATTAAACCGCCCAGCAAGGTTGTCTGCCGCCAGAAGCGCCCTGTTCCTCGATGCCATGTCCCCTGTCATGTGATAATGTGCAACCGAAGTCGGCAGCCACTTAAAGCCGCTGTCATGGTCCATGCCCTGACGGTTCATCAGGTTTGCATCCAGTTTGATCTCCGTCGCCAGCGCATTTTCCAGATAGACCGGCTCCTTTGTCGCATAATACAGCTGCCACATCATGCCGCCCCAGAAACCGTTTGTCCACCAGCAGATATCCGTCTTTCCCTTATCATCAAAAGTACCATTTATTGTCGTATAAGGAATTTTGTCCCGGCTGCGCTGTGCAACTTCTTTTTCTTTTGCGAGTATCTTGTTATAGACCCCACTTACCCATGTTTTATCCATGCTTTTCCTCCATATCCTGCTTACTCGATTTCTGCTTCCCTGCCATATACCTCGATCTGTGTCAGGGCCGGAAATGGCGAGGGTTCTTCTGATTTTACCATACTGTGCATTTCCAGCCACATTATCTGCTTTGCAGGAAATGTGATTTCATGTGGGAGCACACTCTTTTCCATCCTCATATCAAGTTCACTCTCATCCGAAAAAGTAAACTGCACACTTCTCCACCAGTTATCATGTGGGAAATCCGCTCTTGTATACAAGATGATTCTGTCCACCTCTACCATTCTGCCAAACTCAATCTTAATCCGGGCATCGTCCCTTCTGTCAATTCCCCACGACTGATAAGGCCATTCTCCATGACTGTCATTGACGACAACACCGTCAATTGCATTCTGGGCTGCAAATACTACCTCGCCCCTTGTCTCCACATTTGCCACCGCATGCGGATAGCAGTCCATCATCTGATGCTGGTCATACACATTCAGGGCAAGATTGTGGTATAAATCAATATCATATTTTTTCGCAATACGGGCATGAAGAAGATGCCTTTCTCCATAAAAAACCTTTGGCGACAAATTGATACGTTTCTCTCCAAACGGAATCATATATTCCACATTTCCTGTAATATAGACCAATGCCCGCCCAAGGGCATCATCCATCTGAATCCATACAAACGTATTCTTCTCCGATGTTTCGAGGACAATCCTGTCACCCGGTATATATTTCTGGGTATATACAAGGCTGACCTCATCTGTTCCCTTCGCGACCGCTTTCGTATTCATCGCGGAATCCAAAATCTTAAAACATAAATCCATAGTAATTCTCCACTTTATACATTGCCTGAATCTACATATACCGAAACTCTGTCTCAAGCACATTCTTACCTTTCAGGGTCCTCCTCCTTCATGAAAACCGCATAGACCAGCCCGTAAAAATGCATCGCCCACGGCACGTAATAATCCGGCAGACCACTGATTCCATCCCTGTACCAGCCATCACCCACATAGCACTTCTCGATAAAATCAAGGCTGTCCGCAAGAACTTCCGCGCTGTACGGCATACCGCACTTTTTCAGCGCGATATTTACGATAATCTGGAAAAAACGCCAGTTACAGTCACAGCACTTGTTCCTGTTGATTTCACCAAGCCAGTCTGCTGCCTGCCTCTTTTCCTTTTCTGATAAGGGTTCCCAAATCTGCTCCGGCGCCATCAGCATTGTATATCCCATGGCTGCCATCTCGACAAGGCGCTGGTCATAGTCATAGCAATTGCCCCAGTACTCATCTGACTCCGGGTCTGTCCCTGCCACAAGACCTTTCCGGTAAAGTGCCTCGAACTCCGCGTCCCTGCTTCCGCCTGCCCAGAAGGGGGCAAGCCCCCAGAGCGGTCTTGAAAATCCCTCGATCCATGCACTCTCATCCGGGAAATGTGCACTGTTTACTCCCAGCTTTAAAAACGCTTTTTCTTTGCTGTAATATGGTTTCAACGGATTTAAGAGCATCAGCATCAACTCTTCCATTGTTTTCCTACTGTTAATTTCCAACTTTTTTTTCATTTCACTCATTTCCACAATCCTTTCTTTGAAACTCACACTACTCCCATCTGCCCGCTTTAGTGGGCGTACAAATCAAGATGGTGAAATCTCTGATTTCACACTA
>CATOJY010000071.1 GCA_951800685.1 uncultured Lachnospiraceae bacterium
AGTCCACCTTTTTTCTTTGCCATGTATCTTCAACTCCTTTTAAAAAATCTATGTAAACACTGCTTCAAGGGGCAGTGGATGCCCCGCTGTCCGAAGGACAGCCAATATAAAAAATTAGGATTGTACATAACACTTGTAAAGTCTGTGGCTGGGGGCGAGCGTACCCAGCCCCATGGGAGGTTGCCAGCGGCAAATGCGAAGCATTTCCTCCCTGTTTATGGGGCGCAGGCGGAGCTTTGGGGCACGAAGTGCCACATTGCGGAGGCGAGCCCCCAGCTCTTCCTTGTTTTGCTTTGCTATGTTATGGGGTAAGAGTAAACACGTTTGTTGACAAGGCACTGACTTTTTCTGTACTTTATACATTATTGTAGATGATGGATGTATCTGCTATTACGAAAATATGCACTATCTCTAAAATAGGTAGTAATACCAGAACAGAAGAAAAGAATGCCACTTAAAAAGAAAAAGGTTGGTAGGTGTATCATTGGAAGAGAACTATCAGTCAAAAGAAAAGGCATGTCTGTTTTCTTTGACAGATACCAGTCAATACAGAATCTAATACTTACCATTTTTCTTTTTACGAGGCAGAATCTTTTTCATACAAAGCATCAGCTTCTATGAAGATAACAGAATTAGGACATAAAAAGTATGTATTATATATAAGGGAAAAATGGGGCATCTTTTATGGGTAAAATGCTCTGAAACACTGATGTTTACTGGCTTCAGGGCATGTTGGGAGCTAGACAGGCTCTGTCTAGCAAAACAGGGGAATTAGGACAGTAAGAAAAAGGGAAAATGATTCTGCAAAATTTTTTGAAAAATATGTTGACAGCTTTTTAAAAGTTTGTTATAGTAATCTCATGTTCCCCTAGAGTGGCGAACAAAAATTTAATATCAACCAGATTAAGATAGTGGTTAGGACATTATTGTTTCGGTTGGTAGGATACTTTAAAAATTACAGTGGAGAGTAAAGGGAAGTTTATGCCTTGAAATCTACAGACAGTATCTACTAGCAGAAACTTTTTTAGTGTCCTAACCACTTTTTGGTTTCTAAATTAGATATGCTGAACCTTGACAACTAAATAAAGGAGCTTGAATAAAAAATGCAAATTAGTATTGCTCGGAGCAAAAAGAAAATCCATGCGATAATAGATTCAACGAAAGGGAGATAAGGCTTTAACAGGGAATACCTGCCACTTCTCAGGCAGTAAGAATAGTGGGGAGGCTGGCATACAGCCAGACAAGGTATCAAGTGCCAAAAGGCTTGCTGTTACTCCATCAGCAGTTATCTGGATGGAGGCAGGGCTGTCTATAACAGTTCTGACAAGATGCAGGGGAAAGAAACGTTACATCATTATAAAGAAATAATTATTGTCACAGATTAACTAAAAATTTGAGCGAAAGAAAAGGAGACTGATTATGTGTAAGATAATTGAATTTAATGGACATAGAGGAAACGTGAATACAAAAAGAATTGAGCAGATACGGAGAGAGGCTGAAAAATGTGAACCAAGGCATACAGGGGGATTATCAACAGAGGCATTAATAAAGGAATATGTTCAGAATGGAAAGAGTATACAAAAGCTGGTTCGTTATATGATTGAACAATATGGATATATGTTTACTGACAGCAAAAACAATATTATTGAAGAGGTAAAGAGAGATGTAAGATATTGTGACATATATCCAGAAATAAAAAATAAAAGGTTTAGAGCACCTCTTGCAGTAAAAATTAGGGGGAGATGGCATATGGTGGAAATTTTTACTACTTATGCAAGTGTCAAAGCATTTAGGAACAAGATGGATACGATTGGTAATTACAATGTGAGTGGATTTTCAATATATCTGACAAAGTTTGAGACAAGGGAAATGACAGATTTATTATGGAATAAGGAGAGTGAATATTTTTGGCCTGCGATTGTTGAAAAGGCACATGATATTTTCTTTTATGAAGGAATCCATGACACATACACATTTGATAAAGATATAGAAGTTAGGGTGAAAGATGAGCCTGGATTTATGTTTTGCCAATACAAAATGTTGGAGTTATCCTTTCCTGATTATGTTATTTTGGAAGGCGTAGATAACAGGACAAACAATAAGCACTTGCTGATGCTGTGTATAGGAAATGAGTTGGGAAAATATTCAAACTATTTTGAGGAGAAATATAGAGATGCAGATGTTCCTTTGTTTTATACAAGATGGAGAAATAGAGCTGGAGCAATAGATTGGAAAACAGAATTAAATAGTGGTTTCAGGGCTCACACTCTATATAGAAGTATTGAAGGACTTAGGGAAGAATATAGGGAAGTATACAAGGAAAAATATAAGGAAGAAAGCAACTTTTAAGAGCCTTGCCAATAGGGGTAGGATACGTTATAATACCCTTACAAGGTCAATTTCTCCATATCCAGAGGCACACCTGATTATCCTGTGAGGGCAATCTGGGGCAGCCCCAAAAAGAGAATAGAGTAAGTTCAAATGACCTTGTAGAGAGGAAATGATCCTTTCTATGAGGTCATTTTAAGTTAGAGGGATGGAGAGAGAAAGCCTTGAAAATAGAGGGATTGAGAGGTATCAGGTGTCAATACGGTTTGAATCAGAGGGAGAGTTTTCCCGTGTATTTTGCTTCTGTGTTATTTTTGGGAAAAATGGGGCGAGGATATGCGAGATTGCCTTTTGAGGATAATCGGGGTTGCCCCTGAACAGTGCTTTCAGACAAACCAGATATGCCTTCGTGATAGAAATAATGATTTCTTAAGATATTTTAGAGACTCCTTCGAGATTAGTTTGCTAAAATCTAGTTTGGAAATCAACCAAAGTAGTAAAGTTGGTGCAATCTAAATGTTTCAGAACGGAGGAGAAAATGAAGGCGAGAGTAAGTAAAATGATCCTGTTGACCAGCACACTGTGTGCCATGAGTTTTGCAGTATATGGCTGCAGCGGGGAGAGGGAGGCGTCTGCGCAGGAAGTGCAGCAGATGGATATGGAAGCAGATGGAGTAGAGAACGATTCTACTCAGGCATTGCAGACAGATGCAGCAACAGCCAGCGCGGCTGGAGAAAATGCGCAGCCAGTATCAGATGGAGCAGACAATTCGATTCCCGTGGAGGACAGTGATACAGCAGCGGGGGATATGCAGAAGGAAGAATCCACAGTTGAGGAAGTGCCGGATCTGGAAGGCGACATTAAAGAAATGCAGGACGGACAGCTTACAGTATTAGAGGCTATAATAAGTAAGCCGGACGATGGCATGGGGGATGTGATGGTGGTAGCAGCGCCTGGTGCAGAGGATTCAGATTTCAATAAGGTAGAGGTTACCTATGATGAAAAAACAGTGTTTACTGTCAAGACGATTTATAACGGCGGCGCGAGATCTGAGATGAGGGAAGCGACGGCGTCAGACCTGGAAAAAGGACGGTCAGTGGAAGTTTGGGGCGGCTTTTCGGAAGACAGATTGAAAGCGGACCGGATTTGCATCATCGAGGTAGTTTCATAGCGAAGGATCTGATACCGAAGCGAGAAGACAGAGCAGACGACAAGGCGGAAAATAAGATTGTTGAGGAGAGAACCGGCTGACCATGAAGAGCAGACTGACTACACTGTGTTACATCGAGAGAGATGGTCAATATTTGATGCTGCACAGAATAGCGAAAAAGAATGATGTGAATAAGGATAAGTGGATCGGGGTAGGAGGACACTTTGAGGAAGGAGAAAGTCCAGAAGACTGTCTTTTGAGAGAAGTACAGGAAGAGACAGGGCTTACACTTACTACGTACAGATTCCGGGGAATCATTACCTTTTGCTATGAGGATTATCCTACAGAATATATGTGTCTTTATACTGGAGAGGCGTTTGAGGGAACCCTAAAAGAATGCGATGAGGGAAAGCTGGAATGGGTGGACAAAAATAGCGCTCAGAATCTCAATCTCTGGGATGGAGATCTGTTGTTTCTGGAACTGCTCCGTCAAGAGATTCCCTTTTTCTCCTTGAAGCTCTGTTACCGTAAGGATGGAAGCTGGTACAGTGCTTCGTTGAATGGGAAAGAGCTGGAGTTGTTTGATGTCTGTGGCAGGGATGGAAGGCCTACGGGACATGTGAAGGAAAGGAGCATGGTACACCAGGATGGGGATTTCCATCGGACAGTACATATATGGGTGGTCAGGCGGAAAGTAGATGGCGGACTGGAAGTGTTGCTGCAGAAACGCAGTAAGGATAAGGATGCCTATCCAGGATGCTATGACGTCTCCTCCGCTGGTCACGTACAGGCAGGTGATGATTTTGCCTGCTCTGCGATAAGAGAATTGCAAGAGGAACTTGGCATCACAGCCAGGGAAGAAGACTTAAGGTTTATCGGTTTCCATGAAGGATATGTGGAAAACAATTTCTGGGGACGCTCGTTTAAGGATTGGGAGATCAGCGCCGTGTATCTCTATGAGAAAACTGTGGAGGAAGATCAGCTTACGCTCCAGGAGAGCGAAGTGGAGGGAGTTGTTTTCATGGATTATGAGAAAGCGCTTAAGGGAATAAGAGAGAGAACTTTCTTAAACAGCATTTATCCAAAAGAGTTTCTTATGATCAGAGAGGCTATGAAACCATCATTTTGCGCCGAGGGTGTCTGGGTGAAGGAGATCATCGCTGACTTATGAATGGTTTTATACAGTTTTTGCGAGGTTCAGGAGAGGGGATTGGGAGATTATCCTGAGTCTGTGGCATGAAACTGCATTCTATATTCTGTCGGAGTCACTCCCGTATAATTTTTGAATAATCTGCAAAAATATTTGACATTTCCAATTCCGATAGCAGTGGAAATCTCGTGCAGTTTCTGATCGGAATGAAGGAGCATGTTTTTGGCCTTTTCTAAACGCACATTCTGGAGATATGTGCTGAAGGAGAGGCCAGTTTTTTTCTTAAATTGAGAACTGAAATAACTGCTGTTCATGGAGACTAGCTGTGAGAGCAGGACAAGGTCGAGTTCTTTATAATAATTCTGGTCGATATAAGTGATTGCGCGGTCGATCGGAGAGTGGATAGACTCGATAACATCGGCATTATTTTTTGCAAATACGGTATTACGGTACTGCATGAAACTAGAAACCAGAAAACGATAAAGATCTTCCAAATCACGGCATATGATAAATCCCTCCTGTACATTTAAATTCAAACGGATGGGCTGTGCAGGCATAAGATCGGCACGGATCAGGGAGACAGCCAGATAGTCTGAGATCTGTTCCAATGCTTGATGAAAGAGCTGTGGTGTTATGCTTGAAAAACCGACAATATAACGCAGGATCTTTAAGAAATTTTGGCGCAGATCAAAACGGCTGTTACCGACGAAACTGTGATACAAGGATTCCAGCATGGCGCCAGGAATCATGATCGGGAAAGGATCTTCCGAAACGGCGGCTGGATAAAACAGGATCGTATCTGGATGGAAAAAACGGTGTAGAAATAATTCCATAGACTGTTTGTACAATTCCGGAAGGCTCTGGGGCAGATTGGTTGTGTCGCTGATGGAAAGACAGAGTCTGATGCCGGATTTCTGTTGATATCCTTCTAATTCTCCGAGGAGATTTTTTGTTAATGAGAGCAGGCTTCCATATTCTGCCCGTGCGCTGGCAATACAGCATTTGTGAGAGGTCACCATGTCTGCGGGATACAGGTCAAAGAATTGGGATAGAAGGCTGTTAAGTTGATGAAATTCCTGTCTGCAGTCAGCAGAATCCTCCAAAGTTGGATCGTGAAAGATCTGAAAACAAAGTACACAGAATGCTTGCTTAGGCAGAGAAATGGCGTGATGCAGAAGAAGAGGAGCAATCTCCTACCAGTGTATTTTTCCAGCAGGATGTCTCCTAAGAGGAGCTGACTGAGTTGATTCAGCCGGAGATCATAATTATCTAATCTTTTTTTCATGGCGCGGTTTTCGGCCTCTGTGCTCTGAATCTCTCCGATGACGCGTAGAAGAACGTCACGGATCTCGGCTTTAGAGCTGGGTTTTAGAAGATAATCCCGCACTTCATAGCGAAGTGCAGTACGTGCATATTCGAAGTCGTTATAGCCGCTGAGAACAATAAAACGACTTGCGTGGGAGAATTCTCTGGATTTTTGGATAAAAGTCAGTCCATCCATGAGAGGCATACGGATATCGGTGATTACAATGTCAGGATGATAGTTTTCGAATAGACGTAAGCCTTCCTGACCATCGCGCGCTTCAAGGATTAGATCGAATTTAAGCTCCAGTTTTTGAATGGTGACAAGAAACCCTCTGCGGATAATATCTTCATCTTCTACAATCAATAGTATCATATAAATCCTCCGTGCCAGAGCAGAAAATGCTGTGGCTTATTTATTCCTGCGAGCAATGCGTTCAGAGTCTGCATCCAGTGCTATTTCTGGATTTGACAAGATGATCACACTGAAAGATAGGAAGGTTTTGGCAGTGTAAGGAAAACACACGCACCTCCCAACGGGGATTGCTCCAGATGCAGGGAAACGGAATTCCCATAATGCAGGTACAGGCGAAGATAGACATTGGCAAGGCCAATTCCCCGGCCTGGGGAAGCAATGCGGAAAGAAGCGGTGGCTTCTTTCATGGAATCATAGAGCATAAGTTTCTGCGCGTCTTCAATGCCAGTGCCATTATCTTCGATTCGAATCTCCACACAGTCTTCTCTGTCGGCAATGCTCACCTTAAGGATCAGCGCATCTAATTTATTTTGAAAGCCATGGACGAAAGAATTTTCTGCGATCGGCTGCAGGATGAAATTAGGGATTTCAAAATCAAGCAGTTCCTCTGGCACAGATAGAAGCAGCGTCACACGGTTATTGAGCAGAAGATTTTGGATATTAATATAATCTTGCAGGATCTTGAGCTCCTGTCGGAGAAGGCAGTGATCGGAGGAGGCGCTGATATTGTAGCGCATCAGGCTGCCGAGGGCAGCAATGCTGTCCGAAAAATCATCCAGGTTGTGTATGATTGCAATCATTTTGAAAGTATCTAATATATTGAACAGAAAGTGGGGATCGATCTGTGCCTGTAGTGCGGCAAGTTCGGTCTCTTTTTGCAGGACTTCTGCCTTATACACCTTATTGATAAGACTGTCGATTTGAACAGCCATATAGTTGATGGCGCTGGCCAACTGGTCAATCTCGTCCTCTCCACTGATAGGAAGGTGAACATGAAAGTCGCCTGACTGGATTTTTTCGACGCTCTCTGTCATCTTATTGATCCTGCGGATCAGAAGGGAAGACAGAACGAGGGAGAGCAGGATTGTTCCTGTGATTGTGGCAAGGATGGAAAGCGTAAAATATTGTTTCGCCCTTTCCTGGGGTTCTAGGATATCTTCGGCAGGAACAATGGCTATGATCCGGGTTTTAAGACTGTCTATTGTGCGGTAACAGACGAAATAGGGAACGCCATCAAGGGTAACGGCGTAAGGACTTAGCGGATCGGGGGCGTCATACTGTACTTTTGAAAAAAGTTCTTCCAGGGACGCTGCAGTTCCTGACGGGATGTTTCCGGCAACGAGGTTCCCTTCCAGAGTGGTATATGCCAGGGAACCAGAGGAAAGAATGGGAAGCGTTTCCAGACTGTCAAAGAAAACGGAAGGCCGGATACAAATCTCCAGGTAGTTTCCGTCAGTAACGGGTAAAAAAGAGAATATACAGTCTGCCCCTGGCTGTTGCCAAAGCGTCTGTAGGAGCGGCCAGAATGGGCACCCTCCCAGTAATATCCGGCACGAGAAACTTCCGTCTGCATTTCCTGCATCCATGTCTCTTCCTGAAAGGAACCGCAATGGTGAAAAAAGGAGGTCTCAGGAATGGATGGATTTCCCGTAAAAAAGTGATACTGGAAAATGTCGGGATTAGATGCTTCCAGCCAGGACATCAGGGGAAGAATATCGTTATTCATTGCCTTGATGATGGTGAGATCATCGTAATATTCTGGTATAAAAAAATGATTTACCGTAGTGTTGGTGGAGAGCAGATAGGCTACCTTGTCCAGTTTTTCCATCTGGGAGGAAACGGTATGCAGTTCCTGTTCCAGACGGCTCTCAATAGATTTCATCGCATTGTCCTGCACTGGTTTGATAATAGAATTATATAGAAGGACGATGGAGAGTGAGAGAGGGATGGAGACAAGAATCAAGTAGCAGAGAATCAGTTTGGATTTATAATGCATTTTTTGGAAAAGCTTCATAGTGCATCTCGTGGAACATGAAAAATACCAAAATATTTATACCAAATCAAAAGTTTCTATACCTTTTGCATAAATTTTGAATGATATACTTAACAACATAACAGGTATTGCTCAAATATGCAATTACAAAAAGGAGGAAAAGACAGATGCGTAAAAGGAAAAAACAGTTCCAGTTACAGATGATGGTGGTTCCTGCCATGATATTCTTTTTTATCTTTTCCTACATACCGGTTCTGGGACTAGTCAATGCGTTTCTTGAGTATTCCTTGACGGATGGCTATTTTGGACATAGCTTTGCTGGGTTTAAGTATTTTAAAGAGTTGTTTGCCAGTGAAAGTTTCTGGCTCTCCATGAAAAATGCGCTGGGTATGAGTTTTCTCAAATTTTTCTTTACGTTTACATCACCACTTCTGCTGGCACTGCTCATCAACGAAGTACCGTTTAAGAGTCTGAAAAAGTTAACACAAACGGGAAGTTATTTGCCGCACTTTCTCTCTTACGTGATTGTAGCGACACTGTGGATGGTTTTTTTGGACAGCAAGGGTTTGATCAATGAGATTCTGCAGGCGTTGAATTTTACGGAACGGCCGATTGAATTTCTGGCAGAACCTAAGTGGTTCTGGTGGATTGGCGTATGGATCGACTGCTGGCAGGAAAGTGGATGGAATGCCATTATTTATCTGGCGGCGATCGCAGGGATCAATCCAGATATCTATGAGGCAGCGCAGGTGGATGGTGCCGGTCGGATGAAAAGGATTTTCTATATTACGCTGCCATCGATTGCATGGACAGCCGGCGTGCTGTTTGTGATGAATTGCGGAAGCCTGCTGAGCGGTGGTCCGGTTGCCTCCAATTTCAATCAGTCTTATCTGCTCGGAAATTCTTTTAATTATTCGAAATCGTACGTGATCCAGAAGTTTGTGATTGACGAGGGTTTAAGCCAGATGCGGTTCTCTTATGCGGCGGCAGGTAATTTAGTGCTCTCCATTCTCTCGGTAGGATTATTGCTGACCGCGAACAAGGTGTCAAAGAGAATTTTTGGTAAGAGCGTATTTTGAAGGATATTGTTTTGGAGGAAGGAGAAGTGACTGGTATGGGAAAAGGACATTTGATCCGGTCAAAAGAAGATAACGTTGTAAACTGTATGGCGGTTGTTCTGTGTGTACTTGTTTTTATCGTAACAGTCTATCCGGTCTATTATTGTCTTGTCTATTCTTTTAATGAAGGGGCAGATGCGGTAAAAGGGGGAGTCTACCTCTTCCCAAGGAAGTTTACACTGGAAAACTATAAAGTTGTGTTCCAAAATGCAGCGATTTATCCAGCTTTCCTGATGACTATTTTGAGAAGTCTGATCGGAACGGCGCTGACAGTCTTATTTTCGTCGATGGCCGCCTATGCGCTTACGAAAGAAGAGCTGTGGGGAAGACGGATCTACATGCTTATGGGGGTTGTGACGCTGTATTTTTCCGCTGGCGTGGTACAACAGTATCTGTTGTACCGGGAACTGCGGCTGTTGGACAACTTCTGGGTATACATCTTTCCAAATATCTATCAGTTTTATTATATGATCTTGTTCATGTCCTTTTTTAGGGAACTGCCTGCAGCATTGGAGGAATCGGCTAGGATCGACGGCGCTGGCTATTTTGCGGTTCTCTTCAAGGTGGTGCTGCCGCTGTCCGCGCCGGTTCTGGCGACGGTAGCGCTGTTTGCAGGAGTGTGGCACTGGAATGACTGGTTTCATCCAGCTTTCTTTATCCAGAATGAGCGTCTCATGACACTGCCGGCGGTCCTCCAGAGGGCAATGTCCCTGGCAGAGGCGCAGCAGACACTGCAGAAGATGACAGGATTTGCATCCCAGACCAGCACTACCACAATGGAATCAGTCCGGTATGCCATGTTGATTGTTTCCGTGCTTCCCGTGGTACTTATCTATCCTTTTGTACAGAAATTCTTTTTAAAAGGGATGATGCTGGGAGCCGTGAAAGAATAAGTGAGTTATTGGTCTGCCAAAAATAGGGAGTGAGAGGGTGGCAGAGCATAACAATAGAAACTATCAAAACAATAAGAGGAGGTATGATTCATGAAACATGCTAAGAGAATCGCAGCAGGTGTATTGAGCACGGTAATGGTGGTCACCGCGTTGACAGGATGCGGACAGGAACCAGCCGCCGCGCCGGAGACTGGGGCAGAGACAGCAGAGGATACACAGACAAGCACAGTGGAAACGACAGCTGGAGAAGAAACAGCTTCTGGGGAAACGGAAGGAAGCGGTGAAGTACCGGCATGGGAAGCGGAGATGGATTGGGAAAAGATTGGATGGCAGCCGGATCCTGAAGGGTTGGAGTGGAGAGAAGATACTTCACCAGTCACCTTGGATTACTATGCAAATTTCTCCTGGTTTTCCCTGGATTGGACGGACAGCACGGCAAAACGCGTGACAGAGAAGACGGGCGTGGATCTTAATTTCACAAAACCGGTGGTAGATGATGGCCAGAAACTAAATATGATGATTGCAGGCGACCAGCTGCCCGATATTATGACAGTGGACAGAAATGATGCAGCGCTGCAGACTATGATTGATGCAGGGATGCTGTGGTCCTTTGAGGATCTGATCGACCAGTATGCACCGAAAATGCGGGAAATTCTTCCGAAAGAAATCCTTTCCAATTACCAGGCAGAAGACGGTAAGACCTATCAGTTTACTACGTGGGTACAGGGTGAGGCATGGCAGAAAGCAGCCAGAGAATATAACCAGATCATCGGAACGAACCAGTCTACGATCTCTGTGAGAAAAGATTATTATGATGAGATCGGCCGGCCGGAGATCAAGAACATGGATGACTTTATCGAGGCTCTCAGCCAGATGAAAGCAAACCATCCAGACAAGATGGGTTTCTATCCAGCAGATAACAGTATGGCGGCAAGCACCTTTGCATCCAGCGCCAATCTGTCTCACTACGGCAGATACGCAGGCTTGGGAAGCGATTACAGTGTTGAAGGCGATACCGCGAGCTGGGTGGTGAGAGAAGATACTTTCAAGAAACCTATGGAATATCTGAACCAGATGTACCTGCAGGATCTGCTCACGAAAGATCCGTTTATCGATACAAAAGATGTAGCAAAAGCTAAAATCGAACAGGGCGATGTGATATCCTATGCATGGACGATCTCAGATGGGACGAAGGTGCCTGGGGACAATCTGGATACACAGTATGAGATTCTGCCTCCTTTTGATAATTATGTGGATAGGCGTTTGTGAAACGCCAGAACCCGCATAAATACGAGATTCTTTTTGTCACAAAATAAAACAACTCCTCACTGGTTTGTGGTAAAATTGAGATGTCGAGTAACAATCAACCATCACCAGAAAGG
>CATOJY010000072.1 GCA_951800685.1 uncultured Lachnospiraceae bacterium
TATGCCCAGCTGTTGGAAGGAAAGAAAAAAGACTATGCCGAGTACCGGCGCTCCCGCGAGGAAATGCGGGAACTGCTGGCCGCAAAAGCCAACGTAGACCGGCTAATGGGATATGGGGAGGAACGCCGGAATGACCGGGAAAAGGAACAGGGGCAGGACCGCTGACGCTCCGTTTTTTCGTACTATCTCACCGCCGCAGGCAGGTGAAAAGTGTTCCGAAGGAACGCGCAGCCACAGAATGAAATTCTGTGTTCAAAGGGGCTTGGGGAATCCCCAACAAGCAGCGCCAGGAGCCGGATGGCTATCCTGGGGCATTGCTTGCCACTTTCTTGGTGATACAAAAACAGCCAGCGAGAGAAACTTTCAAGTTTCACTCACTGGCCTATTCTTTTTCAAGTTTCTTAGAAATTTCCTTTAGTTCCTCCGCAAATCCACGAGTATGGCTCAACAAGGTTTCCCGCATCTCTGGCGGACAGTTTAGATATAGCAGCTTCATCTCATTTTGCCCAGCTTCATCTGGTGTCAGCTCCGGCCTGATAAGAGAGTCGAGAGAAAAGTGCAGAACTTTCGCTAATGTTTTCATAATCAGGTAGGATGGATTTCTTCTGCCTTTCTCAATATCGGCAATCTCTTTGATGGAAATATGCGATTCATCTGCCAGTTGCTGCTGCGTGAAATTTTTTTCTTTTCGTGCGGCTCGAAGCATATTCCCCAATATGGTTAAATCATCAATCGGCATTATCGTTCACCTCAATAATATTGTATCGTTCCGGCATGATTTAAGGAATAACCTTATATTACCGGTAAATAGGTATTATTATGCCGATTTTCTTTTTAGCAACATAGTTGCAGGCTTGTATTCTTCGAGCAATAGAAATATAATAGAATAGATTGCAGGAGGTGCAGAGATGGACTATATGACCTTAAAAGAAGCAAGTGATAAATGGGAAGTTTCCGTTCGGCAGATAAACTATTATTGCGCCGGTGGTCGTATTCCCGGTGCTGTGAAAATGGCCGGTGTCTGGCTGATTCCAAAAGATGCAGAAAAACCGCATGACAGGAGAACAAAAGATGGAAAACAGTTTTAGTATTTTAATTATCGAAGATGACGTACTGCTAAATGATATGACTAAGCGGCTTTTAACCCAACATGGATATTGTGTAACTTCTGCCTATTCTGGAAGTGAGGCGCTTTTATTGATCGAAAAAAGCAGCTTTGACTTGATTTTACTTGATCTGATGCTTCCCGGCATACCGGGCGAGATCGTATTGGACAAGATAAATGCTATGATGGACATTCCGATTATCGGTGTTTCCGCTAAAACAGATATAGACAGCAAAGTGAACCTCATACGAAACGGCGCAGATGATTACATCACAAAGCCATTTGACAATCAAGAGCTGCTGGTGCGGATTGAAGCGGTATTGCGACGCTTTCAAAAATCCACCGGCTCCAATAATGGCAAAATGCTTCATTTTAAGGATTTGTCCCTTGATACAGAAGCTATGGAAGCTAAGATCGGTAATACCACTATTGCTTTGACAAGGTACGAATACCTGATTTTACAGCTTTTGATGTCCGCACCCTCAAAGGTATTTACGAAAAACAATATTTTTGAAAGTGTATGGAATGAAAACTTTATTGGGGATGACAATGCGATCAATGTCCATATTGGAAATCTTCGCAAGAAATTTGCCAATGTCAATCCAGAGGAAAAGTATATTCAGACGGTTTGGGGCCTCGGATTCAAAATGCAAGGTTAATCCTTAGAGAAATCTTATAAAGTTTGAATGACAATCTGCTACAATAAGACTATATAGAAAGGGGATGATTGTTTGGAGGCTGCTTTGGAAACAGCCGGGTTGACTTATGTTTTCCCGGACGGAAACGGGATTAAAAATATCACATTTCAGGTAAAGCGCGGAGAAATCTATGCGCTATATGGCGGCCATCATGCTGGAAAATCTGTACTGTTGCAGGCCATTATAGGAGCAATTAGACCTCAATCCGGCACATTCAAATTATTTGGCAATATAGACGATCAGCAGGAGCGCCGCCGGATTGGGTTTGTACCCCAAAAGCCTGTAACAATCAGCTCTCTATCACCAGCTAATATGCTTCGTTATTTTTCTTCCGCTTTCGGAACCACAGAAAGCCATATTCAGGATATATTGCATTTGAACCTGAAAGAGAAAACGGCGGTGCGGCGGTTGCCATTATCGACCCAACGATTAGTGAATTTGGCGGTTGCTCTTTTGGGAAATCCAGACTTTATAATTTGGGACGACCCTTTTTCCGGTATGGATAAAGGAGAATGTGAACATCTGATCTCTGTTCTGGCCTATCTGCATGAAATGAACCATACTACACTTCTGATCTCTGGACAAGATTATTCACAGCTTTCCCGGCTCGCATCAAAATATGGTGTGATGGCAGACGGAAAGCTGATTTGTGAGCTTACGGCTGGGGAATTAAACGAATGCTGCCAGCGGTGCATAAAGATAAGAACGCCCCAATTAGAACGAGCTATCACCATTTTAAGCCAGCAGTTTCCCGATTTTGAAGTGTTGAGCCATGATACGATAAGAGTTTTTAATTATAATGAACAATCCGGGGAAATCAATGCCCTGCTGGTTTGTTCCGGGATAGAGGTATCAGAAATCTGGCTGGCCGGTATGGAGCCGACCGACTATCTTTTGAAAATGACAGGAGGTGCAAAGAATGATCCAGACTATGCAAAGTGAATTGTTTCGTATCCGCAAAAGTCGCCTGTTTTTTGGATGCCTTGTGCTGGCTGCGTTTTTTGTCTTTGCGCTTGCCTTGACGTTTTATCATAACTCGGTAAATGGTATGCTTTCTGCCATATCGCTGGTTCCGTTTACGGAGTTTCTGTTTTCTGATTATAGTCTGGTCTTTCCACTTACGCTGTTTTTTTGTCTGTACTTTACAGAAGATTTTCATACCGGCTCATACAGCATGGTACTTTCTAAAGGGGCAAACAGGGCGCAGGTATTCTTCGGTAAGCTATTGGCAGCATGGATCAGTGTTTTCTTTTTTCTGCTTGTATGCTTTGGAGTTGCATATTTGTCCATTCTGATGATGGGAACAGCCCGGCACGACATAGAATATTCACTACCTGCAATGGGAACCTTTCTCCTGATCCAATGCCTTTGTTTTTTTGGTTATACCGCTGTTCTCAATCTGATAAGTTACTTGCTGAGGCATCGAATTATCGTTACCATTGTCGCTTTCTTTGTGCTGGGAGTTTTGTATCTATATCTCACAAAGATAAGTGCAGCATTGGACATGGATTATTCGCTCTACAAATATTGGATTGTAGGGCTATCCCACAGTTTGCGGATAAATACCATTGCGGAAGATTTCATGCCTATCTTGATTACATTAGCCGTATATCTTTTTTTGCCAACAGTCGTGTCTTTTTCCCTGTTTCAAAAGTTGGATTTACGCAGTCTGGAAAGGCGGTGATAGCGGCGTGCTTGCGTTATGTGTGTTATTGGCAACACTCTCTTTGTTCCTGCTGCTCAAACTGATTTATCAACGAAAACTGATCCGTGAACTCAAAAAGCAAATTGATTTTCTGATTGATCGAGATACACAAACAGAAATCATGGTAGAACAAACGGATGGCCCGATACAGGCTTTGGCTGCAAGTATCAATCATCTTCTGAAAAAGTATCGCAGCATGGGGCAAGAAATCGAAAGGAGCGATACTCTCTTTCGGGATACCATTACAAGTTTATCTCACGACTTGCGAACCCCGCTGGCGACAGCAAACGGCTATATTCAGCTCTTACAGGAACAGGATTTAACCGGGGAGCAAAAAGAATATGTATCGATAGCGGGAGAGCGAATTTCCGCTGTGAAGCTGCTTCTCGACCAACTCTTTGAATTTGCAAGGATTGAAGCCGATGAACTAAAACTAAATTGCAGAAACACGGATATTCACAGCGTACTTCGGGATGTTGTCGCCTCTTACTACGGCGATTTTGAACAAAAAAAATGTATTCCCCGTATCGCTATCCCAAGTACACCGGCTATCATTTGGGGCGATCCAGATGCATTGACCCGGATATTTTCAAATGTGGTTTATAATGCGCTTGTTCACGGAGAAGGAAATTATCAGATCACCGCAGTAATAGAGAAAGCTCAAACGGTCATAACCGTTAAAAATGCGTCGAGCAGTATTCAGCAGGAAGATATTCCCCATCTGTTTGACCGTTTTTACACCACCGACCAGTCAAGGACAAAAAAGACAACAGGACTGGGACTGGCAATCGCCCAAAGACTTGTGACCCGTATGGATGGAAAAATCTCGGCCTCTCTGCAAAATGGTATCTTTACAATGCAAATCGTATTTCCTATTATTGATCCATAAAGGGCTGCTTCGGCAGCTCTTTTTTTATCCTTAGACTTTCCTTAGACTTTTCATAAACAATTCCTAAACCTCTTTGGTACAGTATGAGCCATAGGAGGTATAAACAATGGTTAAAGTAGCTTTAGTGGTTTCTATCATCGCTTTGGCGGTGTGTCTGCTCATTGCCCTGAATGGCATATTGAGCGATGGTCTAAAGGGGTTAAAACAGAGATCAAAACCTATCGGGATTTCATTTTTGATTTATGCTGTGGCCTTTTTGCTTTTCATCTTTTTTCAATAACGGAGGTATTTTATGCTGCAAATCAAAAATGTAAATCTGAATGTTGGAAATGTCGCCTTGCTGTCCAACATCAATCTGACTTTAGAGCAAGGAAAAATCTATGGCATTTTGGGGCCGAACGGGGCCGGTAAAACAACGCTGTTCAAGTCCATGCTGGGCCTGACCGCTTTTTCAGGAGAAATCCTTTCAGATGGACAGCCCGTTTCCAGCAGATGCTTTGGAAGTTTGATTGAATACCCAGCTTTTTACCCACGGCTCACCGTAGAGGAAAATTTGAAGCTCCACGCACAGTATTTAGGTTTGAAACAGCCCAATATTGAAGCGGCGCTCAAGCAAGTCAATCTGCTGGACGCCCGGAAAAAGCTGTTCTCTCAACTTTCTTTGGGGATGCGCCAACGGCTGGGAATTGCCCGCGCCTTTTTAGGCAATGTTCAATATTTGCTGCTGGACGAACCTACCAATGGTCTTGACCCGATGGGAATAAAGGAAATCCGGCTGCTTCTGAAAGAACGCTTAAAATCTCCCCAACACTGTATTTTGGTATCAAGCCATAATCTGACGGAGATAGCTGCCGTTACGGATGTTCTTATTTTCATTCGCGGCGGAAAAATCATTAAGATTATAGAAAACGACTTTAACGAAAAAGAACTGGAAGCGCTGTATGAGGATATTATGACTTCCGGCCAGAGGGAGGAAGCATAATGGGAATGTTGATTAAAAATGAGTTTTCCAAGTTGAAGCGGGAATGGTTTATGGTGTTTCTCCTGTTATTGTCGCTTCTTCCCATCATCACCGGCGGCGCAGGAGCAGTTTTCAACAACAGCACAAAATCACTTGCTGACCTGTTCTTCTTTATGAATAACCAGTTTTCCATGTTCTTCCCAATGGTGATCTTCATTTTGATTGGTTCGCTGTTTTATCAGGAATACAAGAACAAAACTTACATCAACTGGATTACCTACGGCTTTTCAAAAAAGAAGCTATTCCTATCAAAAGTCGTAGTCAGCATCGTTATCGGCATTGGATTTGCGGCGGTTCTGTTTATCTCATTCGGCCTGCTTGTAGCGATACTCAATGGAGCAGGCAAAATGACAGGAGATATTTCCCTGTTTGTAAATCTGGCAATCGGGTTTGGAATGGAAGCCTGTGTTATTGTTTTGATAACTACTTGTCTGGGAGCAATCGTTATCAATCTAAGCCGCAATATTATTGTGACAAGCGTAGTAGGGGTTATATATGGTTTTGCATCCTGCCTGTTCATCGGTTCAGAAAGAGGCTTTGTCATTCCGGGCAGCTTCGCATACCGTGTGTCCATGTTTTTCTCGGATAAATCTACTTACTATGAAGCCCCTGTACCGGCTACCATCGGCGGATGTATCAGCATTGTACTTTGCCTTATCGTGATGTTTCTGGTTGGATTGATTGTCTTTTCCCACAAGAAAAAAATTGAAAACTAACTGCTGCCGGGCGACGGCAAAAAGAAAAAAGCCGTCGTGCAGCAGCCCTTTTGACACACCCATACAACCAGCGGCGGCTTTGAATAATCAAGGCCGCCGCTTCTTTTTGTCCAAAGGTTCACGACGAGCCAACACCTTGCAAATTGGCACGACGGCAACAGGAGGATGCCGCCATGTGCTACAAAGCCTTTCGACATAAAACAACAAGAGCCATCTTGTCAAAAAAAGCCTGAGTTTTGCCCGGATACATTATGCACCTCCACCGGCACTATCATGGTGGGAATATCGGTATTATCGTGTATTTTTCTGCGCCAATTTCCTTTTATGGGAAACTGGCGCTTTTGTTTTCTCTTTTTTAGAAAGGCATCCTAAACCTTACCGTTGCCGTTCGCCGCCCTCAAGAGTTTGAAAACCTACTCACTTTTCAAACTTTTGGGAGGTAACGGCTATGAGTAAAAATCAGGAAGAAAGGGCGAATTATTATCTTTACATAGATGGACAGGCTGTGCCGGTAAGCGAACAGGTTTACCGTGTGTATCAGCACTACGAGCGAAAAGAAGAATACTTTTCCTACGATTTGAAAACGGAGAAGTTCCAGAAAGACACAGCGACTTTCCTCCCCAGCAGAGAGGATTCCTATGAGCGTCTATTGGAAAAGGACCAGCAGTTTGCTGCACCCGGAAAAAGCGTAGAACAGCTTGCAGCGGAACATCTGGAAGCAGAGCAAGTACGCTTCTGTCTTTCCAAATTAAGCAAGGATGAGCAAGAGTTGATTTTACAGCTTTTCTATCAGGAAAAGACGGAACAGGAAGTCGGGAATATGCTGCACATTTCGCAGCAGTCGGTCAATAAAAGAAAACAGGCACTACTGTTGAAGCTGAGAAAAATTTTTGAAGAATTTTTCTAAAATCGGTTGTTAAACTGCCTTCCCAACGGGGAAGTAAGTGAGGGGGTCTATCTTCCTCATGCAGCTTGACAACTAAATAGACGGCATTTCCGGTACATAACCCATGTACGAGCGAATCAGGCGCGCCGCGAAGATGGACAGCCCCAGGAGGTGATGAACAGGACTGTTCCGAGCGATCAACGCCAGCCTGAACCCCGAAAGCGGCATTTCGGGCGCGGTGACTGCATGGGGGCTTAAAGATACTTCCTCACGGCCTCCTAAAGACTTGGGGGGAACCCTGCGGCGCACGAGTAAAACGACGCTGCGGAGTTATGACAGCCGCGCCAGCGGAGACCGGGATGTCCCCATCGTCAGGGGTGCGTGGCAAATATGGCGAGCAATAAATCAAACTATCATACAGCAGCCGTACCGATTGTCAGGTTTGCATATACCCTCAACTTTATCGGTGCGGCTGCTTATCTTTTATATGAATTGAGAGAAACTGTTTCCTCATATCTTATGAAGAAACAGTTTTTTGACTGGAGGTGCGTCAATATGGATCAGCAGATTACCCCTACGACCTCCTACAAAGAGGTGAAAATCGGGAAAACCATTTACCGTGTGACCAGCTTTTTTTCGGGCGAAAAGGAGCTGGGAAAGACTTTGGAGCAGCTGGCTGTCCGGCGCGCCATGTCGGAGGGTTCCACACCTGCCGGCTGCTCCGCACACACGGCTACATAGTCACACCATCCTCCCGGCCTTGCCGCATCCTTGCGCGGCGATGGATTCTCCGTTACGATGTTCATACAGGGAGATTCCCTGTGGAGCCATCACGCCGCACGAGGTATGGAATCTGGATGATCGGGAGGGAAAATAAAGATGACCACAAAAACATACAACGTCGGCATTTACTGCCGTTTGAGTAACGACGATGAACGCGACGGCGAATCCATCAGTATCGAGAACCAGAAGCTGCTGCTTCAGAACTATGTGCGGCAGCGGGGCTGGAATGAAATTGATACCTATATCGACGATGGATATTCAGGTACGAATTTTGACCGTCCCGGGGTCAAGCGGCTGATTGAGGACGCCAAGGCCAAGCGGATCAATGTGATTCTGGTCAAGGACCTGTCCCGTTTTGGCCGTAACTACATTGAATTTGGACAGTACACAGACTACCTGTTTCCGTCCCTGGGCTGTCGGTTTATCGCTCTGAACAACGGCATTGACACGGAAAGCACCAATGGCAGCACCGATGTCATGTGCTTTTTGAACTTATTTAACGAATTTTATAGCCGCGACACCAGCAAGAAGGTCAAGGCGGTCAAAAAAGCCTGTGCGGAAAGCGGCAAATTTATGGGAACCTACCCTGCCTATGGCTACAAGCGGGACCCGGCAGATAAGCACCATCTGGTGATTGACGAGGACATCGCCCCGGTTGTGCGCCGCATTTTTGAGATGCGGGCAGCCGGAACAGGGTTTCACGCCATTGCCGTTATGCTGAACGAGGAAGGCATCCCGTCCCCCGGTGTGCTGTACTACCAGCGCAAGGGACAGAGCGATCCGCGCCGGGTCAATCACAAATGGGCAGACCAAACGGTGAAAAACATCGTTCGCAGCGAGGTTTATATTGGCAATATGGTTCAGGGAAAGACCGGAACCCTGTCGTATAAGTCACGCAAACTCGTGGGTAAGCCGGAGGAAGAATGGATTCGTGTAGAAGGGACCCACGAACCGATTATCTCACGGGAGCTGTGGGATACCGTAGCCAGCATTGACAAAAAGAAGGTGCGGAAATCTTCTGCCGCTGACGGTTATAAGAGTATCTTCACCGGCCTTGTGTACTGTGCGGACTGCGGCTTCAAAATGCGGAATCATGTGGAGCGGTTCACCTATAAAGACGGAACGCCGGGGCGGTACAGCTCCTTTATTTGCGGCAACTATTCCCGCAGTGGCAAGGGGGCCTGCACCATTCACACCATCTATGAGAATGTGCTGACCCAGCTGGTGTTGGAGGACATTCGGGAAAAGGCCCGTTTTGCGGAATATGACCCGGAACAGCTGGTTCAGCAGATTATCCGCCTAAAGGATAAGGAAGCCAAAAGCCGCCTTTCCTCCTGTGAACAGGAGCTGAAAACATATACAGCGCGGCTTTCCGAGCTGGAACGGCTGATGCAGAATCTCTATGAGGACAAATGTGCCGGGACTATTCCGCAGACCGTTTTTCAGACCTTAATGCACAAATATGAAGCGGAACGGGCGGAAAAGTCCGAAGCAATCCCGGAACTGGAGCGCAAGGTCAAAAGCTATCTGGAAAACCGCACGGATGCGAACCGCTGGCTGAACATTATCCGCCAATACACAGAGATTACGGAGCTGGATGAGTCCATCCTCTTTGAACTGGTGGACCGCATTGAGGTTGGAGAAACCAAAAAAGTGGGTGGACAGCGGGTTTGTGACCTCCGTGTTTACTACCGTTATGTGGGCAATGTGGACGCGGCGCTGGCGCAGGAAGAAAGGAGGCAGCCACTTGAAGAAGCAATATAAGGTCGGCATTTACTGCCGCCTGAGCGTGGACGATGCCTCCAATTCCGCAAAGGCAAAGAATTATATCCCCGGCGATGAATCCGCCAGTATTGAAAACCAGTACGAAATCCTCTCCAAATTTGTCATGCTCAACGGCTGGATCGAGGTCAAGACCTATCGGGACGATGGGTACAGCGGCGGAAATTTTCAGCGGCCCGGATTTTTGGAAATGCTGGAGGATGCCCGCCACGGCCTGATTAACCTGATTCTGGTCAAAGACCTGTCCCGCCTGGGGCGTGACTTTGTGGAGGTAGGCCGCTATACGGATGTGATTTTCCCGTCCCTGGGCTGCCGGTTTGTGTCTGTGCTGGACTGTCTGGACAGCGAAGGTGACAACACCGATATGCTGCACTTCCGCAGTTTGATGAACGACTACCATCTGAAAGACCTGTCGGGGAAAATCAAATCGGTGCTGTACGCCAAAAAGAAAAGCGGCCAATACCTGACCGCCTATGCTCCTTACGGATACCGCAAGAGCGACGAGGACAAACACCGGCTGGTGGTGGATGAAGAAGCTGCCACGGTAGTACGGGAAATCTACCGGATGCGCTGCTCCGGCATGGCCTACGGCAAGATTGCGGCGGCGCTGAACGAGAAAAGCATCCTTTCTCCCCGCTGGCATTGGGAACTGCACTACGGGAAAAAAGGAAGCTGCAAATACTCCAAACTGTGGACCTATGCCACAGTGAAAAACATCCTGAATGACACCGTTTATCTCGGCATAGTCACACAGAACCGCACCGGCTCCCGTTCCTACAAGGATAAGACCATGATACAGAAGCCGGAAACGGAATGGATTTGCCACGAGGATGCCCACGAAGCAATCGTTGACCGGAAACTGTGGGAGACGGTTCAGGAAAAGAACCGGGCAGTCAAACAGCAGGCAGCAAACCGTGCCGCCCCTCTGCCTGCCCTGTTCACCGGCAAGCTGGTCTGTGCCGATTGCGGGCATCCTCTGGTAGCCACCCGTGAGACCCAGCGCAGAAAAAACGGGACATCCAAGCGATATGTTTCCTATATCTGCTCCCACTTTGTCACCACCGGACGCAGCGCCTGTTCCTGGCACCGGATTTATGAAATCTCGCTGAAAACGCTGGTGCTGAATGAAATCCGGGCGCACAGCCGGGCGGTGGCACAGGATGAAAATGCCGTGCTGGACAAGCTGAGACAGCAGATACTTTCCGAAAGCGCAGCCAGACAGGAGGATTCCAGACTGGAAATCAGCCGGTTGCGGCGGCGTATCGGAGAACTGGAACACATGACCGCTAAACTTTATGAAGATAAGGTCAGCGGCATAATCAATAACGATACCTTTGCCGTCCTGATTCAGAAAAGCGAACAGGAACGTCTCCAAAAGGCAGAGCGTTTGGAGGTTCTTCTGGCAGAGGAGCAAAAAGACCGGCAGGAGGTTGAAAATATCCGGCAATGGGCAGGCATCATCCGCCGCTATCTGGATGTGCAGGAGCTTGACCGGGAAATCGTTGAGGAACTGATTGACCACATCGAGATCGGAGAACGCTCTGTCATAGACGGCCAGCGTCAACAGGACATTAAAATCTTTTACCGCTTTGTTGGTGTGGTATAATGGAAAAAAAAGACCCGGCTGCATCCGCAGTCCGGGCATACACCTGACAACATTCTATGAAAACGGTTTGCGATTGAACCGCATCGCTTTGTCGAAAAAGAGTGATTCAGCAGAACACCTTTCCCAAACAGCTTATGTTCTTAAATAAGTTGCGGAACGGGGTAAAATCATTATCTCCCTTTTCGCTGTCCACACCGTCATTGATTGCGATATATCTAACGTCACGCTCCACGAAAAAGATTTCCGTATAGTAGCCGACTTTCAAATAATCGCGCCCCAACCTTGACATATCCTTGACAATGACTGTCGCCACGTTTCCGGCTTCAATCTCTGCAATCAT
>CATOJY010000073.1 GCA_951800685.1 uncultured Lachnospiraceae bacterium
AACAATTAGAAGACATTACAAACAATTTCAAAGGTGTTGATAAATCTTTTGCTATTCAGGCTGGTAGAGAGATTCGTGTTATGGTAGTTCCAGAACAGATTAACGATTCTGATATGGTATTACTCGCGAGAGATATTTCTAAACAGATTGAATCTGAGTTGGAGTATCCTGGACAGATCAAGATTAATGTGATTCGTGAGAGCCGTGTCATTGACTATGCTAAATAGTATTGAAAGCCCTGCAGATAATTCTGCAGGGCTTTTTATGGTATAGGAAATTTCTACGCTTATTCGAGTTCGCGAAGCGAATCTCGCAAACGAGCTATGCTCGTTTTTTTATATACTATTACCAGAAATGAGAGGATTTTGAGAATAAAATTGTCTTATCTATATACTTGTACAATGACCAAAGTTATAGTAGAATATTTAACGGTGTATGATTGTATACAATTATCCAGAGTGGTTTAAAGTACAATTCTATAACGGGAAACATATAATGCTTTGAAATGGAGGTCACTATGAAAACATACAGAGAGATGAGCAGAGCGGAACTTCTGTCGCTGAAGGAAGAATTGGATAAGCAGTTTGCAGATGCAAAAGGTAAGGGATTAAAACTGGATATGTCCAGGGGTAAGCCGGCGATGGAACAACTGGATATGTCGATGGGTGTTATGGATGTCCTTAATTCTGAAGCGGATATGAGAAATGAGGAAGGTGTTGATACAAGAAACTATGGCCTGATGGATGGTATTTCGGAAGCAAAGCATCTGATGAGTGATATGATGGGCGGTATACCGGCAGAGAATGTGATTGTATATGGTAATTCCAGCTTGTCTATCATGTATGATACGATCTCACGCTGTGTTACGCATGGTGTAATGGGGAGCACACCGTGGTGCAAACTGGATCAGGTGAAATTCCTATGTCCGGCGCCAGGATATGACAGGCATTTCTCTATTACAGAACTTTTTGGAATTGAGATGATCACGATTCCCATGACATCTGATGGTCCAGATATGGATTTGGTAGAAAAGTATGTGTCAGAGGATCCCGCAGTGAAGGGGATTTGGTGTGTGCCGAAGTATTCTAATCCGCAGGGCATCACATATTCAGATGAGACGGTGAGACGATTTGCCTCTTTAAAGCCGGCAGCGAAAGACTTCCGTATTTATTGGGATAACGCTTATTCGATTCATGATCTGTATGATGAAGAGCAGGATGAGTTGCTTGAAATCCTGAGCGAATGTGAGAAAGCAGGGAATCCGGATATGGTTTATGAATTCAGTTCTCTGTCCAAAGTTACTTTTTCCGGAGCAGGTATTGCTGCTTTTGCATCTTCTAAGGCAAATGTAGAAGAGACAAAAAAGTTTATGTCAGTCATGACCATCGGTTATGATAAGATTAATCAGCTCAGACATACAAGGTATTTTAAAAATGTAGATGGCCTAAGGGCACATATGAAAAAGCATGCTGCGATTTTACGGCCTAAATTTGAGGCGGTACTGGACGTATTGGAAAAAGAGCTGGGTGGACTTGGGATCGGAGAATGGACGAAGCCTCGCGGCGGTTATTTTATCTCCTTTGAGGCAATGGAAGGATGTGCGAAGGCGATCGTGGCCAAATGTAAGGAGGCAGGGGTGGTTATGACAGGTGCGGGAGCAACTTTCCCATATGGCAAGGATCCCAAAGACAGCAATATCCGTATAGCGCCTACATTCCCGAATTCGGAGGAACTGGCGGCAGCGGCTGATCTGTTTGTACTCTGTGTGAAACTTGTCAGTGTAGAAAAACTCTTGGCAAAATAACATAGAATACAGGAGGAAGATCCCTTTTTTGGCAAGGAAGAACCTGGAGAGGTGACGTGCTGTTTGGCAAAGATGTTATTTTGGATAGAAACCCAAACGGTTAAAATATAAGGATGGCAGGGAAATCTTGTCAGTTCGGTAGAGGCTGTTATTTTATAACAGTCTCTATTTTTGGTGGAGAATCCTTCTATACAGGAGAGGGGGCAGGGGAGTCAGGATAGGGGCTGACATGTAGTCAGGAAGCAGATTTCCTGCCCAGGATATAAAGATTTTTGGTTTTTATTCTACTTTTGTGTTACAATACAGCAAAGAAGAAAGAACTGTTCAGAGACGTAACGAACAAACGGATGGAGGGCAAGAACGATATGGATAATTATGAACGGATTGACAGGGAATTGATTCACAAAGGAGTTATCATCGATTATTATCAGGATACTATGAAGATCCCCAATGGTAGCACAGCGAAATGGGATTTCATCAATCATAAGGGTGCGGCGGCTGTGGTAGCGGTGAGGGAGGATGGAAGGCTCTTGATGGTTAGACAGTATAGAAATGCATTGGAGAGGTACACCTTGGAGATTCCGGCAGGAGGCTTAAATGGCGTGGAAGAACCCACAGACATCGCAGCAGCCAGAGAGCTGGAGGAAGAGACCGGCTATACGGCAGGTAAGATGGAACGGTTGCTCTCCCTGTATACGACGGTAGCTTTTTGCAATGAGAAGATTGATGTCTATCTGGCGACGGATTTAAAGAAAGGAAATCAACATTTGGATGAGGACGAGTTTCTGAATGTAGAAAGCCACGATATTGAGGAGCTGATCCAGATGATTTATGACTGCAAGATCCAGGATGGAAAGACGGTATCGGCTTTGCTGGCCTACTATAATAAATATAGACGGGCATAGTGGACAGAAGAACAGTTCAGGAAGGGAGAGGACTTTCTTGTGCTGAATATACTAAAGAGTGGTGGTTGAAAGGAGGATCTAGATCATGTGGTTTGTATTTGCGCTATTGTCTGCGGTATTTGCGGCGTTGACATCCATTCTTGCCAAGGTGGGAATTGAAGGAGTGAATTCTAATCTTGCAACGGCGATCCGTACGGTGGTGGTTTTGGCGATGGCCTGGGGCATGGTCTTTTGGACGAATACACAGAGCGGTCTTGCCGCGATCGATCGGAAAAGCTGGCTGTTCTTGATTTTATCTGGTTTCGCTACGGGAGCCTCCTGGCTCTGCTACTACAGGGCGTTACAGTTGGGAGAAGTCTCTAAGGTGGTACCCATCGATAAGCTGAGCGTTGTAATCACGCTGGTGCTGGCTTTTGTGTTTTTGCATGAAAGTTTTACCATGAAATCTCTGGTTGGAGCTGTTTTGATTACAGCAGGAACACTGGTCATGGTATTTTAGAAGAAACGCCGCTATATTGATTGGGATTAGGCTGTTGAATTGAGGTTTTCTGTTCTGAAAAAGATATTGGCACATATATATGTAAGAGGATAGGATATAGGGGATTTGCCAGGACTTTAGAGTGGAAAGCGGGGAAAACAGTGCAGCAGACAACGACAAGGAATGGTTATTATATCGTTTATTTGTTTACGATTGGATTGTTCCTAGGAATACTAATTGTCAACCTTGGGTACGACACATGGATCGGAGAAGGCGGGCTTCTGGGAGCAGATATGATTTCCAGGCTTAAGAATAGCATACCAGATGGCAACAGCCTATTGGGATATGTATTAAAGCACAGATTGTTTACAGTCTGTCTGCTGGGACTTCTTGCCACGACTATGATTGGACTGCCCGTCGTATGCGGTTATGTCTGCTATATGGGGTTGTCTGCAGGGTGTCTGCTATCGGTGGCGGTGATTCGGTATGGAATACGTGGACTGTTTTTGATGGTGGGAGGGATATTTCCCCAGGGTTTCCTGTTGATTCCAGGATATGTAGCACTGTTTCTGTGGGCTGTAGGAGTTAACCGGATGTTGTATTCCCACGGGGCTGGGCGGGAATATTACGGCGGGTATGGCAGACGGAATTATCTGAAAAAGGGAATGCAGATGGCAGGGATCATTGCAGTAGTTATGGCAGGGTGTTTTTTGGAAAGTTATGTTAATCCCCAAATACTACAATATGTTTTAAAAATATTTTAAAAATATTTTTTCGTTAACTCAACCAACATATAGTAGACATAAATTTGACTCTTGACGATATGTTGTGTTTTGTGTTTTTATTGTCTGGAAAGCCCGTAAAATCTGGGAAATTTCCATTTGCTTTTCTCCAAAAATCTGCTTATAATGATAGGCAGACGTCTTATTTGATTTACATAAAGACGATATGGGGGAAGGATTTCCGGTTACATGGAAAAAGAAATAACAGCATTTATTACTTATTTACATAATGTCAAGAACACTTCGGCAAATACCGAAATGTCGTATAGAAGAGATTTGGATAAGGTGCGTAAGTTTATGGAGGCACGGGGAATTTATGAAGTTTCCGGTGTCTCGTTCCAGGATCTGAAAGATTATGTTACTTATTTGGAGGGAAATAAATTTGCCGCAGCTACTGTTTCAAGAAATGTAGCTTCTCTGAAGGCCTTTTATCACTTTATGGTGCAGGAAGGGTGCGTGGAAGAAGATTTATCGGAGCAGCTAAAGGCGCCGAAGATCGAGAAGAAGGTTCCAGAGATCATGTCGCCAGAGGAAGTAATCCGGCTGTTAGAGCAGCCTTCCGGGAATACGCCAAAGGAGATTCGGGACAAGGCAATGCTGGAACTTCTGTATGCCACAGGAATTCGGGTAACGGAACTGATCACGTTGAAGAATGCGGATGTCAATATGCAGATGGGCGTTATTTTGTGTAGAGACCGCAACAAAGAACGGATTATTCCCTTTGGCATGGCAGCCAGAAATGCGCTTGCCAGGTATCTGGATGGCACGAGAGATGCGATGCTGGAGAATAAAGCATCAGAAGAACTCTTTGTGAATTGTTCTGGGCAGCCGATGAGCAGACAGGGATTCTGGAAACTGATCAAATATTATGCGAAAAAGGCGGAGATTAAGGCGGACATTACACCGCATACGATGCGTCATTCTTTTGCGGCACATTTGGTAGAAAATGGCGCCGACTTGCGCAGCGTACAGGAGATGTTGGGACATTCGGATATTTCTACAACACAGATCTACGCCAATATGAATCACAGCCACATAAGGGAAGTATATGCGAAGGCACACCCAAGAGGGTAGCAGGTTGTGATAGCCGTATGGTAACCAAAAGGCGCCAAATTGACCGATGTATGAGAACATTATCATAGCGATAAAAAGAGCAGGCCAGACGACCTGCTTTCTTTATTTCGTAACCTCAGATCCATGAAGCCAATCTGGGAAACGGACGCTCTCTGTTGTTATGGATAAGGATCATTCATAATCTGCAATATCATAAATCAATTTCTCCGATGCTTCCCATCCAAGACAAGGATCGGTAATGGATTTTCCGTAGATGCCGTCACCGATTTTCTGGCAGCCTTCTTCGATATAACTCTCCACCATGACACCCTTGACCATCATGTGAATATCGCGGTTCAGTTTACGGCTGTGCATGACCTCTTTGACGATGCGGATTTGCTGTTCAAACTGCTTATTGGAATTGTTGTGATTGGCATCGATGATACAGGCAGGATTCACCAGGTCATACTTCTGATACAGGGAATATAGCATGTCCAGGTCCTCATAGTGGTAGTTGGGCAGACTCTGGCCGTGTTTGTTCACAGAGCCGCGAAGTACCGCATGCGCCAGTGGATTACCGCCAGTGGTGACTTCATACCCTCTATAAATAAAAGAGTGCGGGTGCTGCGCCGCATAGATCGAATTGAGCATGACGGAGAGGGTGCCGCTGGTAGGGTTTTTCATGCCGGCAGGCACATCGAAGCCGCTGACTGTCATACGGTGCTGCTGGTCTTCCACAGAGCGGGCGCCGATGGCCACGTAGGAGAGGATATCTTCCACATAACCCCAGTTATCGGGGTAGAGCATTTCGTCTGCGGCGGTCATCTCAGACTCTTCGATGGCGTGAATATGCATCTTGCGCATGGCAATCAGACCACTCATAAAATCAGGCTTTTTTTCTGGGTCTGGCTGGCTGACGATACCTTTGTAGCCTTCACCGGTGGTGCGGGGTTTGTTTGTATAGATTCTGGGGATTAGGATCAGCTTGTCCTTTACCTTTTCATTTATGCGGGCAAGGCGGCTGACATAATCACAGACGGCGTCTTCATTGTCGGCAGAACAAGGACCGATAATAACAAGGAATTTATTGCTTTTTCCCGTGATAACATCGTGGATTTCGGCATCACGGCTGCGTTTGATTTTCGCAAGCCGTTCTGGCACTGGGAACTGTTCCCGAATTTCATTTGGAGTTGGCAGTTTGGTTACAAAGTGAAATGACATCTTGATGTACTCCTTTGGTTTTTATTTATACAGTGTGTGACACATGCAGCTTAAGTCCAGGGATGGGGCAGCATGGTAACTTTTTTCTGGCAAAAACATGTATATTATAGTATATTAGGTTGAGAATCGCAAGACGCTATCTTGTATGGGATTTATGGGAAATGTGGAGTGCAGACAGCGTGCATAACAATGTTTGCAGTATCTGGCTGGCAAGCATTCCCCAAAGGTATCCTTTAATACCGTAGAGCGGGATTGCGAAGAAGACGAAGAGCAGTCTAAGCAGGAGGCTGATTACACTGTAGAGAAAAGTCTGTGCAGTCTTGCCGAGGCCGTTTAAAATACTGCCAAGCGTGCTTGCGATGTACATGAAAGGACAGATAAAGCTGAGCGTCAGGATAAAGCTGCCCGCCAGTTCTGAGTGGAACAGGAGGCGTCCTGCTGAGCGCCCAAAGAGAAGAAACATGGTGGTACAACCGAAACCCAGCAGGAGGCAGTAGCGTATGGAGGTCAGAATTGCACGTCTGACGGCACATTGGTTGTTGTTTGCATCTGCTTCGGAGACGATGGGCAGCAGCAGAACGGAAATCGAGTTGGTGATGGCGGAAGGAAACAGGATCAGAGGAAGGCTCATGCCTGTCAGTACACCGTAAACGCCTAGAGCATCGGCATTGCTTAAGCCGTATGCCATTAATTTGTTGGGAATATAGATGGCTTCGATACTCTGTAGCAGGTTGATGACCAGGCGATTGGCGGAGAGCGGTATTGCCAGTTGCAGTAATTGACTGCAGATACGGTGGTAGATGGTAAAAAGTGCAGTACGATAGGAGGTTGTTGCTGTACGAATTTCGGTCGTCTGTCGAAGCGGGCATGTATCTAGCATGAATGTACTGTGTCCACAACTGCCTTTAGCAGGGAAAACGTGGTGCATACGGGATAGGATAGCTACGATAGATACAATCATGGAAGCGCTTTCACCGATGACAAGCCCTGTTACGGCGAAGTTGATGGTAGGCTGCATATTATGCTGCCTGAAAACGTAATAGATCAGATAGACAGAACCTACCCGGAAGATCTGTTCCGCCAGCTGGGATATTGCCGGGACAGCGGTTTTACGAATGCCATAGAAATAGCCGTTAATACAGGAATGGACAGTTGCCATAGGAATAGAGAGGGCTATGATGCGCAGCAAAGGCGCAGTGCGGCTTTCCAGGAGAAAAGTCACGGCGATGGTATCGGCGTACAGATAGATACCAAGAGCGCAGCATACAGACAGAGCCATAGCCATCAGGAAACCTGCCATGAGAGTACGGAAGGAAGTGTGGTAGTCGTGCGTGCTTGTTTCACTGGCAACATATTTCGAAATCGCAGTTTGCATACCAGATACGGTCAGGGCAAAAGAGAGTGCGAGAACTGGAGAAATCAGCTGATAGATGCCCATGCCTTCAGCGCCGAAAGCATTAGAGAGGAAGATACGGTAAAAAAAGCCGATAAAGCGACTGAGCAGTCCGGTCAGCGTCAGAATAACAGTTCCGGTTATAAGGGGATTTTTCCAGTTCCGTTTCATAATACACCATCATTGAGATCAGATATGCTTTTAGTTTATGCGCGGGAGGAAGAGAGAAGAACAGGAGGAGAACAATTTCTATGGCAAAGAAAAGAGTAGTAGTAGGGATGTCTGGCGGGGTAGATTCTTCCGTAGCGGCATATCTTCTGAAGGAACAGGGATATGAAGTGATTGGTGTCACGATGCAGATCTGGCAGGAGGAAACAAAGCAGATGCAGGAGGAGAATGGAGGCTGTTGCGGCTTAAGTGCGGTGGAAGATGCCAGAAGGGTGGCTGACCAGCTTGATATTCCCCATTATGTGATGAACTTCAAGAAAGAATTTAAGAGCAGGGTGATAGATTATTTCGTGGAGGAATATCTGGCGGGCAGAACGCCGAATCCCTGTATTGCATGCAATCGTTATGTGAAGTGGGAGTCAATGCTGAGACGAAGTCTGGAGATCGGGGCAGATTATATTGCTACGGGACATTATGCACGGATTGCTATAACACCGGAAGGCAGATATGCGGTGCGTAGTTCTGTGACAGCAAAGAAGGATCAGACCTATGCGCTGTATAATTTGACGCAGGAGCAGCTGGCGCATACGTTGATGCCTGTGGGGGAATATACGAAAGAAGAGATCCGAAAGATCGCGGCGCGGGAAGGATTGGCGGCAGCCAATAAACCGGACAGCCAGGAGATCTGTTTTATTCCGGATCATGATCATGCCGCCTTTATTGAGCAGGAAGCTGGGGAGCGGGTGCCGGGCAGTGGGAATTTTGTTACGGCAGACGGACAGATTCTTGGGCGGCATCAGGGAATCACCCACTATACAGTCGGGCAGCGCAAGGGACTGAACCTGGCTATGGGACATCCAGTGTTTGTCACTGAAATCAGGCGGGAAACAGATGAAGTGGTGATCGGCGAGGCAAAAGATGTGTTTGGGGATACGTTGTATTGCGATCATCTCAACTTTATGGGGATGGCTGATTTGCAGCGTCCAAGGGAGGTCATAGCGAAGATCCGGTACGCCCATGCGGGTGAACGGTGTGTAATTGAGCAGGTGGAAGAGGATGTGGTCAAATGCTCTTTCTTAAAGCCAGTGCGGGCCATTACGCCAGGACAGGCGGCGGTTTTCTATGAGGATGGTTATGTGCTGGGGGGTGGATGCATCAGGAAATACTGATAAGAAAATATTAAGAAATTCTACCAAATTCCTTCACGACTTTTTCACAGGTAATGTGATAGGATAGGTATTTGTAAGCAGGATAAGCGCATAGGATAAAAGGCAGACGAAAGGTGTCTGTATAGGTAGCGCAAGCTATACTGTTATCAGAATGGCGTGTTGTGGCTGTCTTTATCTATAATCAGGGTACGGAAAGAGCAGGAAAATTCTATAGCTGGTTACGGATGATCCAGTAGGGTGGGAGCTAAAGGCAGCAGAAATGAGGTAAGCTATGGTAGAATCGAAATTGTCAAAAGTGAAAGTAAATAATGAGATCACGCTGTGTGAGGTCTATGAAAACGCGACGAAAGAACGGATCAAGAAGGTGTTTTTCAGAGAGGGGATCTCTTTCTATATTAAGTTTAAGAAAAAATCTGCTATGACGGGAATTGCAACGGTGAATCTGGCGAAGACAGATGTGGAAGATAGAAAGGACAATCCACCAGAACAGAAAGAAGGCCGGTATATTATTTGTGTCAATAAGAGCCAGGAGACGCTGGCGAAGAATTCGATTATGCGTGTAGTGCCCGATTATCACGACAGGGTCACTTTCTTCGATGGGACAGGAAAAAAGGAGGGCGGCCGTTCCCCTTTTTGGAGCCTGATCGCCCAGATTGAATAAGAGTATATGGCAGTTCTTAGAAACCAGCCATCATAAGGCCCATCAGCTGGTCCCTGAGAACTGCATCATGAGAACCTTTCGCTTTGGATGCTATGCTGTCAAGTTCTGTTTTGGTAGCGGCGGCCGCCAGCAATTTTTCCTGAAAGGCTTTTTTAGCCTGTTCGGCTTCTTCTGCCCGTCTCTCAGCTCTTGCTTGATTGCGGAGCTTTACGGCATTCTCCATAGAATCTAATACTTGTGCCATACTGTCTAAGGTGTTAATCGGCATTGCAGAACCTCCCCTTTCTGAAACAAATGCATGTGTCATATGATCTTGTAATGTGCACATCGGGTATATACAGATGCGCAGATGGTTTAGAACTTATGTCATACAGTGCATAGTAAAAATAGGCTGCACTATATACTACTTTGCTATAAATATCGTCAATTGAGCAGGGATCCTGAATAGGAGGCTTTGATTTTCTGCAAGTTTCGTTGTTTTGCTTTTACTATTTTGTTCCCCAGGCATCTGGAAAACAGGCAGGAAAAAGCGAAGCCTGTCAGTGTGGTAACAGCAGGCATCTGCTTCCTACAAAAAGGATGTGCTATAATTTATGGAAAGAAGGACTGCGTTTTTCGAAGGTCGTATAATACCGGAAGCCGCAGTCTTTCAGTATACCAGCGGCGTGGTCGAAAGCATGGGCGATCTGCCCTGGGGTATGGGCGTCAGAGCCAGTGGTGATGATCTCTCCGCCTAGCTCGTGGTAACGCTTCAATACGCCGATGCAGGGATTGGGTTCCCGCAGGTTTTTGGCCAGCGCAGAGGTATTGATCTCAATCCCTTTCTCCATCTTGATCAGACGTGTCAGGATCTGTTCAAAAATATCACGATATTTTTCGTAGGAATAGCCGGTGTCCTTCTGTGGGCCATAGCGCACCACATAGTCGAGATGGCCGTATACATCGAAGTTGCTGAAAGATTTCAGGTTTTCCGGGATGGATTCAAAGTACTCCAGGTATGCCTCTTCCTGTCTTCTTCCTTCATAGAAGGAAGGATAGTAAGGGTCTTTCCCATGGCAAAGATGGGAGGAGGCAATGATAAAATCATAATCATGTGCCTTGACAAAAGCAGCATTCTGGCGGACCAGATGTGGCTGCATGCCAAGCTCTACCCCGAAGCAGAGAGTGATCTGTCCGGCATATTTTTCTTTTAGCCGGAGTAGTTCATACAGGTAGGAATCTGGATTCAGTTCGAAGAAGCCTGCTGGGGTGGAGGGTGTTTCCGGGTAGTCTAAATCGTGATGCTCGGTAAAGCACATTTGTGTCAACCCAAGTTCAATTCCCTTTAAGATCATTTCCTCCATAGGAGTGTCTGAGTCGCCAGAAAAAGAAGAGTGCAGGTGGTAGTCGGCAGTGATCGGCATGGTGATGCCTCCTTTCGTAATAGAAGAGATTAGGCGTTTGTGAAACGCCAGAACCCGCATAAATACGAGATTCTTTTTGTCACAAAATAAAACAACTCCTCACTGGTTTGTGGTAAAATTGAGATGTCGAGTAACAATCAACCATCACCAGAAAG
>CATOJY010000074.1 GCA_951800685.1 uncultured Lachnospiraceae bacterium
TTCCCGATTTCCTGTTGTGTATACTCCCCGAAAAAGTAAAGGAATATGATTTCCCGGTTTTTCTGTGGTAGGGATAACAGGGCGGCGGCAAGCTCCCCATTGGTGAGGATAACTGTCTGACCGCATACCGTTATAGGGTGTTCTTCGTAGGGTGCTTCAAAATATTCGTCTGTTGTGCCTAAGGGTAAAACTTTTCTTCTGTGAGGTATTCAAAGGATATTTCTCTTTGCCGCCGTTTGCTCCTGTTACGCCATGCGTTGATAGCTGCAAAGCGTATGACGGTCTTGCAATAGCCGTTGAAAGTATACATGATGTGTTCTTTGTATGCTTCTGTGCAAGGCATAAATGATTCCCCCTTTCTCCCACATGGGGCATTGCGTGGTTTGCAGTTGCATTTATAATTCAAGGTGCGGTAACTGTTTGAACTATTCCGCTCCTTAAAATTTTCTCTGGCAAAATCATAAAAGTATTTATTTTGACAACTGGCGTTATTCTGTTAATGGTTGTCAAAATATTTAAAACACACTGCATAAACTATATGGCTTAATAAAAATATACCTACAGCAATCATGCAACCTACCATATCTGCCTTGCAGATAGCGGAATACAAAGCAAGAACAATAAAACCAATATTTGCAAATTCAGATACAAGGGTGTATGCTTTGCCGTTAATAAGCACGTTTCTTTCGTCCTCATCCATGATTTTAGCGCGTCCAATCTTATGGATAAAATGTTCAAATAGAAAATCTACAATGCCATAAGCTATTAGTGCGCAGCCAGCAGAGAGAATAAAAGCAGCCGGAAATTCCTTTATAAGACTAAAAGGTAAGAGCAAAATACCAATACCGATAAATAAACACGCAAAAATTTTCTTACTCTTTCTCATGTCAATCCTCCTCAAAATTAAATAATTCTTCAATCTTCAATCCAAATATTTTAGCTAACTCATGTGCCAGCAAAACAGACGGATTATATTGCCCTTTTTCCAGTGAAATGATAGTTCTTGAAGAAACATTTACTAAATCAGCAAGTTGCTGTTGGGTAAGTTGTTTCTCCATTCGGTATTCTTTTACATTATTTGACAGTAGTGTAGGAACTTCTTTTTTCAAATTTTGCCTCCTTTGTATGAAATAAACTTCACGTGAAATTTATTTCATATTAGCACTTGGATATACATTTGTCAACAATTTCTTGCTTTTATTGCTAAAAAGTTATGAGAGGGATTCCATAATGCTTGTCTTTTGGTCTTTAGCTTCTTTGATTCGGAATAGTGTGGTGCTGGCAGTCTATCTCTTGTTTTCGGTTGCTTGCTTCTTTACCGTACATGAGCATTTGCTCATGGCGTATCAGATCATGGGGCAGGAACTGCATGAATGGTTTGGTGCAGGAATGCTGGCGTTGTTTATCATCCATAATATTCTGAATATACAGTGGTACAGAAATCTTTTCAGAGGAGCTTACAGACCTGTGCGGATATTTGGAACGCTGGTCAATTTTGCAGTTCTTGCCGCAATCCTTTCCCTTGGCTACAGCGGCATTGTGATGTCACGCCATCTGTTTGCATTTCTTCCGATTAACAGAGGAATGGTCCTTGCAAGGGTCATGCACCTTGCCGGTTCTTACTGGGGTCTTATCCTGATGAGCCTGCATCTAGGGATTCACTGGGGAATGGTAATCGGTATGTTCCGTAAATATTTGAGCGAAAAAAAGCTGTCCCCGCATATCTGGCTTTCACGGCTGTTTGCTTTGGTTGTTGCAGGATTTGGAGCATGGTGCTTTGTCAGGGCGGACATTATTTCTTATCTGTTTCTGAAAAACGAATTTGCTTTTTTTGACTTCGGTAAAAGCAGTTTTCTGGTTTTGGCAGAATACACTGCCATGATGGGATTGTGGGTATTTGTCGGGTATTATGTAACAAGGGGAATTGGGAAACTTACCTGCAAAAAGAGAGGAGACGAATCATGAAAAAGATCAGAGCAGTTCTGACAGCAGCTTTTCTGGTGATGAACTGCCTGTGGAAAACATTACATGGCTGGACGCCATACGGTATTGTAACCAGAGAAGTGAGAAAGAGGGACTCGCGCCTGTTTATGCGGTAACGGTTACGCCGTTCAATACAGAAAATTCTATCAGTGCCGAAGAAGCAAACTATTACGGACATTACCCCTATGAAATTGAGGATCACTATTTTTCTCAGGGAAACCTTTCTACTAAACCGGGTGAGTACCGCCAGACCACGGTTGCGGTTGACAGCTTTGCTCCCAACAGATGGGGACTTTACAATATGCATGGGAATGTCAGTGAGTGGGTATGGGATTATTATGGGGCCTACAGCATAGAGGAACAGACCAATCCAACGGGAGCGGAGAGCGGAACGCTCCGTGTATACCGGGGAGGCGGCTGGAATGATTTTGCAAAAAATATGCGGAGTGCCTATCGGGAAACACTGGACGGGGATAAAGGAAGCTTTAATATCGGTCTGTGCCTTGTCAGGAATGCCGTAAGCGGTACCGGCAGCATTACCAGTGCGGGAGTACAGAATACGGCAGAGACTGGAGGAAAAGTTCTGATCGCCTTTTTCTCATGGGGTGGGAATACAAGAGGAATCGCACAGGAGATACAGTCATCCTCGGCTACCCTAACTGGTGGGCATCCATTCCTATGCCGACTGCCTCTTTTCTGGAAGAGTATGATTTTTCGGGTAAGACGATCATACCGTTCTGCTCTCACGGCGGCGGGCGTCTCGGACAGAGCCTGACGGCGATTGCTAAACTGGCTCCCGATGCGGCAGTGGGCGAAGCGCTGTCAATCCACTATTCGGGTGGCAGCAGTATGCCGGATGATGTGGCAGAATGGCTTAGAGTAAATGGGATTATCGAATAATCAGCGAAGAAACAGGCGGGAGGAATATCGGTATGGAACAGAGAACAGAATTATTTTCCAACAAAGATTTAAGAGCAATGATCATTCCGCTGTTTTTGGAACAACTTCTGGTCATGTTGGTGGGTCTGGCGGATACGCTGGTAGTAAGCCATGTGGGGGAGGCGGCGGTATCGGGCGTTTCATTAGTGAATCAGTTTAATACCATTTTTATTTATCTTTTTACAGCACTGGCATCTGGCGGAGCAGTGATCATCAGTCAGTATATCGGAGGAAAAGAGAAAGATTCTGCTGGGGAAGCTGCCAGTCAGCTTTTGCTGTTTTCCACAGTCTTTTCTGTTTTTTCTGCCCTGCTTGTACTGGTTGGAAATAAGGCTATCCTGCGTCTGCTGTTTGGGAAAGTAGAGGATTCTGTCATGCAGGCATGCATTACTTATTTGAGGATTTCAGCATATTCCTATCCGGCGCTGGCAGTTTATAATGCGGGGGCGGCCATTTACCGCAGCCTTGGGAAGACCAGTACAACCATGTATCTGTCATTGGCATCGAATGTGATCAATGTGATAGGGAATCTCATTGGTGTGTTTGTGCTGAAGGCAGGGGTAGAGGGAGTGGCTTACCCTTCCCTGATCGCCCGGGTTTTTTCGGCAGTAGTGATTACAGTGCTTTGTTTTCGGGAGAAGAATGAGGTGATCTATCGGAGAAGGTGGATTGTTCGATGGGATGGCAGTATGATGCGGAGGATTCTGAATATTGCGGTTCCGAATGGGATGGAAAACGGTATCTTTCAGCTGGTCAAGGTGGCGCTGAGCAGTATCGTCGCACTTTTTGGGACTTATCAGATAGCGGCAAACGGTGTGGCGCAGAGCATCTGGTCATTGGCTGCTTTGGCCGGCGTTGCAATGGGGCCGGAATTTATTACCGTGATCGGACAATGTATGGGAAGCCGGGATGTGGAGCGGCAGATTTCTATTTTAAGAAACTGACAAAGATTACACTGCTTATTTCCACGGTCTGGAATGTTTTTATCTTTCTGCTGACACCGCTTTTTATGAGGGCTTATGCTTTGGAGCCGGAAACAAAACAGCTGGTAATATGGCTTGTATTGATTCACAATATATTTAATGCCGCAGCATTTCCGTTTTCCGGCGCACTCAGCAACGGGCTTCGTGCGGCAGGAGATGTAAAGTTCACCATGTATGTTTCCATTGCATCTACAATTGCAGGACGCCTGTTCTTGTCCTATGTGCTTGGCATCGTTTTTGATATGGGAGTGATTGGTATTGCAGTGGCAATGGTTTGCGATTGGATCATCAGGGCGGTTATTTTTTACTTACGGCAGAAGTCCAGAAAATGGAAAGAGTTTCAAGTGATTTGAGGACAGCCATATGAAAAAATTACTTTCATTGCTTTTTATTCTGAGCCTGATGTTTTCTCTGTGTGCATGCGGTTTGAATGATTCATCTCAGACCGCACAGAGACAGAGCAGCGGGACGGAAGAAGAAGGAACAGGGGAAGATGGACAGGGAAACGCTGATCCGGAGAACGAGCAGGAGCTGATGGCGGACATCGACGTCCTGACAAGGGAGAAGACAATTTTTAAAAATGGTATTGACAGGACATCCCATGCCATGATATTCTGTACGAAGTTAGAAATAACTAACTCAAAAAGATAAGATACCGAATGTCGAATGGCATTTTTCTTTACTACATAGGTTAGGAAAAACTAACTGGAAAGGAGGAGGATGCATGGAAGCTGTGGATACGGAAAATATATCGGAGGAGCTGCTGATATTCCACTGTTCGCCGACAATGGCAGGGTTAAAAACAGGGAATCTGTTTAATTGTCCCGTTAAAAACAACAGGATGTTCTTAGAAAACATCCGGGAGATGAACAGACGTCTGATTCCGCGGGGTGTGCGGATTGTTCCGTTGAAAAATATGGGACAAAGGGTGTTGGTTTACATGTACCGCCCTGACAGGCTGCGAGAGGACTTGAGCGACAGTGGGGCCAGAAAGATTTTAACGGAGCGGGACTATCCCGTAGGGGAACCGGAGAAGTGCATTGTGTGGCTGGTGCGCCGCCTGAAGGATGGGGAAGCATTTCCGCATGAGATTGGTCTGTTCCTCGGCTATCCGCCGGAGGACGTGGACGGGTTTATCAGAAACGGCGCGGCGGGGGCAAAGTGTATTGGGACATGGAAGGTGTATGGAAACGTGGAAACCGCGCAGCGCAAGTTTGCGCAGTACAAAAAATGCACGCGCCTATACTGGGAGGCATTTCAGAAACACCGTTCGTTTGACAGGCTCGTTGTGGGCTGTTCCTAAAGGTGTCATTAACATAAGGATGACTTGCGAAGCGTGGCATCCATTGTTTATTTACACAAAAACAATACATATATGGAAAGGATGGAGAGATCTATGAGTAAAGTTGCAGTAGTTTATTGGAGCGGTACGGGAAATACGGCGGCAATGGCAACCGCGGTGGCGGAAGGCGCACAGGAGAAGGGGGCGGAGGTCTCCCTGATGTTCTGTGGCGAGTTTGATGCAGGGCGGACGGATGAGTTTGACGCGGTGGCGTTTGGTTGTCCGTCTATGGGTTCGGAGCAGCTTGAAGAGGGGGATTTTGAACCAATGTTTACCGCCTGTGAGGGAAAACTCGCCGGAAAAAAGATTGCGCTGTTTGGCTCTTACGGATGGGGTGACGGGGAATGGATGCGAAGCTGGGAGGATACCTGCCGGTCGGACGGCGCGGTATTTGTCTGCGACAGCGTTATCTGCAGAGAAGCGCCGGACGGGGACGCCCTATCCGACTGCAAGGCTTTGGGCGCGGCGCTGGCGTAGGGATTATGGATATTTTGCACAAAGCAATAAGGAGATTAGCATGGACGACAATGAACTGCAGTTTGACCGCCGGTGTCATGTGTTATACTCCAAGCCCTGTAAAAAGCAGATTCAGCGAAAGATTGCCCTGCATTATCCGGCAGGGCAGCGGGAAGCTGTCTGGGAACAGGTACAGCGTCAGTATGTGCTGTTTCTTTCGGACTGGCGTACTGACCTTGGCGGCAGCGATAATTTTCATAATGGTACGGGCGGCACTTATGACTGTATTGCTCTGATGAGCTATTATACAGTCTGCAGAGCCGTGACCAGCCTTGCGGAAATTGAGGAAATGGAGAGCGCGCTGTTTCTGCCCGCTTTTCGGAAGCTGTGTTTTGTGGACTGAAACAAGCCTTTTTGGAAGAAATTGATGCACCGGAGTTTTCTGTCATCAAAGAAAGGGTGCGACAGGTGGGGCGATTACAAAATGACAGTTGCCGCTTATGAAAGGGATAGACCGATTTACTACGAGTTTTCAGCCTGTCCCATAGCGGAGTTTGCGAAGCGGCATGGACTTCTGGAAATCATGCCCGCGCTGTGTAATCCGGATTATACGGCAATGGAACTGCTGCACGGAAGGCTGTTTCGCAGAGAAACTCTACGCTCTGCATGTTGCTTGGAACCGGCGGCGTCTATGCCCTTACCCGGAATACCACGAAGGCATTATCGGTGCTGATGGTGGATTTTTCCTGCACTAAAGCTGTCAATGCCGATTTCCGTGCTTTCGGCGATACGGGAGACAAGCAAACACCGTATCACAGTCAAGGGTGGGAAGTTTCTGGAAGCGCTTGCTGAGGCTGATACGATTGTCTTTGACAAGACCGGAACGCTGACAAAGGCAAAGCCGGTAGTGGCGGATGTAATCCCCTTTCTGGGGGATGATCCGGACGAACTGTTGAGAACTGCCGCCTGTCTGGAAAATCGTGCTTCAGCCACGCCTCAAAACGGACAGAATGCATTTTTTCATTGCCTCATAGCTTTCCGGAGTGATGTCATGCTCCATCTTGCACGCATCGCCCGCCGCGATCACGGGATTGACGCCAAGATGGACCAGCCAGTCTGTCAGCAGGGTGTGGCGTTCATAGACGCTTTCCGCGATTTTTCGTCCTTCATCCGTCAGGTGGAGATACCCATCTTCTGAAACGGTGATGTAGCCGCGGTTTTTCAGGTTTTTCACGGCAACACTCACGCTTGGCTTTGAAAAGTTCAGCTCCGTTGCCACATCGATGGAGCGCACCGTGGAGAGACGTTTGCTTAAGATCAGTATTGTTTCGAGGTAATCCTCAAGGGATTCCTCGGCTTTATGCTGGATATAACTCATGGTATCATTGTACTCTTTTCCGGAACGGAAACCCGCCTGTGAGCTATAGTAAACGACATAACAAATTTCTGTTTCCGCCTCTTGCAGAATCCATATATGGTAGCTTCTGCAAGGTCGAAAACGAAATTTCTAATGTCGTTAACTATCATCCTAACACTTTAGGGAGGGCGGCGCAAGGTCTGACAGCAAAAAGGGTGTTATCAAATTTTATCAGGTTTTAACGGCGGTCACTGATAGGCGTGCCGCATTTTTGAGAAGCAGAGGTTAGATTCTACTAACCTTCAAGGAAAGAAGGGGATGGCTTATGGTTAAGATTACAGTGGGTATTGACGGGATGGTGTGCGGTATGTGCGAAGCACATATCAATGAGGCGGTGTGGAACGCCTTTCAGGTAAAGAAAGTGACCAGTTCGCATACAAGGAAAGAAACTGTCATCATGGCGGAAAGGGAGATACCTGAACCGGAGCTTCGCAAGGTCATCGCGGAGGCAGGGTATGATGTGATGGGCGTGAACTGGGCGCCGTATGAGAAAAAGGGGCTGTTTGCGAGAAAGTAGTGCAGAAAAGGAGAGGCGGAATTGAAACAGAAAAAATCGGTGGAGGATTATCTGAAAACAATCTATATCCTTTCCAAAAATAAGGACGTGCACGGGGCGGATATTGCAAGGGCAATCGGCGTTTCGCGGCCGACTGTCTGCGTGTCCTTGAAGGCGCTTGTGGCGGAAGGCAGCGGAGGAACATAAGGATGAAGGTTTATACATTTGGGAAAAAGGAAAATCCGGTGGTCATGCTATTGCTGGGAACCTGCTGTCACTGGAAAAGCTTTGAAGGAGTTATCCAAAAGCTGTCGGAAAACTTTTATGTTTTATGCGTATCCTATGACGGTTTTGACGAAACAGAGCATAGCGCATTTGTTTCCATGCAGGATGAGGCGGGGAAAATCGAAGCTTACATAAAAGAAAATCTGAACGGAGAAATTCGCGCGGCTTGAAACGAAGCTGATGGTGAAGATGATTTATCCCCTTTTAACAACGGGAAGCACAAAAATGCGCTTTGTCACAAAGGAAAACATTGCCAACCAGTTTTACAGCGACCTTGTCACGCGTTTTCCTGACAAAATGGATACGCATGGCACGAAGATACATATTTTCTATGCGGCGAAAATGGGGAAGAAATACCTGAAACGGTATCATAAGTATTTTGATTCCCCAAAGATTTATAAGGATAATCTACGGCACGAGGAGCTGCTTGTGTGTTATCCGGATCAGTGGGTGAGCAGAGTATCAAAGATAGCGCGGTCTAAGTAGAAAAGGTGTCAGTAAACAGCGCGGAATGTGTTTTGACATAGAGGTTGGAACAAGAAAGGCAGGAAATGTAAGTACATGCGGTTTTTCATCAGGCGGATCCCTTGCCATCGGGATCGCCCTGCACAACAATGCCATCGGCGCAGGTCTCCCACAGCCGCGGCATATCGTGGCAGTATCACCGGGTGAGGTGCCGTGGAACGATGAAGAGAAAGAACGTATGAAACGGCTGAGTGATACGGATGTTATGGTGGATTATGCTTTTATGTCCAAAGTGGAAAAATTTATGCGGCACGGCAGGACGGATGTGCCGGAGTATTTGATTTCTACATCGAGAGGAGATTACACCGGCATCCGCAAAATCCATTTCTTTTACAGCAGCAGCGAGGTGTTGTACGGAGCGAAGGAGGAATACCGGAAAGCCTGTCAGAAATATGGTGTTGCTTATGAAATAGATGAAAAGCCGGGCATAATTCACTGTTATTGTATGCTGCCCTATTTCCCGGAGGCGAAGGAAACTTTCGGGAAAATCGTGGAGATTTTGCGGAAATGAGAGAGGAGGGGCGTAAATGAAATCAAACTATATCATCAAAGGTTTTCAGAAGACAGTACAGGAACGCTTTTCAGCGCAGAGTAAGGCTTTGAATGAGGCTTGTATGAGACGGCTTGCGCAGTTGCGCGTGGAGAACAAAGATGCGTCAAAGGAAAAGCAACGGCATTTAGAGGGACAGATCCTGCCGGGAATTGCAGTCTACGAAACACTGAAAACCGTTATGACGCCGGAAGAGGCTTTCAGGACAGTACATGGTTATGTGGAGGCTTATGCGCTGTCGGCACGGAAAATGCTTGTCGGACTGCTTCGTCTGCCGGGACTGTACCGTCTGGTTCCCGGCGTTTCCGTGAGGATGATGCACAAAATATTTAACGGGGCGGCGGGGTTTTCCGCCAAAGAATACCAGACTGTGGGCGGCGTCATGCGGATTGATATGGTGAAATGCCCTTACCATGAAACCTGCGTGCGGTATGGCTGTCCGGAGCTGTGCGCCTGTTTTTGCGACAGTGATGATATTGCTTATGATAATATGCACCCGAAGCTGCTATGGCATCGGACAAAGACATTGGGGCGCGGCGGGGACTGTTGTGACTTTGGCCTGAAAGTGAAAGGAAAATAAATTGGAGAAAAGAAAATGAGCAGACATGATGAGATTAAAAATGCATATAAGAGTCTTGGAGGAGAGGCGACATTTTATGACGGAATGATCACCTGCTCCACGCTGTCTGGAAAGGCAGTCTGCAAGCTGGTGTGGAATATGAATAAAAGGAAAAACGACCGCTATCTGAGGCTTGCGCTTTCGGGAATACCGAAAGATTTTTCCGGGACAATGCTGGAGGTTCCGGTGGGAACGGGCGTGCTTAGTATGCCGGTGTATGAAACGCTGCCGGATGCTGATATCACCTGCGTGGACTACTCCCCGGATATGATGGAGAGGGCAAAACGTCAGGCGGAAAAAAGAGGAATAAAAAACGTCCGCTTTATGCAGGGGGATGTGGGGAAGCTGCCCTTCTCTGACGAGAGTTTTGATCTGGTTATGTCACTGAACGGTTTCCATGCTTTCCCTGACAAGGAAGCAGCTTACAGCGAGATTTTCCGCGTCCTAAAGTCGGGTGGGATTTTCTGCGGCTGCTTTTATGTAAAAGGCGAAAATAAAAGGACGGATTTTCTGGTTGATAAAATTTACACACCAAAGGGGTATTTTACGCTGCCTTATGAAACTGCGGTGAGCCTGCGCCAGCGGTTGGCAGGAATGTATGCCAAAGCCACAGTGGAAACAGTGGAGGCTATGGCCTGCTTTACCTGCAGGAAAGGATAGAGAGAAAAATGATCATAACTTTTATATTATCGCTGATCCTAATGGCGGTGCTGTTTCTTGGTATATGGGTAGCCGTCGCGCTGGTTCAGTCCAAAAAGCTCTTCACCACCGCACCGAAGGATATTCAAGCGGCAGCGCTGGAGCATAAGGAACGGTTTCCGGGGGCCAGAGCCTTGGGCTGGTTTTTGCTTTTGCTCTGTGGTTTAATGTTCCTGGGCGTGTTTATCTACGCCGGGTGGGACGGAATCCGGCGTGGGTACGGCTTTTGGCAGCTCGCGGGAAGGTTTCTGTCTATATTGTACATGGAAAAAGCCTTTGACATCATTGTTCTGGATTGGTTTCTACTGACAAAATCACATTTCTACCAGCACTATTACCCGGAAACAGAAGGGTTTGCGGTTAGAGGGAAGTAATTTCAGATTAGGCGGTATAGCCCCAATTACAAGGGCTGTACCGTCTTTTCTTGCGCTCAACGAGCGCATTTTCCTTATGCGCCTTGCCGTTTCGGTTGTGTGACAGAAAGGAAATTGATTTCACCCACAAAGTTGAAAACAATATCCACTTTCTGTACCCGTTTCCCGTCCACTTTTTCCGGCGCATGGACTATGATTTTCT
>CATOJY010000075.1 GCA_951800685.1 uncultured Lachnospiraceae bacterium
GGCATGTACGTCGAAAAAGTACTTTGCGGGCCGAACTCGGCCCGGTCCCCTTTCTCAAAAAAGATGCGAAACATCGGTGTACAAGGGGTACAAACAAGATAAAATAGAAATGAGGGGCGATAGAGCGGAAATGTCAGATTTTCCACTCTATCTGAACACGGTCGCTGGTGGCCTTGATCGTAGAGATCAAACCATCGGCGGCTTTTCTTTTGTCGTCAAAATCTATGCTCTCCCAGTTGTCGAGATAATAGGACAACTTCTTTATCTGCTGGGGAGATATGGTTTCAACGCTCAATTCGGCGATTGCCTTTGAAATGGTCTGGCGTCGGGTGTCCAGTTCTTCAATTTTTTTGTTAGCGTAGGCAAGCAAGGTCGCATTGGCTCCGGTCAGCGTATCCAGCAGCTTTTCAATTTCTGCCTCCACCTGTGCCAGCTCCACTTGATAGGCGGTCAGTTTCGGATTGACTTTTTCCTCTCTGCCGTGGAGTATCTGAAAGTCTTTGAATTTCTCCTGCATGGCCGAGAAAATGAATTGCTCAAATTCTTCTTTGCGGATTTTCCCGCAGCCCGGACAGCCTTTATTTTCCGTCCGTTTGGTACAGCGGAAATACCCGGTGCTGTTTGGCACATGGGTGGCTTTCAGCGCATACCCACAATGACCGCATTTGATTTTTCCGGCCAGCCAAGTGTTCTTCGGTTTCCGTCCCTGCTGGAAGGTGGTATTTGCCATAAGTTTTTTCCGGCATTTCAGCCATGTGTCAGAGGAAATGAGTGCTTTATGGGGAGCGATAACAAGTATCTGGTCTTTTAAGCACCTGTCCTTGTCCTCCTTCACATCCCGCCCCTGATAGAGATAGCAGCCGTTTGTTCCGGCAAAGTCAGAAGCGTCATTGACAATCGCTGCACCCTGACTCTTGAAAAATTCGTACAGCTCCAAGTCGGCCTGTGCATAAACGGGGTTTCGCAAAAGCTGGGAAAGAAAACTCCGAACCATTGACTTCTCGTAAATCTTGATACCCTGTTCCTCGAAGTATCGGGTAATATCTCCGAAGGAGGTTTCCGGTTCAGCGTACATTTCAAACATCAGCCGTACATGGTCGGCGGCTATGGGGTCGGCAACCATTTTCTTTGTACGGATACCCTCTACCACAGTAGGCTCTAACTGATAACCGTATGGTGCCTGTCCGCTCATGTGGAAACCTTTCAGGCACCGGGAATAGTAGGCGTCTGTGACACGCTTCTGAATTGTCTCACGTTCAAGCTGGGCGAATACAATGCAGATATTCAGCATAGCCCGGCCCATCGGGGTCGAAGTATCAAACTTTTCTGTGGATGATACAAACTCCACATCATACTCTTGAAACAGCTCCATCATCGTTGCAAAGTCCAGAATAGAGCGGCTTATACGGTCCAGTTTGTACACGATGACCCGCCGGACCTTTCCCTTGCGGATCTCGCCCAGCAGCTTTTGAAACTCCGGCCTGTCCGTATTCTTACCGGAATAGCCTTTGTCCTTGAATACCCGGCAGCTCCCACCTTTCAATTCATACTTGCAAAAGTCAATCTGACTTTCAATGCTGATACTGTCCTTGCGGTCTACTGACTGTCTTGCGTAAATACAATCTTCTCTGATAAATTCCATATTGGGCTCCTTTCCTTGTTGGAATGGAGCTACCAACCTTACAACTATATTATACCATCAGCAGCCCCGGACAACAATGTTGCGAATGATTAGGGAAATCTGTCCCCATATTTGCTGAACACATCATAAAGACAACGCTCAATTTCTTTTTTGCGCTGTGCTTTCTCCTTCGGGGGAAGTACCGGCGTGAGGCTTTCCAGCACAATGATCTTCCCTTGAAATGCGACAGACTTTGTTTCTCGTTCATAAGTGACAGCTTGCGTCATTGAAAACCTCCTTTGCGAAAGTGCGTGTATATGCCTGCCTTTCCCGCTTGTCCTGTGGGGAAATGTCAAAAGACGGCACCCAGCAGGTGCCGCCCTTTGAGCTTTCTCCACTTCGGGGCGATATGGCCCGAGGTCAGTAAGGACTGGAATGGTACTTTTCTTTGGCGTCCTCCACGCTGTTGAGGTCAAATACTTCATAAAGCTGCCCCACAACACGCCGTATATCCTTCTTTGAAAATCCGCAGTCCTCCATTGCCATAATGACATAGCCGCGGCAGGCGTCATTGCTCCATTCGTCCGTTTCCAAGCCGGGGATCATTCCAAACGCATTTCCCATAAAATGCTCCTTTTTTGAAAAGATGGGGAGCCACGCCGGATCGGTTGGCCTATCATCAGACAGCATTGCCGGGGACTCCCCATAGGTTTTCACTTCATTTCAGACACATCGGACGGACATAGGCTTCATGCCCCATAGTATTTCAACTCTCCCCATTCTGATGGCAAGGCGTTCTCATTGCCTGCGACGGCTCACGGCTTGCAAGGCCGCTTCAACGCTCGGACTGTGACTAAACGCAAGTATCCGGGTTCTGCGCCTGTTCCGGTGGAGCCAGCCTTGCCCCACCTATGGCATGGACCTGTTCGCTCGCTCAGTTTTACAAAGACTGTATTCTCTGAAATCCGAGGTCATGGCGGGTCTGTCACACAGCGCGTTCCCCTTCGTATCCGGGTGTCTTTTTATTCAATTTTCAATCTGCATGAGGCTTGTCTGAACCTCGGGTCACTGTGACCCGAAGTGTTTTGCCTCTCATAAGCCATTTCATTTTCCGGTCTAAATCGGTACGCCTTACAAAGAATTTTTCAAAATTTTTTCTAAGCGCCGCAGACCTCGCTCGATTGCGACACGAACCACTTTTTCATGGACGCCCTCTGCCCGAGCAATGTCCTGTTTGGTCATGCCGAGAATGAAATGAGCATAAATCCGTTTTGCCTGTTTGTCCGGCAGACTGGAAATCGCTGCGTGAAGCTCCTGCATCGTCACTTTCCGCTCATACAGTTCATGGGGAGATAAGGCAACAAAGACAGCTTCATGCTCCAGCCCGTCATCCCGATCAAGGGAATAGTAGGCTTTGTGGCGGTATGTACGCAGCCGATAAGCAGCCTCTTTACGATCAAACTCTTTGAACATTTCTGCAACTTCTTCCGATACTTCCATGAAGCAATCCGATGTATAGAATGGGTAATAGTCCCGCAAATTGATAATAGCCATATTGACCTCCGTTTCGGTTGTTGGTTGACGAGTGACCGAAACGAAGGCGGCGGGGAGCGGCACCGGGGAATGACTTCGGGCCAACATGACCCGAAGCTAACCCATAAGAACGCAAAAGCGCCCGGGCGGCATGAAGCCACACGGACGCATGAAATGACATAATAGTTAAGGTTCCAACAAATTTCGCATACATAGCCGGAATACCCCGGAGGGGGAGCTACGCTTTTTTTAGCTGGTGCAGGTCATGGGGACTGTGAAAAAAGGCAAAAATAGACACGGCGGCAATCCTCCTATATGCCGCCGTGGATTTACACGGTGTTAGGTCGTCGTTGGTTTAGGGGGGAGCGAAAAGAAACGGCGGCTCTGATTTCTCAAAGCCGCCGTTTCATAGGCGCGAGAATGTGTCTGCTTTACGACGGCTTTTTTTCTTTTGCCGTCGTCCGGCAGTTAATTTTCTATTTTTTTCTTATGAGAAAAGACAATCAATCCAACCAGAAACAGAACAATAAAGCAAAGTACAATGCTAATACATCCGCCAATGGTGGCCGATATAGGCACCTCATAGTAAGTGGATTTATCCGAGAAGAACATAGACACACGATATGCAAAGCTACCCGGAATGACAAAGCCTCTTTCTGAACCGATGAACAGGCAAGATACAAAGCCATATATAACTCCGACAACGCTTGTTACAATAATATTGCGGCTCAGATTGATAACGATTGCCCCTAAACAGGTCGTTACAAAAACGACAACACCGGCTTCAATTCCAAACCCGATTGCCAGCTTGAGGAACAGGGAAATACCGCCGGTCAACCTGCCAGCTCCATTGAGTATCGCCACCAATAGGCCAAATGCGATAAATAAGACAGCCGCAAAGCAGATGCCGATAACGACGCTGACAGTAACTTTCGATAGAAAGAGCTTCTTCTTTGAAAACCCGTAGGTAATCCAGTTGATGTAAGTTTTGTTTTTGTATTCCTGATAAAACAGCGAACCAATCAAAATGAAGAGCACCATTGGGAAGAACATGGAAAACTGGTTATTCATAAAGAAGAACAGGTCAGCAAGTGATTTTGTGCTACTGTTGAAAATTGCTCCTGCTCCGCCGGTAATGATGGGAAGAAGCGACAACAGCAGAAGAAATACCATAAACCATTCCCGCTTCAACTTGTAAAACTCATTTTTAATCAACACTCCCATTATGCTTCCTCCCTCTGGCCGGAAGTCATAATATCCTCATACAGGGCTTCCAGTTCCTTTTCGTTATAGTCGTTTTCTACAATCTTGATGATTTTTCCGTCACGAATGAAAATAAGAACATCCGTGACAGCAGCAATCTCCGTCAGATTATGGCTTGATACCAAAATACAGTGTTGGGGAGATTTTAAGCGTTCTTTCAGAAGCAGCCGGATTTCCTTTATCCCCATCGGATCAAGACCGTTGGTAGGTTCGTCCAGCAGTAAATATTGAACATCGCCTAAAAAGGCGCGAGCAATTCCCAGTCGTTGGCGCATCCCCAAAGAAAGTTGAGAGAACAGCTTTTTTCGGGCATCCAGCAAGTTCACTTGTTTGAGCGCCACTTCGATGTTTGGTCTTTTCAGACCTAAATATTGTGCGTGGAGCTTCAAATTTTCCTCTACGGTGAGCCGGGGGTAAAAAGCCGGGTATTCAATCAAACTTCCAAAACATCTACTGGAAACGGGCTGTCCATCAGAGAGGATTTCTCCCGAAAAGGCAGTCAGACCCAGCATGGACTTAAACAGTGTTGTTTTACCGGCTCCGTTTGGCCCCAGTACACCATAGATTTTTCCTTGCTCTAAAGTCAAGTTGATGTTGGACAGCAATGCGGTATTTCCAACATTCAAATTTACATTTTTGATTTGCAGCATGAAATACCTCCGTTATTGAAAAAAGATGAAAAGCAAAAAGGCCACAGCATAAATCAAAAATGAAATACCAATGGGTTTTGATCTCTGTTTTAGTCCTTTTAGTCCATCGCTCAATACGCCATGCAAGGCCGTGAGCAGGCACACCGCCAAAGCGATGATAGAAACCACTAAAGCTACTTTAACCATTTGTTTATACCTCCTATGGCTCATACTTTACCAAAGAGGTTTAAGATTTGTTTGAGAAAAGTCTAAGGAAAGTCTAAGGATGAAAAAAGAGCCGCCGAAGCAGCCCTTTAGGAATTGACAATGGGAAACACGACTTGAATTGCAAAGATACCGTTTTGCAAGGAAGCGACAATTTGCCCGCCCATGCGGGTCACAAGTCTTTGAGCGATTGCCAATCCCAGCCCGGTTGTCTTTTTTGTTCGTGACTGGTCGGTGGTGTAAAAACGGTCAAACAAATGAGGAATATCTTCTTGCTGAATACTGCTCGACGCATTTTTAATGGTTATGACCGTTTGAGCTTCTTCTATCGCTGCGGTGATTTGATAATTTCCCTCCCCGTGAACAAGTGCATTATAAACCACATTTGAGAAAATCCGGGTCAAGGCATCTGGATCGCCCCAAATGATAGCTGGTGGATTTGGGATAACGATATAGGGGACACATTTTTTCTGTTCAAAATCGCCGTAGTATGAGGCGACAACATCCCGAAGTACACTGTGTATATCCGTATTTCTACAATTCAATTTCAGTTCGTCGGCCTCAATCCTTGCAAATTCAAACAGTTGGTCGAGAAGCAGCTTTACAGCGGAAATTCTTTCTCCCGCAATCGTCGCATATTCTTTTTGCTCCCCTGTTAAATCCTGTTCCTGTAAGAGCTGGATATAGCCATTTGCTGTTGCCAGCGGCGTTCGCAAGTCATGGGAAAGACTGGTAATGGTATCTCGGAACAGTGTATCGCTCCGTTCAATTTCCTGTCCCATGCTACGATATTTTTTCAGAAGATGATTGATACTTGCAGCCAAATCCTGTATTGTCCCATCCGTTTTTTCCACCATAATTTCGGTTTGCGTATCACGGTCAATCAGAAAGTCAATCTGTTTTTTTACTTTCTGAACCAACTTTCGCTGATAAATCAGTTTCAGGGACAAAAACAGGGAAAGCATTGCAAGCAAGATACATAACACCATCATGTAGCCATCACCGCCTTTCCAAATCGCGCAAGTCCAACCTTAGAAACAGGGAGAGCGAAATGGCTGTTGGTAAAAACAGATATACTACCAGTGTCAAACAAATGGGTATTAAATCCTCCCCAAAGGTATTGATCTGCAAGCTATGAGATAGCCCTACAACCCAATACTTGTAGAGCGAATAATCCATATCCAGTGCTGTACTTATCTTTGTGAGATATAAATACAAAACCCCCAGCATAAAAAATGCGGTAATCGTAACAATGATCCGATGCCGGAGCAGGTAACTTAACAAATTGAGAAATGCAGTGTAACCTAAAAAGCACAGGCATTGAAACAAAAGAAAGACTCCGATTGCAGAAAACGAATACTTTATGTCATACCGGGATGCTCCCATCATCAGAATTGACAAATACGCAACACCAAAGCATACAAACAGAAAAAATAAAACGCCACCCCATGAGGCCAGCAGTTTTCCAAAGAATAGGTGTACTCTGCTTGTACCTTTAGAAAGTGTGATACTGTATGTGCCGGTATGAAAATCTTCTGTAAAGTACAGGCACAAAAAGAGCGTCAATGGAAAAATCAGACTGTAATCTGAAAACAGAAACTCCGTGAACGAAACCAGTGATATAACCGGAAGCATACCATTTACCGAATTGTGATAAAAGGTCAGGGCAAGCGCAAAGACAAAAAACGCAGCCAATACGAGGCAGGCCCAAAACAGGCGGCTTTTGCGGATACGGAACAACTCACTTTGCATCGTCTGAATCACTCTTTGCACCTCCTGTCATTTTCAAAAGATAGTCGGTCGGCTCCATACCGGCAAGCCAGATTTCTGATACCTCTATCCCGGAATGAACCAGCAGCGTATTGATTTCCCCGGATTGCTCATTACAATGAAAAATTCTAATCAGGTCATGACCCAACACTTCAAAATCCGGGAACTGCTGGCTTAAAATCGTAATAGCCCGTTCTAATTGTGGAGTTCTTATCTTTATGCACCGCTGGCAGCTCTCTTTCAATTCCCCAGCCGTAAGCTCACAAAGCAGCTTTCCATCTGCCATTACGCCATATTTGGATGCAAGCCGGGAAAGCAGCGTATAATCCTGTCCAGAGATTAAAAGTGTGGTATGGTTGATTTCATGCAGATAGTTCAGAACAGAAAGCAGGTGTTCACATTCTCCCTTATCTAGCCCGGAAAAAGGATCGTCCAAAATTATCATATCTGGATTTCCCAAAAGGGCAACAGCCAAATTCACTAAACGCTGGGTCGATAATGGCAATCGCCGTACCGCCTTTTTCTCTTTCAGGTTCAAATGCAGTATATCTAAAATATGGATTTCTGTGGTTCCAAAAACGGAAGAAAAATAACGCAGCATATCAGCAGGTGACAGAGAGCCGATTGTCACAGGCTTTTGTGGTACAAACCCAATCCGGCGGCGCTCCTTCTGATAGTCTATATTGCCAAATAATTTGAGCGTACCAGCTTGAGGTCTAAGTGTACCTATAATGGTTTGCAACAGTACAGATTTCCCGGCGTGATGGCCGCCATACAGTGCATAGATTTCTCCGCGTTTTACCTGAAACGCGATATTTTTAATTCCGTTTCCATCCGGGAAAACATAGGTCAACCCGGCTGTTTCCAAAGCAGTCTCCAAAATAATCATCCCCTTTCCATGCTGTCTTATTGTAGCAGACTGGTGTGCAAACTTCATAAGATTTCTCTAAGGATTAGCCCTGCATTTTGAAACCGAGGCCCCAAACCGTCTGAATATACTTTTCCTCTGGATTGACCTTGGCAAACTTCTTGCGGAGATTTCCAATGTGGACATTGATTGCATTATCGTCCCCGATAAAATTTTCATTCCACACGCTTTCAAAAATATTGTTCTTTGTGAATACCTTTGAGGGCGAGGACATCAGAAGTTGCAAAATCAGGTATTCATACCGTGTCAAAGTAATGGGGGTATTCCTGATTTTAGCCTCCATAGCTTCTGTATCAAGGGACAAGTCCTTAAAGCGAAGTATTTTGCTATTGTTGGGGGTGGTAGACTTCTGAAAGCGCCGGAGCACTGCTTCAATCCGCACCAGCAGCTCTTGATTGTCGAATGGCTTTGTGATGTAATCATCTGCACCATTTCGTATGAGGTTCACTTTGCTGTCTATATCCGTTTTAGCGGACACACCGATAATCGGAATATCCATCGTGCTTTTCATCTTTTCCAATACTGTTTCCCCCGGTATGCCGGGCAGCATTAAATCAAGTAAAATTAAGTCAAAAGTGCCTTTCTCAATCAACAGAAGCGCCTCGCTTCCAGAATATGCAGAGGTTACGCAATAACCATGTTGGGTCAAAAGCCGCTTCGTCATATCATTGAGCAGCACATCATCTTCAATAATCAGAAGATGTGGGTGTGTTCCAGTTTCCATACTATTATCTCCTTATCATTTCTCAGATTTCCGAATTAAAGCTCACATATTATTTTAATTATACCGTCTCTGTTGCATTAGAGCAAGGCAGAACCACTTTTGAAATGAAACAAAATACTACCTTACATCAAATTTGATTACATTCTCATAACCTGACCAGAAATGTACAATGATATAGGGTGATATGAGAATGAACCAAGATGAAAGAAGGTTTGACTTTCACGGCCTCGGGGCAGCTCTCAAACGAGCCAGAGAAGAAAAGGGCTGGACACAAGCCTATGTTGCGGAATTAGTAGACCGTGACTCCCGTACCATTATGAATATTGAGAACAAAGGTCAATATCCCAGCTTCGACCTTTTTGTTAAACTCATTACTATGTTTGACGTTTCAGTTGACCAGTTTATTCATGCGGACGGAGGGGCAAGGTCAAGCTCTTGTAGAAAGCACATTGATGTACTTCTAAACTCCATGAATGAAAAAGAGCTTGTCGTGATAGAAGCCACAGCCGAAGGCATTAAGAAAGCCAGAGAAACGGAGGTTCCAGAATAAGGGCCTCTGTTTTTTTGCGTCATTTTAGGGGCTGTCGCTAAGTGGCAAGCAATGCCTCTGTGGCCACAAGTGGCACAAAGGCGGCTTGTTGGGGCTCGCCCCAAACCCGTATCTTCGGGCCAACATGGCCCGAAGTGTCAGCGTCGCTTTGCTCCTTGTTTTCATAACCTTAACGCTCCTTTTCCTGCTTTCTTCCCGGTTCGGTGTAGCCCATCAGAGTGTCAATGTTCGCCTTGATCGTGACGATCTCCTGCATATCCCGTCGTGCCTTCTGGTATTCTCCATAGAGCTGTTTTTTCTTTGCTGTGAGCTTGCGGCCTTCCTCCTTCAGCACATCCATTTTAGGGAGCTTCGCCCCTCCCAGCAGAGAGCGCATTTCCGCTTGTGCAACCCGGTACAGTTCAAGATCGGCCTCATGCTCCGCAAGGAATTTCCGGCTGTACTTCGTCGCCTTATACTGCTCAAAGACCGGGCGTGTTTTGGCATACTGAACCGTTGCTGCCTTTAGCCCGGCATTGGTTTTCATGGCCTGTTCCGTCTGCTTGATCTGCTCGGAAATGGCATGGAAACGGTCTGCCGCCTCGGTGGCTTTCTGCGCCAACTGCTCATAATCGGTCAGTCCATTGTCTTGTATATAGGCAAGAGCGGCGGCCATCTGCTTAATGTTAAATTCCTTCGCCCAGCGTTCATATCCCGGCCCCTTACCGGCAGCCAGCTTCGCTTGAATATCCACCGCCAGACTGATTTTCCGCTCCGAGTGCCCGGGGCGTTTTTCTTTGCCCTCAATGGCGGCCAAAACATCTTGCAAGTCGTAGCCGTCCCCCAGCGTGGAGGCACGCAGACGGGTGAAGCGTTCCTGCCCTTGCCCGGTCAGCCGGAAACTGATACCGCCGCCCCGAACCTTCTTGACTTCATATCCGGCCCGTTTCATCAGAACAAGAAATTCATCCAGATCGGCGGGGCGTTCCGCCAGTACAGTATCAATGGTAAGGCGCAGCCTGTCCTGATAAGAAAGCGGCCCTTTTCGTTCTTTCTGCCATTCTCCATAATTCCGATACTTACTCTTGCTCCGGGGCTTCGGGTTCTCCACAATGGACAGCCCGTTTTCAAGACACAGCCTGTCAGAGAGCCGACGGAGGGCAAAGCTGGAACCCCAAAAGTTTCGGAATTTCCGGGTACAGTCAAGGGTGGTGGAGTTGTAATAAATGTGACAATGGATGTGCTGCTTGTCAGTATGCGTGGTAACGATAAAAGCGTGCCGCCCCTTCGTCCAGCGCATAGCCAGCTCATAGCCGATACGGTTTGCCTCCTTCGGGGTAATCTCGCCCGGATAGAAGGATTGTCGTATCTGATAGCACAGCACATCATTTTCTTTCTTCTGTTCCCGGCCCGTCATAGCGGCATAGCTGGCCTTTGCCAAAAGGAACTCGTCCGCCACGGTGGTCGGATCACATTCATAAGCGGAGATATACTTTCCGC
>CATOJY010000076.1 GCA_951800685.1 uncultured Lachnospiraceae bacterium
CAGATAGCAGAATTGGTATGTCTCTTTATCAGCAAACTGCCTGAAAACTGGAAAAACCGTTTTCAGATACCCAAGGTGGCATAGCTCCCAATGATATGCCTGTTTTTAGTATGCGAAGTATGAGTAATAATTATGCGCTCCAAAACGGGTAAGCGGTTCGCCTTTTGCCAGATGATTCATCTGAGAACTTCCATAACCAAAGGAGGTATGTCAATGGAAAATCTACGAAAGGGTACTTAGTACATATGAGATTCGATGTGCTTGTAGGGATTGTCGGCATTGCTGTAACACTTGTTAGTATTTTGACTACTGGTATCAGCATATGGCAAAACCACAAGAATAGCGGAAATCAAAAAAGCAACCGCCCTCGACCAAAGGAATAGGTTGCTTTTTTGTTTAGCAATTTAAACTGAGGCGAACCGTTTGCTTTACGGAGCGCTTTTCATATTAATAATTATAATGCTTATTGCTTGAGTTTGCAATAAAAACTTTCTTCCATCCTTCATTGCGCACCAAACATTTCCCAAATCTTACTGTATCCTAAACTCCCCTCCCGTAAAGTAAATATCCTCGCTCAGCGTCATAGTCGTACCGCCCTGCTTCACCTGTACGATATCCTCCGCAGCGATCAGCAGGGAGGAGGCCCCGCTGGCTATGGTCATGTTGTCCCCCGCCTGAATCAGGATATCCTTGTCACTGCTCATGGTAATGCCCTCCTGATCGTTCATCTCCACCATCATTCCCTGATTGTTGGTGATCAGGACGGAATCCGGCGTAAACAGGATTTCTTTTCCATACTTCGTCTTAAAGGATTTATGGTCCGGGTTCTGCCTTGCACTGTCCGTCTCCTTATGGACAGAGCTTACCACAAGGCTCCGGCTCTCCTCATCGGGTACATACAGCCGCACCGTATCTCCCACTTCCGGCATACTGTACCACCCTGTTCCGTCCGGGGAAGAATACACCGTCGCATAGGAAAACCACTTCTTCCCATCAAAAGCCAGCCACTCGTCCCCTGCTATGTCGATCTGCACCGTGTCCTTCTGCACGCCCGTCACCTTCGCCTCAAAGGAACAGCCCGCTATCCCCTCGTGCTCCATGGGCAGCGTCCGCAGGCCCTCTTTTCGCCTGAGCCTGTATTCGTGCAGGCACTCTGCGCCTATGTAACGTGTGGTGATATCATAGATAAAATACTTTCCGCCCTCATACAGCATGTAATCCCCCAGACGGTAAATCTCCCTGTCTGTGACGGTCAGCGTCAGCATGTCCTGCATTTGTAAGCCTTTGACCCCGTTTCCCGCTTTACGCTGGTAGGTATGGGCGTCCAGCGTGAGGGTGATATCGGGCGCCTCCCACTTCTGCTCCATGCCCTCCGGCAGTCCCACCGTATAGGCGCATCCCTTCCGCAGGGCGTCCGGAACCAGATACCCGTTATGCAGGCCGGACAGCCGCTTTAAAAATGTCCAGTCCGTCTCATGGTACTGCACAAGCACCCCTTCCGTCCTGTCGTTTTCTCCCTCGGTAAAGCTTGCCCTTCCTCCCATATAGGAATCCGTGATCCGGTTAAAAAGCAGGCTGCAGGCGGAATCCTTGTTCTGGAATACCCGGAAATGCTCTTTCTCGTCCATCAGGATGGTGACGCTCTTCGCCTCAAGACGAAGGATGGTCTCATAACCGTCCTGCCCCATGGAAAAGTCGGTCACAATGCCGCAGAAAAGATCGGTATTCATCCCGCCTTCTCCCTCTGCCGTCACTTTCAGCCATGTGTCGGCGGACAGTATGCCCAGATACTCTTCCTTCTTATCATCCCTGATGCGCATGGTGATTTTTGCCTCTACGTGGCAGTTAATCCCCTTGTGAATCTCCACATCCTGCAGGGCCACATAAGCAAACGGTTCCACTTTAATCTGATAGTCTCTCATCGTTTCTTCCTCCTTTTGTCTCTATGGTTTCCAATACCTCCAACACGACCGGCTTCCACTTGTCATACTGGGGAAAACTGCAATGGAAATTTCCCAAAACCAGCTCTCCCTGTAGTTCAAACAGGAAAAGCAGACAGTACAGGCTGCAGTCCAGACAGAATGTCTTGCAGTCCATCCATGGCACTGGCAGATCCCCCGCCATCACCATGCCCGTATCATAAAAGACTGCCTGTTTCCATACCTTCTGCATATCCGCCCGCAGGTTTTCCAACCTCTGCTCCGGCTTCTCTCCCTCCGCCATCTGTCCGGCATAGCTGAAAGTAAAGGTCGCATCCGCGTTTTCGTCCGTAATAACCACATCAGGCTGCGTGCGGCCCCTGTACTTAACAGAACGTTTCCAAGGCTCCATATCATACATAGATACGGGAAGGCCGATTGTGCACAGCCCATCATACAGGGAAACTTCCTGCAATCCCTGCTCCGCCCGTTCCTGTGTATCAAGCTGTGCCTGCCTGTATTTTCTTCTAAGCTCTAAAATAAGTTCATCCGTATAATGTTCTGTATCATTTTTCTTCTGCATAACAATCACCATTTTTTAAAAATCGTTTATATTTCCCAAATAATACAGTTGCTCTCTGGTTCCTTCCTCAATATGATCTGATTCTTCATAGAAATCTCCGGTTGCCATATCAATATCATATCTTTTTATTGTAAATACCATGTAGTCATTTAAATCACCCACTAGATTCACACCATAATATCTTCTTCCCAGAAAAGAACAGATACCGACATACCTAATTTTATTATCCCCTAACACCCCTTGCGCTTTCAGATAATCTGCCACCTTATGCATCTGCGCAGACAACTCTTCATCATTTATCCCGTTTTCAATTTGCCAGACAGCTCCTGGTCTCGCCATCAAACATAAGTCTTGGCATACACCGGACTTTATCAGTTTCCATTCCTCATCCAGCATATAAATATTTCCGCTTTCCCCGTCTACCCCCAATACACATTCTAAAAGGATATCTTTGTCAACGGTTTCTTTGTAAACCAGAATCACATCTCCCCTAAACGTGTCATTGCTAGTGGAACCCTCATAGTATACGATTGCCTTCTCGTCCTTGTGGAACGTAATATCTTCAAAAGAATTATTCTCTAACATTTCTTTCAATTCTGAAAGCGTTTCTTCATTATATACTTCTACTCCCATTTCTGCCACGCACCCCACCAGACGTTTTAAATCTTCCAAAACAGAGGGGCTTAATGCATGGGAAGCCTTCTGGTCTGTCTGTTCCGCACGGACTGTTGTATATTGTACAAAAAGAACTAATAAACCTATTCCAATAAAAGAAACTGCTCGCATTCGCTTTATCATAATACTCTATTTCCTCCAGTCAATCCATCAATCCCCAATAACTACACACTCCCATTAATTCTTCCTTATAGTTAGAATCAGTTGCATAACCCCCTTCTATTAATGCATCAATCCAATCTTCTACAGTTCCTGTTGTGACATATTTCTTATAAACATTAAGCAACAAATCAGTATGATCTTCTATCGATTCCTCCATTGAACCATATGCTCTAAAATCATCTTTTATAGAAACATCCTCACCATCTATTTCTTCAGTTGTACTAACATTAACACTTCCTTTTGAGCCCTCTCCCTTTATGCCAAAATAATTATTACCCGGTGCTTTTTCTCCATATCCTGATTCCGTACATATCTGTGCAAACAAGACTTCTACTGGTATACCACTTCTTTTTTCCTCTTCTAGCAAAGACGGAAATACGCTTAAGATGAAATCAATTTTGTATTCTTCAATTCTTCCTTTTCTCCGATCAATTCCTTCTAAAAGTTTTACATACCGTTCATCAAGTGAAATACTGCTCTGACCAGACCATTCAACCGTAATTACGCCTCCTCTCATGCAAAGAAGCGTTGACATCATCGTTAGCCCCTCCTGTTCGCCCTCTGTCGTACTAAACTTCATTGTATGATGATGTTGTTTTGCACAATCCTGTTTTTCTTTCTCATTCTCACAGTTCTCTGTCACACTCTCCATACAAAAAGGATTTATCCATTTTTCATCTGGCTTTATTAAACAGTAACATGTCCCATATCGTTTTGCCTTATCCCAGTTTCTTGTTATATGCAATATATCTGGCGTTTGAAGCTTTTTGCAATTTCCACAGCTAACAATACTAGCTCCACATGCTTTCTTATTTTCGTTTGATGTTGATGTTTCTTCTTTCTTCTCCTCCATCCTTAAATATGACCGTTCTATCACGGTTGCAAATGGTTTTCCATTGTCTGTTTGCGATTCACCATGTATTACACGCAATTTTCCAACTTCAGCCGCTCCCATTGGCGCTTTAATTTCATAAGTGCCAAATTTCTCCGTATATACTGTTGTAGTCTCCATTGGTTTATCTGAACCGAGCCATATACTTGTTTTATCCTCATCAAATTTTATATGAATAGCTTTATTTGTCATATAGCTACAGCTTATTGTTGCTCCATCCACAACATAATTGTCTTTATTTATAGCATAAGCACCTAGCATTTTCTTCACACATTGCTCTGCATGTTCCAGTTCTTCTTGTTCCTCATTTAAGCTATGCTCATGTATTCCACAGTCCCATCCCGATTTCTCTTCTATTTCCTTGGCTTTTTCTTTCCAAATTTCATCCCTTTTGGGCATTGGTTCTCCTCCTTATTTTTCTTAACTTTTGTACTAGCCTTTTTTCTCCTTCGCATACACCACTTCCGCATCCCCCATATATTGGCCGTAAACGATCTGAAAGGTATCGGCAAGCTGGACTTCACTCCCTTCCGCCACCTCCATGAGCAGGCTGCCCATGCTCTGTACGATCATGCCGACGATCGCGTTGTAGTATTCCGCATATTCCCTGTCCACCTCATCCAGTTCATGGTTCTGCACCCTGATCCATTCTTTATTAAGCTTCTGGTGCAGGAACTCCAAATCTTCCAGAAAGCGTTCCTCCAGCATCCACAGGCGGTAATATCCCGCTGTCTCCACGTCATCCAGGTAAAAGCCCTCGTCCATGATCTCCAGACGGAGCAGCAGCTTATTCAGGTATACGCTGCGCTGTAAAAAACTGCATACCAGATAGGCCGCCTTTCCTTTCCGCTTCTGCTCCTGTCCGTCGACTGTGCGGTCAAATTTCTGTTTCATACTCTTTCCCCGTCTTTTTCCCGGTCACGCTTCCTCTGCCCGTATACTCTTTAACATCTCTACAAAAATCTTCCTGTCGGCTTCCGGCTCCCTGTCCGGGAAATGGTAGCATCCAAACATCATCCTGCCATCCACCGAGAGGACAAACATGCAGTGAATACAGCCGCTGTCCATGCCTCCCGTAGCAAAGGCAAACCACCCCGCCCTGCCCGCTTCGGTTTTAATCTCTTTCGGCTCCATCCGCGTGCTTTCCGGATATGCGTGGTTCATCATTTTCCTGATCTCCCAGATGGCCTGATATGCCTGCCGCTCCTGCAAGGGCTTGTCCAATAAGTTGAACGTGAAGATTCTGTTCTCTTCCTGATTGATATATGCCTCCTGTGGGCCGGGCGTAGTGGGAAACTTCACCGCCATCACTTCTTCTGAGGGTTTCCCGTACTCCTCCGGCAGTTTTAGGCGTATCCTGCCTGCCATACAGCTTATTTCCTGCCATTCTGGTTGTTTCCTGTTCTCCTCCACTGGCCTTTCCCTCCCAATCTATGTTTTCCAGATGAAGCGGTATCCGCCTCCTCTGCGCTGTGCCGCTGTCGGATTGCCCGCCTAACACCAACTGTTTCATCCTATTAGCGGCAAAGCTCCCGATATCGATACTATTCAGGCTGTTTATCTTGTCTATGGCGGGATTTTTCCCGATACCGCCTATTTTGACGCTTTCGCTCATATGTATCTGCCTCCTTCAATTCTATTGCACTTTATCTTCATTCTTCACTAATCTTAGTCAAAATCGGCATACTCCCCGCCGCTGCCTCCATCAGCGCACTCCCATAATCCTCCGCTGGTATATTCGACAGGATCGGCAGAACCGCCCCTTCCAGTTCGTACGTTTCCTCCCTCTGCTCTGGCAGGGCCGTACTGCCGCAGGAACCGGAAGGCGCTTTCTTTTTCTTCTCCGCCACCGTTGGCGGCGCAGCCATAAAGTTGCCGGTACAGCCAATCGCATCAAAAGCGTTGCACAGATTGATCACCGTCGGCTTTGACAAATCTTTCCTTACCAGCGTGATTTCCTTTGGCGCGGTCACGGTCACGCTCTTGGCCTGAAACTGCACCTGTCCCTGCGCCAGAATGGAGATTTTGTTTACAGTTTCCATCCGTACTATACTGCCGTCGGTAAGGTCAATCTGCGCATTCTGGTCTTCCTTATGTACAAGTCCCATCTCCCCCGGCTTCATATACAGACGTTTCCCATGGTCTGTGGTAAAATAGCGGTTGTTGTAATCCGCCAGATCCCCGCACCGTTCCCCGTTTTCCCTCATGTTATAAATGGCTTTTGCATTCTCTTCGTTGTCTTTATCAAAGTACAGCGCTGCCTTCGTCCCTTTTTCGGGCATACAGTAGAGCATATTTCCAGTGATCGGCCGCCATGGATAGTCATAGGCAGTGGCCGTATCCTGTGTCTCGTCGATATCCAGATGGAGGCGCAGGACTTCCCCTTTTGTCTGTAACACCTCCCCTGCAATCACCACGCCTTTCAGCCTCTCCGCCGGTATCTTATCGGCAGGAAAGCACTCTTTCGGATACGCGCTGATACAGGTCTCTATCCCATTACGGTCGAAGGAGACTTCACAGGCCATAACCCCGTATATCCTGCCGGAGACTGCCACACTTTCGCCCACATGGAGAAACTCCCTGCCATAAATACGGTATCCGGTCTTTTTATCCTTCACGGATGGTCTTTCCTGCTTTCTATACAGGACTTCCTCATATTTATGCTGGGCGGTATCTATCTGTACCGGGCTGCCCTGCGGCAGTCCAATGTTGATCTCCTTCCTATTTCCGTAGTCCGATGACAAGATCCTGCCGCCCAAGTGGCTGACGATCCTGCGGATAAACTCATAATCCGTTTCCTGATACTGGATCAGCGGGCAGGGAATCTCCCGGTCTGGCAGATTCCACCTGACCCTGATATCATATTCCTTCGCAATCTCCTCCGTAATATCCCTGTAGGTTCTGCTGATATCCTGAAAAGAACGGGACTTCCTCCGCCTGTCCATCCGCCATAGCCCGGAGACTGCCTGTAGGGTAAGTACCGCATAACGCCCCACGCTCTTAAGCTCCGCCCGTTCAATCAACCCGCTAAAAAGGGACTCCTCTCTGCCCTCTTCGTCCTGTCCGGTCAATTCGATGGGTTCTTCCTGCATCCCGCACAGCGCCCCATATGCTTCCGAAAAATCCACCTCGCAGGACACCGTTAGTTTCGCCATTTCACCGTACTGTGTCTGTAAATGACAGGACAGTATGTGCTGGTAATCAAACTTGCTCTTTATTTGTAGCTGCCCCAATAAAATCATATCTTCCATACGTTCTTTCCCCCTAATCCTAATTCGTCTTCTCTTCTACAGGCAGCGCATACCCGCCCTTTACCGTATAATTATTCATGGATTGAAAGATATTGGGGAAAGTGCATTCGCTCTCTTTTTGCCCATCCATCACTTCCGCCAATGCAATCGTCGGCGCTCCGCTCGCCACTTTGGGGATCGCTCCGCCCGCAAACAGCTCAATCACCTGTTCCGGCCCTTCTATCTTTCCCAAATCAGCGACCGGCACAGCCGCCATCGCAGAGAAAGCCGCCTGCCAATACTCTGTTTCCTGCTTCTCGGCCGCTTTTCCTGTCTCCGACACTTCCGCCCGTTTCGCTGTAGTTCCAGTCCCAATCGTTTTTACTCCTCCGGGCGCATATAAATTGATATCCCTGCAAAGTTCCAAATTAGACTGAGAAGTCCTGCACACCAATTCTACAGGCGTAAACGCATCGATCTTCTTTCCCGTTAAGAAAATTTCTCCGTCCGCCAACAGCGAAATACCCGTCTGACTCTTTATCTCGATTCCCGAATCGTCCTCCATACTGACCGATACCGTCCCATCCTTCCCTTCCGCAAAAAGCCTGTCCGGATATAAGCCGATCTTCTTATGGTACAATGTAACGAACTCCCGTTTCTGTACATCTGTATATCTCGCGTTATCCGCATTATGTACCGTCGCCAAAATCACTCTTCCGTCTTTCTCCTCCCGTGTGGGCAGATATAACGCCGCCTTTGTTCCCGTCTCTGGCATACAGTAAGACAAGTTATTCGTCTCCGGCGCCCATATCCAAGGAAAATCAGCACGCTCCTCCTCATCGATATCCAACTGTATATAAACGCTTTCTTCTTCTGTCTTTCGGATCGTCCCTTCCAGCCTGACCCCGGCAAGCGCCAGATTGTCTGCTTTTTTCCTATAAAACGTCCCTCTCATTCCAAGCCGATAGACAAAGTACAGTTCTCCCTGCTCAAACAGGATTCTCCGACTGTAAACCTGATACCGTCTGCCCTCATACAGCAAAAAATCTCCCAGTTGCCAGTTCTCTTTCGATTTTGCCTCAATATATAGGCTCTCAGTTCTAGGAAGGCCGCTCTCATAACAGCCATTTTGATAATAACTGTCATCCAATCCATTCCCTAATATCTCGATTTCATCCCCATCTTGCTCCCTTCCCATACGCATACCAAAATTCAGCTTAGGCTTTCCGCTTTGCATGTTCGGAATAAGGACTTCATGAAAATGACTTGCTATCCGTATCAAAAATTCCCAGTCTGTCTCCTCATATTGAATCAGCGGCGTGCCAATGCTTTTATCATCCCTGATATTCCAAACGATCCCCGCCTCCTGCGTATTTTGTGTCACCTTTTGTACCACTTGTCTGTAAGTCATTTCCGCCTTTTGAAAGGACTGCTTCTTTTTCTCCCTGTCCAATTTGGCCGTCTCACTGATGCCGCATATCAGAACCATAAGCAGACGCCCCTCCTTATGGCAAAGCAGTTTTTCTATGATTCCCGCAAAAAGGAGTTCGCTGCCCTCTCCCTCTTTTAAAACCGTTATCTCCGTATCAGACCAATCCCTGCAAAGAACTTCCGGTTGGTCTTCTTCCTTTACGATCACACTGAGCCTTACGGTTGCATGTGCATTGACATCATGGCGGATTTCCATATTACTCAGTGAATAAATGGGAATCGCGGTTTCTATTAACAGTTGTTCACTGCCAATCTCGTACTTTTTGTTCATCAATCTTACTCCTTCTCCTTGTGGGCCTATTCATGAAATAATTTATATGGATAACCGTAATCTGTCTTCTGTTCCTCTTTTATGTTGTGGCCAAACTCCACATGCATATCCATTCCGCCTCTGCCATGCATATAATAGGTAAGCCCTATGCCCTTTTCCCATACCATCAACATATAGTCTTTCGAACCATACAAGTAATCGTTATAAGAGCGGAATATTCTCTTATCTCCTTCCGCCTCCACATAGGCATGATATCCGTTTTTATCCGTAATATCCTCCGTTCCTTCTTCACAGCAGACGATTGTACTTTGCTCCAGAAAATCTGCCTCATCACTCTTTATCCACTTGATGATCCTGTCAGTATTTTCATCAGTGTAACCATCTTCACCGGTTGGATAATCATTATAGCGGTAAATGATTCCATCCATAACATAAAAATATCCGATATATTTATGCCCATATAACTCATTGAACGGGTCTGACGATTCCGGCTGTTCCAATTCTAGGGTATACAATGTCCCATCTGAAAAATCCTCTAATTTTGTAATATATAAGTCCACATCCTGCCACAAATCCGTATAGCTATGCAAATAGAAATAACCCTCATAAGTATGCACGGTTTCGTCTGCCTTAAAGAAATACGCATTTTCAACGTTGTTTGTCTTTTCTTCTCCACAGGCAACACAGCCGCTCACGATAATAATAACAATCAATAGCCACATATATTGTTTACTAAGCCATTTTTTCATGCAACCCTCTCCATACCACATGTATATATTCCTATTACTCTTGTTTTTGTTTACTGATCTAATAATTCCTTTAACACAAGATAAGTTCCTAAGTTTTCATCCTCGGCCTCAGGATCATATTGATGATCAGACGTATATGTACCTTTTGTAATCAAATTCGTACCATTATATGCGTAAGAAACTAAGCCATTTCTTTTTTTGTCCCACCCATTATAAAGGACGGAAAATGTTACCATAGCGGTTAAATCCTTAGAATCAGGTGTCAAATGTAATTGATTAGCACGATTAACGAAATAGTTTTCTTCTCCTGTTAAGCAATGCAACGCCGCTTCTTTAAATTCATCCTTATCATAAAAAGGAGCTTCCTGTATAATTCAAATATAGGAAATTCCAAGAAAGAAGGTTGAGAAAAAAATACCTCAGAGTAAAATAAGATTACTGACTTTGGACGGTTAGTAAAAATCTTATTGAACAGAGAGGT
>CATOJY010000077.1 GCA_951800685.1 uncultured Lachnospiraceae bacterium
AGGCAGCAAAATTGTTGAAGATGGGAGAAAACTGAAATGCCTGATCGGCAGATCAAGGCAGCAAAATTGTTGAAGATGGGAGAAAATTGAAATGCCTGATCGGCAGATCAAGGCAGCAAAATTGTTGAAGATGGGAGATGTATAATGGACTGCAGGAATTTCTGGAGGTGAAAGAAACTATTACAGATGCCTTTGAGAATATAGATTCCAGTTTGGGATGTAGCCTGACTTATTCAGAACAGGCTATGCAGATTTCTGAGAAGCGGGTTCAGATCATTTCCCAATTAAAAGAATTTGCAGGAAGAATGGAAAATCTTGCTTCTGAATCAAACGATAAAGTGAGTGCTTTTGGGGAATAGTTAAGGGCATAACAGAGTAAGGAGATACGAAAAATATGGAATATGCAGACCACAAAATGCGCTGTGTCTGGGCCAATCCGAAGAATGAACTGTACATAAAATATCATGATGAAGAATGGGGAAGGCCGGTACAGGAGGACCATCGTCTGTTCGAGATGCTTCTCTTAGAATCCTTTCAGGCTGGATTGACATGGGAATGTGTGTTGAATAAGCGGGAAGCATTCCGAAAGGCCTTTGATGGATTTGATCTTGAGAAAATATGCGCCTATGATGAGGAGAAGATGGAGGAACTCAGACAGAATGCCGGTATCATCCGCAATCGATTAAAAATAAAGGCAGCGGTAAACAACGCACGTGTTTTTAAAAAGATAGTGGAAGAATATGGAAGTTTCTCTGCTTATCTGTGGGGCTATACACAAGGAGAGGTGGTGTATGAGAATGATAAAGCCACGTCCCCTTTGTCTGATGCCATCTCGAAAGATTTGAAGAAACGTGGAATGACCTTCGTAGGGACGACGATTATCTATGCCTATTTACAGGCAGTTGGTGTTATTTACTCCCATGAAGACGGCTGTTATTTATGTAGGCAGAAATGAGGAATACAGAAGATGAAAAAGAAGGAACTGGCACTGGCAGTGATAGAGAGGTTAAAAAAGGAATATCCGGATGCATCCTGTTCGCTGGATTATGATGAGGCATGGAAATTGTTGGTTAGTGTACGGTTGGCGGCGCAGTGCACGGATGCAAGAGTAAATGTGGTTGTTGAAAAACTGTATGAGCGTTTCCCGGATGTAGCGGCGTTGGCGGCAGCTCCTGTGGAAGAGATCGAAAAGATTGTCCATCCCTGTGGTTTGGGAAACAGTAAAGCACGGGATATCAGTGCCTGTATGAAAATGCTTCAGGAAGAGTATGACGGAAAAGTACCGGATGATTTCGATGCGCTTCTGAAACTTCCTGGTGTAGGAAGGAAGAGCGCGAATCTTATTATGGGTGACGTGTTCGGAAAACCAGCGATCGTAACAGATACACATTGCATCCGTTTGTGTAACAGGATTGGTCTGGTGGACGGGATCAAAGAGCCGAAGAAAGTGGAGATGGCGTTGTGGAAGATTGTTCCGCCAGAGGAGGGCAGCGATTTGTGTCATAGATTTGTCTGGCATGGAAGAGAAGTGTGTACTGCAAGGACGAAGCCTTATTGTGATAAATGCTGCTTGAAAGATATCTGTGAGAAAAAAATAGGATCCTAGAAAAAGGTCCTGCGTTGTTAAACAGCGCAGGACCTTTTAGATGATTGGAATACTGAAAGGAATGTTATTCTTACTTGTTTCCCCAGATGGAATTTTATGAGTCCGATAGTAAGTGGGTGTACATCCAAGAAATTTTTTAAATAATTTATTGAAATAGCTTATGTTATTAAAACCTACTGATAAGGCGATGTCTGCAATAGAAACTGGGTTGTTCAGATTTTCTATCATTTTTCTGGTTGCCTCAAAGATACGATACTTCATCAGATATTCAAAAGGCGTCATCTGCAGAGTGCGCGCAAAGCAACGACAGCATTCACTTTTGCTGATATGGACGCTTTCTGCAATTGCTTCCAGTGAGAGAGCCTCTGCATGATGCTTTCTGATAAAAAGCATAGCTTGTTTTACCCGCTGCTCATCTAAAGAAGCATGGGGAGGTGGAGCAGTACCAAGTTGCGGAAGACGGGAGATCATTTCAGACCAGAAGCGGCAAAGATATCCTTTGGTGGCGATCTCATAGCCGAATTGTTTCGTCACGTTAGCGGCAATCGTGTCATTAATGGCGTCGAGCATACGGTCGTGCCATGGGTTCGATTCATTCAACACGAGAATCTTGAACAGATGAAAATTCTGGATTGGTAACAGGTATTGTGTCTGCAGGTAGTTACCCTTATGTCCGAATAGAAAATCTGGATGGAAAACAAGGGAATAAAAGGTGCAGTTTTTCTCATTCATAGAGCGGATGGAATGCAGGACATTCTGATTAATAATAATGCCTTGGCCCGGTTTCAAGGAATAAGAAGCATTGTCGGTGGAAACTTCCGCAAGTCCATTGTTAATGATCAGAACTTCCATCTCTTCATGCCAGTGCCAGCGGATTCTGTTCATATAAGATTTGCTCAGATCAAGATAAGAGACACCGACAGGATAATCCAATGTCCCAAAGTTTTCTTGTACATATAGGTCATCATAGGTTTTGACCAGATCCTCTATTCTCGCATTCTCTGCGGGAAAGTTGTTTATAGCAGTATGCACGGTGTTCGTATCTGCGCTTGCTGTATCGGTTATTTTGTGCATAATTTCCTCTAGTATAAATGGTAAGCGTGTAGTGAAAAATTCCCTTCTTAATACTATAGCATGATATGGACAGAGAGTCAAAGCTGAATATGATGAATAATTCGGATCAGTTTGCTCCAGTTTACATTTTGTCATATTGATTGTACTAAGATGTGATGATTTCAGGTATTTGATTTGGTTGATCACGAAGTGACTTAGAATGGCTGGTTACAATAATTCTTGTTCGAGATGCTTTTTGGTGTTATACTATTTTAAGTATATTTTGGTTTTATGAAAGGAGCTGTCTTATGCACAGAAAGTCTGTTATTATCTGTGTATTTCTTATAATTGTTTTTGTATTCTCCTTTATGGGATGTTCGTTTCAAGCGTCTGGGGTTCCATCTCGCAAAGATTCGGGTGCAGCATCTACGAAAATGAAGGGCACACAAAGGGAAACTGTACACAAATGTCTGGTGCCGGAGGCATCAGGGGATGTTACTTATGGAGAGGGCGCAGTTTCCATTGATGCTTCCCACACCGCAGATGGTTATGTGATGATATGCTATCAAGGGGATGCATCTAAGGTAAAAGTGCAGATTACTGCGCCGGGTGCTGTTACTTATACTTATACATTGAACATTGGTGCTTACGAGACGTTTCCCTTATCCGAGGGGGATGGGGGATATAGGTTGGATGTTTTAGAGAATGTCCGGGATGATATGTATGCGTTGGCTTTTTCACAAGATATCCAGGTGAAGTTGCAGGATGAGTTTAAACCTTTTCTGTATCCGAATCAATATGCCTGGTTTACCCAGCAAGATGATGCGGTGGCCTATGGCATCAAATTGTCTGAGACTTCTTCCAGCGATCTGGATTATGTGGAGCAGGTATATCAGTATGTCATAACGAATATTGTTTATGATGAGAAGCTGGCGGCCACTGTCACGGGAGGCTATCTTCCAGATGTAGACAGAACGCTGCAGACGAAAAAAGGGATTTGTTTTGACTATGCATCTCTTATGGCGGCGCTGTTGCGGTCTCAGGGCATCCCGACGAAACTTCAGATCGGCTACTCTGGGGAAGCCTATCATGCCTGGATCAGTGTTTATCTGACAGAGAGCGGATGGGTGGACAGCATTATTGAGTTTGATGGAGAGCATTGGTCACTGATGGATCCTACATTGGCGGCGAGCAATAGTCGTTCTGCCCTCAAGAAATACATTGGAGATGGCAATAATTATACTGTAAAATACTCTTATTAGAATTCGGAAACGGAGGATATCAATTATGAAACCTTTTTCCAGGCTGGAATTATCTTCATTTTGTGGGCAGATTGCCCTCATACTCAAGGCGGGCATCTCGTCCCTGGAAGGACTTACGATTATGTTAGAAGACGCCGCTTCTTCTGAGGAGAAGGAGGTTCTGGAGGCGCTTTTAGCCAGTATGCAGGAGACAGGCAGTCTATATCAGGCGATGGAATCTACAGGGCTTTATCCTTCTTACATGTTACATATGGTACAGATTGGTGAGGAGACTGGTACACTGGATGCGGTGATGGAATCTCTTCAGAATCATTATGAACGGGAAGATTATATCCGTAAGAGTATTCGGAATTCTATTACCTATCCGATGGTCATGGTAGCTATGATGGCGCTTGTTATTATTGTTCTGCTTGTGAAGGTAATGCCCATCTTCAATCAGGTTTTCATCCAGTTGGGAACAGAGATGACGGGGGTTTCCCGGACGTTGATGAATGCTGGAAATGTGATCAACCGTTATGCAGTTGTCATTATCCTCTTGCTGGTGGCTATAGCAGGTTTGATTTTCTATGGAACTAGGACGGCGTCAGGACGGAGGATGTTTCAGACGATCGGATACAAGCTTAAAATAACAAGAGATATTTATGAAGAGATTGCCGCTTGCCGCTTTGCGAGTGGTATGGCACTTACCCTGAGCAGCGGACTCAATCCAGACCGCAGTATGGAATTGGTCACTTCCCTGAATGATGATCCGGTTTTTCAGGAGAAAATCAACCTCTGTCTGGAGAAGATCCATGAAGGAGAGGATTTGTCTGAGGCATTGTTCCATTCCGGGATGTTTACAGGAGTCTATGCACGGATGGCTTCGATTGGTTCTAAGACAGGTTCTATGGATCAGGTTATGGAGCAGATTGCCGGCCTTTATCAGGATGATATTGATACCCGGATGAATAATCTTCTGGCAGTATTAGAACCTACGCTGGTGGTTGCGCTGTCTTTGATTGTAGGCGTCATCCTGCTGTCGGTGATGCTGCCCTTGATGGGCATCATGTCCAGCATTTGACATAAGCATAACGGAAGCATGCAGGAATAAGGAGTTTATCTATGAAGCGGTTTGTATATCGTAAACAAAAAGATTCCCGGATAAGAATGTTGTTGTCAGCCTGTGTATTTCTGGTGATCCTCCTTGTTTTTTTTCAGGGGATATCATCTATATCTGCAGGTACAAGGAAACGTCAGAGAGAAAGTCTGGAAAATGCTATTATGCGCAGTGTTACGCACTGTTATGCTGTGGAGGGCGCCTATCCGCCGGACCTTCTGTATCTGCGGGAAAATTATGGGCTGACTTATGATGAGGATCTTTTCTTTGTAGATTACCGTACTATTGGGTCTAATATTCTGCCGGATATTACCATCATTGAGAAGGAGGAATGAGATCATGGGATTTCGTTTGAAACACAGACATATGATTGACTTTCTGTTTCCAGTCGCTTTATTCTTTGTCTTCGCCCTGTCAGCACTGACATTAATTCTGCTGTCGGCCGGCATTTATCAATCTATCACGGAAGCCTCTTCTTTGCAGTATACAGCGAGGACTGCACTTGCTTATATTGGGGAGAAGATCCATCAGAATGATGAGAATGGCGCGGTTTATCTGGAGACTTTTGATGGATGTGAGGCGCTTGTCCTGGAGCAGGAGTATGACGAAGCGTCATATCACACCTATATTTATACGTGGCAGGGGGAACTGAAAGAGTTATTTATCAGGGACGGGGTGAAAGCTGGCGTTGAAGATGGCAAAACTATTTTGGATGTTCGGGAGTTTTCCATGGAACGGATTTCTGATTCTCTTTTTCAGTTTGAATGTATAGATGAAGATGAGAGGAAGAGTTCTGCGTTGATTGGGGTTAGAAGCAGGACAGATACAAATTAGAAAGAAAGGACAGTTAGTCAATGGTACATAGAAGCAGGGCAAGATCATCCAGCTTATTTCTGATGGAATTAATACTTGCAATTCTCTTTTTCTCAGTGGCAAGCGCTGTCTGTGTGGAATTTTTTGTAAAATCTCATTTGTTGAGCCGTGATTCGGAAGTGTTGACTCATGCAGTTAATGAGTGTGCAGGTGCTGCGGAGATTATTTGTACGTCGGAAAGTCTGGAAGAAAGTATTCATCTGCTTATGCAGTGTTATCCAGAGGGGGAGTATCCAGAGATGGAAGACTGGACAGAAGAAAAAGATTTGGTACAGGTAGATATCAGTCTTTATTATGACACGGATCATATGCCGTGTGGTCTGGATGCAGCCGAATATATTCTGGCTATTTGCCTGACGAGGGAGGCACAGATGATCAGGGCAGATTTCGAGATGTGCAGGAATGCTGATATGCAGGAGGCTCCAGTAATTTATCGGCTGCAGGCGAAGCATCATATCCCAAGGAGGACAGAACGGCATGAAAGATAAACAACAATCTTATTTTGTCAATATCGGATCCTCGTCCCTGTTGGTCATCTTTTTGGTACTTTGTCTGGTAACCTTTGCTATCCTTTCTCTCTCAAGCGCCAGAAGCGATTATTCTTTCAGTGAGAAGATGGCATTGCATAAACAGGAGTATTATGAAGCTTCAGAGCGGGCTGAGATTGTGGTCAGTGAGATTGATGAGATGCTATACAATATTAGCAATGAAGTTGACTTATCAGGTCAAGTTAAACTGATAAATAAGAACGATGCTTCTGAGGAGATTTTTGAGTACCTTACGATGGTCAGTACAGCATTGTCAGAGGTGCAGATGGAGGAGATTCCTTTGCAGTTGGAACAGCTTCAGACAGATGGTATAGTTTCGTTTCAGGTCCCTGCTGGAGAGGATCAGGCACTTGTAGTGGAACTGCAGATTACGGATTATAGAGAACACTCGAATTATTACGAGATCAAAACGTGGAAGATCATTAATACAGGAAGCTGGGAAGAGGAACAGCCGTTGAATCTTATGCCAGTTATAGAAAAGTGACTGCCAGGCAGGGCTTATCCTGCCGGTTTTGAAAGGGAATAGTATATGAATTTACAAGAATGTTTACAGAATGTGATCAGGGAAAAGGCGTCAGATGTGTTTATTGTGGCCGGCTTGCCTATTTCTTATCGGAAGAATGGGGTTATATGCCGGTTTGAAGATGAGAAACTTCTTCCGGTTGATACGGAGAGGATTTTAAATGAGATCTATGAATGTGCAGGAAACCGGGACATGCAGATACTGCATGAAAATGGAGATGATGACTTTTCTTTTGCGATTAGAGGAATGTCCCGTTTCCGTGTCAGTGCATATAAGCAGAGGGGATCGTTATCGGCAGTGATCCGGATTATCACATTTGATCTACCGGATGCACAGGAACTGCATATTCCAGATTATGTACTTCATCTGGGAGAAAGTGGCAAAGGAATGGTTCTTGTGACCGGACCCGCCGGAAGCGGCAAATCGACGACACTGGCTTGTATGATCAATCAGATCAACCAAAACCAGAGTAAGCACATTATCACCTTGGAGGATCCACTGGAATATCTGCACCAGCATGGGCAGAGCGTAGTCAGCCAGCGGGAGATCAACGTAGATACGGAGAATTATGTCAGTGCCTTAAGGGCGGCCCTGCGCCAAAGTCCAGATGTGATCTTATTGGGAGAAATGCGGGATTATGAAACCATAGAAGTAGCAATGACGGCGGCTGAGACAGGACATCTTTTGCTTTCTACTCTCCATACGATTGGCGCTGCCAATACGATTGATCGTATTATAGATGTCTTTCCGGCGAATCAACAGAAGCAGATTGGCGTGCAGCTGTCTACAGTGTTAAATGCGGTTGTTTCACAACAGCTTGTACCTAGTATAGACGGACGGATGGTTCCAGCGCTGGAGATCATGACAGTGACCCCTGCGATCCGCAATATGATTCGTGACAACAAAATCCCGCAGATAGATGGCATCATCTATTCTTCGATGAAAGAGGATATGATCTCCATGGATGGAAGTCTGTTGAATCTGTACAAGCAGGGGATCATTACAAGGGATACGGCATTGAAATATGCCACCAATGCAGATATGCTGGTTAAAAAACTGTAGGTCATAGGATCCACAGGCGCTGCCGGGCTATTGCTAGAAGTATTGTGGTAGAATTAGCGGACAACAATCAGAGAGCAGTTGAAGACAGTAAAGGAAGGATAGAGAACTGACGAATGTTCCGTTCAAAAAGTTAGGCTAAAATTATAAGATAAAAGTATGAAAGACCATACCATTATCAGATTCTCTCATATCATATAAGAAGAGAACCTGTAAAGACTGGCAGGATGATGGGGGTATGGTATGGATTCACAGAAAAATGAAAATTTATTAAATCTTGCATTAGATACACCAATGATAGAGAGAAATAAATCATTAGAGTTGAATGTAGGGTTTGATCAAGAGGACAATACCTGGGAGTTGATCGTCAAATATCACGGCGATCTGCAGATGGGGTTGTCCTCTTTCTTTGCATTGCCGCAGGGTGAGCTCATACGGATCGAAGAACTGATCGCAGGTTATGCAATTCTTACGATGCCAGAGTCATTGATCGATTCACTCAATGAAGTGGAGCAGATCGAATATATTGAGAAACCGAAACGGCTTTTCTTCGCTGATCTTGCAGGAAATACGGCTTCCTGCTATGCACCAGGCAGCCAAATCTACCGTGACCTGACCGGGAAAGGAGTTCTTGTTGCTGTGATAGATTCTGGTATCAGTTATTGGAGTCAGGATTTTCGGAAGGCAGATGGAACTACTAGAATCCGGTATCTCTGGGATCAAGTTCTGGACCAGGAATTTACACAAGAGCAAATCAATGAGGCGCTTGCAGCGGGTAACAGACAACATGCAGAGCAGATGGTCCCCAGTATTGATACCACGGGACACGGGACAGCGGTTGCCGGAATCGCAGCAGGAGGAGGCGGCGTGGGAGGGATGGCTTATGTTGGAACTGCCAGAGAAAGTGATCTACTGATTGTACGGCTGGGAACACCGCGGACGGCGTCATTTCCACGGACAACAGAACTGATGCGGGCATTGACTTATACGGTTAATAAAGCAGTGGAGTTGAAAATGCCAGTGGCAGTCAACTTAAGTTTTGGCAATACCTATGGCGCGCATAATGGGACCTCCCTGTTGGAGCGGTTTCTGGATAATGTGTCAGAGATTGGGAGAAGTGTGATTTGTGTGGGAAGTGGAAATGAAGGAGCTTCTGGTGGCCATGTAGGCGGCAGTGTAGCGGTGACAGGACGGGGAGGCCTGATAGCGCAGGGGGAAGGAAGGAGTACAGAAGCGCAATATATTGGCAGGGTATCAACAATTAGTGACGGTTCTGGTCGAACTACAGGAAGTCTGACCGGGAGGATTGATCAATCTGACGTAAATGTCAGTGGAAATATGACACGTGTGGAATTGACCGTTGGTGATTATGAAACAGGTCTGAATGTGCAGCTTTGGAAAGAATATACAGATCGATACAGGGTAACTTTGGTGTCACCGACGGGAGATTTCTTTAGTGTAGATACTGACCAAGCTGGTCGACAAACTTACCAGTTAGAGCAGACAGAAATTCTTTTATATAATGGGGAACCAGCTCCGTATCTGACTAGCCAGGAAATCTATTTCGATTTCCTGCCAGTGGGTGAACGAAGATACCTGGATAGTGGTGTATGGACATTTCTACTGGAACCTGTCGAAACCATTACTGGAAATTATACCTTCTATCTGCCGTCTGGTACGGTCAGAAGTGAAAAAACCCGGTTTGTGAGAACAACACCGGATGTGACACTGACAATTCCCTCCACAGCATCTAAGGTGATCACGGTGGGAGCGTATGATCCTGTCTATGAAGCTTATGCCGATTTTTCAGGAAGGGGGTACTTGTATCAGGAGCAGGTTAACAGCAGAACTTCGGATTCTTTTGTAAAGCCAGACTTAGTAGCTCCAGGTGTGGGGGTGATGGCGCCTAACCGGAACGGCGGATATGCAGCAGTGACGGGAACTTCTTTCGCGGCGCCCTTTGTGACCGGGGCTGCAGCACTCCTTATGCAGTGGGGGATTGTTATGGGGAATGACCCATATTTGTATGGGGAGAAGGTGAAGGCGTACTTGCGGAGAGGGGCGAAGCCGATCCGGGGAGAAGTGGAGTACCCGAATGCGCGGGTGGGGGCGTATGGTAATATAGTGTCAAGTTAGCAAGGAGCCAGTAAAATCAAGGGCTTCCGCTGATTGAATATTCTAACGCTTCGGAGCCACCGTTTTATCGCTTGAGAGCCATTTGATTTTGGTATTCTAATGCTTGAGAGCCACCACAACATCTAGTGGTCTTTGATATTTGATTTTATATAGGATC
>CATOJY010000078.1 GCA_951800685.1 uncultured Lachnospiraceae bacterium
CTGTTGTATTTTCAAGCGACAGGGGCAGTATTACTATATCTTGTGTCTGAGGTGGCTCTCAAGGAAGAAATTTCCGGGTGGCTCTGAAGCGGGAAACTGGTGGCTCCCAAGGGGGATAATATTCAGTCGATCAGTGCATGCAGCTCGTCGATGATGATGGCTTTGGCAGTACACAACATGTTCTGTCCGGTTTTGGCAGTGAGCAGCAGATAGAGGGATTCTGGGGTGGTGATCAGGATATGGGGCGGTTTTTTGATCATCTGACGGCGTTCCTGGGGTGTCGTATCTCCGGTGCGGATAGCAGTCTGAACAGAGGCCTCTGCACCAATACCGGCAAGGGGTCTGTTTAGATTCTCCCGGATGTCTGCTGCCAGCGATTTTAGCGGGGAAACATAGATGAGGTATAATTCCTGCCGCAGTGATCCTTCATCGGCCAGTTTCTTAAGACGATCCAGAAAGACGAGAAAGGCGGAGAGGGTTTTACCTGTCCCGGTGGGAGCCGATACCAGTACATGTCCGCCGGCAGCGATAGCGGGCCAGGCGGCTTCCTGCACAGGGGTAGGAGTGCCCAGGGTTTCGTGAAACCATAGGGCAGTGCCTGGGGTGAAGAGGTTTAGACAGTTGGGGTGCTGGCTTTTTGGCATGATCTTGATACTCCTGACTTTTATGTTAGCGTTTATTCTGGTTATTAATTTACTATAGCATGATGGGACGAGAGCTTCAAGATTTCCGAAATGGAAGCCAGCTCAGAAAACCAGACATGAAAAGTGGACAGGTGCGAAGCGTAACAATAGCCATTTATTTTATTTTGTGCTATATTGGATAGGAGTGGAGCATAGACAAATGGAACTTTATACGTATGAAGAACTAAAAAAATTTGTGGATCATTGCGGACGTTGTTCCTTGGCGCAGGGGAGGAATAGGGCGGTGATGGGAAAGGGAAACCTGCATTCGTCTGTTCTTTTTATTGCGGAAGGGCCTGGCAGAAATGAGGATCGTGACGGTGTTCCATTTACGGGCAGATCAGGGGAGGTGCTTGACCAACTTCTGCAGAAGGTTGGCATGAGACGGGAGGATATTTATCTTACCAATATTGTGAAATGCCATCCTCCGGGCAATCGGGACCCACTTCCACAGGAGCAGGAGGCATGCATGCCTTATTTGAAATATGAAACGCTGCTGCTCAGGCCGAAGCTGATCGTGTGTTTGGGGCGCATTGCTGCACAACGGATTATCCGTCCAGACTATCGGATTATGCGGGAACATGGAACGTTCATATGTCGTAAAAATGTATGGCTGACTTCCGTTTACCATCCCTCCGCCATATTGCGGGATGAGTCGAAACTGCCAGAAGCGGAGGCGGATTTTCGGAAGATTAAGGACAAGCTGGGAGAATTAGAATGACAGGGAGGAGCAACTATGAGAATCTATGATATTTCGCAGGAGGTGTTCGGAAGCAAAGTGTTTCCGGGAGATCCGGCGCCGGATATGCAGGCGGTCATGAGGATTGCGGAGGGAGGTACGTGCAATCTGTCAGCATTTTTCATGTGTGCGCATAACGGGACCCATGTGGACGCGCCTTTTCATTTCTATGAGAAGGGGAAGACCATAGACGAAACGGATCTGGGCCACTATATCGGCATTGCTTATGTGGCGGAACATACCGGTGTTGTCACGGCCAATGATGCAATCACAATTCTACAGAAGGCTAGGGAGACAGATCGCCGGAGCAGGAAACGGATTCTGATCAAAGGAAAAGCGGTAGTCTCGCTGGAAGCGGCGAAGGTATTCGCAGAGGCGGGCATTCTGCTTCTTGGGAATGAATCACAGACGGTAGGACCAGAGGAGGATTCGCGAGAAGTGCATCTGCAGCTTTTGGGCGCAGAGGTTACGCTGTTGGAAGGGATCCGGCTAGACGAGGTGGAGGAAGGGGTATATTTCCTGAATGCAGCACCGATCAATTTGGGTGGTGTAGACGGTGCGCCTTGCCGTGCGGTTCTGGTAGAGTTAGAAATCTGAATGGGTGAAGGGATAGAAAACACAGGAGCCTGTAGGAAATGGAAGAGAGAATCCAGGCAGAACCTATCATCCAGCATGAATTTCACATGAGGGTAAGAAAGTGCTGATCAGATAGATGCCATTTTGATGAAAAATGCATAAAATAATACAGTGTACGAATCCTATGAGAATAAGATATTTCCAAAAAGATATTTTGATCTTTATGATAGAGAGAAAGGCAGGACAGTGATATGCAGCTGGCGCTTGGATTATTAGTTCCTTTCGCAGGGACAACGCTTGGTTCAGCAATGGTATTCTGGATGAGGCGCGAGATGAATAGGAAGCTGGAGAAGATGCTTCTTGGATTTGCCTCCGGGGTGATGATCGCAGCTTCTGTATGGTCCCTGCTGATTCCAGCCATCGACATGGCTGAAGAACAGGGCAAGGTTGCATGGATCCCGGCAGCAATAGGGTTTTTGGGTGGTATTGCGTTTTTGCTGGGATTGGATAGTCTGGTGCCGCATCAGCATCTGGAAAGCACAGAGCCGGAAGGAATGGAGGCTAATTTAAAAAAAACAACTATGCTTGTCCTGGCGGTGACTCTGCATAATATCCCGGAAGGCATGTCCGTGGGTGTTACTTTTGCAGGTGCACTGCTGGGAAATACTGGCATTACCATGGCTGGCGCGTTTACGCTGGCAGTGGGGATTGCTATCCAAAATTTCCCAGAGGGAGCGATCATCTCCATGCCGCTTAGAAGCGAGGGGGTGAGCAGATGGCGGGCTTTCGTATATGGGGCGCTGTCGGGCATCGTGGAACCTGTTGCTGCGGCAGTCACCATCCTGTTGGCGGAGCAGATCGTGCCGGCGCTTTCCTATATGTTAGCTTTTGCCGCCGGTGCTATGATCTATGTGGTGGTGGAGGAACTGATTCCGGAATCTCAGGCGGGAGAGCACAGTAATATTGGTACGATTGGCGTTGCAGTCGGTTTTGTACTGATGATGATACTGGATGTTGCGTTGGGATAAAGAGTCTCATCGGATAGTATAATTTTTCAAGAAGTATTTTGGTATAGTGATTGAATCATGCACCTGTCGAAAGCCAGGTGCTTTTTTGTGTGGAAGAAAAATCGGGGAATTTCCAAAACAGATGATGCAACTTTGATACAAAAATGATACAAGTTAGATGCGTTAATTCTGTAAAATTAAATAAAAATGATGCTGAAATTCCCACTAGCTGTTATGATTCCGGTTTGTGGAAATTTAAATCTGCGTGAAAACATAGAGAAGTAAAAGCTGTGTGAATGACAGCGTATTACGAAAGAGGGGGATGGGTATGGGTGAAAGATCAGATATGGAATTGGCTGTGGAATCAGTTGTGAAAACAAAGAAAGGTGGAAAGAGAAAGATACTGGCAGTGAGCTTAGTAATATTGGCGATAGCTGGAGCTGTCTGTATAGGCTGGATATTCTCTCAGAAACATAGTCCCAAAGGCTGTTGGGACTATATAGTGCAGAAAGAGCAGTATTACGTAGAGTATTCGGAGGAATACGATTATTGGGATGTGTTGACGATAGAGTATCCTGTGTTGAATGGAATAGAGGAAGATGTTCAGGAAAAGATCAACGAACAACTGTATGAGACTGCTATGGACAGAGTGAACTACTGGCATCTGCATCCTGACGAGAAGGTGAAAGCTTTCCAGAAAGACCAGTTTTCCGTTTTCTGCAGTGATGTGACTGCGGATGTGACGTATCACAGCCAGTATCTTGTAAGTGCGGATTTCTATGAAATTTATTCGGCAGGGCATCCACTGTGGAATACCAATATTACGGAGAGAGGACTGACTGCCGATCTGATGACAGGAAAAGTTTACAGACTGACAGATATTTTGGAAATCAACAGGGATTTTGTAAAGTTATGGGATGCGTGCAGCACAAGAAGAACAGGAGAGGAAGGCTGGGATGAGGAGTCTATTGATCTGCTTCTTTCCTGGTTCCTTGAGACAGATGAGGAATTGGTGGATTATGAGAGCCATCCGTTCTTCTATCTGACAGAAGATAAGGAGTTTGCGATTGGCCTCAGTCTGGACCCGGTGTTGTATGCGGCTATCACCTATGAGCCGACAAGCAGGATACTGTGTACAGTCATGAAACCGGAGGAACTTGCGCCTTATAGGAAAGAAAGTGAATTCTGGGACAGATATGAGAATTCCCAGGTGGCGGGGGAGGTACTGCCATGTGAGGATAAGAAGGAAAATATCTGGTTGGGGGAAGGAGCGGGGGTATGGAACTGGGAATATTAAAAACCATGAACAGAATGTCTGCACAACAGCTCTGTATGGCAGCTGTTGGCTGTATTGCCAAAGTTGGCATATTGGGAACAGTGTTAAATATAATGGGACTGATTCTGATTGCCGGAGTCTTGTTTCCGGTTGGTATTGTACTGGCGCAAGAAGATGCTGATAAAGAGGAATATCCGCTTGTGTACGAGAAGTGGCAAGAGAGTAGTGATGACGTTATGGAGCTGTGGGAGGCCGGAACAGCATACGAGGTACTGCCTGGTGACAGTCTTTGGAGAATCTCAGAAAAGTTGTGGGGCGATGGCCAGAGGTATAGGGAGCTGATTTCTGCTAACCAGAATATAAGTGAAACACCGGATCTTATTTATCCAGGCATGAGACTAGAGACAGGACGAAGAGGCTATATTACCAGAAAAGAAGCGAAATATGGAGGACTGCAGATGGGGAATTATTCTCTGGATATTCCAGGAGGCTGGACAGTGGGAACATTGTCTTCCGGGGCGGCATCTGCGAACCTTGTCTTGTCTGGAGAGGGTGCTGAATCGATTGCATGTCTGGTACAGGATAAGAAGAAGGAGACGGTTCTGACAGCACAGGACTGGGAGGCATGTCAAAAAAGGATCAGAGATCATGTGGATAGAAATTATCAGAAAGATGTCTCGGATCTATCTTTCGAGCACTATCAGATGAAAGATGGAGAAGAATTATATCTGTATTCGTTCCACTGGCAGATAGATCTGCCGGAAACGGAACAGAGTATGCGAATTCCTGTCTGTGTGGGGATGAAACTGACAGAACATATGCAGGCGGAGTTTCTAGGATTTGGAGGAAGTTATGATATTCATGGTGGTGTCCGTTATGTGGCGGCCAGCTTCAAAGAGCACGCAGGATATGACCCGAAAGTCTCTTCTGTGAATGATTCCAATATGGCGATTCTGCCAGAAACGCAGTGGGAAATGAAAGGTATGCTCGATCCTTTTTCCTGGGTGGATGAATTTTTCGCTGCTCTGCTTGAAAAGCCAGAACCGGAGAGTCTGCGGGAAGGGATGATTGGACAGATCAGCAGACCAGGAGGGAGAAGGGAGTGAAAGTCACTAGAAGGATGCTTTGTACGTGTAAGGAAAAATAGATTTTAACAGATAGGAGGACACATCGATGTATGGTCCTTTATAGGGGCAGATTTGGAATGGAAAGGACGCATTCTGGCATGCTGGCGGTCAGGATATTTGGCATGGCATAAAAATATATCGGATTAACGAATGATTTTGTCATGGGCTTTCCCTGTACAATTTCTCGGTTTTGTGCTATTTTATATATGTGTAAAATCTTAGCGGAATCTTAACATAAGGGGAAAACAGCATGAATTTATTATCCAAAATAGGCATTTTTTTGGCTGTTGTTGTAGTTTCAAATTATCTGATCAGTCTGATCTTTCTATACATAGCAAAGAAAACGAAGGCTGTTCATCTGCGTTTTACAAAGAGTGCAGTTAATATAATCATTGATATCATCGCATTTTATAGTCTGGCGCAGCAGTTTGAGATGACGAAGGATATCAGTAAGGTTTTGCTGCAGAGTGGCTCCCTGATCCTTGCGATCGCGACTTTTGCTGCACAACAGGCATTGGGGAATGTCATAAGTGGTATTTCCTTGTCCGTATCGAAGCCATATAACGTAGATGAAAAAATCAGAGTGCTGCAGGGGGGAACTGTGATCGCGGAAGGATTAGTAAAGGATGTCACATTGCGCCACACATTGATCTATCAGTTTAATGGAGAGACTTGCATTGTGCCGAATTCTGTCATGGATTCGGCTGTAGTCATTAATACCAATTTTACCGAGAATATTGGTAATTATGTGGAGATAGAGATTGGGTATGGCGCGGAGATTGAGAAGGCGATCGCCATTATGCACAGGATCTGTGTGGAACATGAGCTGACATTGAATACAGAAGCAAATGTTGTTACAGCCAGTGGATACACACAGAATGGCGTTGTTTTAAAGACGATAATATGGACGAAGAATTTGAATGACAGTTTTCGCGCCTGTAGTGATATTCGGATTGCCTTAGTAAGGGAGTTTAGTAAGAGCGGCATAGAGATTCCGTACCAGACGGTGACAATCTCTAACTATCATTCGGCATGAGAAAGAACTATGGATACAATGCATTTATGCTGTAGGCTATAGTCTGTTTGCTTTGTTTGTTTCAGTCCAAATAGATTGCACGTTACTGTTTTTTTTGATACACTATACTCGTCTGAAGAAATGGATTTCTGTTAAACATGTCAGGCATTTCGCCATGATTTCCATTATTTCAAAATTTTTTAGGAAAGGAGGCTTGAAGTGTCATTTATTGGACATATAATATGATACTATGTGTTTATGCTGATGGGGAAGGACCAGGAATTGGATATTTGGTCAGGCGGCATAGGCAATCAGCAAAACATGATTGACAAAACCGAACATTTGTTTTAGTATACTATAAGAACAAATGTTCTAGAGAAAAGGAGAACAGAACATGGAAAAAGATGAAAGATTAAAAGCGTTAGATGCGGCTTTGGTCCAGATAGAGAAACAGTTTGGTAAGGGTGCCGTTATGAAGCTGGGTGATCCCTCGGTACAGATGAATGTAGAGACGATTCCTACGGGATCCTTGAGTTTGGATCTGGCATTAGGACTGGGGGGGATTCCTAAGGGAAGAATCGTGGAGATCTATGGCCCGGAATCCAGTGGTAAGACTACGGTTACTTTACATATGATTGCAGAGGTACAGAAGCGCGGCGGCATCGCAGGCTTTATTGATGCAGAACATGCGCTGGATCCCGTATACGCGAAGAATATCGGAGTGGATATAGACAATCTTTATATTTCCCAGCCAGATTGTGGAGAACAGGCGTTGGAGATTACAGAGACTATGGTGCGTTCGGGTGCAGTGGATATTATTGTGGTGGACTCTGTAGCAGCACTTGTACCGAAAGCAGAGATTGATGGAGATATGGGAGATAGCCATGTCGGGCTGCAGGCGCGGTTGATGTCGCAGGCATTGCGTAAGTTGACAGCGGTCATCAGCAAGTCTAACTGTACAGTGGTCTTTATCAATCAGCTACGAGAGAAGGTAGGGGTGATGTTTGGCAATCCGGAAACGACCACTGGCGGCCGGGCTCTGAAATTTTATTCCTCTGTGCGTCTGGATGTGAGAAGGATTGAATCTTTAAAGCAGGGTGGAGAAGTGATTGGAAATAGGACGAGGGTGAAAGTGGTCAAAAATAAGATCGCACCTCCATTCAAAGAAGCAGAATTTGATATCATGTTTGGCGAAGGCATTTCAGTGGTAGGAGATGTGCTAGATCTTGCTGCCTCGAATAATATTGTCAACAAAAGTGGGGCATGGTATGCCTATGAGGGTAACAAGATCGGACAGGGCAGAGAGAATGCGAAGCAATATCTTCGCGATAATCCAACGGTGTGTGCGGAAGTGGAACGCCGGGTTAGGGAATTATTTAATCTGGACGTGGATGCAGGAAAGGCAGCCGGGATGGCGACGAAAGAAGAGAAGAAGCCGGAGAGTGAGAAAACTACTAAGTCAGCGAAGTAAAATGGGGAATCGATATGCTCGTAACACAAATATGTGATGTGACAAGATCACGCAGCCGTATTTATATAGATGGGCAATTTGCCTTTGTATTGTACAAAGGTGAACTGCGCCGGTTTCATCTCAGGGAAGGGCAGGAGATATCTGTTGGAAGTTATCAGGAGATCACAACAGAACTTTTGCCTAAGCGGGCGAAACTCCGATGCTTGAATCTACTTCAATCCAGAGATTATACGCGAAAACAGCTGGTGGACAAGCTCATACAGGGAGATTATCCTGAGGAATGCATTGAAGAGGCAGTAGCATATGTGGAATCTTACGGGTATCTTGATGACTTTCGCTATACGAAGGATTTTATAGAATATAATATCGATAACAAGAGCAGAATGCGTATTGAGACTGATCTTATGAGGAAGGGAATCAAGAGTGATCTCATCAAGCGAGCTTTTGAGGAACTTAATTTGCTTGGCGTAGAGCAGGATGAGATGGCTATGATCGAAGGGCTGCTCAGAAAGAAAAAGTTCTGTGTGGAAACTGCTACAAAGCAAGAACAGCAGAAGATGTTTGGCTTCTTATACCGAAGAGGGTTTCGGGCGGATGCGATCACGGAAGCACTTTCTTTAGATTCTATAACAGATTGATACCAGAGATCAAACATCCGAAGCGGCAGCCAGATGGCTAGTCTGGTTAGGAAGAGTAACAGAAGATCTCTGATTTTCATAACAAAGATTACTTGACATAACATCAAATACAGTATAGAATTTAAGTGTTGTAATTTTGCTAATTATAGAATGTTGATAACATCAAATGTCGTTGCAGATGAAACATTCTACAATAGATTATGTACAATGAAAACTAAATAAGGAGGTGCTCCTGTAATGTGGGATGTAGTGATAGCAGTGCTCATCACGCTGGTGATCGCCGTTCCGATATCCGCTCTGGCAGCCATCAATTATCGCAAGAAGGTTGTGGAAGCTAAGATTGGAAATGCGGACGAGAAGGCCAGGGAAATTATTGATGAAGCTCTCAAAACTGCAGAGACGAAAAAACGTGAGTCCTTGTTGGAAGTCAAAGAAGAGTCTATTCGCACGAAGAATGAACTTGACAAGGAGATCAAGGAACGTCGGGCAGAGACACAGCGTTATGAACGTCGTGTCCAGCAGAAAGAAGAGAACATCGATAAAAAGGCTGATGCTATTGAGAAGAAGGAAGCTAGTCTGGCACATAGAGAAGAAGCTTTGGCCAAACAGCGCGATGAAATCTCGAAGCTGAACGAACAAAGATTACAGGAACTGGAACGAATCTCTGGTTTGACCTCCGAACAGGCAAAAGATTATTTGTTGAAAATTGTTGAAGATGAAGTGAAACATGAAACTGCTGTTATGATCAAGGAAATGGAAAGCAGGGCGAAGGAAGAGGCAGATAAGAAGGCAAAAGAGTATGTTGTCACAGCAATTCAGAAATGTGCAGCTGATCATGTGTCTGAGACTACAATTTCTGTCGTACAGCTTCCAAATGATGAGATGAAAGGTAGAATCATCGGTAGAGAGGGACGTAATATCAGGACACTTGAGACTATGACAGGTGTTGATCTGATTATTGATGATACACCGGAAGCAGTTATCTTGTCTGGGTTTGATCCTATTCGTAGGGAAGTGGCAAGAATCGCGCTTGAGAAATTGATTGTAGATGGCCGTATACATCCGGCTAGAATCGAGGAGATGGTTGAGAAAGCGCAGAAAGAAGTAGAAGTAATGATCAAGGAAGAAGGCGAAGCAGCTACTTTAGAAGTGGGTGTGCATGGTATTCATCCTGAACTTGTGAGATTACTTGGTAAGATGAGATTTCGGACTAGCTATGGTCAGAATGCATTAAAACATTCAATCGAAGTGGCGCAGTTATCAGGTCTGCTGGCAGCAGAGATGGGACTAGATGTCAGAATGTCGAAGCGTGCAGGTTTGCTGCATGATATTGGTAAAGCGGTAGACCATGAGATGGAGGGGTCCCATATCCAGTTAGGTGTTGAACTCTGTAGGAAGTATAAGGAATCGCCTACAGTAATTAACGCAGTGGAATCGCATCATGGCGATGTAGAGCCGCAGACTTTGATTGCATGTCTTGTACAGGCAGCCGATACCATTTCCGCGGCAAGACCAGGTGCAAGAAGAGAGACATTAGAAACATATACAACAAGACTAAAACAATTAGAAGACATTACAAACAATTTCAAAGGTGTTGATAAATCTTTTGCTATTCAGGCTGGTAGAGAGATTCGTGTTATGGTAGTTC
>CATOJY010000079.1 GCA_951800685.1 uncultured Lachnospiraceae bacterium
CCTTTCTGGTGATGGTTGATTGTTACTCGACATCTCAATTTTACCACAAACCAGTGAGGAGTTGTTTTATTTTGTGACAAAAAGAATCTCGTATTTATGCGGGTTCTGGCGTTTCACAAACGCCTAAGGATTATGGTAAGGAAAGGAGGCAGCTATGTTTGATAAAAAGGTATTGCAGTGTTTTTTGAAGAACCAGTCGCAGCTCTATCCAGAACCGGTAGCGGAGACGTTAGCGGAAGCGGAAGCATTCCTGGAGGATTGTATGGCGGTGGTGGTGGATTCTGTCAGAGAGGTGTGGGAGTTTTTCGAGGAGGAAGGTATCGATGTTGAGGATGCCGATGAGGACAGCATTCTGGAAGCAGACGAAGTATTTGAAATTGGGGATGGAAGATATCTGATCGTGGAGGGATGATAACAAATTTAGGCGGCAAGGGATCGTTTGAGGATACCTTGCCGCCAGGAACAATAATCCGGAGTCATAATAGTTTTTGCATCAGGTTGGCCAATCCATCTTGATCATTATCCAGATCGGTAACGATGTCGGCAGCATCCTTCACTTGATCGGGGGCATTACACATAGCGATGCCGGTGCCTGCGGCCTGCAGCATGGAAATATCGTTTTGTGCATCTCCTGCAGCATAGGCATCTGACAGAGGGACATCGAAGTGGTCGCATAAGAAACGCAGAGCATTGCCCTTGCCGGCATCCTGTCGGAATAGTTCCAGATACATATCATTAGAGTAGATAGTCTGGATTTTTCCTTCAGACCAGTCGGAAATGCCCAGACGGAACGCCTCCAATTTGCCATGGTCATGCAGAGAAGCAGCAAGCATCTTGTAAGGTTCTTCGGTCAGAGCGTCCGTCAGTATGGGGGAGACGACGAGAGGAAGATGGATCCGTACTCGATAAAAACGGATTTCTTCATCGTCAGCAGGTGAAACAACGGCATTTTCCTGATAGGTTTGAATATGCAGGTCATAGTTGGCAGCCTGCTCCTGAAGATAGGAAACATAGGAAAGCGGCAGCCTTTTTGCCATGATAGTGCGGCGGCTGTCACAGTCATAGATCTGTGCGCCATTATAACAGCTTAACAGAATACCTGGCTGCGACAGTCCGGCTCTGTTTTTGACTTCCAGAACGCTGTCTTTGGGGCGGCCGGAAGAGAGAATGAGCCTGTTGCCAGCAGCGAGAAATTCATTCAGGAAAGCTCTGGTGCCAGGAGATACCTGGCTGGCATTGTTTAGTAGCGTTCCGTCTAAGTCAGTAAATAGAAGTTTCATATCGTTGCCCTTTCCTCTCCAGAAGCCTTATATGGCGGAGAACTGGAGATTTTAGTGGAAATTATGAAAAGAAGACAAGGGCTTCTTTGATCTTATCCAGGAACTCTTCTGGTACGAACAGTTTTCCGTATCCTGTGCCCAGATCCAGTCCAGGTTTGTTGACACCATGGAAATCAGAGCCGCCGCTTAAAAGCAGATCGTATCGCTCAGCCAATCGGCGCATGTCCCGTTCGTCCTGGTTCGTATAACTGCAATAGAGCGCTTCGATTCCCATAAGTCCGGCATCTTTCAGAGAGGAGACCAGTCTCTCTAACCGGTCGCTCCCCATGTGATACAGAGGCGGATGCGCCAGAATAGGAATGCCGCCTGCACTCAGGATTAGGTTGACAGCCTGGAAGGGAGTCACCTTTTCCCGTGGGATAAAGTACTTCGTGTGGTCGCCCAGATACTGGGAAAAAGCATCCTGCCGGCTTTTGACATATCCCTCTTCCAGCAGATAGGCGGCGTAATGCGCACGGGTGATCACAGCGCCAGGCGTTTTCGCCTGTAACTTTTCGAAAGTAATGTCTATGCCTGCGGCCTGTAGATTCTGACACATTTTGATATTACGGTTAATCCGGGAATCCACGAATTCCTGGAGTTTTGCGCGGAAGGATGGCTCGTCATAGGAGATGTAAAGACCTACGACGTGGACATCCTTTTTCTCATATTCCGTAGAAAATTCTATACCGGGCACTACTTCGACAGAGGAAAGGCCTTCCTGTGTGAGTGCTCTCGCATGGGAAACTGCTTCCTGTAAACCGTCAATGGTATCATGGTCAGTCAATGCAACCGCACTAAGGCCTTTCGTGACAGCGTAATCTACCAGCGCAGCAGGAGAATAGCTGCCGTCTGATTTGTTGGAATGTGTGTGTAAGTCTACTGGTCTCATGTACTTCCTCCGAAAAATGGGAATGTAGGTGCGGCGCTTAAGTTAGGATCAATCATCATCTTCCGCTGTAGCTGTACTCGTATATACGGTACGCTTTCTTGCCATTTCATCGCCTGCAAGGTACTCATCATAGGTGGTGATCTTGTCAACAAGAGAGCCGTCCGGCAGGATTTCCATAATGCGGTTTGCCGTTGTCTGCACGACCTGATGGTCGTGGCAGGAGAATAACTCTACGCCTTTGAACTTTTTCATGCCTTCGTTTAAGGCGGTGATTGATTCCATATCCAGATGGTTGGTAGGTTCGTCGAAGATCAGACAGTTAGAACCGCTGATCATCATTTTGGAAAGCAGGCAGCGAACCTTCTCACCACCGGAGAGAACTTTTAATTTCTTGACGCCGTCGTCTCCAGCGAAGAGCATACGGCCGAGAAAACCGCGGACATAAGTCACATCCTTAACGGGAGAGTAACCCATAAGCCACTCGGTGATAGTGTAATTATTGTCGAATTCTGCAGTGTTATCCTTCGGAAAGTAAGCTTGTGAAGTAGTAACACCCCATTTATAGTTGCCTTCGTCGGGCTCCATTTCCCCCATCAGGATCTTAAAGAGAGTCGTCTTAGCAAGTTCGTTGCCGCCTACAAAAGCAATCTTATCGTCATGGCCTACGATAAAGGAGATGTTGTCCAGTACCTTTTCGCCATTGATTGTCTTGCTGATCCCTTCTACAGTGAGTACTTCGTTGCCAATCTCACGTTCCGGCCGGAAGTCAATGTAAGGGTATTTTCTGCTGGAAGGCCGGATGTCGTCCAACTCAATCTTTTCCAGGGCACGTTTTCTAGAGGTTGCCTGTTTGGACTTGGAAGCATTTGCAGAGAAGCGGGAGATAAACTCCTGCAGTTCTTTAATCTGCTCTTCTTTTTTCTTATTGGCTTCCTTGCGCTGCTTGATGATTAACTGGCTGGATTCGTACCAGAAATCATAGTTGCCAGCGTAGAGCTGGATCTTGCCATAGTCGATATCTGCGATGTGGGTACAGACTTTATTCAGGAAATAACGGTCATGGGAAACCGCGATCACAGTATTATCGAAGTTGATCAGGAATTCTTCCAGCCAGGCGATGGCATCCAGATCCAGGTGGTTGGTAGGCTCGTCCAGAAGCAGGATATCCGGGTTGCCAAAAAGCGCTTTGGCTAACAGGACCTTAACTTTTTCGTTACCATTTAGATCAGCCATTGTGTTGTAATGCAGATCGGTTCCGATCCCTAAGCCGTTCAAGAGCATAGCCGCATTGGACTCTGCATCCCATCCATCCATCTCAGCGAATTCAGCTTCCAGCTCGCTGGCGCGGATACCGTCTTCATCCGAGAAATCTTCCTTGGCATAGATGGCATCCTTTTCCTTCATAATAGTGTAGAGACGCTCATTTCCCATAATGACAGTGTCCATAACTGGATAGGCGTCGTATTTAAAATGATCCTGTTCCAGGACGGAGAGACGCTGGCCGGGGGTAATGAAAACATCACCGTTGGTGGTCTCCAGGGCACCGGAAAGAATCTTAAGGAAGGTAGACTTGCCAGCGCCGTTAGCGCCGATGAGTCCATAGCAGTTTCCTTCTGTGAATTTGATATTAACGTCTTCAAAGAGAGCCTTTTTTCCTACGCGTAATGTTACGTTGTTTGCTTGGATCATGTTGTTCCTCCATCGTCAGAGCAATTCCCGACAACGAGCCCTGCTCCTTCTTACCTATTTAAATGATGTTAAAAAGCCACTCTTATCATTATACACAACCCGGCCTTTTTTTCAATTAAAATCCGCATGGAATGGGAAAATAACCCGCAAAATGTGTATAGAACGATTTTGATTACAGAGTAATATAAGGTTCCATACTGATCTGAATTCCATGTCCAAAAAATCCTTGCAGTTTCTTACAGGAAGTATATAATCGAAATGTGGCTACATAAGCAGTATATAATGAAGAAAATCTTGCCGCAAATAGAAAATGAAGGAGGGGACGGAATCGGAACAGATTCCGGAAAGGTGGTACGGAAGATGGCTAAAACTTTGGAAAAAGTGTGTAAGGGTGTTGTGTGTTCAGGAGCGTGGTATTTGCTGGCAGTTATGCCGCGCATTATAAACAGGCCGGATGTCAGACTATTCGGGAAAAAATATTTTGCCCACAGAGGGTTGTATAACGAGGCAATGAAGGTACCAGAGAATTCTATGGCGGCTTTTCGCAGGGCCGTGGAGGCTGGATATGGGATCGAACTGGATGTGCAGATGACAAAAGACAATATTCCTGTTATTTTTCACGATGATACTATGGAACGCATGTGCGGTGTTAAGTCTAAAATAGAAGATTATACTTATGAAGAGCTTACCCAGTTTAAGCTGGCGGATTCCGAGGAGGGGATTCCGAGGTTGGAGGATATGCTTGATCTGGTAAGCGGGAGAGTGCCATTGATCGTCGAGATCAAGTCTGAGACCAAAAATGTTTCGTTCTGTGCAGTGATCGACCGGATGCTGCGGGCTTATCATGGCGAATACTGTATCGAGTCTTTTAATCCGCTGGTGCTTCTTTGGTTCCGCAGATATCACAGCAGTACGATCAGGGGGCAGCTTGCCTCGAATTTCCGCATTGACGGCGGATATAAAAGTCCTATTCATTTCTGTATGACACACCTACTGTTTAATTTTTTTACAGCGCCGGATTTCATTGCTTACAACCATCAATTTGAAAAAGAGCCGGGGCGCCGGATTTGTCATTGGCTTTACAGACATCCAGCCGTGGCATGGACGATACGCAGCAAAGAAGAGCTGGAAAAGATGAGTGGAAAATTTGATGTTTTTATCTTTGAGAACTTTTTGCCATAAATTTTGTGCAGAACTACAAAAAACGGATGCTAAATTTCCAATTATATGGTAAAATAATGGAAGGGTACGTGTTAGTGCGTCTCTGCAAGTCAGATCAGAAACTATAAATGAAGAATAAGGCAGTCTGCAGGATTGTTTATTTGTGGTTTCTGAGTAGTATTTAAGAAAAGAGAGGGAAAAAGTTATGGCAAAATGGGTGTACTTATTTGAAGAAGGCAATGCCGATATGCGTAATCTTCTCGGCGGCAAAGGTGCGAACCTTGCTGAGATGACGAATTTAGGATTGCCGATCCCCCAGGGATTTACAGTTACTACAGAAGCTTGTACGGACTATTACAACAGCGGCAGGCAGATCACAGATGAGATTAGGGGACAGATTTTTGATGCGCTTGCGATCCTGGAGGAGAAGCAGGGAAAGAAATTCGGCGATACTGAGAATCCGCTTCTCGTATCGGTGCGTTCTGGTGCGCGGGCTTCCATGCCTGGTATGATGGACACGATCTTGAATCTTGGCCTTACAGATGTGGCGGTGGAAGGATTTGCGAAGAAGACAGGCAATCCCAGATTTGCTTACGATTCTTACAGAAGATTTATCCAGATGTTTTCTGATGTTGTTATGGAAATCCCGAAATCTTATTTCGAAAGAATCCTGGACGAGATCAAGGAAGCAAAAGGGATCAAGTTTGATACAGAGCTGACTGCAGACGACCTGAAAGAGATTATTGTAAGGTTTAAGAATATATATAAGGAAAATAAAGGAGAGGAATTCCCACAGGAGCCGAAAACACAGTTGATGGAAGCTGTCAAGGCAGTGTTCCGTTCCTGGGATAATGAGAGGGCGATCGTGTACCGCCGCATGAACGATATTCCAGGGGACTGGGGAACCGCAGTCAATGTGCAGGCTATGGTATTCGGTAATATGGGTGATACCTCTGGTACCGGCGTTGCTTTTACCAGGAATCCTTCTACTGGCGCGAAAGGCATTTACGGCGAGTATTTGATTAATGCACAGGGAGAAGATGTGGTAGCAGGTATTCGTACACCCCAACCTATTACCAAATTGGAAAAGGATCTGCCGGACTGTTTCAAGCAGTTTATGGAGATTGCTAATAAATTGGAGAACCACTACCGCGATATGCAGGATATGGAGTTTACGATCGAGGATGGCAAGCTGTTCTTCCTGCAGACGCGTAATGGTAAGAGAACGGCTCCAGCAGCGATTCAGATCGCCTGCGATCTGGTAGATGAAGGTATGATCACACCGGAAGAGGCAGTGCTTAGGATCGAGGCGAAGTCTTTGGATCAGTTACTGCATCCTACGTTTGACGACGCAGCCCTGAAGGCTGGACAAGTGATCGGACAGGCTCTTCCTGCATCTCCCGGCGCTGCAGCAGGTAAGGTTTACTTTACAGCAGAAGAGGCGAAGGCAGCCCATGAAAAGGGAGAGAGAGTTATTCTTGTACGTCTGGAGACGTCTCCAGAGGATATCGAGGGTATGCATGCAGCAGAAGGTATCTTAACTGTCCGTGGCGGCATGACATCTCATGCAGCGGTGGTAGCCCGCGGTATGGGTACGGCATGTGTATCAGGATGCGGTGACATTGCAATCAATGAAGAGGATAAGGTATTCGAATTGGGCGGAGAAGAGTTCCATGAAGGAGATTATATTTCTTTGGATGGTTCCACCGGTAAGATCTATAAGGGCGACATCAAGACAGTGGAAGCTTCTGTGAGCGGTAATTTCGGACGCATCATGGAGTGGGCAGACAAGTACCGTAAGTTGAAAGTACGTACCAATGCAGATACACCAGCAGACGCAGCTAATGCGATCAAGTATGGTGCAGAAGGTATCGGCTTATGCAGAACAGAACACATGTTCTTCGAGCCTGATAGAATCCCGAAGATCCGTCAGATGATTTTGGCGAGAACTGTAGAGCAGAGGGAGAAAGCGCTGAATGCATTGATTCCGTTCCAGAAAGGCGATTTCAAAGCATTGTATGAGGTTATGGAAGGAAGACCAGTCACCATCCGTTTCTTAGATCCCCCGCTTCATGAGTTTGTGCCGACAGACCAGGGCGATATTGACGATCTGGCGGTAGAGATGATGATGACGGCTGAAGACGTACAGGAGATCTGTGATTCCCTGCACGAGTTCAATCCGATGATGGGACACCGCGGATGCCGTCTGGCAGTCACTTATCCGGAGATTGCTAAGATGCAGACGAGAGCCGTTATGGAAGCAGCCATCGAAGTGAAGAATGAGAAAGGCTACGATATCGTTCCTGAGATCATGATTCCGCTTGTTGGTGAGAAGAAAGAGCTTAAGTTTGTCAAGAATGTCGTGGTAGAAGTGGCAGAGCAGGTGAAGAAAGAAATGAATTCCGACATCAAGTACCATGTAGGAACGATGATCGAGATCCCAAGAGCAGCGCTTCTGGCGGATGAAATTGCTGAGGAGGCAGAGTTCTTTTCCTTTGGTACCAACGATTTGACCCAGATGACTTTCGGCTTCTCCCGTGACGACGCAGGTAAGTTCTTAGGTGATTATTATAAGAATAAGATCTATGAGTCAGATCCTTTCGCAAGACTGGATCAGAGCGGCGTAGGCCAGTTAGTGAAGATGGCAGCAGAGAAAGGCCGCGCAACCAGACCGGATATCAAGCTTGGTATCTGCGGTGAACATGGCGGTGATCCATCCTCCGTGGAGTTCTGCCATAAGGTTGGGTTGACGTATGTTTCCTGTTCACCGTTTAGAGTGCCGATTGCGAGATTGGCGGCAGCACAGGCGGCGATAAACAATGTAGGAAAATAGAATATAAGTTGTCGTAGGGCATTGAAATTTATTCTATAACAAGGGCAAAAATAATTATTCTACGACATAGAAAAATAAGACCTTGCATCGTGAGATGCGGGGTCTTATTTTTGTCTAACGACTATCCTTTCCCTCGCATAAATACTGGATTTGTGGAACACTCTGCCTAGAAATCACCATGGAGTAGGGGCAATTAGGGCGAAAGCCCGACAGGATAAAACAAAGTGCCTTTTTATGCCCGATATAGAATAAATTTCAATGCCCTACGACATGGTGATATTTGTTTATGATGTTTTTGGGAAAATGATAATAGGTCTGGAATCCCTGTAAAATGGGGATTTGAGAGAATTATTATTTCCCAAAAATGATAGACAAAATCCCCAAAAACGATTCAAATTCATTTTTGGGAGCGTTTGACATAAGGATGACTTGCGGAGCACGGCATCCGTTGTCGGGGAAAGATGCAGGATGTTCCCGGATGGGAGGTTTTGCGAAGGATGAGGAAAAAGAACTTCAAGGGAAGATGTGAAAAGCGGGTGATTGGAAAGTGCTCTGAGGTATGCAGGACATATGATGCCATCCAGTATGCTTATGCTGATCTGCTGCAGGAGAGTGATGAGATTAAGGAGATCAGATGTAATGTGTTGTTGGATGGATTGGAGGTCGGAGAGTATACATCGGATTTTGTCTGCACCAAGACAGACGGTGATCTGATGGTACGGGAGTGTGTGTTTCGTAAGTTTCTGATGAAGCCTCTGACAGTGAAACTATTGGATGCTTCAAGGGAGTATTGGATCAGGCATGGTGTTACGGATTGGGGGTTGGTCATTGATGAAGAAGTATGATCTGTTGCGTTCTGGTGATAACATAGTCCGAGTATTAGATTTTCAGGATGATAGAATCCTCATGATTGATTGTATCAAAAGAAAGATGCCTGTATGTGTGAAGACTGAGTTGCTGGAATCTTATTCAGAGTGTTCTAATGAAGAGATATTTGAGATTACAGGAATCAGGATTGTGGATGTGGATGCTTTAGATGCAGACCAGAGGAAGGTTATGCATGAACGGTATACAATGATTGCACCTGTTCTTGCTTATGTATCAGATGAGAAGATGCGCTCTAAATTAATCTGTTCAATAGCCGAGGAACACAAGATATCAAAACAGACTGTCAGGAATTATTTATGCCTTTATTTATCTTATCTGGATGTGACTATTCTTGCCCCGAAAAAGAGGAAGGATGAACGAGAACTGACACAGGATGAAAAGCATATGAGATGGGCGTTGAACAAGTTTTTCTATACCACAAAGAAGCAATCCCTTATGACTGCATACACAATGATGCTCAAAGAGAAGTATTGTGATGCCAGTGGTGTGTTGAGTGAAGAATATCCATCCTTCTATCAATTTCGGTATTTTTATCGTAAGACTAGGAAAATGCAGAACTTCTATATTTCGAGGGATGGATTGAAGAACTATCAGAGGAATAACCGTCCGCTTACAGGTGAAGGAGTACAGGAGTTTGCTCCTGCGGTTGGCGTAGGGATGTTGGATGCTACGGTGTGTGACATTTATCTGATCAATGAGGAAGGAAATCTGGTTGGCAGACCAATTCTTACTGCATGTATTGATGCTTACAGTAGCCTGTGCTGTGGTTATTCTCTTTCATGGGAAGGTGGCGTATACAGTCTTCGGGGGTTAATGCTGAATATCATAACTGATAAGGTGGCATGGTGTAAGCGTTATGGTA
>CATOJY010000080.1 GCA_951800685.1 uncultured Lachnospiraceae bacterium
CAAACATCTCCCCGTTAAAGCCGCTCCCCTTTCCATTCTGCAGGGCTTTCACCAGATATTCTGCGGACAAATCCGTATCAGAATAGATAAAGATATCTTCCCAGTCAGATTGGGCTACCTTGCCTCGTTCCAACAGATACCGGAAGCACTCACTGACATCTTTTCTATCCATATGATAACCAATCATGCACAGGATTCTGCTGTCAAATTCCTTTATCTTTCCGGCCTGTAACGCTTCCAGCAGATAACGGGACGTTAGTTTCCCATCAGAATAGATAAATATCTCCTGCCAGCTCTCATCTGATAAAGCTACATCGCTCTCCCATGCTGTCCGGCAAAGTTCGCTTATTTCCTTTGCTTCCAGAAAGACATATATGTCTCCCAGCCTGGATTCATCCAAGGGTTCCTGTCCCAACTGTACACGATAGGCATATTCTTCGTCCTCGCTGCGGAAAAATCCACTGAGGACTTTTTCTTCTTCTTTGTCATAGGTTATGTTAAAGTTCTCCAGATGCGCTATCTGTCCTACTATCTTAAAGCAGTTCCTGCCTCTTGGCAAAGTCACCTCTTCCGTTATTTTTTCACCGTTTTCATTGAGAATCCGCACTGTCTGATCCGGCATTACCTGTACAATCTTAAAGCGGCCTCCCTTCAGAGCAAAAGAAGACGTCATTTCCAATGTGGTATCTTGATTGGCATAGACAATCCATAGAATATCAGACCCATTTATTTCAAACTTCTGACAGGTCACACTCCGGCCCCCGCCACAGTAGTTGTACGCATGCCAGACATCACTTTCACAGGCTCCGGCAATCAAAGTATCGTCATCATATATCCGATAAGATTTGCTGCCTATCTGCTTCATAAAACTTCCATCGTTATGCAAAACAAACATCTCTCTTGCATAGGAACGCCCACCGGATACACCGCATATCACTGCCGCTGCACACAATACCGCCAATACTGCCACAGAGCAGACTCCCATCACAATCCCTTTCTTATGGTACTGTGCGATTCCCCGCAGTCTCTCCTTCAATGTGCGTTTCTCCTCCAAAAGTGTCATGGCCGGTACACCCTTATGCGCCGATAAAGCTTCTTCCTGAAAGTACTTATCTGCTACGTCCAGAAGTACATTGCCATAAGCTTTGCGCCCTTCGTCTGAAAGAAGCGCCATCACCATCTCATCACAGGCAAGCTCACAGTCTGTATGAAACTTACGCTGAAACAGATAGACAAGCGGATTAAACCAATGGACACAGACAACTGTCTGGAACAGCCACTTATACCAGATATCATGTCTCTTATAATGTACCAGTTCATGGTGCAGAATCAGACAGATATCATACTCTCTTCCCGACATTGCTGTAAGAAGCTTTGAAGGCAGTATGATATAAGGATGTATAAGTCCAATCAGCATGGGACTGTCAACTGTTAGGCTCTCATAGAGTGCCATTCTGTGCCCGATTCTCAGTCTTACCTGAATTTCTACGGCTTTAGCCAATACTTTTTCATTGGTAACTGGTACACAGCCAGAGCGGATTTCTCTGCTATAGCCCCGGTAGCCGCGAATCTTCCACACAGCGGATAAAATGATTCCTACAATCCACAGCATAGCTACAATGCTAAGGATAACGGTTCTTTTGTCCGCCACTGTTTCACGCGATGTATTTTCCAGAATTTGCTGCTCTGTCTCCTGTTTCGTTCCTGTACTTGCCAGATTCTCCTGCCCTGTCTCCTGTTTCGTTCCTGCCGCGCCAACGATTTCCCCGGCGTTCATAAGATCCGTCTCCTCCGGCAACATATCTGCACGCTCATTCTCGCACATTATATCAGGCACTTTGCTTGCCGTACTATCTGTACTTTCCCATTGCCTTCCCATCTGTGTGATCTTAGTTGACAGCTGTTCCACTATATTAATATCTGCATGTACTGGTATCATCAACCGTATCAGCACCAGAAGCCAAAGATAATAAGTCCATTTTTTAGAAAAGATTTTCCTGGTAACAGGACGAATCAATAATATGATCAGGCCGACCAGTGCGCCGGAGACCGATAATGATAAAACCACACCAAATATCTGTGCCATACATTCACACTCCTCTTTCTGCTATAGGAAGCTTTCCTGAACTTTCCCATCCATTCCCTAACAGGGGCTTTCGTGATCCTTCTAGTGAAAACTTTCCCGGAAATAAGTCCTCAGTTCTTCAATCTCTTCCCTGGACATATCTTCATCCGCAATCAGAGCCGCCGCTAAGTTCTTCGCGCTTCCCCGGAAGAATTTATTGACAAAGCTCCTGGTCTCCTCCTTCACATAAGCACTGCGCTCCATGCATGGCGTATAATAGTACACTTCTTTCTTTTCCTGAGAAATCACACCTTTGTCTAAAAGCCGTCTGATCAGCGTGAGTACCGTGGTCCGTTCCCAATCTTTCTTCTGGTTCAGACGTATACGAATCTCATTGGCACTCAGCGCCTCCCCTGCCGACCAGAGTACTTCTAAAATCTCCAATTCTGCATCCGATATTTTCTTGTCAGCCACTTTATTTCCTCCTGCCATATTGCTGTGTTCTTTTATAGAACCTGCAGACTTACTATGCTATTTGTCTACGCATGTAGACTTTATGTATAGTTTACATACGTAGACACCTTTTGTCAATAGTTAAAATACCGTTCTTTAATACCCCTGTATTTACATTTTTACCTTCTGCTTTTTATGGACATAAATCCTATCAAATGAATCATGTTCATATTTTGAGCTGACAAAAAATCCGCACCCTGTCTTTAGGGTGCGGACTTGTTTACCTTTTTGATTCCTGCTGATAGCAACAGGGTATTTCCACGCTTTTACAGCGCATAGCTATTGAGATATTTCTCCTGCTCCGGTGTGAGTACATCAATCTCCTTGCCAAGGAATGCCAGCTTACGCTTCGCCACATCTTTATCCACTTCCTCAGGCACATCAATCAGCTTCTCAGTCAATTCGCTGGCATGTTCCACCAGATATTTTGCAGACAGGGCCTGAATTGCAAAACTCATATCCATGATTTCTGCAGGATGTCCATCGCCTGCTGCCAGATTCACGAGACGTCCCTCTGCCAACACGAAAATCCACTGGCCAGTGGGTAATTTATAGCCCATAATGTTCTTACGCTGCTCTCTGGTCTCCACAGCATTCGCCTTAAGCCAGGCCATATCGATTTCACAATCGAAATGTCCTGCATTACACAGGATAGCGCCTTCTTTCATCTCTGCAAAATCTTCCTGATCGATAACACCGTCGCAACCTGTCACCGTCACGAAGAAATCACCTAATTTGGCTGCTTCCTTCATGGGCATCACATCAAATCCATCCATGACTGCCTCGATTGCCTTGATCGGATCGATCTCTGTGACAATTACCCTTGCGCCCAATCCCTTGGCACGCATCGCGGTACCTTTACCGCACCAGCCATACCCTGCAACGACTACAATCTTACCGGCAACGATCAGGTTCGTTGTTCTGTTAATGCCATCCCATACAGACTGGCCTGTTCCATATCTGTTGTCAAAGAAATGCTTACATGCCGCATTGTTGACACGGACCATAGGGAATTTCAGCTCGCCGGCCTTATCCATCGCCTCTAAGCGGATAATACCTGTGGTGGTCTCCTCACAACCGCCGATGATATTGGGAATCAGATGCTTCATCTCTTTGTGCACCATATTTACCAGATCACCGCCGTCATCAATGATGATATTAGGACCAACCTCTAATACGGCACGAATGTGGTTATTATACTCCTCATCTGTGGCATCATACCAGGCGTGTACCTCGAGTCCAGCCTTCACAAGCGCCGCCGCCACATCATCCTGTGTGGACAGGGGATTGGACCCCGTCACATACATCTGGGCTCCGCCTGCCGCCAGCACCAGGCACAGATAAGCTGTCTTAGCTTCCAAATGCACTGAAAGTGTTACCTTTTTACCTGCGAAAGGCTTTGTCTCGCTAAATTCCTTTTCCAGTGTGCGGAGAAGATCACAATTTCTCTTAACCCACTCGATTTTTCTCTCACCGGACTCGGCAAGATTAATGTCTCTGATTTCGCTACTCATTGATAGTTTCCTCCTAAAGATTCTTAATCAGCCGAATTTTTATTATAGTGATGGTCGTCTGTCCTATCATCACTGGTTTATGAATAACAGCTGTCTCCAGCCGTTTTCACCACTGCAATAACACATCAGTTTTCAAAAAACATGGATTTATACCAGCAGACGGTCTCCGTATAAGCCTGGTAAATGGTGTTCGTATCAACATTTAATACAATAAGCTGTCTGCTGATCTCCTGCCAGTCAGCGGATTCATAACTGATCACAAAGGAGTAGATATTTGCCAGCTCACCTTTATGATATACCAATGCATCTGAAATTTCTTTTGTCACATTGACCTTTTTCAATGCTTCTTCCATCGGCATATTCAAAATGATATCCAGAATGGAGAACAGTCCCATCAGGAATACTTCCGAAGCCTTCATTCCCAGCCCGAATACCGGCGCCAGACATTCCATGAATTTTGCCCGCAGCATAGATGTTCTTGCAACTTCATTGGGTCTGTCCGCGCACAGCTCTTTGGTGATAACGGTATTGATCCATTTCTTTAACTCTTTCTGCCCTAGAATCGCTGCTGCATGACGAATGGAAGTAACTTCGGAATTGATCGCAATATGATTCACCATCTTAAGCAGCTCTACGACTAAGGCTGTGTCACGGCCAATAACATCCGCCGCCTCTGTCAGTTCAAAGTCCACATCGTTGACGATATTCATCAGTTCCAGATAATTGATCTTAAGCGGGGATACTTCCGTCTCACCCTGGTTGATCGGTATACGGTAAAAGCTGCCCTCAAAAAACTGGAAACTCTCATCATCTTTAAGAGAATCAAAGATTTCCTGGCTCTCAATATTACCCACACATATGGTCAGATGCGGATATAAATGCCCGAAATATACCTTCGCCTTGTAGACATCCACTTTCTTATGATCCAATATGATATAGTCCATCAGCGTCAGAAGTTCTTTGTTCTGCTCCAGTTCATTTACCGGAAGTTTCATAATGGCTAACTTGAAGCCTTTCTGCTTCAATTCGGTAAGACGTTTCCGGTACGCTTCCGTGTTCTCAATAGACTTGTCAAACAACAGTACCAGCCTGCCCCGCAGATCCTCACACTGTGATTCGAGATCAGAAAAAATCGCGATATGGTTCACCGGTATGAGTACATCTGTACCCGGCGACAACGTATCGATACCAATATTGCGCACAATATCCAGTCCTTCAATCTCCGCCAGTCCGGTAGCACTGCTCGTGCCAAATATCGGCGGATTTAAAAGGCTGTTCTCCTTCTGTGAAAACAGAGAATATGCACGAACCTTCATATTTTTGTCAAAAAACGGTATCAATGTAGCCAGCATATTACATTCCCCCCTAATACGTGTAGATTTGTATTGCTAACACATGCCCTGCATTTTCTTTAAAAGAACTCCTATGCAATTCTTTTCATGCAGGACAAATATTCTGCATCCATTATAGCAAATAATGGCGCATAACGCTATCAAAAAATCAGATAGAATGATAATACATAAGTCCCATTTCCATTAATATGTTTTCTTATCCAGCCCCATGCGCATGATAATATCCTGTATCTTATGATAAACCAGCGCTTCATCCATCGTGAGAATCTTACGGCCTTCCATGGTAACCTGCCCGTTGATGATGACCGTATCCACTTCAGAGCCATTGGCGGAATAAGACAGACCCGCAATCAGATTATTTCTGGGCGTCAGGGACGGCGTGTTCAGATCAAGAATCGCCAGATCTGCTTTCTTCCCAACTTCAATGGAGCCAATCTCCTTCTCTAATCCAAGCGCCCTCGCTCCGTTGATCGTTGCGATCCGGAAGCCTTCCTTGGCGCTGATACACTGAGGTGTCCGGCCTGTTCCCTTATGAATCAGTGTCAAGAGGCTCAGTTCGTGGAACATATTCAGGCAGTTGTTGCTGGCTGCGCCATCCGTGCCAAGGCATACATTGACACCTTTCTCAAGCATCCTGGCCACCGGTGCAAAGCCATTTCCCAGCTTCATGTTGCTGGCCGGGTTCGTCACAACACTTACATTCTTTTTCTTTAAGATATCTATATCTTCGTCTGTCACCTGCACGCAGTGAGCCACAATGGCAGGTACATCAAAAATACCGCACTTTTCTGCCAGGGCAATTGGTGTGCAGCCATATTTCTCCTGAATCTGGCTGATCTCGCTTTCGCTCTCAGACAAATGGGTATGGATTCCCATATTTTCCTTCTTGGCTTCCTCTGCCACGATTTTTAAAAAGGCATCGTCACAGGTGTACGGCGCATGAGGCCCTAACTTAAACGTCAGTCTGTCACAGTCCTTAGCCGCATCCCGCTCCTCATAAGCCTGACGCAGACGTGACTGCCCTGCCTCATCATTCCCGCTTCCCACAAGTCCGCGGCACACCACTGCACGCATACCGGATTCCTTCACCGCCCGTGTGGTCTGGTGAATATTCATCTGCATGTCATTGAAGCAAGTGGTTCCGCTCTTCATCATCTCGATAATGGCAAGGTTCGCACCCCAATATGTATCCTCATCCGTCATCTGCTGCTCAATCGGATCAATCGTCCCAAACAGCCAGTCCATGAAGGACAGATCATCTGCCACATTTCTCATGAAAGACATGTAGGAATGCGTGTGACAGTTGATCAGACCGGGAATCACCAGCTTATCCCTCCCGTCAATCACCTTATCTTCACTGAATCCTGCCGGTTTATCACCGATTGCCGCGATCCTGTCACCCTCAATATAGAGACTTGTCTCCCGAATCACATCTTCCGCTCCTTCAGGAAGCACTGCCAATACATCTTTGATCACAATTCCCATAGAAAATCTCCTCCTGTATGTTATTATCTCATTGCAATAATGCTGATTCCATAACTACTAGCTATTGACAATATTTCTGTTTTCCCCGTCCAGAAATGCCTGGATATTTTTCATCACTTCACCCACCAGACGTGTTCTGGCTTCTCTACTCGCCCAGGACATGTGCGGTGTGATGATAAGCTTGGTGCTGTCCTGAATCTCACCAAGGGGATTATCCTTCGTCATGGGCTCCTGTTCCAGTACATCCAGTCCTGCCGCCGCAATCTGTCCTTCCATCAACGCATCATGTAAATCCTGTGTATTCACCACCGGACCGCGAGCCACATTGATGAGCACCGCCGTCTTTTTCATCCTGGAAAGGGCATCCTTATTGATCAGCCCTCTGGTCCTGTCGCTGAGGGGACAATGCAGTGACAAAATGTCTGATTCCTGTAAAAGTGTATCAAATTCCACACGCTCATACTCTGTACAGGTGCTCTTCCCTGAGGCAGAATAAAAAATCACCTTGCAGCCAAAAGCTTCCGCTAAGGACGCCACCTTATGGCCAATGCTGCCCATTCCCACAATACCCCAGGTCTTCCCGGCAAGCTCTGTAAAGGGCCTGTCAAAGTTAGAGAACCTGTCCTGTGCCCCATAGGCTCCTGATTTTACATAATCATCATAAAAAGCAAGTTTCTCTGAGAGCGCCAATGCCAGAAGAAGGGTATGCTGTGCCACTGCCGGCGAGCAGTAGTTGACTACGTTTGCGACCTTAATCCCCCTGCTCTTACAATATGCCAGATCCACATTGTCATATCCTGTGGCAAACAGGCAGATCAGCTTCAGATTCACGGCATCTTTCAGGGTTTGTTCATTCATGGGCGCCTTATTGGAAATAACGATATCAGCATCCTTCACCCGCTCAGCCACTGTATCTGCTACCGTATTTCCGTAATATGTCACTTCTCCGAACTTTTCAAAACAGCTTACGTCAACATCTGTTCCGACGCTGTCTCTTTCCAAAACAACCAGTTTCATAACTACCTCCCGGATTTTTATCCTTTTTTACTATAACACAGTGTGGGGCGGGATTCAATTTGAATTATGGACATGAAAAGAGAACAGTTTCCTGTTCCCTTTAAAAGACTATATCATTATACACAGTGTTAAAATAATTTCACCATATTCTTAGCCCAGGTCTTAAAGAAAGACCAGTGCGGTGCAACATGCTCGTCAATCAGGCGGCAGGCATTCTCATAATCAAAAGGCTGCCTGTTGCTGACTTGTGTATAAGTGCCCACCGCCTGGGAATAGCCCAGTGCAATATTGCCACGCGCCACATCTCCTACCGCCACCTGTGTGCCACGCGCATATGCCCCGAAGGCAAACTGTCCGAAAGCCGTTGCCCCCATGGAGAAAATCCCCACAGAAACTGCCCCTGCCGTGATAATGCCAAACGCAAAGCTGCCAAAAGCAAGTATGCCCACTGCAAAAGTTGCCAAGGCAAACAACCCGATGGAAACAAGTCCAAGTGCAATCCCGCCCATAGCCACGAAACCAAGAGCCAGAACACCCTCTGCAATATTCCCTATGGCAATTATGCCTTTGGCCCGGTACAGACCAGTCCCTGTATGTATGTGTACGAGGGGAAGATTTCCTATCATCTTTTTACTCTTATATTCAAAATGAGGTCTTCTGGAAGCATACACTATCGTATGAGCGGCAGCATATGATGTGGCATCCTGTCCGTTAGTCTCTCTTTCAAGGTCCTCTCTGAGCAGATAATCTGTTGTTACCCCAAACAGATTGCTAATGGCCACAATCTTTTCAATTTCAGGTACCGACTGCCCGGTCTCCCACTTGGATACTGACTGTCTCGATACTCCAAGACTATCCCCAAAGGCCTCCTGTGATAAACTATGTTCTGTCCGCAGCGTATAAATCTTTTCTCCCAATGTCATCAGATATTTTCCTT
>CATOJY010000081.1 GCA_951800685.1 uncultured Lachnospiraceae bacterium
TATATCTAAGATTACCATTTGGATTTGTCCACTCTGTTTACCCATCATAAAATATGACCTCCTGTAATTGATATAATAATTATACCATATGGGAGTTCATTTTTCTTTAATTTGTCAACAGGTCCAAAGTTTCACACACTCCTTTTGGCAGATGAATTGAAAGAGATTGAAACCTTTTGGAGAAAAGCCAACTAAAACAACGCTGTCCCTTGTCTGTTGCAACACGAAATCTGGACATTTTTCTGTTAACTGCTTTATCGTTATATCCATAAAGATTACTCTTCACTGCCTCCCATACCGTAATTTACCAAATCTACCAATTACTAAATGGATCATTCGACTATGAAATCACCGTCAAATAAAACTTCACTCGTACCTTTTCACCCTATTCATTGTTTTCTTATAAAATGCGACAGTCTTATAGGCTATTTCTTCCCAACTAAAATGTAAGGCTGTTTCATATCCCCTTTCTGACAGCAAATTTCTTAAAACAGGATTTGAAACAACTTCGTATAACTTCTCTGCAAGTTCATCTATATTATTAGCACTATACGTTAATCCATTTTCATTATTCACCACAAAATCCGTAAGACCACCTGCATCAGAAGTAATTAAGCAAGTTGCCTCCGCCATTGCCTCTAAAGCTATTACACCGAATCCTTCCAATATACTTGGTACGCAATGCGCATACGATTGACCCAATAATCGACGCACTTCATTATTCGGTACATATCCTAAAAAATGAACGTTTTCATTTAACTCCAATTCCTTACAGAGTTCAGTTAATTTCGCAAACTCCTCACCTTCTCCAATAATATTTAAATGGAAGTAACTATAGTCAGGATGTTCTGTCACAAAAAGTTTAAATGCTTTTATTAAATTGTCACACCCCTTGCTAGAATGTAATCTAGCGCAAAATGTTATAACCGGATCCGGAAAGCTACTTCTATTCCTTCCATAAACATCTATCCCATTGGGAATTATTTCTATCTCTTTATATTTAAAGTCTTTTTCATATCGTTTCTCACAAAATTCTTTTACAGCATTGCTGACTGCAATCACGCCATCAGCATTATAACTTACAAACCTTCTTAGAGAATCAAGTAAGGATTCTACGGGAGCTGTCATTGCATGAATTGTTGCTATTTTTACTGTAGAACTTTGCAGCAATCCATAGGATATTGCCGGATACAAATCGTGCACGTGTACAATGTCATAATAATTGTCTTTCGTTAACTTTAAAATCAGCGAACCTGCAATAGAATTATTATAAACAACTCGATACTCTTTCAGTTCGACTCCTAATTTCTCTAATTCCTTAGGTTTTTCATTGTCCTCTTTAAAATTAATTACTTCTATTCCATCAAATTCGTATTTCACTGGCTGCGCTTCTATGAACACATGACACTTAATCACAATAACCGTTACGAAATGCCCCATTTTAACAAATTCCTTAGAAAGTCTATGTACATGAACCCCTATCCCACCATATAAATCTGGAGGAAAATCCGATGATAACATTAAAATATTCATTTCTTCTTATCCCTTCTTAGATAAATTAACTTGATACTCAAAGGCCCCAGATCATTCGCTTGTCGAATATTGATACTCATATTCTTTATTTTATATCCTTTTCGCTGGATTTCAAAGTTTAATTTTTCAAAGTAAGTAAGCAAAGGGAAAAGCAACCGGCATATTTCCCACCTCTTCAATTTTATAAAATTTTTTGTCGTTTTCCACTCGTCATGCTATACTAATCACAGAGGCATAAACTGGATTTAGAAAGGATGCATTATGACACTTTATGAAACGATCTTTGCCCGTAGGCAGGTACGAAATTACTTAAACACTCCTGTCCTGAAAGACCAACTGGAACTTATTCTCACCTGTGTTTCCGAAGCGGATCAGCTTACCGGGCAGCATGCTGCGTTCAAACTTCTTCCTGCTGCAGAAGTTGCTTCCGGCCAGAAAGCATCCCACTATTTACTTGCTTACTGTGACAACTCCCCCTCCGCCCGTGCCAACGTCGGATTTGTTTTGCAAAAAGCTGATTTATTTATCCAGAGTATGGGACTTGGCTGTGGATGGTTCGCGAATATAAAGCCCAAAACAGAATCGGAGCGTTTCTGTATCGCGCTTGCCATTGGCAACACGGAAGTCCCTTTGAGAAAAGGCCCGGATGATTTTAAACGGATAGCCGTCAACGAAATCAGCGAGCACGACGGTCCCATCACGCAGGCCGTCCGGCTGGCACCATCCTCTCTGAACTCTCAGCCTTGGAAACTGGACTTCCAGGCGGAAAAGCTGCTCATCCATGATGCTGGACACGGTATGAAGCGTATATTTTTGAAAAATAAGCTGAATAAAATTGACTTAGGAATTGCTGCCAGACATGCTGTGCTCGCTCTAGAACATGAGGGTAGCCAAATACGATCCGCTACCCCTGTCACAAATGGAAAAGATTTTTATATCGAGATTTCTTATACATAGAGGAAAAGGGGCTTCGTCTCATCGTTTTGTTCAGACTACTACCCCTTTTTGCAGCATAATATTCGCATACAGGGCCGTCTCACCAGTAGCAATAATAGCATAGGCTTTGCGTGCTTCCTCATAAAAACAAAATCTTTCTATCTGACCAACCGCATTTTGGCCCCGTTCATCCGTCTTCTTCACAATCTCTTCATAACGCTTCCAAATCGGTGTTTCTACCGGATCGCCAGGCATCACCTGCATCAGGTTTATCGGATGTTCTACATAGGTATCCAAAGGAAAAACCTGCAGGATTGCTTCTAATATTTCACAGGTTCCATGTCCATCCATGCGGACCACAACAGCATCCTTTCCCACAGATGCAACTGGGAAATTGCCATCCGCGATCACCAGTCTATCACTATGTCCCATCTCACAGAGTACTTTCAAAAGCTCTGGTGATAGGATTTTGGGAATTCCTTTTAACATATCTTTCCTTTCTCATCGGACAGGAAAGCTGCACGCTATGCAGGCTTCCCTATCCGGTAACTTCCGTTTCCTGTTATTTCGTCACAATCACACCTGCCGGATCCCAGAGATCTTCCCAGCCTTCAGCACCTTCCCACAGAAATACCTGTCCTTTGACCAACCGGCAGTTCTTATCTTCTCCTCTGATCGCTTCCATCTCTTCTGCTGTAAGCGGATCCTCCGCCGCACATTTCAAGTTAGCAATATACTGTGCTTCTTTCACTGAAAATGGAATCGGGACCTGACCTCTTTGGACGGCCCATTTCAGGCAGATCACCGCAGGGTGCACCTGATGCGCTTTCGCAGCCTGAACCACTGCCGGAAGCTGTGTATCTGACACATCCTCTGCCGTCCTGTCTCTTTCTGGTCTGGATGGGGAACCGATTGGACAATATCCGATCGGCAGGATATCATGTTTCCGCGCATAATCGAACAGTTCCGGCTGTTGGAAAGAAGGGTGCAGTTCCATCTCCAACGCGGCGGGCTGTATCCTGCAAAGTGGCAGAACCGCTTCCAGTTTTGGGATGGTCATATTACTCATGCCTATATATCTTACCAATCCTTTCTCTACCAATTCCTCGCACTGTCTCCATACTCCCATAAACTCTTCCACCGAAAAGGGCCGGGAGTCTGGGTTTCTGGAATCGCCGCTGCAGCCTGGCGCATGATAGTTCGGAAAAGGCCAGTGGACAAAATACAGATCAAGATAATCTAACCTTAAATCCATCAGACTCTTCTGGCAGGATTTCAGTACCTGTCCTTCCCCATGCATATCATTCCATACCTTGGAGGTGATAAACAGCTCTTTTCTTTCCACTTCCTTTTCTGCAAAAAGTCTCTGCAGAACCATTCCGATCCTGTCTTCATTCTGATAGACCGCGGCGCAGTCAATCAACCGATAGCCATATTTGATCGCGCCATATACAGACTCCGAAACCATATCAGCACCATACTTGTCTGACCCAAAGGTCCCAAGTCCCATGCATGGAATCTTTTCCCCGCTGTACAGTGTCCTTAACGGAACCACTTCCTGGTCAATCCTGTTATTCATCTTTTCCTCCATCTTTATCATCAAAAACAACTGCGACCTTACCGCATTGGCCCCCTGCCATAAGCCGGTATGCCTCGTCCGCCTTGTCAATCGGAAATTCATGTGTGATCAAATCTTCCGGATGGATATTCCAACGCACAAGCCGCTCCACCAGCTCTTCCATTCTCCAAAGCGAAGTCACCCACGAGCCATAGATCGTCTTCTGCCCATGGATGATATCGGGACTGGGGTTAAACGTGCAGGTTCCTCCTTCGCCGACAAAAGCAATTTTTCCCCATTCCCTGGTTGCACAGATCGCCAGCTGTCTTCCTGCATCATTGGCAGATGCATCGATTGCCCTCTCGACTCCCTTACCACCTGTCACAGCCAAAATCTGATCCAGCGTATCATCATCTGGTTTAAAAACATGATCTACTAATCCCAGATTCTTAGCCAATTCGATACGGTAGTCATTCATTTCTACACCGATCAGTTTGTTTGCACCAAGAGCTTTTGCCAGCATCAGAGCCGCAAGCCCCACCGGTCCTAGTCCGGTAACTAAGACTGCATCATTCCCACAAATACCGATCTTTTCAATCGCCTCATATACTGTACCGAATCCACAGGCAACCTGTGCCCCGTCCTTATAAGTAAGCTCATCTGGCAGGGCAATCAGATCCTTTTCGTCTGCAAGGATATAGGGAGCCATCCCTCCGTTTCTCTGCCATCCATAAGCCTGACGGAATTTACTCTTGCAAGAAATATAGTACCCTCTTCTACAATCATTGCAGACACCGCAGCCTGAGATATGGTATACGATCACACGATCGCCTTTTTTGAATCTTTTTAATCCCTGGCCTTCCTCCACAATAACACCGCACGGTTCATGCCCTGCCACCATACCAGGGATATAACCCTCCGGTCCTTTTCCTGTATGTTCCCTGTAAATGCACCGGATGTCACTACCACAGATTGTCGTGGCTTTTGTCTGGACCAGCACCTGCCCATGTCCCGGCACAGGCACTTCGAAATCTTTCAGTTCCACTGTGCTGTTTCCCGGCAGAACAGCACCTTTCATTAACATTTTTACCGCCATAATCTTTCCCTCTTTCCGCACTGCAGCCATGTGCTTACTAAGTTTTGTATAACTCCGCCAAATCTCTTTTTATTTTCATTATAAACTGTCCCTAAAATAATTTAAGCGTCCTATCTGCCGTCTTACATGAAAATATGTCGTGTTTTTACAACTTTTGTATGGTATAGTAAATGCATGATACAAGGTGTCCACACCAGAAAGAGGAATGCGGTCATGAAAACACTCTACACAGATCTCGATATTCAATTTGTCATGGATAATATATCTATCCACGCACTGAATATCGTTTTTGAACATTTCACACGTACCATCCCTTCCCACAGCCACGGCAATGGATGCTATGAAATCCACTACATTCCTTTTGGCTACGGCAAACTGGTTGCAGACGGTCAATACTATGATATTTCTCCTAACACCCTCTATGTCACAGGACCTCATGTGGAACATGCCCAGACCCCGATACAGACTGACCCCATGCAGGAATACTGCATTTACCTGAAAATCCGCAGTTCCTCACAGAACCAAGAGAAATCACCTGTGATTAAGGCCTTTACTTCCAGTCCATTTTGGATCGGCACAGATACACAGGGAATCCATACACTGATGAAACAGTTATTTGATGAATTAGAACACTGTTACACCGGTCATCAAAACCAGGTGCGTCTTCTTTTATCGCAGCTGCTTATTTATACAGTCCGCAATTATGAACGACACCCAATTTCCCAGACCTCCTTTGCCTGCAATAATATGGCGGAATCAAAATCCATCATCATAGAAGAATATTTTCTATACGAATACCAGTCCCTTTCCTTAGATACCCTTGCAGATCGTTTAAAACTCAGCACCCGTCAGACACAGCGTCTGCTTATACAATACTATGGAAAGTCTTTCCAGCAAAAAAAGACAGAAGCCCGGATGTCCGTCGCTGCTATTCTGCTTTCTGATCATACTAGAAGCATTACCTCAATCGCAGAAGACCTTGGTTATTCCTCTACAGAGCACTTTTCTTCTGCTTTCCGCAATTTCTACCGGGTAAGTCCCAGAGAATACAGGAAGCAGCTACCATCCTGACTTTTACACGCATTATACACCGTCCGTTCTTTTGACATGGCATTTATCACCGCTACGATCTCCATTCATAGATTCTGTTATCTATTAACATTTTTGTAAGACGCAGTAGTCTATTTGCAGATGACTACTGCAGTCTTATTTGAAAGGAGACTCTATTACATGGATAAAAGACCCGTAAAAGCTTTTTGACTCTGAACTAAAAGTCATGGATATTCTATGGAAGGAAGGTGCTCTAGAGGCGAAATATGTTGCAGAAACTCTTGCGAAAGCGTTAGGCTGGAATAAAAACACTACTTATACACTTATTAAGCGCTGTATCAAAAAGGGCACAATCGAACGCTCTGAACCTAACTTCATGTGCCACGCGCTTATCCCCAAAGAAAAAGTCCAGGAAGCGGAAACCAACGAGTTAATCGACAAAATTTATGACGGTTCTGCGGATAAGCTGTTTGCCGCCCTATTGAGCAGGAAAAAGCTTTCTGCAAAACAGATTGAAAGGTTAAAACAAATTGTTTTTGAAGATGGCACAGTTTGGAATAATCCGGACTATGAAAACTGGTTTCACACCTATGTAGGGAAAGAAGTCGCGACAAATGAATTACAAAATTATTATCCACATACCTACAAAATAGAATGCGACTGAAACCAGTGATCATAAACCAGGCACTGCCTTGGCGTTCCGCACTTTCCTTTTCATAACACCGTATTCTTTTCCTCTGCTTCCTTCCTCAATAGCCATACTGCTTCCTATATTTCAGGAACATAAACGCGGACAGCATAAGCGCCATCAGCTCCGCCGCCGGAGTCGCCAGCCAGATACCATTCACGCCAAGGAGCAGCGGAAGCACGATCATGGTGATCAGCATAAAAACAAACGATCTGGAAAATGCCAGCACGGCCGAAACGATCCCGTTGGACAATGCGGTAAACATCCCGCTGGCAAAAATATTAAATCCGATAAAGAAAAGCGCCACCGTACAGATCCTGTTCCCCGTTACCGCCAGTTCATACACCGGATTATCCGGCCGGGCAAATATCGATACCAGCGGCCTTGTCAGCATAAAGGAGGCGGCAACCGTGATCAGACAGATACATGCGATCACTTTCAGACTCGTGGCAACCAGCTTTTTCAGTTTTTGGTGATTTTGTTCCCCGTAGTAATAACTCAGCATAGGCGCCACACCGTATGAATACCCCGTATAAAGGGAGCTAGCAAACATCAGCACATACATGATGATGGTGACGGCCGCAACCCCGTCCTCCCCGACATAGTGAAGCATCGTCCAGTTAAACATCATCGTGATGATCCCGGTGACAAGCGCGGTCGCCATCTCCGAGCATCCGTTTGTGGCCGCACCGGCGAGAACCTTGAAGCGGCATACCGGTTTCGTAAAATGCAGCAGACTCTTTTTGCGGCTGAAAACAAACAAACCGGCAACCGCCGTCACAGAATATCCCAGCCCTGTTGCCACCGCCGCACCGCTGATCCCCATGGAAAACCCTGCGATAAACACGTAGTCGAGTACCATATTGAGGACGCCGCCTGTCACGGAACAGATTAAGGACAGCGTCGCCTTCTCGCTGGCGATCATATAAAGCGTAAAGTTGTTCATCAGCAGGATCGGCACGGTGAACACCAGATAGCGGCTCAAATATTCCACACAATATCCTTCTACGGCCGCCGAAAGATTCATGCCGGCGAAAATATGCTCCATCGCCACATATCCGGCCCCGCACATAACAATACCCACCACTACATTTACCAGGATCAGAAAGGTAAAATCCTGCTTCGCCTCCTCTGTTTTCTGCTCTCCCATCTTTTTCATGATCACCGCGCTCCCTCCGGTGGCGAGCATGGTAGAGACTGCCGTCACAAGCTGGATGACGGGAGCCGTCAGATTGATGGCCGAAAGCGCATCCGTACCGATCAGATTCGATACAAACAGGCCGTCTACCATCGTATAAAAAGACATGAATACCGCTGGAGACTATCCTGCTGCTCCGGGAACTGGACGTTTCCATTCAGGAGATACAGGATTTCATGCAAAACCGCTCTGCCTGCAGTTTAAAAAGCCTGCTGGAAGACAAGATCGCGGAGCTGGACCTGCGCATTACCCACCTGCAGGCAGTCCGCTCCACCCTGTGCTCCCACCACCGGAACATGTCCACCCTGCTGACGATGGATCTGTCCGAGATCAGCATCATAGAGCGGGAAGCGCGCTGTCTGG
>CATOJY010000082.1 GCA_951800685.1 uncultured Lachnospiraceae bacterium
ATGCCCTTTTTTCGGGAAAGTTCCCCTGAACAATTTTAAAATGAACATTTTTCTCTCCCACTTGTTGAATTCGTTTATATGGCCTGTTTTTCTGTTGCATCTTCAGTGAGTTTCCGAGACTACTCCATACAATCCATATTTAACAGGGCGATTGTTCTCTCTGCCTGTGCCCATTCTGCTTTCATCTCCGGTGTTTCTTCATCGTAATCCTCCTTGTAATGAACTGATATGCCAAACCGCAATGTTGCTCTTATATGATTTAATGCACTGCGGCAGAATTGTTGAATTGTCAACCAGTTCTTTCAGCCCATACATATTGACAGGATGGGAAATCCAGTCGGCAGCACTGACAACAGTTTCCCGGTTCAGCTGCTCACTTTTATCTGACTTTTCAATCTGTTTCTCTTTGTGGTAAAACACAGTCGGAACAGCACTCTCGTCCTGCGACTTAATGATTTTAACGCCAATGCGTCCCACAGGCTTCCTTCCATCAGGCATTGTTCTTTTTCGCCCCTTTCTTCTTGTAATTGACTGGTAAACAGACAAGCAGCATGCAGTCAGCCTCATCAGGGGATGCCAGCCCCCGCTTTTTCATTTCTTCCTTGCTCTCTACTTTCTGTTTCCCATTACTGGTAAAATAATACTTCCTGCAAGACAGCTGACCGATCAGGTCGTTGTCATTAGGAAGTATAATCTCTGGTTTGTGCGGATTTCCCATATCATCATAAGGGGCAATCAGATCGCGTATGACCCCCATCATATAGGTAGTGGAATCTGCATAGTACCTGTGCTGTACAGGCTGGCCAAAATTGACAGGCAGCACTATCATGTTCCCATAAACTGCCGGCTCTGTGCGGATAAAGCTGCGAAGCTGGTCTACAACACCGCCGCCAACACCACCGTCGTCCACCTTGACGCCTATTGGTCCATCAAATCTAAATTGTTCCTTCAATCTTTTATACAGTATGGCAATATTGCTCGCTGTCCAGTTCGTATCCCTGCCATTATATTTCTTGAATATCTTTGCCACCTCATTTACCCTGTATCCTATGCAGGTCTTATCATCACCGAAACGCGCCACATCACAGCCAATCTCTATCCTTGAAACGCCCCTTGTGTCAGCAGGAAGAATAATCCCGGCTGCATTCCGGTACAGCCCAAAAGCCTTTGCCGTAATATCTGATATTTCAGTGTCCTTGCTTCTGTCCAGCCATGTGATAGGAATAAAGATGTCGTCCTCCTCTTCGGGAAACTCCCCATCTACACGCACGCGCACAACATTGCTGTCTTTTCCATATTTTCGATCGAGAGATGCAATATTCTCTTTGTTGGTCCGCGGGCTGTCCCGTGATGATACCGTAATGTATTTATACTGTGCTCTGTCTGCATGAAAAGCATCAAAAAAAGTGCCGGATGTCTTTGTGGGATTCCCGCACATCAACAGCTTATTATTTGCACCAGATAATGTACCCAGTATTGCTTCCATAATCGGATCTGCCACGCCAGATGCCTCATCTACGATGAAAAGCATGTTATCCTCGTGGAATAACAGGTTTATTCGAAAAGGAAGCCCAAAATACAATGTTTTCAAGGCTTTCCGCTGTTGAATTACGGCGTTTTACACCACGCTTGACACCATTTTACAAACTAGTCAGCAGGCATTGTTACACCTGCTGCCAATGCACCTAAACAGAGCTGTCTTTCAGAACTGGTTTGCAATCTTCCTGATCTCCTCTCTCTCTAATTCGGCCGTTACATGGGTATAAATATTCATTGTCACATCAATTGTCGAGTGTCCGAGATAGCTCTGCACTACTTTCGGCGGAATACTACGTTCCAGTGCCCTTGTCGCAAAGGTGTGTCGCATTGCATGGGGACAGAAAATCTCCATCTGATCCGGTTTTCTGTGCTCTGCTGCCGCTTTCTTTTCCTCCTCCCTGTTAACAGCATTTACAGTGGAATCTATATACCTTCCAACAGATAACGTCAAAAGCGGTTTGCCGAACATGGTCGTGAATACCAGATGTTCCAAGCCTTTTGCCGGCTCCCATCTGTCCCCCAGCATCAAGCGGAGTTCCGCCTGGTCTGCCCTGTGCCTCTTTAACCTCCTTGCAATCTCTGGCAGCAGGGGAATGGTGCGTTTGCTCTTCCCAGTCTTTACTGGTCCCTTACGGTATTCCTTTCCGACCGTCTTTATCAGGGTTCCGTTCACATGGATTTCCATCCTGTCAAAATCAATGTCCTTCCATTCCAGGGCATTAATCTCACCGATCCTCATACCAGTGGAAAATCCCACATAGAATATGTCTGCATAAAATGGTTTCCGCTTTGCCACGCATTCAAGGAATGCCGCCTGCTCCTGTTCTGTGAGTGCCCTGCGGTGTGTATTCTCTTCCTTTTCCTCTGATCTTGCTTTCGGAAGGATAGAACGCTCAACTGGATTTGTGAGGATAATACCGTTCATCAGCGCTTGATGGAAGAGCATATTCATGACCTGCCTAGTGTTGTCTATGTAACCGTCCGAATACCCTTCCCTCTTCATTCCATTAAGGACTTTCTGTATATGCTCCGGGCGGACCGCCTGCAGCTTCATATGTCCGATTTCCGGCTTTATGTGCTTATAGCTCTTTTCGTTGCTGATCAGTGTCGTTTCCCTGACAACATTTATCCTGTATTCCTTTAACCATGTCTTATACCATGAATCAACTGTCACCCTGTCAGGTTTTGCATATATCCCGTGCTCTATTTCATACTTTGCGTCCCTGAGCTTTTTCTGTACTTCTTTCAGATCCTTGCCATAAAATGTATAACGTTTCCCATTGAATGTATATCTCGCCTGGTACCTGCCATCCTTACGCAGTAAGATCCCCGGCGGCAGCTGTTTCTTCTTATCCTCTGCCATATCCTCCAGCCCCTTTCTGTTCCGCAAAGAGGCAGCAGTGCCGCCTCAGTCAATATTATATTTTTATTGTGATATTGATTTAATTCGGTTATAATATATCTGCTCAGGTGTTTCTAATCGTGCGCCTTAGCTCCTTACAGGCTCCCCCATGTTGCAGCACGGCGGGAGCCTTCCTGATTCTGTTTTCTTTGGTATCATCCCCTTTCCCTGTATACCCTCTGATTTGCCCCATATGGAATATTTGGCTCTCAACAGTGGATTCCCTGCCTTTTCACATTTTGTTCGTATATGAGTCGCTCCGTAAACCACAGAGCTACTTCTACTGTTTACCCTGACGGTTCTGCTCCGTACACCATTCATCAAACCGTTTCCTGTCAACAAACATCTTTGCCCCGATTGATACTGCAAAACCATTCGCTTTCACAAAACGTCTTGCATTCCTCTGGTCAATACCCCCGGCATACACACTAAAATCCCTGATGCTCAAAAGCCTCCTTTCCGCCAGCGGTACATAACCGACATACTGCTTTCTGAAACCGTTTGATTTCTGCTGTTCATACCATGCTGACGGAACCTTCCCGGATACTACCAGATAGCCTGCTGCCTTTAATTCCTTATGCAGCTCCTTTACAAGCCCTGCTGCCTCATCCCCGCTGATGGAGAGATCTGCTGCAATATCCTCTGCCGAGAAAAAATATTTATGCCCTGCCACTGTCCTCACCCCCTTCCGCCGGTTCCTGCATCAGCATATCGAGCTTTTCGGCCCTCAGCCCTATATATTCCTTCAATATCTCTAACGAGTTACCGATATGTTCTGTCTTAGTACCATTGTATGCACCTCTTATCAGTGCCTCGATCATTCCTTCCATGCTCACCATGTCAGCCTGTATGGCCGACAGCTCCTTCACCAGGGTACCATCCATCATCTGATACCCCCGTTCATCCCCTCCATGCATAACCGCATGGCAACGTGAAACCCTATCCTGAATCCTGTCTCCTCCCTCTCGTTTCCAAAATCCTGTGCCCGGTCCTCCACATCATTCCTCATTTTCACAGGCGCGTCCCCTGTCACGCTTCCCAGTGTTTCCATGAAAGCATTCCACGCCGCACGCTCTCCCTTTGTCTGGTCATTTTCAACGCCAAGCAGATTAAACAGATCCGACTTATACATCCAACCGATCAGGTCGCTCTTTGCCTCTGCCGCGCGTTTCTCCGCCATCCCCATATAGTCCATCTTATACCATTCCTCCATTCCATGACTCATTTATTGATTCTTCTATAATCTCAAACAACTTCGACACTTCGTTTGTACGTGCCTGTTTGCCAGACGAAATCAGATCATTTGCAGCCTTTATGTACCCGATCGCATATGACAATATGCTTCTCTGGCTCATTTCATCAAGTGACACAAACTTCTCATCCACAGTCTGGAATCTCCGTCGCTGTTTTTCAGCCTGCTTCTTTCTCCTGCTGCCGTAGTCATCCATACTTACGACTTTGGCAGCGGTGCCGTTTGCTACGGCTGTTTCTTCGATCTGCAATTTTTTAACCTCTTTTCTTTGACAATTGGCAGCAGGCATATTATAATACCTGCATACCCTCAATTTGCTTGGTTGACGGGTTGCCTGCTCCTGTTGGTATTTGCGGTACTAACAGGAGCGCTTTTCTTCTACGAATCCTATAACGGCTCCGTTCCCAATGACTGCTGCCAGGTTCTCGTTCTCCTGTTTGCTGATGCAGTCCTCAATTGTCAGACAACTGTAATCCATTTGAATCCCCTTTCTATATTGTGATGTTTATAGGAGCTCCGAACGTCTCTTTATAGCTGTAGCCGCCGATCACTTCCGTATCCGCCTGCAGTGTGATCCCTTTGTCTATTATGCCTGCCAGACTCTGTGCCAAGCCTTTGGGCAGATATCCGATGTGCGCATATCCGATTCCCTCTATGCCTACCACTACAGCCACAGCATACTTATCAAATGTATTCGCTTTGTCACGTCTAAGGTATGTTGTGAGCTCTTCTGGCTTTCTTCCGGCTTTCTTCCGGCTATGAACTGCAGTAAACCCTGCCTGTTACCGAATGTCACGCCCTGAGCCTTTACCGTCATACCATCTTTAACTCTTCTCCAGGCTGTCTTGAATGCCTTTGAAAGTGTGTAGCCAATCTTGTGTAATTGGTTCGCCATTGTTGCTACTGTCCTGCGGATGGTCTGTATATCTTTCATGCAAACCTCTCCTTTCCCGGTCTAGCTCCTGTTTTGCTTTCCCTTTTGGTACTTCCGTCTACCTTCGCTTGACCTGTTTTGTTTGTTTCCGTTATAAGTATAACCCATTTTGGGTTACTTGTCAACCATTTTGTAATATAATTTTTATGTTTTATTGCAGTTTTTGATTGACGAATAACCTATTTGGGGTTATTATATTATTGAAGATACTATACACAATACTTTGGAAAGGAAGTGGCAAAAATGACCATTACTTATAAGGACAACGAACAAATCATCCATGAGATAAAAAAACTCATGATTGATGAAAAAACCACACAAAGGGAAGTTGCTGCCAAACTGAGTATCACTCCCCAAGGATTGACAAAAATGCTTTCCAAAAAGAACTTTGGATTTGAGGATGCTCAAAAGATTTTGTCAGCCATGGGATATGATTTAGTTTTAGGATATTCAAAATCTCAAATAGCAGAGCAAATGGATTCGCAAGCATAGCAGTTAGGAGTGTGAACAATGTGGATAAAGAAAAGGTTATAAAGCAATATCAAATCCCAAACTGCAAAGCATTCTGTATATATGCCCTATATAGTGATTACGACAACAAATACTTTGTAGGACTTACTTCGGACATTCGGAAAAGAGGATTACTCTTAATATATAATCTGCTGTCTGGATATTGCACCAATCAGAAATTGCAGAGTGCATTTTCTCGCCATCCAAAATCATTCCATTTTCTTGTATTGGAGGAAAACTCTGATCCTTTAGCTGCTTTTGACCACGCAAACAAGATTGTGCAAACACTAGATACCATTAGAAATGGTTTTAATCTTGTTCCAATCAAGAAACCGCGCCATGCAGGGGGATATTCTGATTATGAGCTTACGCATGGTATTGATGTGTCAGGTATAAACCTTCCAGCGTACAATGGGAATGCTGTCTATATTATTACTGACCATCTCACCTCTCGCTTTTACATTGGAAGTACAGCAGAATTTGAAAACAGATTGAAGACACATATATATACATTACGTGCAGGCAACCATCCAAACCCTGAAATGCAAGCTGCATTTTCAGACCATCCTGACAGTTTTACATTTTCCATTATGCATAGATGCTCAACGGAAGAAGAGGCACGCAAGCTGGAGGCTATTGAAATTCAATCACGAAATGCCATAGCATATGGCTTCAACCGAACCAATAACCTTAAACTGCTGCCTATTGTGGAAACATGTAAGAGAAAATCAACTTCCCAGAATTCTACCGTTTTCTTTTTCTTCTTTGACATTGCAAGTTAGGAGGTATCTATGGACATATCCAAACGTTATAGTATCAAACTGAACAAAATCAGCAACCACTTGTCCGCTTTGGAAAGAGGACATATCTATGAGCTTACCAAAACTCCCGGAACACCTTCATGTGCTACCTTGGCGCAACATCTGAAAGAAGACATTGCAACTCTTCTTGACCTTATTGAGAACGGCAGACCGGGTGTAGCTGAAAAAGTGGCAGAGGCATCAAAAAACATATAATCGTTTAAGAAGGAGTCTTTCTATGTTCGATATCAACAAAGTTTCATATGATTTTAAAACCGGACTACACATTTGTAGCTGTCAATGTAATTCTTCACAAGAAGCCGAAGAACTTTGCGTTCGCTATATTGCTTTGTCTCGAATGGCACCCTCTGGATGTATGTTCAGCAGAGAAACCACCACATTTATTGAAGCTTACTCTGCCAATGATGTTTATTATATTGCAAGCTATATCAACGCAAATTATTTCATGCCTCCTTTGGATGTGTATGTATTCTATGGCAGCAGTCAAAAGGGCTTAGCGAGCAGGTGGTGTGTAGGCTTTAACTATCCTCAAGAACAAGTTAACAAGCTTATAAATTTTCTTAACAACGGTCAAAACCCTGTAGTTGCAGATAAAGATCCTCAAAGTTGGCAAGATGCATATGGCAACTCATATTCTGTTATCATACTTACCAGAGTAATGGAACATGAACTGTCAGAAGAGTGCAAAAAGAGAGTAAATCTCTGCCTTAGTGTAATAGCAAACACCACAGCCCGAAAGCTCAATCCTCTTCACGTACAATAACTGTCTGCAATCCGCTACCAATTGACAGCAAGTGCTAACAGTTGCCCACAAGTGAATACAATACATATAAGCGTATACAATAACTAGAAAGGAAGTGTTATATATGGCATTAGCACAAGAAAAAATCTATACTATTGATGATATTTATGCCCTGCCTGACGGAGAGCGCGCCGAACTGATCGACGGTCAGATTTATTACATGGCGCCTCCCAGCCGCAAACATCAAGACATTTTGTCATTCCTCCATTTGATCATTGGAAACTATATAACTCAAAATAACGGTGAATGTAAAATTTATCCGGCTCCTTTCGCTGTATTTCTGTCTGCCGATGATTCAAAATATTTGGAGCCTGATATCTCTGTAGTCTGCGATAAACATAAGCTAAACGACCAAGGCTGCAGTGGGGCGCCTGATTGGATCATTGAAATTGTTTCCCCCGGCAGCAGGCGGATGGATTATTATACAAAATTATCCCTATATCGTTCTGCTGGTGTAAGGGAATATTGGATCGTAGACCCCATGAAACAAACTATCTTAGTTTATGATATGGAACATGATTCAGCGCCCGTTATCTATTCATTTTCCGATATTGTAAAAGTTAACATCTATGATAATCTGTGTATTGATTTCTCGGAACTGGATTTAGGTATCTGACATATTTTTTAAGTGTATATCGAAAATATAATGAAACCCTGCTGCCAATGTGACATGCCGGCAGCAGGGTTTTTCCAAAAAAGGCATGTGCTACCCTGCATATGCCTTCTTCTTTAAAACATATATGCATTTCTATCTACTACGATTTATCTAATATACATTTAAGTCCAACCTCCCTATCTACACCCTATACTACAGTATTACCTACCTCAAATTGACAGATATAATAATATTTCAACTGACTTTTTTCTAAAATAGATTACAAGAGTTAATAAATTTACTAATATCCTTGTTTCTTTCTAGGTGCATCGTAAACGGTGGATAGCATGTACCTATACAAAATCCGAACCATCCTGTATCATAGAGTCAGGATGGCTCGGATATACTTTTATTACTATTCTTTTCAGGCTTACGGCAGTGTTCCGGGAGATTTG
>CATOJY010000083.1 GCA_951800685.1 uncultured Lachnospiraceae bacterium
GGTGTCTGCATTCACTGGGGAATACAAACAGACTTATGGCGCATATTTATAACAATCTGGCTACCGTATACAGTGATCTGGAACAATGGATTCCTGCGGAGCAAAATTATAAGAAGACTATTGAAATAGAGCAGAAGATTTACGGAAAGGTGCATACGCAATTAACGGTTACTTATAGGAACCTTGCATTTGTTTATTTAAGGCAGGGGAATCCGGACAAATTAAAAGAGGCGCACATGCTTATGGAGGAAGCCTTGGAAATATGCAGGAAATTATATCCGCCAGTACACGGAGAAGTTGCAGAACTCTATGTATCATTTTCCTTTTTATGCTATGTGGAAAATAAATTGGATGAGGCGTTAGACTATCTGGAAACGGCGCGGGACATGTATATCAAATTGTATGGCAAAAGGAGTCTTCGGTTACGAGATTTAGACTATAATATCAAATTGATAAAGAAAGCAAGAGGATATTAAAGACAGTCAAAAAAAGCATTTACTTTCACAGGATAAAGTAAATGCTTTTTTCTATGCGTAAAAGAAATTTAGTGTTACAATTAAATCTACAGAGATAGTAAGAATGGTGTTGGTTATGAGGGAATCACAAATGAAATACAAAGTATTCATAAGCTACCGTCGCAGCAACGGCGGACTGGAAATGGCGAAAATCCTTAAAAAAGAACTGCAGGAACAATATGCCATAACTGTTTTTCTGGATGTAGATAATCTGCAGGAAGGCCGATTCGATGAGCAGCTGATAGAAAGAATCAAAAAGTGTGATAAGGTAGTCCTTGTCTTGCCGTCAGGCGCGTTGGAGCGGTGCAGGGAAGAGAATGACTGGGTCCGCTGGGAGATAGAATATGCCAGGAAATTCCACAAAACTATCATTCCGGTCTATCAAAGCGGCGATTTATCATGGCGTGATGAAGAGAACCTGCCGGAGTCCATGCGTGGACTTGGCTATTACAATGGGGTTGAGTATAATCCATTGTATTTAGATTCCACGGTGAAAAAGCTTGCCGGATACCTTGGAAAAAGGCGGCATTTTCTTTATCATTACATGTTGGGCAGCAGGAATAAAAGGGCTTGGTTTGCGGTTTGTATGCTGGCTGCAATCTGCATGACCGTGTGGCTGACAGGGTATGTAAGCAGGCGGGATCGGGAACCGCTTTCATTTGACGAAGAATTTAATGATCATCTGGTCATGGAGCTTAATAATGCCAGTCACCAGTATGAGCAGGGGCTGTATAACTGGAAGAGATTAGATTATAATCGGGCGCAGCGGGACATTCTTGCGGCGCATGACGATATGAGTGAGCAGATTCCGCAGTATGATGTAGAGATGGCCAAGATCAATAACAGTCTGGGCTGTCTGTATTTGGATATGGGCAAATATGAAGAGGCTTATGAGTATTTAAGCAGTGCCTATGTAACCTTTCGGAAAGCTTATGGGAGAAAGAGTCTGGAAGCCAGGGCAGTCCAATATTCTATTGCCCAGCATGATTATTATACAGGGGACTTTGCAACGGCGCTAAAAACCTGTCAGGCAATTCTGGATGTCACCGATGCTGCAGAAGATAAGACAGTCGTCAGTGCTGTGAAGCATCTGCAGGCGAAGATTCTGGATGAGCGCGGAGCGTGGGAAGAGGCCCTTACAATCTATGATGAGGTATTGGGATTGTACAGCGATATAGAAGAGGACGGGGAGCTGGCCAAAGAACTTACGGATTACGTATATCATTCCGAATCAGAGGAAGGGGAGGGAGATTATGACAGCAATGCCGGCAGATGGGTGGCATTGACATACAATGCCAAGGGCTGTGTGTATCTCCATATGGGGGAAGTCAATGAGGCCAGACGGGCTTTTGACCAGGCGTTGACGATTTGTCTGGAGAATGTTTACTTAGGCGATAACAGTCTGATTACGGCGCAGGCCTATAAGAATCTGGCGATTGTGTATGGGCACAGGCGGGAAATCAGGAGAGGGCTGGATTGTATAGACCGTGCTGTGAAAATACCCTTCAATTTATTCGGGTTTGAGGAGGATCAGTATCCCGGTCTGGTGGAAGTTTATGATGTATATGGAGATTTGCTGCATCTTGCGGGAGAGGATGAGCAGGCCGAATCTTATTATGAAAAGGCATGCGATTTGTCAATCGCTTCTTATGGAGAGAATCATCCGCAGACTGCCGCGGCATATAACGCTTTTGGGTTGTATTATTATGATATCGCAGATTATGAGACAGCCGTCACGCTTTTTGAGCAGGCAATAGAGATCAGGAAAAATATATTGGGCATCGATTATACGAGTACAGCCATATATTATGCCAATCTTGCAAAAGCTTATGAGGCCGGCGGTAATCAGGAGAAAGCACAGGATGCGTTGGAACACGCGAAGGAAATCTGCGATGGACTTGAGATGGAGAGCGGGCTGATTGATCAGCTGCTGCAATGGGCACAGGTTGTTGAGACAGAAGAGGAGTCAGGGTTATGAAAAGAGATGACTGGCGTGTAACTATAAAAGGGAGAGGATTCAGTGTACTGAGTTGTATTTTGTTGTGTGCGGCTGTTTTTGTCTGTGGCAGTGGAGTTAAGATGCCCGACAAGGCTGCCGGGGTTACCATGCAGGATAGGGCAGACACGAGCGATGGAACCGGCGTTAACGATAGTCCTGCCATCAAGATGGATGATATCATAGACATCATGACCCGGGATCAGATATTTTTTGTGTGTCAGCTTTGTACAGCGGATGAAAGGTATGATACCGCTCTTGCCAAATGGCAGAGGATGGAATATGGAGAAGCTTATCGGCTTTTCTTGGAGATGAAGGAAGAGAGCAAAGATACAGAAGATAATTATGAGACAGCGGCAATCAATAATGCGCTGGGATGTCTATGCCTTGATATGGGAAAGCCCGAAGAGGGCTATGAGTATCTGAACTGTGCCTATGTGGTCATGAAGAAGCTGTATGGAGAAACCGGCGTGCCGGCATTGGCGGTGCTTGCCAATATTACTTATTATGATTATGCAACAGGCAGGCTGGAGCAGTGTCTGGAAGATGCGCATACAGTGGTCAGTGCAGAACCGCCGCTGCGTATATGGGTTGTGACGAATCGGGTGCAGATGCTTGTCAGCTATGAACTTGGTGAGTATGCCTATGCAATTCGTGGACCCTATCTATTGATGGATCAATATATGAAAAAGCAGGATGAGACATTTACATGGGATGATATGTTATCACTGCAGGATTATCTGAGTCATCAGGATAAGGATACTTATGATGTATTTACATATCGTTGTCTGGCGATGTTTTCCCTGGATATCGCTAACGGTTTTGCTATAATCGCATCCGATGAAGACGGAAGGAAAGAGGCGGAGAAATGGTATGAAGCATGTCTGTTTATCTGCCAGAACAGGCTTGGAGAAGATGCCAAAGGAATACTTGCCAAAACGAATATAGCATATGCCCGCTGCCTGGGAAGCGGCGGGGAGACAGAAAGATCATTTCCTTTGATGGAAGAGAATATGAACATACAGGAAAGCTTTGGAGATGCCGAATTTCCTTGTATAGATTTGGTGGAGACATATGGTTATTATGGCGATATGCTGATGTTCTTACAGCATGATGAAGAAGGCGGTCTGGAGTATTATGAAAAAGCAAGGGACTTGTCGGAATACATATATGGAGTGAACCATAACAGGACTGCGCGCGCTTATTTTAATCTGGGGAAATATTATTGCATAGCAGGCAGGGAGGAAGAAGCACTGGAGAATTTAAAAACAAGTGAGGAAATCAGGAAGAATATTTTTCTGATAAGTGACAAAGACACTATTGATCTGTATGTATATATGACCCTGATATATCGGAGGCAGGGAAATTATGTACTGGCAGATCGGTACCAGGAAAGGCGGAAGACAATAGAGACATATTTAAATAGAAAGAACATGGTCAGTTCCGGAGCACCGTATTCTGAGAAGGTTTCCGGAGAAGATGAAAATGCGGTTCTGGATTTGTCGAAATATAACGCAGGAGGAGAATGGCAGATGCTGATGGATGAGTATATCAATGCGCTGCAGGCCTGTGATGTGAATATGCTGATGGATACCTTACAACTGGAATTTGTGGAGCTGGTTCCGGCCATCACGAGTCAGGAACTGGGAGTAGAGGCAGATCAGGAAGAACTTATTTCATTGTATACTGATTTTTATCAGGAGGAGTTGTCGTTACTGAGGAAGCGCTTAACGGAGCGTTATGGGGATGAATACAACATACAATTCGAACCTTATGAGATTGCATTTGTCTCAGATCATGAAATCAATGTTGTGAATGATTACCTTTTTACGCGATTTGACAGTGAGATTGTTTTAGAGGACGTGGTAAGTATAACAGGGCGGTTTCAGGTTACAGGGAAGACAGGCTCCATACCGGGGGAAGAGACAGAGGGTTTCTTATGCGGGGAGTTGATCCTGCTGGAGGCAAATGGTGAATGGAAGCTAGGCGTGCCTGAAGGATTTCCCCAAATGCCACAGGACAGATTGAAGGAATTTTTAGGAATCCAGTAGAATGGATTTGCAGCTGCTTTTGTAATTATAAGTTAGTAAATGATAACGATGATAGGATAAAATACGGAGAAAGGCAGTATTATGGCGAGCACAAATGAATTGATTAAAAATTACACGAAAGCCATTCAGGAGGGAAATGCGGCAATATTTGCCGGCGCCGGATTATCCAGACCGTCCGGGTATGTGGACTGGAAAAACCTTCTCAGGCCGCTGGCGCAGGAGATAGATCTGGATGTTGATAAAGAAAACGACTTAGTTTCTGTGGCGCAGTATTATCGCAACCGGAGAAGCACCCGCGGGTCTATCAATCAGACGATTGTGGATGCCTTTTCAAAAGACGTGGTGACCAATGAAAATGTGAAAATAGTAACCAGATTACCGGTCTCTACATATTGGACGACCAATTATGATCATCTGCTCGAGGAGGGACTTCGTGAGAGCAACAGGAAACCGGATGTGAAGATTACACAGGAACAGCTGGCGTTTACAATCCCCGGAAGGGACGCTGTTGTATATAAAATGCATGGAGATGTCAATTTTCCTGCCGATGCCGTACTGACCAAGGATGACTATGAGACATATGAATGTAAAAGGCCGTTATTCCGTACAGCGTTAAAAGGAGATCTGGTTTCCAAAACCTTTCTTTTTATCGGATTCAGCTTTGAGGATCCCAATCTTGATTATGTCCTCAGTCAGATTCATTCTTTGATTGGCGAGAACAAACGGGATCATTATTGTTTTTTCAAAAAATTAGAAAGAATGCCAGGGGAAACCGATGAGGAATTTAACTATCGGGAAATTAAGCAAAGGCTCAGAGAAGAGGACTTAAGCAGGTATGGCATCCAGGCAGTGATTGTGGATGAATACAGTCAGATTACAGATATATTAGAGACCATTGAAAGGGCTGTAAAAAGGAGGAATGTCTTTATAGCAGGAAGTGCCGACAGATATGACGGCGTCTGGGACCAGGCGGCTGCTGAAAGGTTCTCTTATTTACTGGCAAAGGAACTGGTCCGGAATGATTACAAGGTAATATCAGGTTTTGGCAGAGGCGCCATCAGTTCGTCCATCATTAACGGTGCTCTGCATGAAATCTATGGGAATCAATATAAACATATGGAGGAATGCTTATGTTTAAGGCCGTTTCCGCAGAATATTCACGATTCTGATGAAAGAAAAGCCAGTCATACAAAGTATAGGCGGACCATTCTTGAGGAGGCCGGAGTCAGTGTATTTATATTTGGCAATAAGATAGTGGGCACAGACGTGATAAACGCGGCTGGATGCCTGGAGGAATTTGAAATCTCTAAAGCGATGGGGAAGATGATTATTCCTGTGGGCAGTACAGGATATGCTGCCAAGGCCATCATGGATGAGATCAGGGGAGACCTTGACAGTAAGTATGCCTATTTAAAGGATGAGTGGGATGTGCTGGAAAAGGAGACGGACATTGATAAACTGGTTGGGGCGGTTTTGCGTGTGATTGAGAGAGAAAATTGAATATACTTGTAAAATAACTGCATTTGCGTTACCATAGCAACAATGGGAGATATTCCTTTTTCGGGAAAATAATAAAAATGAAAGAAGTTTTGTAAAGAAGTTTGAAAGAAGCTGATTATAAAAGGATACAATCTATACCAGCGGTAATGTATGGTGAGATTAGGGAGGCTAAACCAAATGCAATTCACTTACAAAGCATACAGAGATTTGATTACACTATTACGTGATTACAACTACACTATCTGCGATTACCACAATTACCAGCAGGCAGACAAAAGCGTGATCATCCGACATGACATCGATCTGCAGATAGAAAAGGCTGTCAAAATGGCTGAGATTGAACATGACATGAATGTCAGTTCTACCTATTTTGTGTTGGTGAGCAGTAATTTCTATAATATTTTCTCTAAGAGGAATGAGGACTATCTGCGGCGGATCTGTGATCTGGGACATGCTGTGGGGCTGCATTTTGATGAGGTAAAGTATGATGAGAAGTCTGATCTGGTGCAGGCCATGGAGCAGGAGGCGGCGCTGTTAGCGCAGTGTCTGGGGCGGGAAGTAAGAAGTCTTTCCATGCACAGGCCTTCTAAGACCACACTGGAAGCAGATTACAAAGTTGCTGGCGGCAGGATTGTGAATAGCTACGGAACGGAATTTTTTCATAATCATAAGTATGTGACAGATTCCAGAAGGAACTGGGAGGAGGATGTGGAGCAGATTATTGAGAGCGGGGAATATGACAGGCTCCATGTGCTGACACATCCCTTCTGGTATGACGAGAAGGAACAAAGTGCATCGGAAGAATTGAAAAGATTCTGTACAAGCAGGGTCGGGCAGTGTTATGATGATTTGAGTGATAATTTGCGTGATCTGAAAGAATTTCTGAGGAAAGAAGATATATGACAGACGTTGAGCAGATAGTTGCCTTTTTGGCCGGGGAGAAAGAGGAATATCGTATGCAGATTGCAGCGCCGCAGAGGGTGCAGGGTTTTTCTTCTCTGGATGCTTATCGGGAGGGGACGCTGACCTGGATCAAATCTGCGGACAGATGGCATGAAGGGATGCCGGATATTGCACTGGCCATTGTGCAGGAAGGCGTGGAACTTCCCCTGCCCAATCAGATTATATGTCGAAATTCCAAGGCGGCTTTTTTTTCTGTGATTGAACACTTCTTTGCGATACCGGAAGAAGAGGAGGAGCCCATTGGTCGTGGCACGGTGGTCGGGCCTCATGTGAAACTGGGTAAAAATGTCAGGATTGGGCATAATTGTTCTATCACTGGAGACGTGGTCATTGGTGACGATACGATAATCTCCGATAATGTGGTGATTAAGAATCGGGTACGGATCGGGCAAAGATGTACGGTTCAGGCGCTTACCATGATTGGGGAAGATGGTTTCGGTGCTTATAAAGAGGGGAATCGGTCAGTCATGATCAGGCATTATGGCGGTGTGTGGATTGGGGATGATGTGTTTATCAGCAGTCATGTGGATATCGAGCGGGGCACCATTGACGATACCTATATTGGAAATGGTGTCAAGATAGGTCCCTGTACGTTGATTGCGCACAATAACAGGATTGAGGACAATGTAAATCTGATCTGCTCTCATCTTTATGGCAGTGTTACGGTGGAGGAGAATACGCTGGTGGTGGGAAGTATTATTAAGAACCAGTGCCGTGTGGGCAGAGATTCCATAGTGGGCATCGGATCGGCAGTCCTGCAGGATGTGGAGTCCGGCAAGGTGGCAGCAGGCATTCCGGCGCGGGTTATCCGGGAAAAAGGGTGAAAAGCGTATTGCATGAAGAGCAGGAGATATTATAGCAAAAGAATCATACAAATCCTCATATTGATCGTCCTTTTGTATCTGCTGGTAAACTGGAGGGAGATTACGTTCAGACTGGGAAATCGGTGTCTGGCAGTAGACATTGTCTCACAGGAAGAACTTCATACCAGGCTGGGGGACAGTGTGGACGCCGGGCACAGGCCGGCCCTTACTTACAACGACCACGAAGTTGCCTGGGATGGTATCACAGAGAAGTATTACCTGCCCCAGAACATGAGTGAAAAGATTTGGGACGGCATTTTATCTTCCGGGGA
>CATOJY010000084.1 GCA_951800685.1 uncultured Lachnospiraceae bacterium
CGGAGATCACGGCAGCCTTTGAGGAGATGAAGGAGGTGGCATTTGGGACGGATGAGCTGGACAGGGAGAAGAAGCACCTGCAGGAGGAGATGAACGTGGTGGCGGAGCTGATACAGCAGTGCATTGCCGAAAACGCCCGCATCGCGCAGAACCAGGGAGAATACGAAAAACGCTATAATGCCCTTGCGGAGCGGTTCGACAGGGCGAAGGCTCGGCTTAGCGAGGTGGAGGACGGGATCGTGGCAAAGCAGGCGCAGCGGGAGATGATGCAGAACCTGGTGGATACGCTGGAAGGGATGCCGGATGCCGTGGACAGCTTCGATGAGGGCGCATGGTACGCACTGGTGGATTATGCGACGGTCTACGGCAGGGATGACATCCGGTTTACCTTTAAGAACGGGATGGAGATTAAGGCATAAGGGTTTAGGGGAAAGAAAAGGCTTCCGGTAACATTTTGATGCAAGCGGAAGCCTTTGTGTATTAGCAGATAGAAGATTATTTTTGTTGCGTTATTTTACGGTATTCTCCTGGCAGGATTCCGGTGCTTTTTCGGAATAATTCTGCAAAACGGCTTGAAGTCGAATACCCAACAGTCTGTGCGACCTGTCCAATGGTCAGATCCGTTTTAGCAAGCAAATGCTCGGCCTGGCTCATTCTTCTTTGCTGAATGTATTCCGTAACAGTGCAATTATGAAACTGCTTAAAAGTGGTTTTTAATTTCGTTGTTCCCATACAGGCGATTTGTGCCAGCCGTTCTAATGGGATTTCAAAAGCATAATGGTCATTCAGATACGCAGTTACATTTTCTAAAGCGGCAATGTCCTGGTTGGATAAATGCTGCTCGTTCTTTTTGATTTTCTTTTGGGATTCTACAATTAGAGAAACTGCTTCGGCTACTTTACCTTCATAGAACAGACTGGCAGAAATTCCATCGCCGCGGTAAGTTTTTATCTGATGGAGCAGCATTTCCATTTCAGGGAAATCCGTGGTCTGGTCTATCTGACGGAAAGCAGACAGGGGATTTGTATATTCACCCGGATACTGTTTTTTCAGATAATCGTTGTAGTACGCAGGCATGATTTCCACCCCGATGGAACAGATGGGGATTTTTTTATGGATCAGTACCTTGTATGGCTCATAGCCGCCGACAAAGGTTTTGATGCATTCTGCTGAAAGCCGTCGGTAAGGGGATAATTCCTCCCCGGATATGGATTCGTACTTTGTGATGCTTAAGCATTCAGGCAGGTCAAACTCCATAAAGGAATCCTCGTGGAAATAGAAATCATGGATTTTGATGTCAAATAAATCTTTTCTTGCATAAACCCAATAAAACCCGCTCCCTATTTCAGGTGACAGTCTCCAGCACGTTCCGGCGGGATTAAATTGTTCAGGCATTTCTATCAGGCTAAAGCCATTCTTTTCTAAAAGCGGCTGGTAACAGTCATTTAGTATATTATTCATAAATTCTCAATCCTCCTTGAAACGATTGGACGAATATTTGAAATGAAAAGACGAACATCACTCCAAAGCATTGAAATCGCTTCAGAAATGAGTATGATAGTAATTGTGGTTAGTTGAAACTAATTAAAGTATAACAAATTTCGGGCGGGAAGTCAATCCGCCCAGAAACACAAGGAGGAAAACTTATTATGAACACTCAAACAAATGCTACAAGAAAAGGACTGTCCGTCAAGGACTTAGTAACAACAGGTATTTTCACAGCACTGTTGTTTGTCTTTACGATGGTAGGCGGCGTTTTCTTTGCAACAAATCCGGTACTTACATTCTATATGCCGGCCGGCAGCGCATTGCTCTGCGGGCCAATCTACTTATTGATGGTCGCTAAAGTGCAGAAGCGGTGGAGCCTTACTATCATGGGCATCTTAATCGGTATCGTTTGGTTTGTAACGGGTATGCATTGGGCATTTGCACTCGGTTATATGATTATGGGCATTGTGGCTGACTTTGTTGCTGGTGCAGGACAGTACAAGAGCAAAAAAATCAATACCCTTTCCTATATCTTGTTTTCCCTTGGAGGGACTGGCTCGTATCTTGTATTTTTTGCAGACCCGGAGGGATGGGCGCAGACCATGTTGGGAAATGGAACGGAACAGGGCTATATTGATACCATGCAGGCAACGGCGAATATAGGGATTCTGATCGCAATGTTCGTGGCTGTGCTTGTAACGGCAGCAATCAGTGCCTTGGTAGGAAGCCGTATGCTGAAAAAACAGTTTGAAAAAGCAGGTATCACGGCATGATGGGAGAAAATCGCAAGAAAGGGTTCTGGCTCGATCCACGGGCCAAACTCTTCCTTATCCTGATGTGTGTTTTGTCGTCTATGTTTGCCCCTTCCCTTGCATATCAGTTTGCGCTTGTGCTGCTGATTGCATTATTAGGGGTGATGTTTGGAAAGTGGAAATACTCTGTGAAAGCGATGTGCTTTTACGCAGTCATTTGCGTTTTGACTGTGTGGATTATGGCAGAAATGACCGGCACGTTAAGGACAATGTTTGTGGCGTTCCTCGGTTTGTTCCACAAGGTCTATGCGTGTGGTATGTTGGCCGGAATTGTTCTGTCCACAACGAAAGTCAGTGAATTTTTATCAGCTATGAACCGGATTCATGCCCCGAAAAAGCTGGTTATCCCATTGGCGGTCATGCTGCGCTACATTCCGACCATTCAGGAGGACTGGCACTTTATCAAAGACGCTATGAGGATGCGGGATGTTTCCCCAACGCCTGCCGGGTTTCTTAAAAATCCGGGAATGACAATTGAGTGTATTTATGTGCCGTTGATGATGGCGGCTTCCAAAGCGGCAGACGAACTCTCCATCGCCTCTGTTACCCGTGGGATAGAAAATCCCAATCCCCGCACCGGCCTTGTTCAAATAAAGTGCAGGGCTGCGGACTGGATAGGGATGGGCGTTGCCATTGCCTTTTTTGTATTTGAATTGTGTGTGCGGGGAGGTGTGATGGGTTGATTGAATTTGAAAACGTGTCATTTTCATATAAGGTGAGCCCGCAAGGGCGAGAGGACGGCCTGGGTCGCCAGGGACAGGAACATGACGGCCTGCATGGAATCAATCTGAAAATTGCAGACGGTGAATGTGTCCTGTTCTGTGGCCGCAGCGGATGCGGCAAAACGACCATTACAAGGCTGGTGAACGGACTGATCCCGCAGTTTTATCAGGGGGAATTACAAGGCCGTGTATTGGTGGACGGGCAGGAAATCAGTAATCTGCCCATGTATCAGATTGCGGCAAAGGTCGGCTCCGTCTTTCAGAACCCCCGGACGCAGTTTTTTAACGTAGATACTGACAGCGAGATTGCTTTTGGAATTGAAAATGAGGCCCGGCCTCCGAAAGAACTGGCAGAGCGTGTAGAACAGGCAACGGATGACCTGAATATTCAAAAGCTGCGGAACCGCAATATCTTTGAACTGTCTGGAGGGGAAAAGCAGAAAATCGCATTTGCGTCAGTTTATGCGATGAACCCGGAAATCTATCTGCTGGACGAACCATCCTCTAATCTGGATATGACCTCCATTCAGGAATTGGCAGAACATCTGCGGCTGATAAAGAGCCAGGGCAAAACGATCCTGATTGCGGAACATCGGCTGTACTACCTGATGGATTTGGCAGACCGTATTGTCTATTTGGAAAAAGGAAAGAACACAAACATTTTTACCCCGGAAGAATTTCGGCGGCTACCGCAGAGCGAGAGGGAGCGTATGGGACTTCGATCAGTGGATCTACAGGAGGTACTTCCACCGACAGATCAGCCTCCGGCTGGAAAGGAAGTGCTGAAGTTGCGTGATGTTGCACTGTACTATAAAAAACGGACGATCCTGCATAGCATCGATCTCTCTGCTGCGAAAGGTGAAGTGATCGGAGTGGTCGGTCACAATGGAGCCGGTAAGACGACATTTTCCCGTGCTTTGTGCGGGCTTCATAAAAACTGTGACGGACAATTTCTATGGGACGGGCAGCCGATGGAGCGCAAAGCCCGACTGAAACGCTCCTATATGGTTATGCAGGATGTAAACTATGAGTTGTTTGCGGACAGTGTGGAGGCGGAGTGTTCTTTCGGCATCCGAAATCCGGATCATGACATGGTAGAAACGACTCTTGAAGAATTGGGGCTTGCGGTCTACCGAGAACGCCATCCTAACACACTTTCCGGGGGCCAAAAACAGCGGGTAGCTGTTGCTGTCGGCATGGTCTGTGGAAAAAATCTGTTGGTGTTTGACGAGCCTACCAGCGGTCTTGACTTTGACAGCATGGCACAAGTGGCCAGGTTGATCCGGCGGCTGTCCGAAATGGGAAAGGTTATTTTTATTGTCACCCATGATTTTGAATTTGTATGCCGTACCTGCTCCCGTGTTCTGCATTTTGACGAGGGCGAAATGCCCGATGATGTACCTGTTACAATGGATGCCCTCCCAAAACTGAGAGAGCTGTTCTCTGTTTCAGATGGAAAGGAGAGGTGAACTATGAAACAGAAAAAAGAAAACAGAGTAGCCTTGCTGCTCCGCTGGGCCGGAGGTCAAAAAATCTGGCTCTTTCTGGCAATCCTGCTGTCAGCAGTCAGCGGTCTATGCATTATCGTTCCTTACATCGGCATTTATCGGCTGATGGATGCCACATTTAACAGTATCTGCACAAAGGAACTGGTCGTGCAGGTAGTGGCAATCATTGCGGTTGTTGTTGCCCTGCGTTTTGCCCTCTTTGGCTGTTCCGGTGTAGCCGCACATAAGGGTGCATATGGCGCATTGTTCAAGGTGCGTTGCATGGTGGCGGAACACATGGCCAGAGCGCCCCTTGGCGCATTAAACGAACGCCGCACCGGGGATATTAAAACGGTGCTGAATGAGGATATTGAAAAGCTGGAATTGTTTCTGGCCCATAATCTGCCCGATCTTGTTTGTTACCTTGTGGGGCCGGTAGTCATCTTTATTTATCTGCTGACGGTCAATATTCCTCTGGCAATTATTTCCCTTGTGCCTTTGGTTCTTGCCATCGCCATAATGGGCGTGATGTTCCGCAATACAGATGATCTGATGGAGCGTGCCAACCGTTCCATTACAACGCTAAACTCTGTAATGATCGAATATATCAGCGGCATGAAGCTGATCAAGGCTTACAACATGGGGAGCAAATCATTCCAGAAGTTTTCCGATGCAATCCATGAGGAAAATGATATGTGGAATGAGACTTCCCGGCGCATGGGGCCGCCTTATGCTTCCTTTGTAGTGATCATTGAGTGCGGGATGCTGCTGATGGTTCCCCTGGGAGGGATGTTCTTCCTGAAAGGTTCCCTTGCGGCCAGTGCGTTCCTGCTGTTCGTCTATGTCGGTTCTATGTATCTGACAGAAATCCGGCCTTTGCAGGAGCTGGGAACGAATTTTGCTAATGTATTGAACGCAATTACAAAAACAAAAGAGATTTTAGACATTCCCATCTATGAGGGAGGAACCGACTTTCCGAAAAACCATGATATTGAATTGCGGAATGTACGTTTTTCCTATGACGGAAAAACGGATGTCCTGAAAGGTGTCAATCTCAAAATCAAAAACGGGGAGCGCATGGCGCTGGTAGGGCAGTCCGGCGCTGGCAAGAGTACCGTAATTGAACTGATCTCTCGATTCTATGATGTCCAGGAGGGTGAGGTGCTGATCGGCGGGAGAAATGTTAAGGAACTTGACTATGACACAATCCTGAAAAATGTGGCGATTGTGTTTCAAAAGACTTTCCTGACCCGTGACAGTGTTCTGGAAAATATCCGTATGGGCAGCAACGCCAGCCTGGAGGAAGTACGGGCAGCCGCTAAAGAAGCACAGATTGACGACTTTATTATGTCGCTGCCGGACGGTTATGATACAAAGGTGGGCAGCTTTGGCGCCCGGTTCTCCGGTGGTGAAAAACAACGCATTGCCATTGCCCGTGCTATTTTGAAAAATTCTCCTATCCTGATTTTGGATGAAGCAACCAGTGCCTCTGACCCGGAGAATCAGATGGAAATCGACAAAGCGATACAAAACCTCTGCAAAGGCAAGACCGTCATTGTGGTGGCGCATCGCCTGAGTGCCTTGAAGATGTGCAATCGTGTAGCGGTGGTGGAGAACCACACGATTACCAGTGTTGGTACACATGAAGAAGTCCGAAAGAGCAACGCTTACTATCGGAAGGCATGGCAGGACTACGAAACAGCCCGGAATATCACTTATCAGTTAGAAGGAGGTGGGCAGCATGAGTGAACACGATGTACTGAAAAAGAACCGTAATTTTTATATTGGCGTTGCTGGAACGGTTTTGGAGGGGCTTCTCTCCGGCAGCCTGTTCATGCTCCTTTACTCTGTCATGCAGTTTTTATGGGACGGACACTTTGACATGAACCGGGCGCTTACCTTGACTGGTGTAATTGCTGTGATTTTCCTGCTCCGTATTCTGGTTTACAGTTACGGCTATACCAAAGCACAGATTGGCGGCGCGGAAGTCAGCAGAAATGTTCGGCTTTTTATGGGCAACCATCTAAAGCGCATACCACTGTCACGGTTCACACAAGGGCAGACCGGTGATTATATCAATACAATCACAAGCGATGTGAATAACTACGAAAAAATCCTGACCCATAAGATCGGGGATTTGGCAAAGAGCTTTTCCCTGTCGCTGATGCTGATTGTTTTTGTAATGACAATCTATGTCCCTGCGGGGATCATCCTTCTGATTGCTGACTTGCTTTTGATTCCCGGTCTATGGCTTTCTTTCCGTATGGTTCGTAAGTATGGCAGAGAGAAAAACGACATTTGTGCTGAAAATGTCAGCAGCATTGTAGAGTACGTATCTGGAATCCAGACCTTCCGGACCTATGGCGTTGGTGGTCTGAAAAACAAGACGGTTATCAACGCCATGCGGGAATTTTGCCGGATCAGCTTTGTATATGAGGCGAAAGTTCTTCCTATCGGTGCCGGATTTGGCATTTTAAGCTGGCTGTCCTGTCCGCTGGTGATCTGGACGGCCTATGCTCCCTGGGCTGCCGGGACACTGGACACGGTATCGTACCTTTTAATTTGTATGCTGCCGCTGTTCTGTGCGAAACTGGCAAACTCCATTTTCGTAGACCTTACCAGTTATAAGAACCTGATGATTTCTAAAAATAAAATCTTGGGTGTCATGGAGGAACCGGAAGAAACCGGCAGTATGGAGCCATTCCAGACACCTACTCATGAGATTCAGTTTGAAAATGTAGATTTTTCCTATGTTCCGGGCGAACCTGTTTTGAAACACGCTTCTTTTACGGTTCCCGACCAAAAGCTGACTGCCATTGTCGGAGATTCTGGGAGCGGGAAATCCACAATTTTGAATCTGATTGCAAAATATTATGAAGTGACTGGCGGCACAATTTCCATTGGAGGCAAGGCGATAGATCATGTATCTTCGGAGCGTGTGCTGGAACAAATTTCAATGGTGGATCAGGATGTATTCCTATTTGACGATACGATCCGTGACAATATCCGTCATGCCCGGCCAGACGCTACGGATGAAGAAATCGAAGCGGCCTGCAGAGAGGCAAACTGCGATGTTTTTATCCGCAGGATGGAAAAAGGGTATGACACGCCAACTGGAGAGAACGATAATCTGCTCTCCGGCGGTGAGCGGCAGAGGATTTCGATTGCCCGCGCCATTCTGAAAAACAGCCCTATCCTGCTTTTGGATGAAGCTACGGCATCCCTCGACATTGAGAATGAGCTGGCTGTAAAACAAGCTATCGCTAATCTCCTGAAGGAGAAAAAGACAGTGGTTATGATTGCCCATACGCTGTCTATCGTGAAAAATGCGGATCAGATTCTTGTCGTTTCGGACGGCAGGATTACGGAATCCGGCACACATGATGAACTTTTAGAAAGAAAAGGGAAATATGCTGCCATGTGGAATGCAGAGCAAAAGATTTCCACCTGATGCGGAGATTTACCCGCTGGTCTTGGATTTCCAAAATATTTCCAGCTGTGCGGTTGGAATATGAGACGAGGAGGGATTTTAAGGGATGAAAAGACTGCGTAGAAAAGGAGCACACAAACAAGACTGCTGTCTGTTTTTACTTCGCAGTCTGTGCAGGAAATGCTA
>CATOJY010000085.1 GCA_951800685.1 uncultured Lachnospiraceae bacterium
CCATTTCCTTGAGCAGACTTGGCATTGAAAAGACAGAACTGACCACGAAGGACAGTTGCTCAGATGCAATTAATGAAATCAGAGAGGGTATTCTCTATATCTCTTCTGCAAGAAGCAGACTGGGTGCCTATCAGAATCGCCTGGAGCATACGGTGAATAATCTGGATGTGACGGGAGAAAATATGACAGCTTCTTACTCACGTATCATGGATGTGGATATGGCGGAGGAGATGACCAGTTATACAACCGAGCAAGTAATATCCCAGGCGGCAGTTTCTATGCTTGCACAGGCCAATGAGAGACCGTCGCAGGTGCTTCAGTTGTTGCAATAGGTGTAGAAAATTTGCTGACGCAAATTATCTACCAGAAAATTTACTGATGCAAATTATCTACCAGAGAATTTACAAAGGTAAATTCTCTGAGGATGTGTTGTATGCTGTAGATTGTTTATGATTGGAGAGGTGTCATAATGACCAAGGAATTGAAACAGGAGTATACATTTAGGATTACGCAGGCGAATAAGACGCAGCTGATCACGATTCTTTATGAAATGGTTCTGCTCTATATTGATGAGGCGCAAGAGGCTTTGGATGGGGATAACAGGACGGATTATAAAATGTCGGTTCGCAAGATACAGGGTTGTATGAATGAACTTCTGGATTCCCTGCATTTGGAATATGATCTGGCACAGAGACTCTTGCAGTTGTATCTCTATATCAACAGAGAGCTTGCACAGGCGTTGATACATTATAACATGGAGCCCCTGGAGCATGTCCGTATGATAATTGGAGAGCTCCAGAAGGCCTATAAAAAGATTGAAGACCAGGATCAGTCGGGCCCTGTTATGGGCAATAGCCAGACCGTGTATGCCGGGCTTACTTATGGCAGAAATACGCTCACGGAAAATATAGCTGATCCCGCGGCCAACAGAGGTTTTTGTGTATAAATTATGGAGCCATCAGCGGGCGATACGCCTCGGCACGTTTTTCTTCAGGCAGCAGATTTGTTTCTGCTGCCTGTTGTAATAAGTACTTATAACGTTTCATGACAGCATTAAGTTCGAAGATGTAACAGTCAATCAGATCGGGATCGGTCACATTATCAAATCCCAAGTAGGCATTTTCCAACGCAAATCTGGCTTGTGCCAGTTCATCTCTTATCGTTAGCTTTTCGCCGTCCACAATCACATCATTTTCCACCGGAATATGCGGACTCTGCCTAAAGATAACTCTCATACAATACACCCACCTTTCCACAAAATAGAATATTCAGAACTTCTTCTCATTCAAGTATAGGTAAATTTTGGATAAATATTCATGTAATATTTAATTATCGCTGTGCATATGGTATTAGCAGATAAGGGCAGGATTCATTTATGGAGGTTTTTATGGAAAATATGGGCGGTATGGCAGCGATTCTCGGCGTGTGCCTGGTAGTGTTGATCATTGGGGCGATGGGAAAAAAGGTGGAGTGGCTGGTTAACTTTATTTTGCGGGCAGTCATGGGGACGATAGGGATTTACGGACTGAATCTTTTACTGGCATCGCAACAGCTTCCTGTGGCGGTAGGTATCAATCCATTTACTGTTTTGACATCCGGATTCCTTGGATTTCCTGGGGTCGCAGTACTTTACGGAATTCATTTCTTCAAAATTTTGTGAGATTTTCACAAAAAGGATTTTTTTCTGAATTAACTCTGGACAAGTTCTACTGATGTGGTATAATTCAATTCACAACTCAAGAAATTCTATGCGAAGTGAATACTTCCATTCAATGCCGTCTGGCATCAGGGATATCTCCCAATTATTTCGTTGAGTCTAAATCATATAAGTTATGGAGGTGGTCTATTGGACTGAGTATTTTTCAATCTGTTTTACTTCTTCTGCTATTGCTGTCAGCATTTGCAGATCTTAAGACAGACCGGATTCCAAATGGTTTCATTCTGCTTGGCATTTTCATCGGAGTTTGTGGCAGCCTTTGTACAGGAAGGACATTTCTGGAAATCATCGGTTCTGTATCTTTGGCGTTTCTGCTTTTATATCCTCTGTATAAGATTGGTGTTCTGGGCGCAGGTGATGTAAAGCTGATTATGATGATCGGAAGTTTCTGCACTGCAGGAGAACTTTTGGTTATACTGGCGGGAGCCTTTGTGATTGGGGCGGTATTTTCGCTGGTAAAGTTACTGGTGGAGCATAACGGCAGGGAAAGACTCTGTTACTTTATCGACTACCTGTCAGATGTTGTGCGGTCAGGGCACTGGAAGATTTATGGAGAAGATCTGGTGCAGGATTATCATGCATATCGCAGGAATAAGATTCATTTTGCCGTACCGATCTTATTCAGCGCGGTGATGAGAACAGGAGGTTTGTTTTGAATCAGAAGATTATGGCAATCTGCGACATTGAGGAGGGATATGCCTTTCGTATGGCAGAATATATGCTGGAAAAAGTAAGACTGCCATATACACTGCATCTGTTTACGGCTGCAAGTGAGCTGGAAAAGTTTGCCAGGCGGGAGGAGATTGCAGTCTTGCTCATAGCAGAGAGTGCATTAAAGCTTCTCAAAGAAGAGAGTATCCGGCAGCAGGTTTTACAGATGTTCGTGCTGCAGGAGAGCGAACATAAAGAATGGGAAGATTTATGCTATATCAGTAAATACCAGAGTCCGGAGAGAGTGGTTCAGCTGATGCTTGAGTATGTCACCGATCTGGCTGACTGGAAAATGGAAGATGTGGAGCGGGAAACAGCGGTAAAGATGATAGGTATTTATTCTCCTGTAAAAAGATGCTTACAGACCTCATTTGCGCTGTCTCTGGGACAGATTCTTTCTAAAGAGCATAAGGTTCTGTATTTGAACCTTGAGACATATTCCGGGCTGGCACGGCTGCTTAAGAAAGAGTTTACGGCAGACATCATGGATGCAATGTATTGTTTTCAGAGCGCCAGAGAAAAGCTTGTCTTGCGGATGCCATCTATCATACAAAATATAGGCGGGCTTGATTATATTCCGCCGTCTCAGCACTCTTTGGGGTTTCAGGAAGTGACGGGGGAACAATGGCTGGATTTTTGCAGGGATGTGGCGGTGATTGGGCAGTATGAATTTATCATTTTGGATGTAGGCGAGGGTGTCAATGATTTGTTTCAATTATTAGGAAACTGCTGCAAAATATACACCATTACCCGGGATGATGAATTTGCAAAGGCCAAACTTGACCAGTATGAACAGAGCCTTAAGTTTAACGGACTAGAAGAAATTGCAGAAAAAACTGTTCAATGCAGATTTCCCATATTCCGGGAACTGCCACAAAACCTTGAAATGATGACCAGAGGAGAATTGGCTGCATATGTGAGATCGATTATCAAAGAGGACATTTATGAATAGCATACAGGATATAAAAAGTGAATTAAAGGAGAAATTGGCAGAGAGTATCGATTATTCCCGGGAAAGCAGTGACGAAGAAATCCGGGAACTGATAGACGACATGCTGATCCGGGAAAGTAAGAAAGTGCCGCTTTCCTTGACGGAGCGGGACAAACTGCGCAGGGAACTCTTTCATGCAATCCGCAAGCTGGATGTGCTGCAGGAGTTTGTGGATGACCCGCAGGTGACAGAGATTATGGTCAATGGACCAGACAATATTTTTGTGGAACGGGGAGGCCGGTTATATAAAAGCGATCTTAAGTTTGAAAACGGTGAAAAACTGCAGAATGTGGTTCAGCAGATTGTGTCAGATTGCAACCGGGTGGTGAATGAAGCATCCCCCATTGTGGATGCCAGACTGCAGAACGGAGCGCGGGTTAATGTAGTCTTAAACCCAGTAGCCTTAAACGGCCCTATTCTCACCATACGGCGTTTCCCGGACAAGCCTATCACCATGGAAAATCTGATATCTTTTGGGTCAGTGACAAGTCAGGTGTGCGAATGGCTCGGAAGACTGGTGAAGGCCAAGTATAACATTTTTATCAGTGGCGGCACAGGATCTGGCAAAACCACATTTTTAAATGCACTGTCCCATTATATCCCTGCGGAAGAACGTATTATTACAATCGAAGACAGCGCAGAACTGCAGATTTGCAGTATACCGAATCTGGTACGCATGGAGACCAGAAATGCCAATGTGGAAGGATGTCAGGAGATTACCATCAGAGATCTGATCAAGACATCACTGCGTATGAGGCCGGACCGGATTATCGTAGGGGAAGTAAGGGGCGGGGAAGCCTTTGACATGATGCAGTGTCTGAACACCGGGCATGACGGTTCCATGTCTACCGGACATGCCAACAGCTCCACAGACATGTTGAGCCGCCTGGAAAATATGATACTCATGGGGATGGAAATACCATTAGATGCTATTCGACAGCAGATTGCCTCAGGAATAGATATTATTGTGCATCTTGGACGGTTAAGGGACAAAAGCAGAAAGGTCCTGGAGATTGTGGAGGTGCTGGGATTTGCAGAGGGAAAGATACAGCTGAAACCGTTATACCAGTTTACGGAGACAGGAGAGGATGCAGAAGGCAGAGTCCAGGGGGAACTGGTGAAGAAAGGAGAATTAACATATGTCGAAAAACTGCAGTCTGCCGGATTATGCTGAATATCATTTCTCAATTGCCCAGAAATTTCTTTATTTATTGGAAGGCGGCTTCCTTGTGGCAATGGTGGGGTACTTCTTTTATCAGTCCTGGGCTGCCTGTGTATGTCTGTTTCCGCTGCTGGTATTTTTCCTGAGAGAAAAGAAAAAGGAACTGGCTAAAAGACGCCGGCAGGAATTGAGCATACAGTTTAAAGATCTGGTACTGTCACTTTCTGCCAACCAGCGGGCGGGTTATTCCATAGAGAATGCTTTTAAAGAGGCATATCGGGATATGGAAATGCTTTATGGTACCCAAAGTCCTGTCTGCCAGGAAGTAAGGCATATTATTCTTGGCCTGGAAAACAATGTGGTGCTGGAGAAGCTTCTGTACAGTCTGGGGGTCCGAAGCAACGAGCCGGATATCATGCAGTTTGCGGATGTTTTCCTGATTGCCAAAAGAAGCGGTGGCAACATGACCGAAATTCTTGAGAAAACTGCGGCAGTGATTGAGCAGAAAATGGAAACGGAGCAGGAGATACAGTTGATGATCAGTGCGAAGAAGATGGAGCAGAAGATTATGAATATGGTGCCGTTTTTGATTATTTTCTACATAGGAACCACTTCGAAGGGATTCTTTGATGTGCTGTATCACAATCTGATTGGCGTGGTAATCATGACAGTTTGTCTGGGCTTTTATGGGGCTGCCTACCTGCTGTCAAAGAGAATAGTGCAGATAGAGGTTTAGCAGGAAAGGATAATCTAAGAGGGGAGGGTAAAAGGGATGATTTATATTTATGTAAGTATACTGGGGGCATTTTTTCTTTTACTGGTGCTGTCCCGGCGGGAAGAAGAAAAGGGCGTTTTTAGAAAAATGGCCGCTTATGTGCTGCGCAGGAAACAGGAGATTGGACAAAGGTTCGCGGGCAAGAAAAGGGGCTGGAAGAAGGAACTATGGAGACGAAGACTAGGGGATAAATTGAAAACCCTGCAGCCCGGGCTGACGGTTCCCAAACAGGTGAAAGAGTATTACCTGTCTCAGTACAGCATGGTTCTTATGGTGGTATGTTTGGGAGATCTTATCTGCCTCGCAGTGTGGATCAGCGCTCACAGCAATCCTTTGTTGATGGAAGGCAATTATCTGCGAAGGAACCCCTATGGAGAAGGTGAAGTGCCAGTAGAACTGATGGCACAGATGGAAGGTACGCATAAAGAAATGTTTGATTACCTGGTGGAGGAGCGTAAATATACACAAGAAGAGATTCAAATTCTGTATGAGCAGGCTGTAAAGTTGCTTCCGGAGGTGATTCTGGGTGAAAATACCGGTCTGGATGATGTGCGGCAGGACATGGAACTGGTAACGAGCCTGGAAGGCTATCCTTTTGAAATTGGCTGGGAGAGCAGTCTCTATTCTCTGGTCAATACCGATGGAGCAGTGGAAAATGAAGAATTGACGGAAAGTGAAATTGTTACATTAACGGCAAACTTTCGTTATGAGGAGTGGAGCTTTGACCATCAGTTATATGTGCAGATTAACCCCGTTATATATAGTGCCGAGGAAGCACTGCGCAACCGAATGAATGAATTGATTGCAAAACAGGAGGAAGATACCAAAAATGAGGAAATGATGGTACTGCCCGGTCAGATAGACAATTGCCCTGTAATCTGGACAGAAGTCATAGAGGACGGCAGCGGATATTTTCTGGCACTTGTCCTGATGGCGGCAGGAGTATTGTACTGGGGACATGGAAAAGAACTGGACCAGAAGCTTGAGCAGCGCAGGCGGGAACTCCTGCTGGATTATCCGGAGATTGTTAATAAACTGGCGCTTTATATGGGTGCGGGGATGACGATCAGAAACGCCTTTCTTAAGATGGGTGAGGATTATAAGAAACAAAAAAAGAATCAAAAGCGATATGTGTATGAGGAGATTCTGATTGCCTGCAACGAATTACAGGGCGGCAGATCGGAGACGGAAGCCTATGATCATTTCGGCAGAAGATGTCAGGTGCAGGCATATTTAAAACTTTCTGCGCTTCTGTCACAGAATCTTCGCAAAGGAAGCAATGATCTTCTGCAAATGCTGCGGCAGGAGGCAGACAATGCCTTTGCACAGAGAAAAGCTCTGGCAAAAAAGCTGGGCGAGGAGGCTGGCACAAAACTGCTCTTACCAATGATGATGATGTTGTGTATCGTTATGGTAATTATTATCATTCCGGCATATTTTTCTTTTATGCTTTAGCGTATGTAAGGGCTGTTTCATGCATAGACCGGAATATGTCCGGTCAGGGGATCTGCTTTGCAGAATCCATATTAAGAAAAAGGAGGAAAGATGCAGATGAAGAAAGCAAATGGTAAACTCAAAGGTTTCGGGAGATTCCTGAGGGAAGAAGAAGGTATGGGCACCGTGGAAGTGATACTGATTATCGTAGTTTTAATCGGTCTGGTCATTATCTTCAAGACACAGCTGCGATCTTTGGTGGAGACAATCTTTGACAAGATTACCAAGGACAGCCGCACGGTCATGTCATGAGGCGGGGATATATAACGGTATTCCTTTCGTTATCTCTTACTTTGATCCTGTCCCTTGTATTCACCGTAATAGAAGGGGCACGGATCAGTGCCATACGCATGAAATTTGAGTGTGTGGCGGATATCGGCATGAATTCCGTTTTAGCGGAATATCACAGAGAGCTTCTGGAACAGTACGACCTTTTGTTTGTAGATACCGCTTACGGGGGTGGGCATCCGGATATTGGGAATGCGGAGGCACACCTTAGGGATTATATACAGAAGAATCTGAGGACAGAAGAGAAAGATGTCTGGAGGGGCAGGGACTTTCTGGCAATGGATATGGCATCAGTGGAGATTGATAAGTTTTCTATTGCTTCTGATGAAGAAGGTGCCGTACTCAAAAGGCAGGTTACAGATTATATGACGGATTATCCTCTGGGGGCAGTTTTAGAAAAGATTCCTGTCAATGTGGATGTGCTTGAATTGCATGGTCTTGATTCCCGTGACACTGACGGGGAACGGCGTCAGTATGAAGCGCAGATTGAAGAGATTGGGCTGCCTGAGAGGGAAGTGGAGGAAGGTAAATTTGAGAAAGTGCCGCTTGACAATCCGGCTGATGTGGCAAATGCCACAAGAGGCAGCGGCGTGCTTAATCTGGTGCTGGATGACCCTTCACAGGTATCTGCGGTTAAAGTGCAATCGGGGGATTATATTTCTCATCGTTCCAGGATGGAGGGAACCGGGTTGTGCGCAGAAGCTGCAGAGGTTTCCGGGGAGCCGAATGAGTTGGTATTTGAAGCATATCTGTTTGAAAAATGCGGTTATTATGGGCAGGAACTGGACAAATCTTTGCTGAAGTA
>CATOJY010000086.1 GCA_951800685.1 uncultured Lachnospiraceae bacterium
GGCCAGCGGATTTTTGCATGAATTTGCTGATTTATTCAAGCTTTCCCGTTATGAAGAGGAAATCACACAGATGGAGGGATTTGGGGAAAAGTCTTATAGAAACCTTCAGGAGAGTCTGGAAAGGGCACGAAATACCACTTTACCCAGATTGATTTACGGATTGGGAATCGAGAATATTGGTGTGGCTAACGCGAAAATGCTGTGCAGATATTTTCAGTTTGACCTTGCAAGGCTTCGCAATGCTTCCGCAGAAGAACTGGCAGAGATTGACGGCATAGGGGAAGTGATAGCCCTGAGTGTCCGGGCTTTCTTTGACGAGGAGAAGAACAGGGAGCAGTTAGAGCGCCTTTTGCCGGAATTAAACATCGCCGTGGAAGTGATAGAGGAGGGCGCACAGACTCTTGCAGGCATGAGCTTTGTGATAACAGGGAGCCTGCATCATTTTGAGAACCGTAATCTGCTGAAAGAGGAGATTGAGAGAAAGGGCGGCAAAGTGACAGGCAGTGTGACCGGAAAAACCACCTGTCTGGTCAATAACGACACCGCTTCTCAGTCTTCTAAAAATAAAAAGGCGAAAGAGCTGGGAGTACGGATTGTGTCGGAAGAAGAATTTTTAAAAGAATATTTAGCAATGTAATTTAAAAAATCCGGATAGAATAATCATTATTATCCTATCCGGATTTTTATGAAATGAAAGATGCCTGAGAAAGCTTGGTATTCGTTGGTTTATAAAAAGTGTGACGAAATCAGGCATATGTTGTCTGATTAAATATTCCGAAGATCATAAGGCGTGGTCTGGTACACGTAATAATTAAGCCAGTTGGAATACAGAAGCTGCCCGGCAGAGCGCCAGTTGACGATGGGCGCTTTCGCGGGATCATCATCCGGGAAATAATTGGCAGGAACTTTAGGGTTCATGCCTTTATTCATATCCCGGAAATATTCCTGCGCCAGTGTATCCGAGTCATATTCCGGATGACAGGTAACGAAGAAATGCCTGCTGTCGGTGGTTTTAACAATTGTGACGCCTGCTTCATCGGAAACTGCCATCAGTTCCAAGTCCGGCACAGAAGCTATCTGTGACGCTTCAATGCCCATGGCACGAGACTGCGGCGCATAGAAAACATCATCAAAGCCCCGGAACAGAGGAGAAGTTCTTTTGACGATTTTATGAGCGTATACGCCGGAGAGCTTTTCCGGAAGGTCATCTCTCTCCAGACCATAGAAATAATACAGGGCGGCAAAGGCGCCCCAGCAAAGATGCAGGGTGCAGTGCACATGCTTTTTGCCCCACTCCATGATGGTACAGATTTCATCCCAATAATCTACTTTTTCAAAACGAACATAATCAAGAGGAGCTCCGGTGATAATCATGCCGTCAAAATTCCGGTCTTTGATTTGGTCAAAAGTGGTATAGAAAGCCTCCATATGATTCGAGTCTGTATGCTGCGGTGTGTAGCTGGCTGTCTGCAAAAATTCTACATTTACCTGTAAAGGTGTGTTGGAGAGTTTGCGCAGAAGCTGTGTTTCCGTAACTTCTTTGGTGGGCATCAGATTTAATATGAGCACATTAAGAGGACGGATATCCTGGTGCATGGCGCGAAATTCTGTCATGACAAATATATTTTCATTTTCAAGGATTGTAGTTGCAGGTAAAGAGTCTGCGACTTTAATAGGCATATATAGGAACCTCAACTTTCTGATGATACATGATATTTTTTATTAATCTGTAAATAATAACATATTGAATATATCATAAACACGCAAGTAGTGCAAGCTGTGAGGACATTAATGCAAACAAGCAGCACATTGCCCAGAATATCACTATAATATCCTAAATTTAAAACTTGTCTGAAGGTTGACGTGATTGGAAGAAAATGTTATATTATTTTTCGTGGGGGGGGGGGTAAATTATCCCCCTTTACGAAGAAGATCACCACACTTAACAACAAGAACATGACAAAATTCAGGAGGAAATTGGACATGAAAAAAGCAATTATTTTAGCACTTGCAGGTGCTATGATCTTTTCTACCCCCGTTATGGCAAAAGAAGTAGGTGCGCCTGTAGCAGTATATCTTGAGGATGATTCTTATATTGGTATTCCCGAAGAGACAGTATTGGCCATCGAAGAGGATAAGGTCATTGGCGAGCACATGAACAATGCTGTAATCGACATCTGGGATATGGATGGTGAGATGGTTCAGGATCTGGCGGTGGGCCAGGGTGCAGTCCTTGACGGCGAATTTGCTTCAGGCATCACTTTTGATTTGATTAAGCCGGATCTTAAGAGAGTTTATTCCGCGAAAGACTTGTCTCAGGGGAAAGGTTCTCTTCTCACGGTTGTAAATGTACACACACATGCCGGCTATGGCACCGCTAAGGTGACATTCTATGCACCTGGCGTGAAGGCTGGTCAGGCAATCACAGTATATGCGAACGTTAATGATGAGAACTGGGTTGCAGTTCCTACAGAGGTTTCTGATAATCATGTAGTGGTTGAGATTACCTCTAACGGGCATTTGGCTTTTATTGAAGCAAAATAAACAGCATATAGTATTATTTTAAGTGTGGGGATGTGCACCGCCTGTCAGGGCGGTGCATTTTTGGTGGAGAATAAGTATTATGTCAAAATGTGCAATATTCTCTCAATCATCCATTTCCGGAATACAGAGGTGTTTTCTGGGTGTATTTTCTGGTGTGTTTTCTGGGCAGAAAAGGAATTGCATAATCTGACAATTTGCTTTATAATTTATATGGACTATACAGTCTGCTCACCATATTTTCCGAAATAGCAGATTACGTATATGATAAAGAGGTTTTCTAAAAGGGGATTGAGTGTATTATGGAAACAGCATATCAGAAAGTGAAAGTACACAATGAGCTGGAGTGGTGCCAGGTTACGGATATGGCCACGAAAGAAAAAATTGAGAAAGTTCTTTTAAAACACAGGGTATCCTATTTTGTCAAGTGGGAAAAGCCAAAATTATTTTCCAATGATAAATTTGGCGCTTGTGTGTTTTGCGTGAATCAGCTTCAGAAGGAAGCTGCGGATGAGGCGATTCAGGATCTTGCGGAGGAGATAAAGGGAAAGATCCGCTTTGTCAACCGCAAGGTGGATAAGACATTTTATTAAAGGGGGAAACGGCCTGTGAGCATGTGTGACACATGCAGTAATTATCAGTATGATGAAGAGTATGAGTGCTATGTCTGTATGATAGACCTGGATGAAGATGATATGAGCCATTTTTTAAGTGGAGGTAATTTCCAGTGTTCCTTCTATCAACTGGACAATGAATATCTGGTGGTGAGAAAGCAAATGTGACAGGAGGAAGTTTTTCAGCGGGCATCCTGCGAACATAGCGGAAATTAAGATACCCCGGCATGCTATTGAGATGCCGGGGTTTTGCTGACACTTTTTAAGTGTCTTTTTCTTTTTTCAGGTTCTTTTGTGCAGTGGACAGCATCAGTTTAATCCGATTTAACTGGTTGACTTCGCTGGCGCCGGGATCGTAGTCGATGGCTACGATGTTGGAGTCAGGAAACCGGGAACGAAGCGCTTTGATAACGCCTTTGCCCACCACATGGTTAGGCAGACAGCCGAAGGGCTGCGTACAGACGATATTGTTAACGCCGCTGTGAATCAGTTCCACCATTTCCCCGGTCAGGAACCATCCCTCGCCGGTCTGGTTGCCGATATTGACGATAGGGCTTGCATAGTCCACAAGCGTATAGATGCTGACAGGCGGTGTAAAGTGTCTGCTCTTTTTAAAGCTCTTTGCGGCCTGTCCCCGTAGTCTCTCAAGAGCCCAGATACCCAGTCTGGAAAGGAAGGCTGCTTTCCTTGAGGTACCCAGATATTCTGCTTTATAAATCTGGTTATAGAAGCAGTAGAGCATGAAGTCCAGAAGATCCGGCACCACAGCCTCGGCGCCTTCCGCTTCTAAAAGCTCTACCAGATGGTTGTTGGCGGCGGGAGCAAATTTCACGAGGATTTCTCCCACGATACCTACCCGGGGTTTGCGCAGGTTTTCATCGATAGGGATGGCATCGAAATCCTGTATGATCTGCCGGCACATTTTTCGGAATGTAAAGTAATGCAGATGTTTGCGTGAAACGAACTGACAGCATCGTTTGGCCCATTTGGCATGCAGGGCATCTACGGAGCCGGGTTCCAGTTCATAGGGGCGCATACGGTAGACACAGCGCATGAAAATATCCCCGAACAGGGCGCCATAGGCAGCCCGCATCAGCAGTTCCCCGTTTAAGTGAAAGCCGGGATTGCTCTCGATACCGGCGAGATTCAAGGAAATAACAGGAATTTGTGCCATGCCGGCCTTTTCCAGGGCGCGTCTGATAAAACCAACATAGTTGGTGGCACGACAGCCGCCGCCTGTCTGAGTCATGATAATGGCTACTTTGTCGAGATTATAGCTGCCGGATAGCAGAGCATCCATAATCTGTCCCACTACGATCAGGGAAGGATAGCAGGCATCATTGTTTACATATTTTAAGCCCACATCCACGGCATGACGATTGGCATTGCCCAGCACTTCGAAGTGATAACCGCAGGCCTTGAATGCTGCCTCGATGATTTCAAAGTGAATGGGAGACATCTGGGGACACAGAATCGTGTAATCCTTCCGCATTTCCTCCGTAAAGGGTACTTTGGTGATCGCACTGGAGCGGATGACGCGTTCACTCTGTTTTTGTTCTCTGACTTTAATGGCAGAGAGAAGAGAGCGGATACGGATTCTTGCCGCCCCCAGATTGTTGACTTCGTCAATCTTTAAACAGGTATAAATCTTATCGGAGCCGGAGAGGATGTCATTCACCTGGTCTGTAGTGACGGCATCCAAGCCGCAGCCAAAGGAATTCAGCTGTATCAAATCCAGGTCGTCCCGGGTCTTGACATAGCTTGCCGCCGCATAAAGCCTGGAATGATACATCCACTGGTCGGAGACGATCAATGGCCGCTCCGGCTGTGCCAGATGGGACACAGAATCCTCCGTGAGTACGGCAATATCGTAGGAAGTGATCAGTTCGGGAATGCCGTGATTGATCTCCGGGTCAATATGGTAGGGACGCCCGGCCAATACGATTCCACGGATGTGATTGGTATCCATATAGTGCAGAACCTCTTCTCCCTTTGCGCGCATATCCTGACGGGAGGCTGCCAGTTCTGCCCAGGCAGCTTCAGCTGCGTTCATCACTTCTGTGACAGGCAGATCCTGAAATTCTTTTGTCAGGGCAGAAGTGACAGTGTGCAGGCTTTGAAAGGACATGAAAGGATTGCGGAAAAGGACTTCGCCCCGTCCGATTTCTTCCACGTTGTTCTTAATATTTTCAGAGTATGAGGTGACTATAGGACAATTATAGTGATTGTTTGCCTCATGGAACTCATCCCGCTCATAAAAAAGAGCAGGATAGAAAATAAAATCTACTTTCTGGTTGATCAGCCAGGAGATATGTCCATGGGCGAGTTTGGCCGGATAACATTCTGACTCACTGGGAATGGACTCGATGCCCAGCTCATATATCTTACGGTTTGAGATGGGAGAGAGGATTACCCGATAGCCCAGCCTGGTAAAGAAGGTAAACCAGAAAGGATAGTTTTCATACATATTTAAGACTCTGGGGATGCCTACAGTACCGCGTTTGGCCTCATTTGCAGGCAATGGTTCGTAGGAAAAGAGTCTTTTCAGTTTATAATCGTAAAGGTTGGGGATGCCGTTATCTTTCTTCGTTTTTCCCAGACCCCGTTCACAGCGGTTTCCGGAAATATATTGACGTCCGCCGGTAAATTTGTTGATTGTAAGACGGCAATTGTTTGTACATCCCTTACACTTGGCCATGCTGGTTTCAAACTGCAGATTAGTAATCTGATCCAGATTCAGCATGGAAGTGGCATACCCTTCTTCATAACGCTCTCTGGCAATCAGAGCGGCGCCAAAGGCACCCATAATGCCCGCAATATCCGGGCGGATGGCTTCACAGTCAGCAATTTTTTCAAAACTCCTAAGGACCGCATCGTTGTAAAAGGTGCCGCCCTGGACTACGATATGATGACCAAGTTCCGAAGCATCGGAAACTTTAATGACTTTAAACAGTGCATTTTTAATAACAGAGTAGGCAAGTCCTGCGGATATATCCGAGACAGATGCGCCTTCTTTCTGGGCCTGCTTGACCTTGGAATTCATGAAAACCGTACAGCGGGTACCCAGGTCTATGGGATGCTCTGCGAACAATGCAGTCTGTGCAAATTCTTCCACGCCGTAATTTAAGGATTTGGCGAAGGTTTCGATAAAGGAACCGCAGCCAGAAGAGCAGGCTTCATTGAGCTGCACGCTGTCCACGGTCTGGTTCTTAATCTTGATACATTTCATGTCCTGACCGCCGATATCCAGAATACAGTCCACAGCAGGATTAAAGAAGGCGGCGGCATTGTAGTGCGCTACCGTCTCCACTTCCCCGTCATCCAGTAAGAAGGCGGCTTTCATTAACGCTTCGCCATACCCGGTGGAACAGGAACGGACAATTTTAACGCCTGGCGGAAGCAGATGGTAGATTTCCTTGAGAGAGCGGATGGCGGTCTTTAAGGGGCTGCCATCATTGCTGCTGTAAAAAGAATAGAGCAAAGAACCATCGTCCCCCACGAGGGCAACTTTGGTGGTGGTGGAACCGGCGTCGATTCCCAGGAAACAATTACCCTCATAGGAAGATAAATCTCCTGTGGTCACATGGTGGGTGTTGTGCCTTTCGCAGAAAGCGTTATACTCTTTCCGGGAGGCAAACAGAGGTTCCATTCGCTCTACCTCGAAGTCCATTTTGATGTCGGCAGAGAGTTTCTCTGTCATTTGTTCCATCGTATAGAATGTCTCTTCCTTGGCGTTTAAAGCAGAACCAATGGCAGCGAAGAGATGGGAATTATCCAGGTCGATGATATGTTCATCATCCAGTTTCAGCGTCCGTATAAAGGACTGCTTTAACTCTGACAGGAAATGCAGCGGGCCGCCCAGAAAAGCCACATGCCCCCGGATCGGTTTGCCGCAGGCAAGTCCGCTGATGGTCTGGTTGACAACAGCCTGAAAGATAGATGCGGATAAGTCCTCTTTGGTGGCGCCTTCGTTGATCAGGGGTTGTATGTCGGATTTGGCGAATACGCCGCATCTGGCTGCGATTGTATAGAGGGAGTTGTAATTTCTGGCATAGGTATTAAGGCCCATGGCATCAGTCTGTAAGAGAGACGCCATCTGGTCGATAAAAGAGCCTGTACCGCCGGCACAGATGCCGTTCATGCGCTGTTCTACATTGCCGCCCTCGAAATAGATGATCTTGGCATCTTCACCGCCAAGCTCTATGGCAACATCTGTCACAGGTGCGAAGGTCTGCAGGGAGGTTGATACGGCAATCACTTCCTGAACGAAGGGAACCTGTAAGTGGTTAGCCAGGGTGAGGCCGCCGGATCCGGTAATCATGGGATGTACGGTCAGATTGCCCAGTTTGTCGTAAGCTTTGGAAAGCAGGTTGGAGAGGGTCTCCTTTATGTTGGCAAAGTGTCTTTGATAGTCGGAAAAGAGTATCTGATGCCTGTTATCCAGAATGGCGATCTTGACTGTGGTAGAACCGATGTCAATGCCAAGCGTATATTGCATATCACTCA
>CATOJY010000087.1 GCA_951800685.1 uncultured Lachnospiraceae bacterium
TGAGTGATATGCAATATACGCTTGGCATTGACATCGGTTCTACCACAGTCAAGATCGCCATTCTGGATAACAGGCATCAGATACTCTTTTCCGACTATCAAAGACACTTTGCCAACATAAAGGAGACTCTCTCCAACCTGCTTTCCAAAGCTTACGACAAACTGGGCAATCTGACCGTACATCCCATGATCACCGGATCCGGCGGCCTCACCCTGGCTAACCACTTACAGGTTCCCTTCGTCCAGGAAGTGATTGCCGTATCAACCTCCCTGCAGACCTTCGCACCTGTGACAGATGTGGCCATAGAGCTTGGCGGTGAAGACGCCAAGATCATCTATTTCGAGGGCGGCAATGTAGAACAGCGCATGAACGGCATCTGTGCCGGCGGTACAGGCTCTTTTATCGACCAGATGGCGTCTCTCTTACAGACGGATGCCACGGGCCTTAATACCTATGCCAGAAATTACAACTCCCTCTATACAATCGCAGCCAGATGCGGCGTATTTGCCAAATCTGACATACAACCCCTGATCAACGAAGGCGCTACCAAGGAAGACTTATCCGCCTCTATCTTTCAGGCTGTTGTCAACCAGACCATCAGCGGACTTGCCTGTGGCAAACCGATCCGGGGGCATGTGGCCTTTCTGGGCGGCCCGCTGCATTTCCTGTCAGAGTTAAAGCAGTCCTTTATACGGACGCTGAAACTGGATGATGAACATATCATCGACCTGGATAATTCCCATCTATTCGCTGCCATCGGTTCTGCTTTAAACGCCAAGGAAGAGACATTCTATACGATGGAAGAAATGACAGAGAAACTCTCTGCCGACATCAAAATGGACTTCGAGGTAGAGCGGATGGAGCCTCTGTTTGCCTCCCGGAAAGAGTATAACGCTTTCTGCGAAAGGCACAACACCCACCACGTGACCACGGGAGATTTATCTTCCTATCAGGGTAATTGTTTCCTGGGAATCGACGCCGGTTCCACCACCACCAAAGTTGCCCTCGTGGGGGACGATGGTTCTTTGCTCTATTCTTTTTACAGCAGCAATGATGGCAGCCCTTTAAAGACCGCCATCCGCTCTCTCAAGGAAATCTACCATCTGCTTCCGCCAGGCGTTAAAATTGTCCGCTCCTGTTCCACCGGGTATGGCGAAGCGTTGATGAAAGCCGCCTTCTTACTGGATGACGGAGAAGTGGAGACGGTAGCGCACTACAATGCCGCCGCCTTCTTTAATCCTGCTGTGGACTGTATCCTGGATATCGGCGGTCAGGACATGAAATGTATCAAGATCAAGAACCAGACCGTGGACAGCGTGCAGCTCAATGAAGCCTGCTCTTCCGGCTGCGGTTCCTTTATCGAAACCTTTGCCAAATCCTTAAATTACGGCGTGGAAGAATTTGCACAGACTGCATTGTTCGCAGAGCATCCCATAGACCTGGGTACCCGCTGTACGGTTTTCATGAATTCCAAAGTAAAGCAGGCTCAGAAAGAAGGCGCATCTGTCTCCGATATATCCGCAGGACTTGCCTACTCTGTCATCAAAAATGCACTGTTTAAAGTCATTAAAGTTTCCGATGCTTCGGAACTTGGTCATCATATCGTAGTCCAGGGCGGCACCTTTTATAACGATGCGGTCCTTAGGAGTTTTGAAAAAATTGCTGACTGTGAAGCTATCCGCCCGGATATTGCCGGCATTATGGGCGCCTTTGGCGCCGCTCTGATTGCCAGGGAGCGTTATGAAGAGGGGTATGCCACTTCCATGCTGAATCTGGATCAGATTACCAGTCTGCAGTTTGAAACCAGCATGGCCAAGTGTAAGGGATGTACAAACAATTGCCGTCTTACAATCAACAAATTCACCGGCGGACGTCAATACATTTCCGGAAACCGCTGTGAACGGGGCCTGGGAAAAACAAAGAAAGATAACGGCATCCCCAACCTTTATGATTATAAACTGAAAAGACTCTTTTCCTACGAACCATTGCCTGCAAATGAGGCCAAACGCGGTACCGTAGGCATTCCCAGAGTCTTAAATATGTATGAAAACTATCCTTTCTGGTTTACCTTCTTTACCAGGCTGGGCTATCGGGTAATCCTCTCTCCCATCTCAAACCGTAAGATATATGAGCTGGGCATCGAGTCCATTCCCAGTGAGTCAGAATGTTATCCGGCCAAACTTGCCCACGGACATATCTCCTGGCTGATCAACCAGAAAGTCGACTTTATTTTCTATCCTGCTCTTTTTTATGAGCGGGATGAGTTCCATGAGGCCAACAATCACTATAATTGTCCCATTGTCACCTCATACTCTGAAAATATTAAGAACAACGTGGAAGAAATCGGACGGGGCGAAGTCCTTTTCCGCAATCCTTTCATGTCCTTTCAAAGCCTGCACACTGTCACTTCTGCCCTGACTAAAGAATTTCAGGATCTGCCTGTCACAGAAGTGATGAACGCTGCTGAAGCTGCCTGGGCGGAACTGGCAGCCTCCCGTCAGGATATGCGCGCAAAGGGAGAAGAGGTTCTGCACTATATGGAGACCAATCACATCCGCGGCATCGTATTGGCCGGGCGTCCCTACCATATTGACCCGGAGATCAATCACGGCATTCCCGAACTGATCACTTCCTACGATATTGCGGTGCTCACGGAGGACTCTGTGTCCCATCTGGCACAGCCGGAGCGGCCATTGATCGTCTCCGACCAGTGGATGTATCATTCCAGGCTTTATGCGGCAGCAAGCTATGTCAAGACCCGGGACGACCTGGATTTGATACAGCTGAATTCCTTTGGCTGCGGCTTGGATGCCGTCACCACAGACCAGGTAAATGACATCCTTTCCGGCTCCGATAAGATTTATACTTGTTTAAAGATTGACGAAGTCAACAACCTGGGGGCGGCAAGAATCCGCATCCGCTCTCTTCTCTCTGCCATTAAAGTCAGAGAGCAAAAACAGAGTGAACGCGTCATCCGTTCCAGTGCAATCACCAAAGTACCCTTTACGGAGGAAATGCGGAAGGATTACACGATCCTGTGTCCCCAGATGTCTCCCATACACTTTGAAATCATTGAGGCAGCATTCAAGGCCTGCGGTTATCACTTCGAAGTGCTGGGTAATGCCAATCGCCATGCTGTGGATGTGGGCTTAAAATATGTAAACAATGATGCCTGCTATCCTTCCCTGATCGTAGTGGGACAGATTATGGATGCTCTGCTATCCGGCAGCTATAATCTTGACAAAGTAGCCATTATCATGACCCAGACAGGCGGCGGCTGCCGTGCCACCAACTATGTTGGCTTTATCAGACGCGCCCTGGAAAAGGCGGGTATGGCACAGATTCCTGTTATTTCCTTGAATCTCGCCGGTATCGAGAGCAATCCCGGCTTCCACTTAAATGGGGAACTGCTGATGCGGGCTGCCTATGGCGCCCTGTTCGGGGATATCTTCATGCGCTGTGTCTACCGTATGCGCCCCTATGAACTGGAACCCGGCTCCGTAGATGCCCTGCATGCCAAATGGGCCAAACAATGCTGCCAGTTCGTTTCACGCAAACATCTGCATTACTTTACATTCCGAAAGATGTGCCGGCAGATCATACAGGAGTTCGATGCCATTCCCCTTGATGAAAACCTGCGCAAACCCCGGGTAGGTATCGTGGGCGAAATCCTCGTGAAATTTGCTCCCGCCGCCAACAACCATCTGGTGGAGCTTTTAGAAGCCGAGGGCGCCGAGGCTGTGGTGCCGGATCTTCTGGACTTCATGCTCTACTGCTTCTATAACCAGATTTATAAAGCAGAATATCTGGGCACCTCAAGGAAAGCAGCCTTACTTTCCAGACTGGGCATCTGGGCTCTTGAGAGACTACGGGGACAGGCCACAAAGAGCTTTAAAAAGAGCAGACACTTTACACCGCCTGTCAGCATCTATACGTTGGTGGACTATGCAAGCCCTATTGTCAACATCGGCAACCAGACCGGCGAGGGATGGTTCCTGACCGGGGAAATGGTGGAGCTGATTCACAGCGGCGTTAACAATATCGTCTGTACACAGCCCTTCGGCTGTCTGCCTAACCATGTGGTGGGCAAGGGCGTTATCAAAGCGCTTCGTTCCCGGTTTCCTGACTCCAACATCGTAGCCATCGACTACGATCCCGGCGCCAGCGAAGTCAACCAGTTAAATCGGATTAAACTGATGCTGTCCACTGCACAAAAGAACCTAAAAAAAGAAAAGGACACTTAAAAGTGTCAGCAAAACCCCGGCATGTCAACCGCATGCCGGGGTATCTTAAGTCCCATTATGTTCGCAGGATACTCTCTGAAAAACTTCCTCCTGTCACATTTGCTTTCTCACCACCAGATATTCATTATCCAGTTGATAAAAGGAACACTGGAAATTACCTCCACTTAAAAAATGGCTCATATCATCTTCATCCAGGTCTATCATACAGACATAGCACTCATACTCTTCATCATACTGATAATTACTGCATGTGTCGCACATGCTCACAGGCCGTTTCCCCCTTTAATAAAATGTCTTATCCACCTTGCGGTTGACAAAGCGGATTTTTCCCTTTATCTCCTCCGCAAGATCCTGAATCGCATCATCCGCAGCTTCCTTCTGAAGCTGATTCACGCAAAACACGCAGGCGCCAAATTTATCATTGGAAAATAATTTTGGCTTTTCCCACTTGACAAAATAGGATACCCTGTGTTTTAAAAGAACTTTCTCAATTTTCTCTTTCGTGGCCATATCCGTAACCTGGCACCACTCCAGCTCATTGTGCACTTTCACTTTCTGATATGCTGTTTCCATAATACACTCAATCCCCTTTTAGAAAAACCTCTTTGTCATATACGTAATCTGCTATTTCGCAAAATATGGTGAGCAGACTGTATATTCCATATAAATTATAAAGCAAATTGTCAGATTATGCAATTCCTTTTCTGCCCAGAAAGCACCTCTGTATCCCTCTGTATCCCGGAAATGGATGCTTGAGCAGACATTGCATATTGTCATGAAAGATTCCTATACCAATCAGAACCACCGGCTTAGCCGATGGTTCTGCGTTCGCTTTTCACTTAAATATTCCGCAGGTCATATGGCGTCGTCTGGTATACGTAATAATTAAGCCAATTGGAATACAGAAGCTGTCCGGTGGAGCGCCAGTTAACGACAGGTGCCTTTGTGGGATCATCCTCCGGGAAATAGTTGGCTGGAACTTTGGGGTTCATACCCTTTTTCATGTCCCGGAAGTATTCCTGCGCCAGGGTGTCCGAATCATATTCCGGATGACAGGTGACAAAGAAATGCCGGCTATCGGTGGTCTTGACGATTGTGACGCCTGCCTCATCGGAAACTGCCATCAGTTCCAGATCCGGCACAGAAGCTATCTGTGACGCTTCGATTCCCATGGCACGGGATTGCGGCGCATAGAAAACATCATCAAATCCCCGGAACAGGGGCGAAGTTCTCTTGACGATTTTATGAGCGTACACGCCGGATAGTTTTTCCGGAAGGTCATCCCGTTCCAGACCATAGAAATAATACAGCGCGGCAAAAGCGCCCCAGCAAAGATGCAGGGTACAGTGTACATGCTTCTTGCCCCACTCCATGATGGTACAGATTTCATCCCAGTAATCCACTTTCTCAAAGCGCACATAATCAAGAGGCGCTCCGGTGATAATCATGCCGTCGAAATTACGGTCTTTAATTTGGTCAAACGTGGTATAGAAAGCCTCCATATGATTGGAGTCCGTATGCTGCGGTGTGTAGCTGGCTGTCTGCAAAAATTCTACATTTACCTGCAAAGGAGTATTGGAGAGTTTGCGCAGAAGCTGTGTTTCCGTGACCTCTTTGGTAGGCATCAGATTTAATATGAGCACATTAAGCGGACGGATATCCTGATGCATGGCGCGAAATTCTGTCATGACAAATATATTTTCATTTTCAAGAATTGTAGTTGCGGGTAAAGAATCTGCGACTTTAATAGGCATATATAGGAACCTCAACTTTCTGATGATACATAATATTTTGTATGAATCTGTAAATAATATAATATTGAATATATCATAAACACGTGAGTAGTGCAAGATAACCTCAATGAACAACAAGTAACAACAAGACTTAACAGCCTCAATTAATAACAGGACTTAACAACAAGAACATGATAACATGCAGGAGGATATTAAATATGAAAAAAACAATTATTCTAACACTTGCAGGTGCTGTGATCTTCTCTACTCCCGTTATGGCCAAAGAAGCAGGTGCACCTGTCGCAGTATATCTTGAGGATGATTCTTATATTGGTATTCCTGAAGAGACAATCTTGGCTATCGAAGAGGATAAAATCATTGGCGAGCACATGAACAATGCGGTAATCGATATCTGGGATATGGATGGCGCGATGGTTCAGGATCTGGCGGTGGGACAGGGCGCCGTCCTTGACGGTGAATACGCCTCAGGCATCACCTTTGATCTGATGAAGCCCAATCTTAAGAGCGTTTATGCAGCGAAAGCCTTTTCTCAGGGGAAGGGATCTCTTCTCACGGTTGTAGATGTACACACACATGCCGGTTATGGCACCGCTAAGGTTACTTTCTATGCACCTGGCGTGAAAGCTGGTCAGGCAATCACAGTTTATGAATACCTTGATGATACGAACTGGGCTGCAGTTCCTACAGAAGTTTCAGATGATCATGTAGTGGTTGAGATTACCTCTAATGGGCATTTGGCTTTTATTGAAGCAAAATAAACAGCATATAGAATAAAGGATACCATATGTTTTTAAATGTGAGGATATGCACCGCCTGTCCGGGCGGTGCATGATTCTATTCACAGATACTCTTCCAGGAATTCCTCTTCTGATATAATGCGAACTCCAAGTTCCTTTGCCTTTTTGTTTTTGGAAGACTGGGAAGTGGTGTCGTTATTAATCAGACAGGTGGTTTTTCCGGTTACACTGCCTGTCACTTTGCCTCCCTTTCTCTCAATCTCCTCTTTCAGCAGATTACGGTTCTCAAAATGATGCAGGCTTCCTGTTATCACAAAGTTCATGCCTGCAAGGGTCTGTTCGCCCTCCTCTATCACTTCCACAGCGATGTTTAATTCCGGCAAAAGGCGCTCTAACTGCTCCCTGTTCTTCTCCTCGTCAAAGAAGGCCCGGACACTCAGGGCTATCACTTCCCCGATGCCGTCAATCTCTGCCAGTTCTTCTGTGGAAGCATTGCGAAGCTTTGTAAGGTCAAATTGAAAATATCTGCACAGCATTTTCGCGTTAGCCACACCAATATTCTCGATTCCCAATCCGTAAACCAATCTGGGTAAAGTGGTATTTCTTGCCCTTTCCAGACTCTCCTGAAGGTTTCTATAAGACTTTTCCCCAAATCCCTCCATCTGTGTGATTTCCTCTTCATAACGGGAAAGCTTGAATAAATCAGCAAATTCATGCAAAAATCCGCTGGCC
>CATOJY010000088.1 GCA_951800685.1 uncultured Lachnospiraceae bacterium
TTCTCCCTCGTCAATAGGACCACTCTTCTATCATATTCGCCAATCGGTTCAGCCTTTATAATCATTCCCGTAATCTCTGTAATCTCCTGCATGAGAATGCTCCTCTGCGTCCTCCTTGTCCGTTCCTCCGTCTCTCACTACGTTCTTATAAGCCAGGAAATCATCAATCTTACCCGTGGCCATAAACTGCTCCCAGTAATTTATCTGCTTCATCTTGATCCCCCTGATTCTTTTTCCCGTTACCAGATTAGGGTTCGCAGATTTACCTTTTTCTATTCTGTTACTTTAGGATCATAGCCAAAATTCTTGAGCAGGAAATCACTGTCACGCCAGTCTTTCTTTACTTTCACCCAGAGCTTTAAGTTAACCTGGCTCTCCACCAGTTCTTCGATGTCAGGACGTGCCATGGAACCAATCTTTTTCAACATGCTTCCCTGTTTACCGATGATGATGCCCTTGTGGGAATCCCGTTCACAGACTATGGTCGCATCTATATCCACAATCCGCTTTCTGTATTTCATCTGCTCGATGGTAACTGCAATGCCGTGGGGAATCTCCTCCTCCAGGCATTTAAGCGCTTTCTCCCTGATCAGTTCCGCCACGATCTGCCGCATGGGCTGATCTGTCACGGTATCTTCATCATAGAACGGCTCCCCGTAAGGGAGATATTTCATGATACATTCTATCAGTACTTCCATACCATCCCTTTGCAGGGCTGACACCGGCACGATCTCCGCAAAATCCAATTCCTTTCTATAGGCGTCAATATAAGTCAGGATCAGTTCTTTCTTCACTGTATCAATTTTATTGATGACCAGGATTACCGGTGTCTTGGTTTTCTTCAGCTGCTCAATGATGTGCCGCTCACCTGCACCGATATAATCACCAGGTTCCACCAGCCACAGAATCACATCCACCTCCGAAAGGGTTCTCTGGGCCACATTCACCATATAATCTCCCAGCTTATTTTTCGCTTTGATAATACCGGGTGTATCCAGGAACACAATCTGTCCTTCCTCGGAAGTATATACTGTCTGGATACGGTTTCTGGTGGTCTGCGGCTTGTTGCTGGTAATGGCAATCTTCTGCCCGATCAGTGTATTCATCAGTGTGGACTTTCCCACATTGGGTCTGCCAATCAACGTCGCAAAACCGGCTTTAAACTGTTTACTTTCCATATCTTCCTTTTCCTTCTGTGTAGTTTCTCCCTTTCCTGTATTCCCATTCCCGCTGTGCCTTTGTCTATTCCTTTTGCTCTTCCTGCGGGGTCTTCTCTTCCTGTTCGTCCTCTGACATCGGCTCTGTCTCTTCCTGCCGTGAAAATATCTCCGCTTTCTTTCCGGCCCAGAATCTCATCCCCCCTCTTCTGTCACCTTTCACATGCCCGGATTTCCGTAATCTCCTCACGGCCACAGAAAGTATCTGCCGAATGATCAGCACCGACATGACGATGATAACCGCCCACAAAACGATATAGGGAATATTGATCAGCAATCCGATGAAAAAGTCACCGATTCCCTTACCGATATTTTCCAGACTGTTCACAAAACCATTGCCAATCTTTTCCCAGACAGTTATGTCCTGAGGCGGTGTGTATTTCTTCACTTCACGGATAGAAAGATACACGGTACTGTAATCAATCTTATTATCATAGGTGCGAAGCTGGGACTCCATGCTCTCAATCTGATAACGCACCTCCGAAAGACGTCCCTCGATGGCAATCAGATCTTCCACCGTCTCAGCCTGCGCTAAAAGCTCAATCAGCCTCTCCTGCTCTGCCACAAGCACCCGCTTGTGGCTGTCCAGATCCACATACTGCAGCGTCACATCCTCCACCCGCTCTGACTGGCTCACCACATTGGACTGCTCTCCCACCTGCGCCAGAAAGCTGTCCAGATTCTCCTTAGGGACACGTGCCGTCATGCCGGCGCCCCGGAGTGTCTCCATCCTGCTCTCAGCATAATAATTTTCATTATTGTAAATGGATATCTCTTCTATGTAACCGCCAAGCTGTTTCACCTGTTCCTGCAAAGACGGCATCAGGATGTCAAACTGTTCCGTCTCCGCACTGATATTAACTGTCTTAATCAGCTTGCGCTCTGTACCGGCCTCAGGCGCTGTGACAGTCTCAGGCTCAACATCATCCCCTTCCTGCGCATAGGACATATCATAAGCCATGCCGGCACCGCTATCATAGGCCCCCGCCTCAAATGTTTCGTCTGCAGCTGCAGCTTCCTCCACTGCCGCTTTCATGGGGGCCGCCGTCTTCACATTGGCTCCCGTATCATTCATGGTACCGGCAGCAGTGCCGCAGGCAGTGAAAAGCGCTACACACAAAGCCGCCGCACACAGTACCTTCCCGTTTCTTCCAACCAGTTTATTTCTCATAGCAATCTCCCTCCTGAAGACATCTGCCTTAGTGGAACAGATACTCTATCTTTGTAAACAGCTTCTCCTGCTCTTTGATCTTCTCTTCATTGCCCACCACACAGAGACACTCATCTTCCATGAAAGCACGGATATATCCAGCCAGACTGCGTATCGTATCTGCATCTGTGGCAAGCAGTTCATCCCGTTCCCTCTGTACTCGTTCAAAGTCATAGTGTGTCAGATAACCTGCCAGAGAATAATTTCCTTTGGCTGAAGGTGTCAAAGGCATATCCATCTCGCTGATGGCTCCGATGATATACTGAGTCATGGTCCGCTCATCCGCCTCATAGTTTGCAATATAATCCGCTGCCTTCTCATAGGTTTCAATGGTCTTTTCCAGATTGGGATCCCTATAGGAGACAAAATAACTCTCACCGCTTTTGCCAAACTGACACATGCATCCGTAAGCGCCGCCCTTGACGCGCACCTGCGTCCAGAGATAATCATATCCCATCATCACCCGCAGCACTTTCAGCGCCCCCGTGTAAGGCAGACCTTTCTTCACAAAATTTCCTGCCCGGCATACATACTGAATCTGCGCCGAAGACATCAGGCCCTCATTCTTCCTGACCGGAGCAGGATCATATCCTTTGGTGTCAATCGGATCCGTATAAAGGGTTCCTTTCAGGCCTTCTATTAATTCCTCGATTCCTGCCAGGCCCTCTTTCTGCGCCGTATAGTCCACCATCAGATTCTCAGGACGGAATATGCACCGTACCACTTTCTGCATATTCGCCACCAGTTCCTCCTTCTTTTGGTCGAAGTCCTTCTCCAATCCTTCCAGGATACGATAGAAAGCCATGCCCGAAATATGATCCATAATCATCGCGGGTTTCGACAAGTAAGATAAAGCCTGCCCTGCCGCCAGGGAATGGCCTGCCGACATCATCTGCGCCTGTTTATCCGAACGGCTCTCTGCCACCAGCTCATAGAGACGTTTTACATCCGTATAGACTGATTCAGTCAATATTTCCTCTGCCAACGCAAACGCCTGCGGCAGATTCTCATATAAAGTCTTTACCTTAAGGTCGAACGTGACTTTATACTTTGACAGATCCCTCGCATCCGTATAAGTGTTCACCGCCGGTGTAATACCGCCCGTCTGCAGATGAATCTCACTGTAAAGTTCACTGTAGGAATGTTTCTTCGTATCCACCAGGCCGATCATGGCACGCAGAAGGCCCACATAGGGAAACAGCTCTTCCGGCACCTGCCGAAGATCAAACAAAAACCGCAGATAACCGATGCCGTTGGTAAAAATATCGTGGTAAAGCAGCAATGTGTCTCCCACCGCTTTCTCCTCGTTGCAGTAAGGTCTTGCTTCCTTCGTCATATCTTCCCTGGTCAACAGAGGAATCTTCTCAAGATCTTCCTTCGCACTGGGCTCCTCCTGATAACGTTTCAGCGCCTCCGTGTCCGCAACAATCCGGGCAATCTCCTGCTGCGTCATGGCTGCCTTCCTTTCTGCCAACGACGCTGCCAGCGCTTTCTCCTTCTGACCGGTAAGTCCCTTTACAGGTTTTACCACCACCACGCTCTTATGGGTGTTTTCCAGCAGGCATCTGGTGATCATCTCCTCATAGAAGGAAGTATCCAGTTCCTTCTTCAATGCCTTATAGGTATCTGCCAGCTGAAGATACACAAAGGGCTTCTCATCGTCATAAAGCCAGGTCTCACACATCTGCAGTCCGTACATAAGACCCTTGGGATAAGAACCATAATCTGCCTCCCGATATTTAAATTCATCATGATTCAGTGATGCCGCCAGTGCTTTCTTATCCACACCGTTTTCTGCAAGTTCCCGCAGTTTGCCTTCAATAAGCGAGATAAATTCTTCTGTCTGCGATGCCTCCGCATTCTTCGCTATAATGGAGAAAAATGGCTGCCGCACATCCACCTCGAAGATACAGCTGATATCCGTACCGATTCCGGCATCCAAAAGGGCCTGCTTTACCGGCGCACCGGGGGCCGAAGCCACCGCATCAATCAATGCCTGGAAGCCTATATTCTCTTTCCGGTCCAGATTCTCTCCCAGCGAAACATTGTAAGACAGGTAGGTATTGGAAGCCTCCGATTCACTTTCCATGATAGGATAAGACTTCTCCACCATCACTGTCTGTTGAAAGGGTTCCTCCACTGCCGGTTCGGAGTCCACCAAAAGGGCATCATATTTTGACAAATATGCCTCGTCAATATACTGTAACTTTTCTGCCATATCCATATTTCCATACAGATAGATATAGCTGTTGGAAGGATGATAATATTTCTGGTGAAAGGCCAGAAATTCTTCGTAAGTCAGTTCCGGAATCACATCAGGATCGCCGCCTGATTCCACACCGTAAGAGGTATGCGGATACAGGGAGTTCATAATCTCTCTGTAAAGCACATCATCCGGCGAGGAGAAAGCGCCTTTCATCTCATTATAGACCACCCCATTGATGGTCAAATCATCTTCCGCAGACTCCAGTTCATAATGCCAGCCTTCCTGTTTGAAAATCTTTTCCTCATGATAGATGTTAGGATGGAACACTGCATCCAGATACACATCCATCAGATTCTGGAAATCCTTGTCGTTACAGCTTGCCACCGGATACACTGTCTTATCCGGATAGGTCATGGCATTTAAAAACGTGTTAAGAGATCCCTTGGCCAATTCAATAAAAGGATCCTTCACCGGGAACTTATCCGAACCGCATAACACGGTGTGCTCAATAATATGCGCCACACCGGTACTGTCTTTGGGCGGTGTGCGAAAACCGATATAGAAAACCTTATTATCATCATCATTTGATAAAAGTGCCACACGTGCACCAGTTTTATTGTGTTTCAACAGATAACCCTGTGAGTTAATCTCTTCGATATTGCATTGCATGAGGACTGTATAGGCCTCTGACTGTTCTAATTTCATTCCCTGAAACTCCTTTCAAACTTGCCTTCCAAATACTTCTTGACGAAATTTCCACTGTTCTGCGTCTTGGAAATACTTTTCACATTTCTCTTAGTATACCACTCCTGCTAAAATTTAGTAAAGCGAAATAAACAATTGAACCATCCTCTTGCGAGAGCTGCTTAACAGACTAAAAGCTACGGAAGTATTTCGTATTATCAATTATAAAAGGACAGGCAAAAACCGTTTTGCGCTTTTCGCCTGTCCAGTGTAAAAGGGGAATTTTACGTTGTAAGTTTACCAGAAAAATTTGTCAAACACAAGAACATTTTGTTGAATTTTTGTGTAATTCATCGCGCAAACTGACAGAACATGCTTATACACTGAACGCCATCAACGCCAGTTTGGATAAGATCAATTCCTGTACCACCACGCCTGCCGCCTTTTTCTGCGCAAGGTTCATCGACACAAACTCCTCTAACTTCATGATCTCACTCTGATACCCCGCCTTCTTTTTACCCCCGAATCCCTTCTTCTCTTTCAGTATGCTTATCTTCACCTTCGCCTTAAGCTGCCTGTAGGTTCTGTAAGAAAACTGATCGTCTGTCATATAGTATAACTGACTCTCCAGAGTAGTCTCCGAATCCGTATCCTTAAAAATATAATGTTCCACAATACTTTTATATTTAAAATTAACCATCTCATCCTGCAGAATCTCCGCATAACTTAATTTAGCCCCCAGGTAGACAGAACCCGTATCCTGCATAAAATATTTAAAATCCCTGTTTGTTCCTTCCACGTATCCACCGCCTTTATCTATGATGTGACACCGATTGCAATCGCTTCAATCTTATCCCCGCTCATGCGGATGGCATCCTCTATGGCCTTTCTGCTAAGACCCGACTCTGCCATCAGTTCCTCCACCGTCACCTTTCTGCGAAGTTCCTCATACAGCGCATTCGCCGCATCTGCTACTTTATTGACCTTCTCGGCGATACTCTGATCCTTTCTGGACTCCTCGGCATAATCCGCGATATATTCCTCCATGGCATCCATAATCAGTCTGGCAAGCATCCCCTGTGCCTCTGAGGCATGTTCCAACGCCCCAAGCATCGTCACACCCAAGGAGAGTGCCACATTTCCCTCCCCAATCAGGTCTTCCAGATATACCCCTTGTCCGGCATAGAGTTTGGCAATCTCCACAACCTCCGGGAGGAAAATCTCTGTCAGGCGCCTGACACCTTCTCCATCTCCTGCCATGGCTGAGAGTGTCACTGCTTCCCGCTCCCCTTCAGACACCTCTGCAAACGCCTTGAGCGATTCCAGGTAAGAGGCAAGATAGTCCTTCTCCTCATCCAGCAGATACGCCTCATAATCCACCGGCTCCCCGATGCCAATCTTTTTCTGTTTCAAATATTGATATACCATATCCATCTGCTCTTCCGAGAGCGAAAGAGGTGCAAATGCCTCCTCCACCTCTGCCTGGGATATGCAGTTATTCTGTATCTTAGCCTTTTGTCTGACTTCCTCTAATGTTCTGGCAAACTGGATTTCCCTGTCCATCTGAGATTCCTTTTCTTTCTTTTAAATTCAGCACTTTATCAGCTTCTCTTAATATGCGTATGGGTATACAAATGCTCCTCACAGTACTCATAATTGCCATCGCACTTGGAACAGAACCGAAACTGCATCTGCGGACTGTCCACTTCCGTCCTGCCGCAGATTGCACACTTGTGCTTGGTAATCCCGGTATTTCTTCTCACATCCCTCTTAAACTCCTGCCTCCTGTGAATCTGTCTGGGATTTAAATGCATCATATTCCTGGATGTCAGGAAGAATACCAGGAAGTTCAGAAGAGATGCTGCTATGGCAAACTTGTAAAACACACTGTTTCCCAGAAACTCGAAGACCAGCATAATGCCATAGATTATCCCCAGCCACTTAACCTTGATCGGAATCAGGAACATCAAAAGTACCTGGGCTTCCGGGAACGTCGCCGCATATGCCAGGAAAATAGACATATTGATATAATAAGTGCTGAAGACAAGCGAAATATACGTAAAAAATATTTCCGGTGTACTCTGCGCAACCACGTCAGCCTGGAACA
>CATOJY010000089.1 GCA_951800685.1 uncultured Lachnospiraceae bacterium
GCCGTCCAAATGAAAAATCAGAAATGCTTTGATGCAAAACTACATTTTTTCATTAGGACTAAATTCGGCGGAAACCCTTGATTTCTCAATGGATTTTTCAACCTGTCATTATAATAACTCAAAGCCCTGCCGGCGTACACGCCCAACCCAACCCTAGTACATTAGCAATCAGGTTCGTCGCAATATATTCCCTTGCTGGATGCCCCTCCGGAATCCGTGGAAACAGAAACCTGATAAAAGGCTGTATTCCCCTTGTCAATTTCGCAATCAGTCCCGACTTCTGCGCAATCTCCATCAATCCGACCCACAATGCCATAACGCCAATCATTGTAATACACAACGACACTGCATCACCAGCAGACTCAAGAGCCGCATTTGTCACCTCTGCCATTTTACCAGCAATCGCACCGTACACGATCCCGATCAGAATCATAAACGCCCAGATATAATTCAACATAAATTTAAAAAGAGCATGTATGATACTATGAAAGTCATTTCCCTTCACAATATGTTACATACATGCCGTTTCCCCATTTTTTAATTATAATAATATATGAATCTCTGCCTTATCTTATGTTTCCTGGCAGAAAATCTATCCTTTTCCCGTTTCAGATCCAAAATATGATGTACCATCTGTTTCTTCATGCCTATGTGATTCTAAGCAAGGCTTCTTTACCACTCCATGACTGCCGATGCCCATGTCAATCCACCGCCAAACCCAGACAGTGCAATCTTCATCCTCGGCAGTAACATTCCTTTCCGGTTCATCTCATCTAACAGAATCGGTACACTAGCCGCCGATATATTTCCACAGTGGTCCAGGCTGATCGGGAATTTATCTTCCGCTGTCTTTAATCGCTTCGCCACAGACTGTAAGATACGGATATTAGCCTGATGCAGTGCAAAATAATCAATCTCTTCCACTGTAAGTCCTGCTTTCTGAATCGTTTTCTGCAGAGAACAAGGTACTGCTGTCACAGCAAACTTATAGACTTCCTGTCCATCCATATGCACATATGTTAAGTCCTTTGATGTCTCCACCAACGGATTATTGTTGGAACGTCCTCTGCACGCCAGCACACTGCCACGTACCCCGTCAGACCCCTGGTCAAAAGCAAGCAGCCCAGCTGTTCCCTCTTCTGCACGCACGACCGCCGCACCCGCACCGTCACCAAACAGGACACAGGTGCTTCTGTCATTCCAATCCATGATTTTAGACAATGTCTCCGCCCCCAGGATTAAGGCAGTCTTATAAGTACCCATCTGCAGATAGACATTCGCAATATTCAGCGCAAACATAAATCCTGCACATGCCGCATTGATGTCAAATGCCACCGCATTCTTCGCTCCAATCTTTGCCTGTACCTCACAGGCACAAGACGGCGTCACATAGTCCGCTGACAGAGTGCCTACAATAATCAGATCGATTTCCTCTGCTGCCACACCAGCATTGTCCATAGCACGTTTTGCCGCTTCTGCAGACATACTTGCAGTTGTCTCTTCTTTCACCAAATGCCGCTCTTTGATACCAGTACGGCTGCTAATCCATTCATCAGACGTATCCATAATCTTTGATAAATCATCATTTGTTACGACAGTGGCAGGCAGACAGCTGCCTGTTCCTATAATTCTTGCTCTCATCTTCTCCCTCACAGCTATTTGAATTCTTCCATGATATCCTTCACATGTTCCAGCTTCGTTGCCCGGTAAGCATTCGCTCCGCAAAACAAAAGTCCTTCTTCTATTTTTCCCTTTACCGCATTAACTAACGCATCTGTAATACAATAAGGAGTCTCCTCCGGCTTACAGGTACTGATACATAGATGACATTTTCCGTGAGGAATCCGCCCCTCTTTCGCTTTCTTCATAAAAGAATTCAAAATAGCCCTTCCAGGCATTCCCACTGGACTCTGCACAATGACAATGTCTTCTTTCTTCGCATCAATATAACTCTGTTTATAAGCATCCGATGCGTCACACTCATAGGTAGTCACAAACCGCGTTGCCACCTGCACACCATCGGCTCCCATTTCCAGATAATGCTCCATATCCTTTCGCGTATAAACGCCCCCTGCCATGATCACTGGGATTTTCACCCCGTGTTCGGCCGCCATCTCATCCACCGTTTCAATAATATTCCTCACTTCATCATCATAATGAAGTCCTTCGATATCGTCAAGCTGTTCCCGGTGGAAACCAAGATGTCCGCCTGCCAGCGGCCCTTCAATGATCACCGCGTCCGGCAGCCTTGTATACTTTTTCCACCAATAGCGCATGATCACCTGCGCTGACTTTACACTGGACACAATCGGCGCCAGTTTCGTCTTCGCAGCACCTGCTAGCCTGGGCAGCTCCATAGGCAGTCCCGCACCAGAAATGATCAGATCGATTCCCGCCTCCACAGCTGCTTTCACATACTCTTCATATTTTCTCGTAGCCACCATAATATTGACGCCCAGGATACCACCCTTTGCAATCTGCCGCGCCTTCTCAATCTCTGTCTTAATAGCACGCAGATTGGCGCCAATAGGGTCCATATCAAAATCCGGTTCCCTATACCCGATCTGCGCTGTTGAGATCACGCCAATACCACCCTCTGCTGCCACAGCTCCAGCCAGAGAAGACAGACTCACACCCACACCCATACCACCTTGGATCAAAGGTACTTTTGCCACCAGCTCTCCTATCAGAAGAGGTTTTATTATTCCCATCTTTTCACCCTTTACACTCTTTTATTTTGTCTATCTTGACACCATTCCAAACCGTAACGTCATTCTCTAACAATATGCGCACACATAAATTCTCATGGCACTTGTTTCGGGCAGCTCAGCGGATAATCCATTCTAAAATCCTCATGCTTCTCCAATGGCAAACGTCAACTCTGCCTGTGTCACTAGTTTCCCATCTACATACGCTTTTGCCGCGCCCACACCGATGGGCCCCTTGATCTTAATGATCTCCGTCTCCAGCGTCAGCACATCACCTGGCACTACCTTGCCCTTAAATTTCGCGTTGTTGATCGCCGCAAAATAAGCGGTTTTCCCTCTGTATTCCGGCTGACTCAAGATCGCCACAGCGCCCGTCTGGGCCAGCGCTTCCACGATCAGCACGCCCGGCATCACCGGCTCCTGCGGAAAATGTCCCGCAAAAAAGGGCTCATTATAGGATACACACTTTTTCGCCACAACCCTTTTTCCTTCCTCCAGCTCCTCGATCGTATCGATCAGCATAAAAGGCTGTCTGTGGGGAATGATCTCCATAATTTCCTTCGCCGTCATAAGTGACATATTATCTCCTCCTTTGACACCAACCATTGTGTAGCGTGTCCCACTTTTCTCCCTGTCGTCACAAAATTTATCCCGCCGTTGCTCTACTTCCTCTTTCCGGTACTCCATACCCTGTATCAGAAACTCCTCTCACGCTAACCCCTATGACTCCTCTTCGCAAAAACGCAAATTTGAAGACAAGTAATCTTATCTTGGAAAATATCGGTATTCTGATCATTCTCTGGCACGGACACAATTTGCTAAACAAATCTGCTACTTCTCCACGAAACAGCCTTTGCTGCAAGTATGACTTACTGCACAAGTCTGGAAGTACTTCTCACACTATTCATGATACTTCTTCACCAGCAGGCTTGCGTTGTGTCCGCCAAACCCCAGCGAATTGGACAATGCATACTCCACATCCTCCGTATACGCTTCCTTACAGTAATTCAGATCCAGTTCTTCGTCCGGCACCTCGTAACCTACTGTTCTGTGAATATATCCTTCTTCGATCTCCTTCACACAGGTCACAAACTCAATAGCGCCCGCCGCACCCAGCAGATGACCCACCATGGATTTCGTGGAATTGATCTTGATATTCTTTGCATGATTGCCAAACAGTAACTTGATCGCTCTCGTCTCAAACAGATCGTTGTGATGCGTGCCCGTTCCGTGTGCATTGATATACGTAATATCTTCTTTTGCAAGACCCGCATCCGCCACCGCGTACTCCATGGCTTTAGCTGCCCCAGCACCGTCTTCCGCCGGAGAAGTGATATGATAAGCATCCGAGGAACAACCGTAACCAGCCACCTCCGCATAGATCTTCGCCCCTCTCGCTTTGGCATGTTCCAGCTCTTCCAATACTACCACGGCCGCGCCTTCTCCCATCACGAAACCGCCCCGCTCCTTGTCAAAAGGAATGGAACACCGCTCTGGATCTTCACTGGTAGACAACGCCGTCAACGCCGAAAAACCACCTACGCCAATCGGGCAGACACTGCCCTCTGTACCGCCCGCAATCATCACCTCAGCGTCTCCATACTGTATAGCCCGGAAGGCCTCGCCAATGGAATTTGTGCCCGTAGCGCAGGCCGTCACCACATTGATGCTCTTACCTTTTAATCCAAACTGGATCGACACGTTGCCGGCCGCCATGTTGGAGATCGTCAATGGCACAAACAGCGGCTCAATCTTTCCTGGTCCCTTTTCCACAAGTCTGCTGTGAGAACGTTCCATCGCCTGCAGTGATCCTGTACCAGAACCAACAGCCACACCCACACGATAGGGATCTTCCTTTTCCATATCCAATCCCGCGTCCGTCATAGCTTCCTTCGCCGCTGCCACTGCATACTGTGAAAAAAGTTCCATCCTTTTGGCAGCTTTGAAATCCATATAATTTTTCCCTTCAAATCCTTTCACTTCTGCCGCCAGCTTGCACTTAAAATCCGCCGTGTCAAATCTTGTGATTCTGTCAAAACCAATCTTTCCCTCTTTGACTCCGGCCCAAAACTCGTCCACACTCAGTCCGATCGGCGTGATCGCACCCATACCCGTTACCACTACTCTTCTGCTCATATCTGCCTCCGTTTTCTTTCCTGATCCTGTTTCCTTTTCGCCCTGTGCCTGTACCGCCATACACATGCTTACCATGTTTTCTGACCTTCCGTGTTTTCCAGCTTACCCTTCCGCAGGCATTCCTGATTTGACCGCCAAATACGAAACGTTCATTTCTGCCGAAAGCCTCACTGCAGCGATCATTCCCTCTATCCTGCCTTCCGCATAATCATCGTAATTGTCTTACATCGCCATGCCGCCGTCCACGGAAATGACCTGTCCGGTAATATAGGCCGCCCGGTCGCTTGCCAGAAACGCCACCGTCTCCGCAATATCCCTGGGTGTACCCACACGTTTTAACGGAATCTGCGCCAGTGTCGCTTCCTTCGCCGCATCCGTCATCGCCTGCGTCATGTCTGTATCAATAAAACCCGGTGCCACCGCATTGACCGTAATATTCCTGCTGGCCAGTTCTCTTGCCATGGACTTTGTCAGCCCGATCACGCCTGCCTTGGAAGCCGCATAATTAGCCTGTCCCGCATTGCCCAGCACACCCGTCACGGAAGACAGGTTGATGATCCGTCCTGCCTTCTGTTTGATCATCGGCCGGTACATATGCTTGATCGTGTTAAAAGTCCCTTTCAGATTTGTGTCAATGACCGCATCAAAATCTGCTTCTGTCATCTTGATCATCAGATTATCCTTCGTAATCCCGGCGTTGTTTACCAAAATATCAATATGCCCGAAAGCCGCCAGCATATCCGTGATCATCTGTCCGCAGGCCTCAAAATCCGCCACGCTGCACTGCACCGCAACAGCCTTCCGGCCCATCCCGGCAATCTCCGCGACCACTTCTTCCGCTTTTTCTTTCGATCCGTTATAATTTACGATCACATCCGCACCGTACTCTGCCAGCGTCAGGGCAATCTCCCGTCCGATTCCTCTGCCGGCTCCCGTCACCAGCGCCACTTTTCCCTGTAACATATGCTCCTCCGATCCATGTTTACCATATTAATCATCAATACGCTCCGGTTCCTGCAGAATGTTATAGTTAACGACATTAGAAATTTCGTTTCAGGCATTGCAGAAGCTACCATATATAGCTTCTGCAAGAACCGGAAGCAGAAATTTGTTATGTCGTTTACTATAATGCATACCCCGCCATCATTTCAAGTATGCCCGTCATGATGCTTTGTGAGCCAATACTGCTTTACCGGCGCATAACCACTTTTTCATAAAAAGACCTATGCCATCAGTTCCTGCAGCTTCTCCAGGTCTTCCACTTTCTCTACGTTTACGACTTTTACGTCCCTGCTGATCTTGCGCATAAACCCGGACAGCGTCTTTCCTGGCCCGATCTCCACGAAAGTATCCACCCCGTCTGCGATCATCCGCTCCACCGTCTGCTGCCAGCGCACGGAAGAAGACACCTGTTTTTCCAAAAGAGGCTTCACCTCAGCCTTGTCCGTCACATAATCTGCGGTCACATTGGCAATGTAGGGAATCTGGATCTCCCCTATCGTAACATGCTCCAGCTCTGCCGCCAGTTTCTCCCCGGCGCCTGCCAGCATCGGAGAGTGGAAAGGTCCGCTGACCTTCAAGGGCACGCATCTCTTAGCGCCTGCTGCCGTCAGCTTCTCCACCGCCGCCTGCGCTGCACCCTCTTCGCCGGTAATGACGATCTGCCCCGGACAGTTATAGTTTGCGATGGACACGAAGCCTTCCGTCTCCTCACAGATCTTCTCGATCACTGCCGTATCCAGCCCCAGCACCGCCACCATGGCGCCGCCGTTCGGCACGGCCTCCTGCATATAAATCCCGCGCTTGCGCACCACCTTAAATACGTCTTCCGCGCTCATCACGCCGCTGGCCGCCAGCGCACCGTACTCACCCAGACTCAAACCTGCCGTCACATCCGGCTTAAATCCCCTTTCCTCTATCGCTTTTAACATCGCCACCTCTGTCGCCAGCATGGCGATCTGCGTGTACTCTGTAATATTGATCTGCTCATTCTCCTCAAAACAAAGAGCCGCCACATCAAGCCCGCTGGCCTTACCCGCCAGCTCATACATCTCTCTGCTCACAGGGATCTGTTCATAGAAGTCCTTTCCCATCCCCACATACTGGGCGCCCTGCCCCGGAAACATAAATGCTGTTTTTCCCATAATATCCCCTTTTCCGTGCACTCTTTGTGCACTGCTTCAAATTTTCAAGTTCAAACCGCCCTGGATTTACCCTGTACTTATCCTTATAACTGTTCTCAAACCTACATTTGTACTTTTTCTTACAACTGTTCTCAAACTTACTCTTGTACTTTTCCTTCTGTTTTCCCTGTATTTCTATACTGCTCAATACTTTGAAATTCAAAGTATCTGCCTCTGAAAAAGGGTCTGCCCATGGGCAAACCCTGTCAAATTTGCTCACATTCTTATTTTAACAAGCTCTCTGCCTGCTTCATAATCTCCTGAATCAT
>CATOJY010000090.1 GCA_951800685.1 uncultured Lachnospiraceae bacterium
AGGACGACCGGCTGAACGTTCTGGCAGGGCTGATCCAAGAGTATCTGGGTAAAGATTGCGAGGAACTTTTCTACAGCATATTTGAAGATAAGTACGCCAATACGGGTGATGATTATGAGCGGATAGCAGACGGCTATCTCTCCATGCTGCGGGACATATTGGACGAACTGGATGCGATACTTCTCTGTTTTGACGCTGTCAGATTGGATCGACGAAAAGTGTACAGAGCACTGCGGCAGTGCAGGGATAACTTGTACAGCAACCTTTAGCTGAATCTCTGGAGCCGGCAAGGGATAGTCGCTAAGCGACCCAAAAAGTTATGTAACAAAAAACATATGATTTCCTTTACAAGTGAAATCATCATTTTGCAGTCTCAAAAAGTGTAAAATTTAGATGATTTCTGTAACGAAATTGAAGGGGGGATTTCTGTGACACATGGATATGCCAGATGCTCCACCAGTGAGGACCGGCAGGACATCAACCGGCAAACGCGAGAATTGAAGAAACAGGGCGTGGAAAGGGTTTGGCTGGAATTTGAACATGGGGATACTGCCTCCAAGGAGCAGCAGCGGCTCATGCTTGACGCAGTTAATCCGGGCGACACGATCCTTACACTGGAGGTATCCAGGTTAGCTCGTTCCGCCAAGCAGCTTTGCGAGATCATTGATGTCATTCGAGACAAACATCTGCGGCTGGTTATTGTTGGTAGTATTACGATGGACTGCCGGGACGGGCGGGTGGATCCGATGACGGAGGCATTCCTTCAGATTGCCGGAGTGTTTTCCCAGCTGGAGCTGTCCATGATTCGGGAGCGGGTTCGCTCAGGGGTGGAGAATGCCAGAGCGAAAGGGAAGCAATTGGGACGGCCGCCTGTATCTGAGGCATCGATCCCGGACAAATTTTATCGATATTACAGCCAGTATCAGGATGGTAGCATCAATCTCAGCGAGCTGGCGCGGCTGACCCGTCTGTCCCGGCCTACAGTCTATCGATATGTCCGCATTCTGGAAGGGGTAAAACAGTAATTCTCTTGCACTTTGACAAATTCATAACAAGCTGAACGCCCGGAGCGACATCTAACTTTTTTGGCATAAATCATCCGTAATTTTATAAAAATACTTGACAAAACGAAGAAAACAGAGTATAACAGCATCATCAGTTGAGGGGGATTGTTACTTCCTGACAGCTGAATCATACTTTTTCATCTCTCCTTTATTATTTAGCCTTTTGAGTTTTCCCCGGCACTGGGACCTGATTCAGCAGGTGGGCCAGCCCCGCTTCCGCATGGAACCGGGATGTTAAATTCAGGCGGGTGCCCAACGGCACCCGCCCTTTTCATCCCATTTGCAAAGGAAGGTCTGCCTATGGATACTATCAAAAACAACAATTCGTTGAATACGTCAGCCCGTGCAATCGATTTGTATGCCAGAGCTGCTGCCACCCTGTATGGAATCATCAGCTTTGATGATTTCTGTAAAATCTTGGAAGTCTACTATAGGACCGGAACACCCTCCAGGAATCGGATCATTGCCTATTTTTTGACATCAGATAACGATGACCCTATTTATTACATCCAGGATGAGCGGATCGTACATGCCTCTATCTTTCCGTACGAGATTGCCAGCACCTTGATGGAAATCCAACAATCCGCCTTTGCACCACCTTCGCGCAGCTACAGAATTCTGCCACAAAAGGAATTTTTACAGTACGCCGATCCGTTTTTCTACGAGGATACCTGCGGAACGAGGCAGATGGAAGAGTACCTCACCGATAATCTGGGCATCTCGCAGGAAGATGCGGAGGGGATCGTAGCGGAGATGGTCTTTGTTTGCCGCTGCGGCGCCAGTCCCACCCTTGTCCAGGATGCCCTCACCCGGCGTGGCCTCCCTTTTGGCCGGGAATGTTATCTCGACCTCATCACCATCGCATGTGAGATGGAGCCGGAGATCAGGCGTTGGGAGACTTTTGGGCACACTAATGCAGAAATAGCCAACGCATGATTGGATCAAAAAAAGCACCGCGCTCAGAAGCAGTATTTTACCTCTGAGCGCGGTGCTTTTTTGATCTCACAGAGGGATTTCCTCTCCTGCCGGCCTTAAAGTCCCTGGATACTGACCCTGCCAAGTGGCAGTCGTTGGAAAGATACGGTTTGCACGGTCCCGTCCTGCCACCTGTAACGCAGAGTGGCGCTTTCGTTCGCCAGACAGCGTTCCGGGGTGGCGCGGCAATGCTGGTAATTGAAGAGATCGTCAATCACGGCCCTCTCCAGGAGGATTTCATTTGCATACTCAATGCATGGAGCATCACAGGAGGTCAACCGCACAACAGACCGGGACAGCTTTTCCGCCTGGCTGATCGCCCGGCGGCGCAGGTCTTCCCAGACGGCCTCTGCTGGGAGGATGATGTACGGCGTATTTTTCGTGCTCATGGCGGGATCCTTACCTGTGCTACAGAGGGTCGTCCGTGTCCAACGGGACATAGGGTCTCTCATATAATGGAAGGATGCCATCGTTCCGAAGGAAATCGTGGAGGAAAGCACGTCCCTTTTGCGTCCAGTGGGGATACCTATTGCAATCACATAAACTGGTTTGGGGATATGTATATCCCTTATCAGCGTAGGGCTTGCACAACACCCAAATACCGTTGCGCTTGTACTGGATTCCATTGTCCTGCAAATACTTGTTCAGCCGCTGGGCGGTGATTCCATACTCAGTTGCTATCGCGGTGGTCGTGAGCAGCTTCGGGGCCAGAAGCATGGCGTCATAGTATCTGGCTTTCGGCTCCTGCTCGCGGAGCAGCATGGCCTGCGCTCTATTTTGGATACGCAGATCCCGCTCCGCAAGGATGTTTTGGGTGACTTGCTGCGAGACATCGTTCAATTCAGCTGCATCCATGAAGTCCTGTCCCATGATGTACCCATCGTTTCGGTGGATGGAGGGGATCACCTCGAACATAATCCAGTGCCGGAAAGATTTTGCCACAGGCTTGTCGGAAGTGAGCAGCAGATGATAAAGCCCAGGCTCATTGATTAAGAGAAGCTTTTGCGCTCCGCCACGCCGCCCGGAATGACTATTCCTCAGTGGAAGAGTCATTTTTTCGTCAGCATCCAGCCTAGCTGCAGCCTTTGATGCGTTGCCAAGGCCAATCAGGATACAAATATCTGTCAAGACGAACCAGAACACATTGCTGATATAAAAGATTCGCACCGGACTGCCGCTGTAATAAATAGTCCAAAACCCGTCTAGGTATTGATCGTAAGGGATTCTTTCGAGAGACATAGCGAGTGTCCTCCTAATCATTTGTAATATGGACCAGAAGCAGTCCGATTCATCTTATGAATTTTTTTGCGAGCCTATCAGGGGACACATTTCCACAGGCGGGCAGTAGATAATTGCCTGGAAATTGAAACAAGGATCTGGTTTCGTCTGGACACCTGTCAGATTTGATAGCGATTTTTGACTGTGGCCGCGTTTCCTCCGAAGAAGCAACCGCAGAGACAGAATCGAATCAGCACGGACAGGCAGGGGGGTGCTACCTCCCTATTTGACACATTTGACACTAAATTCCATCTCAATAAGATTTTGCTGATGAAAAATAGTATGAAGATCTTTGCACCGTACCATTTCGTTGCTGGCCTATAACACCTGCCTTTGAACACAAACAAAGATATAAAAATGTGATACTATCTGAGGAATTTAAGTGCCGGCAAAGCAATGGTAAATCCCTGGTACATCTAAGTAGGATGGTATCCCTCAGACAGATTTGACACATACAATGATATTTGCTGAGCCTTGTGGATAAAGTGGATGAAAATTAAAAAGAATTTGTTGGTGTTAAAAGTCAAGAAAGCCAGGATCTATATGTCAAATTTGTCAAATATCAGATGTGAGGACTATCTTTCTGCCGGCCTATAACACTTGCCTTTGGACATAGACAAAGATATAAAAATGTGATGCTATCTGAGGAATTTAAGCGCCGGCAAGAAAAAGGTGAATCTCTGGTACATTTAAATAGGCTGCTATCCCTCTAAGTGATGAAAATTAAAAAAGGAAATTCACTGGTGATAAATATAAAGAGAAGTAGGATCTATGTGTCAAATATGTCAAATATCAAATTCAGAGCGACATCTATTTGAGTTTGATGCCTTTGATGACGCGCGCCTTCCTCGATGTGTCAACGCCGTGGGACAACTGCGGAAATGACGCAATTATCTGATGTACAAAATTTCGCAGAGCATAGGGCTTCATGCCGCATTCCTGGCAGTAAGAGGCATATTCTTGGTACAGATCCTTTGAGCCTTTCATGTAGGCTGCATTCAATTCGCAGCAATCTCTCACAAAAGCCAGCACAGAATCGGACTCCTCACGGTACCGTTGCAGTTCGTCCAGGTTGGTCTGCGTGACGGAGAAACGGTATTGGTTTTTTATCAGCCGGCGCAGTCCCTCCAGAGCGAAAAGGAAAATACCATCTGCTTCCTGCCGGAATTTATTCAGCAGATTCGGATCCCGTTTATCTTCGGGGACGGTACGGTTGAAACGTAAAATGATGAGCCTGCGGTAAACCCCTTCGGACCGGTCGCCGCAATTCTGAGGGATGCCGTTGCAGGAAAAGAGCAGCCTTGCACTGGATTGGAACGAAAACGGATCGCGATTTTTCTTCTCCACTGTCAGATCATCTCCACCTACCAGTGCCTTGAAAATGCCATTGTCATCGATATTTTTCGTAGGCAGGTCGGAAAAGATATTTGCCAGCTTACCGTATAGTTCCGCCGTCTTGAACCTTTCATTGAGGGCCTGTCAGGATACGTTGGACACATTCTGCCTGCCAAGCAAGATGTCGCTCAACACATTCAGCAGCACGGATTTTCCTGCTCCGGCTGCGCCAACAATGATAAAACACTTCTGCGCAAAGTTGATGGGGACGAGGAAATAACCCAGCATCTCCTGGATCAGCGCCACCTGCTCCATATCCCCCTCCATGGATCGCTCCAGAAATGCCTTGAATTTAGGGCAATCCGCTGTTTTGTCGTAGGATGCATTCAGCTGTATTGTGGAGTAATAGTCCGGCGTGTGATCCAACAGTTTATTGTCGAGTACGTTATATAAGCCGTTGCGCACGTTGATGATGTAGGGATTTTCGTTCAGCGTATGTGTATCGCGCTGGATCAGGAGCCGCCACTGCTTCTCTGCATCGGTGATCTGCGGCATCCTGGTTTCACGCGCCAGCATTTTATCCTTCACGACTTTTTGCGCCTCGATTTCCGGCATCTCGCAGTAGACACCGTTCTCGTATTTATAGTACCGCCCCGCAGCAAAAAAGATATGCTCCGTTTTCGCCAGATGTTCCGCGAGCACTCCCGGATAGAACCGCATTCCATTATCCGTGCGTACATACCAGGGGCGCGCCTCCTCCTTGTTGACACTGGCTCGATAGGACTCCTGCGATTCTTTGAGGACTAACTGAAGGGACTTTACCGTCGAAGCCGACAGCTTGAAATGATCGCGGATTTCGGATGTGACCGCAGCCTGTGCCGTAATATCATCCTGGTTGTATAGAAAATTACGGACAAATTTCTCCGCCGTCTGGGAATCCTTGACCGCGCTGCCCGTAACCGGGAGCTTATTGATCTCCTCCAGCAGAGCATCTGCACGCAAAGGGATACGGCCTAACTCCGCCGGGTAGCTGGCTTTACACTCTCCAGATGCCTGTCTGGGGTACCGAAATCCTTCATCGCATATCGTCTGGCAGGTAATAGGCTCCAATCTGCTCTTCAGAAAGCCGCTGATCGCCTCCCGAGTTTTCTCCGGCTTGTAATCTGGACTTGAAGATGAAAGCGCATGGATCGTTTTCGCGCCTCCGGCGAAAGGCACCAGATTGGTAATCATGGCGTTCCGCTCGCCATCAGACAAGGATGCCGCATCGGTCTTGCAGTGTCCCATAAACTCGCAATATCGAAACATGCGTTTAAGTCCAGGTGCTGTCCCGCATAACTCCGACTGCTTAGCTTCCGCCAATTGGTTCTGCGAATATTTACGCCCCGGATGAGCGATGTTTTCATTTGTATACATTTCTTGAGAGTGAGTTTGCCAAGGCAATCACCCAAGCAACAGGTTCCCTCCATCCGTTCTTGCCGGCGTTATCTCTCGCTGCATCTGGGAACTTACGGCGCAAGGATTTGGTTGAGATAGAAATCCAGCGACTGGAGGAGCAGGAGCAGCTTCGCAGCACGATCAACATACCACTTTTATATACCGCTGAAGAACCGTGTTTCCTAATTTTTGAAGCCGTTCTTTTGTAAACTGGCTCCCGTTTTGCAAAAAGGCTCTCTGCTATAATACTGCAAAAAGAAAGGAGCCTGAACCTCATTACGAGACTCAGACTCCTTTCTTTGTTGAGTTGATTTTGGCCTGTAATTCGAAGCTTGCTTCGGAATTCCTATATTGCAGGAGGGGGGATAGGGCTTAACGCCTGATTATATCCTCATCGCTAAGCTCTATGTCATCCAATGGGAAGTTTTCGTGGTGCAAAATGTTAAACAATCTATCGGGATTCAAGAAAAGCGTGTCATCTTCTATTAGATAAGCATAGATATCCTCTTTCCGGATCTTTGCTTCATATACGATACCCTCATCACTCTCATGCGCTCTGTAGCCCCCGGTTGGGACCATCTGCTCTATTTCTGCCGTCCAATAGAAAATATCCGAAATCTCATTATGGATCGCTCATAGGAGCAAGAGCATCTGGAAGCAGTTGCTTTTTTGCGGTGTGTGTGGACAAGCAGGAAATTCTATGGTAAAATGACGGCCACGGGAGGGGTGTAATTGGCTGTTAATATGAAATCTGTGATAGCGGATACCTTTATGGCCCTATCTAAAACAAAAGATGTAGACAAAATCACGGTCATGGATCTGGTAAAGGCCTGCCATATTTCACGCCAGACTTTTTACTATCACTTTCAGGATATTTTGGAAGTGATAGAGTGGTCCGTGCAGCAGGCATTTCAAGAGTGTCAGCGCCGGTTCGATTTTGTAATTTTTCGCCGAACGGGGAATGTAAGAAAATGGCGGGTAAAGGTGAGCAGCCTTTGAATGATTATACTTGTCGTTTTCGCCCGTCAAGTCTAAAATACACTG
>CATOJY010000091.1 GCA_951800685.1 uncultured Lachnospiraceae bacterium
TCAAACAGTTTTCGCTGCTTGCCAGGAATCCCTATCTGAGAAACAATCGGTATACATGGGAATATTTCCTGCATCTGGACATCTATTCCAGGCTGTTTGAAAATACAGATTTTCGTATGCAATTTGTACAGGCGGTGTGTGCCGTGTCAGGATGGCGCAGGAAAACAATTCTGTATTTAGAGACCTTTCTGCTTACATTCCACACGGAATCAAATGCTCTGGCTGATGGGAGCCGGGAGACAGAACTTTGGAAATTTCGTCTGAAAAAGCAGCCGCATCTCAGGCTTCCGGCTTTTTTCATGGATAGGTTCTGGGAAAAAGAAGGAAGAGACTTTCATAAGCAGATACACGCTAAGCTCAGCAGAGAGATGGGGCGGGAACTGGATTTAGGGATGAAATCCGATGTGATCAGATATATGAAGCAGTATTTGATAGATGCAGAATCAAAGGAAGATTTTGTAGAATATCTGCACCGAAGATGGAACGTGCAGCAGATCAAATGGGCAGCAGCCGGCTTTATGATCTTTCTTGCGTCGGTGTTGTTGAACAGATACTATGTGCAAAAGAGCTATCAAGAAGCCGAGGATCTGATGCGGGCAGACTATCTTATGCGATTATATGGTCTGGAAGCCGAAACATATACCGAAGAGGAGCAGCTTAAGCTTCTTAAGGAGTATGACTGGGATTGGGAGAACGCGGAACATGCGATAGACGATATGCTGGAGCGGTATGAGAACTGGTAAAGTTATATTTCCTAATTTCCGAGGAAAATTTCGGACATTGCATTTCATGTTGGAAGAGTTGACAAACATACCAACGGTATGATAATATAATAAACATACCGTTGGTATGTTATACGGTTGGCGATAAAAGCTGCAACCTGTAAGTTTGCACATTTTGAAAGGAGAACGGTTATAAGATGGCAAGAAATAAGCATCCGGAAGAAACCGTCAATTTGATATTGGATGTTGCATTTCGCCTGTTTATGGAAAAGGGCTATGAACATACTTCCATCCAGGACATCATTGATCATCTGGGAGGGCTCAGTAAAGGTGCGATTTATCATCATTTTAAATCAAAAGAGGAGATTTTGTATGCTGTTATAGACAGAATGACAGAGGAATCTAACCAGATGCTTACAGACATCAAAGACCGCACAGACCTGAAGGGGAAAGAGAAGCTGCAAATACTGTTTAACACGTCCATCAACCGTTCTGTGCAGGATGATGTATTCACAGTGGCGCCCAGCTTTTACAATAATCCAAGACTTCTTTCCAGCCTTTTGCATGAGAATATAGAAGTGGCAGCGCCGCATTTTATTCTGCCGATTATCCAGCAGGGAATTGCAGACGGTTCCATTGTGACAGAACATCCAAGGCATTTGGCGGAATTGATCTCGCTTATGGCAAATATCTGGATGAATCCCATGGTATTTCATGATTCAGAGGAAGATACTTATCATAAGGTCAGGGTGTTTGATCAGGTGCTTAAGGGGTTGGGACTGGATATTGTGAACGATGAGATGATGGCACGTATGCAGGAACTGACAGCTATTTACCAGAAAAACAAATAGTCAGACAGGTATTTTGGCAGGATATTTCTGCCCGGCAACACGGGCAGAAAAATTTTGGCATTATACATACCGACGGACGGTATTAAAGTAAAAACAAGGAGTGTAAATACTCAGGAATGGAGAGTAGAATGAATCAAAAATTATTTTCAAAAGATTTCACCTTAGTAGTCATCGGGCAGATAATTTCTCTGTTCGGGAATGCAACGCTGCGATTTGCCCTGCCGTTATATTTATTAAATCTGACAGGCTCATCGGCACTCTATGGTACCGTTATGGCATGCGCCTTTCTGCCCACAATCCTGCTGTCGCCTGTGGGCGGTATTATTGCAGACAGAGTAAATAAAAGAAACGTTATGGTCATACTGGACTTCTTTACGGCAGCCGTCATACTGGCCTTTTCTGTGCTCATGCATGGTGTCAACCTAGTGGTCTTACTGACAGTTACGCTGATGATTCTATATGGAATTGCCGGCGCCTACCAGCCGTCTGTGCAGGCAAGCATTCCTGCGCTGGTGAAGCAGGATAATATTATGGCGGCCAATTCCATTGTTAATACAATCAGCTCTTTCGCCTCTTTGATGGGTCCTGTACTGGGCGGGATTTTGTACAGTGCTTATGGAATACAGCCAGTGCTGATAGTCTGTATGATATGCTTTGTGTTATCGGCAGTCATGGAGATCTTTATTCAGATACCATTTCAGAGACAGGATGCGACGGGCAGTATATGGCAGATTGTAAAAAATGATTTTACGGAAAGTTTTCGTTTTATCCGGAAAGAGAAGCCGGTAATTGGAAAGGCTGTTTTGATTGCCTGCGGAATCAATCTGTTTCTGTCATCCATGATCGTTGTGGCTCTGCCTTATGTTGTGACGGAGGTAATAGACTTAGAAGCAGCACTGGCGAACAGGCTATATGGTTTCGCAGAGGGAATCATGGCAGCAGGAGGATTGGCAGGAGGAATCTGTGCGGGTATTTTCGCAAAGAGATTATCCATTCAAAAGGCAGGTAACCTGCTTATGATATCTGCGGGGTGCCTGCTCCCTGCCAGCGCTTCTTTACTGTTTGTTTCATCCGGTATCGTAAATTATATTGTGCTGACTGTCTGCTGCTTTGTCATTATGGCGTGTGCGACTGTTTTTACGGTGCAGATGCTGTCCTTTTTTCAGATGGCAACGCCGGCTCATCTGATAGGTAAGGTCATGGCGCTTATCCTCACTGTTTCCATGTGTGCCCAGCCACTGGGCAATGCCTTGTATGGTGTTTTGTTTGAAATTAGTGAGGGCGTGGAATGGGCGGTGATCTTGTTTGCCTGTGTGGTTTCCATGACGATTGCCGTGGTGGCGAGGAAGGTGGTCAGAGGATTTGGATAAAGAAAGTTTTGACATTTTTAGAAGAGAAGCACCGGATATTGCAAGAGTATTTTATAGAGCAGGGTATATTGAAAGCTGGGGACGCGGTATTCAGAAGATTTGTGACGCTTGCAAAAATTTAGGTGCTGAGGAACCAGAATAGTTAAATATCAGCCGAAAAACTGTTCCCCAGGAGATAAAGGTATTGAAAGATAGTGGTTTGATTGTCAGAAGGGGATCGCCAGGAGACTGGCGGTCTTGTTTCTTGTATGAGAAGAACTTCTATAGTATGCACCAGATATGTTTTCAATAATTGCATAATTCAGCAGATGGTTGTATGATAATAACAATACGGAAATAATCGTGAAAGGATGAAACAGATATGAAGAAAGTGATTGTGACAGGCTGTAACGGACAGCTGGGACGTGCTGTAAACCAGCAATATGCGGGCAGTACGGAATATGAACTGATCAATACGGATGTAGGAGAACTGGATATCACGAAGATAGATGAGGTTATGAAATTTGCGCGGGATATCAATCCCTATGCGATTATCAACTGCGCGGCTTACACTGCGGTAGAAGCCTGTGAGAAGGAAGAAGATCTGGCCTATCGGATTAATGCTATCGGTGCTCGCAATATGAGCATTGCAGCAAATGAGACAGGCGCTAGGCTGATGCATATATCCACGGATTATGTGTTTGACGGAAATGGGACAAGACCTTATAGAGAAACCGACCCGGTGGGGCCTCAGGGGGCTTATGGACGGACGAAACTTGCAGGAGAGGAGTATGTCCGGGAGTTTAGTGACAGGCATTTTATTCTGCGTACGGCATGGCTGTATGGGGATGGCAAGAATTTTGTCAGGACAATGCTGCGGCTCAGCGAGACCAATGATAAGGTGCGGGTAGTGCATGATCAGGTAGGCTCACCCACCAGCGCAAAGGAACTGGCGAAAGCTATCGCTTACCTGCTTCCCACAGAGAACTACGGACTTTTCCATGCAACCTGTGAGGGAGACTGCAGCTGGGCACAGTTTACGGAGGAGATATTCAGACTGGCAGGCAAAAAGACCGTGGTGGAAGGCATTACGTCTGAGGAGTACGGGGCAGCGGTGAAACGTCCGGCATATTCCATTTTAGAAAACTATATGTTCAAAATGACTACAGACTTTCAGTTTGCAGATTGGCACGAGGCCATCGCGGAGTACCTGAAATAACAGTTCAGCCGGCCCCTGATTTGACGGACAAATCATACTGACACAGCCATTTCATCTTTACAGACACAACTATTTATGAGAAAATGTTCGCGATGGCAACGAGCAGGCACAGCGGGGCAATATATGAAAGGATTCGGAAAGGATAGAAAATATGCAGAAAACAGCTTTAATCACAGGAATTACAGGACAGGATGGTTCTTATCTGGCGGAGTTTTTATTGGAGAAAGGATATGAAGTTCATGGCCTGATCCGCAGACACAGCATCACAAACACAGCCAGGATTGATCACCTGATAGATTCTGATTATCATAAAGTCAAATTTTTCCTGCATTATGCAGATACCACAGATTCCAGCAATCTGATGCGTCTGATTGCGGAAATCCGTCCTACGGAAGTATACAACCTGGCGGCACAGTCTCATGTGGGTGTATCTTTTGAGGTGCCGGAGTATACAGCAGAGGCAACAGGCGTGAGCACTTTAAAGCTTTTGGAGGCGATTCGCGTAAATGGTGGAACGTGTAGATTTTATCAGGCTTCTACATCAGAATTGTTCGGAGGCATCCCGGAGACGGCGCCTCAGAGCGAGAAAACGCCTTTTTATCCCAAGAGCCCTTATGGAGCAGCTAAATTATATTCTTACTGGATTACGGTGAATTATCGGGAATCCTATAATATGTATGCCTGCAACGGGATTCTTTTTAACCATGAGTCACCGAGGCGCGGAGAAAATTTTGTAACCAGAAAGATTACCTTGGCCATTGCCAATATCATTGCAGGCAAACAGGAGAAGCTTTCGCTTGGCAATATGAACGCCAAGCGTGACTGGGGATTTGCCGGGGATTATGTCAAGGGTATGTGGCTCATGCTGCAGCAGGATAAGGCAGAGGATTATGTACTTGCCACCAACGAGACACATACGGTCAGAGAGTTTGTGGAGGCGGCCTTCGGTGAACTGGGAATCCGGATTCGCTGGGAAGGAACCGGTGTCAACGAAAAGGGATATGACGCGGAAAGTGGCAGACTTCTGGTGGATGTGAATCCTGAGTTCTATCGTCCGGCAGAGGTTGAATTCCTGTGGGGTAACTGTGAGAAGGCTGAGAAAGAACTGGGATGGAAGCGGGATGTGGACTTTAAGGGTCTGGTATCCATGATGATGGATTCCGACTTGCAGGAAATCGCAGGTATCAGCTGTGCTGACTATCAGAAGAAACATAACGGGAAAAACAGTGAGTAGGAGAAGGCCGGGATATCTATGATTTCAGTGATATTGATATGGCTCTATATGTTAATAACAACTTTTATGATTGGCTATGGTGTGCTGCGTGTGATCACGTGGCACATTCCTTATCATGCCCATGAACAGGCAGATTTGCAGGGCAGGTTCTGTGGATGCGCTGCGGGGGCAGCAGGCGGGATATGGTGTGCGGATGCGTATCTGTTATGCGGGATTGTGTGCGTTACGGTATATGCTCAGGTGTTCAGTCTGTTTGCCAGAGTAGGACTTGCAGCTAATGTGATATTGTGTGTAGTCTGTGTTCTGATTGGAATCTTTGATAGAAAAAGGCTTGTAGGGGCTGTTCGAGGACTTTTTTTCAGCAGGAAAGAAAAATTCCTTTATGGAGTGCTCAGATGGTGTCTCATGATATTTCTGGCTCTGCTATTTGCCTATGGCACGTCCCGCGGTATGATTCATTATGATACAAGTCTGTATCATGCCCAGAGTATTCGATGGATAGAGGAATATGGAGTGGTAAAGGGCCTTGGTAATCTGCATTGCAGGTTGGCTTATAACAGTTCTTCTTTTGCCTTATCGGCGTTATACAGCATGGCTTTTCTAACCGGCAGATCCTTTCACTGCTGTGCCGGATTTCTGGCTTTGATTCTGTGTGTGGTCTGTCTGGAAGTCATAGACCATATGCGTGTCGGTAAGCTGCAAGTCAGCGATTTTGCAAGGGTTATGGGGATTTATTATCAGGTGAATATTTTTGACGAGATGATTTCACCGGCTTCGGATTACTTTATGGTGTTGATTGCTTTTTATATCGTCATCCGCTGGCTGGACTTGTGGGAACAGCAGGAAAAGGTGATTCTGCCCTATGCACTGCTTTGTGTTCTGGGCGTCTTCCTGATGACGGTGAAGCTTTCAGCAGCGTTGATTCTATTACTGACTGTTTGGCCGGCATATTACTTGATACGACATAAAAGATGGCGGGAGATTTTGCTTTATCTGTTTCTGGGAATCGTGACGGCCTTGCCCTTTTTTATCAGGAATGTGGTGATTTCCGGTTGGCTGGTCTATCCGTTTACACAGTTAGATTTCTTTGACGTCCGCTGGAAGATACCGAAAGGGGCTGCGGATTATGACGCCAGGGAGATTCAGGTCTGGGGCCGGGGATATACGGATGTATCGCGGTATGATATTTCCGTGCAGGAATGGCTGCCAGGGTGGTTCCGTTCCCTTGGGGGAAGCGATAAGGTGTTTGTCCTGTTGGCTGGCGTGTCGGTTTGTGTATTGTTTGTATATGCGGCAGGTATGGTATTTGGATGGTGGAGAAAGCGATGGGGTCTGCTGGTAGTACAGGCGGCTGTAGCAGCATCCTTTTTGTTCTGGCTTTTTACTTCGCCGCTGATTCGTTATGGTTGTGTCTATGTGTATCTGGTGCCGGCAGTGGTACTGGGCGGGATTTATGATGGGGTATTTGGCTGCAGACCACTGGAGCAGGACGGGTGCATCGGGGACGTCAGTGTTGCCGGTAGAGAGGATGGCATTAAGGCGCTGTTTGGTAAGCGATGGGCAGGAGCATGTCGGGTAGTCCGACGGGCCGCAGTTGTATTGTCAGCCCTGTTTTTACTGTATAAGGGGGCTGCCCTTGGGCGGGAGATGGCAAGGGACTTTATCAATGATTATTGGATGGTTCAGAAAGATTATGAGAACTATGAGACAT
>CATOJY010000092.1 GCA_951800685.1 uncultured Lachnospiraceae bacterium
CCTGTGCGTTGCTTCCGGAACTGTTCTTAGAACTGTTCTTCTGGCTGTTCTGACTGTTCTGGTTGTTTGTCTTGTCCTGCTGCTTGTCATTCTGAGAATTCTGGTTATAATCATTCTTAGACATTTCGAATACCTCCTGATTGATTTTTTGTTACAGGAATAGTATTGCAGGTTTTCTGATCAAATATACATTCTATATTTTATATTTTTGACTATTTTAAATTCATGTTCTGTCAGTTCCAACAACACTAACGATGCTGAAACCATATTCTTCCCCTTTATTCCTCTTACCGCCGGTTATCCTGGATCAGACGGATGACCAGTGTTACAAGCAGTACAGCCATGATAACTGGTGCAAAAAGGTAGAGCAGAGAGCTGACAAGTCCGATCACAATCACAACAATTACGACTATGGTGAGCATAACAAGCCACCCTGGAAGCATAACCCTTCTCACATTTCCTGAACGTCCATATCCGTTCTCTCCTTGCACATGATCGGTTTTCTCTTCCTCATACTCATACTCTGCGCCGGAAACAGCGCCTGCACGCTTATTGGCATCCTTAATACTCCTGGCCAACAGCCTCGGATCTCCAAGTTGTACCAAAACTTCCTCTTCGGTTCTTCCTTTCTGAATCTCCGAATCAATATACTCCCTGTAATATCTCACATGTTCTGCTACCTGCCCGGATGTCATACCGCCCGCCAGCGCCTGCTGCAGCTTTGTGACAAATTCTTCCTTATTCAATTCCTGTATCCTCCGTAAAAATTTCACAGTAAGACGTCTGTCTCTCATGCCATATCCTGGCATTATCATTTCATAGCCATTTCATTTGTGTCATTGTATCATACTATTTTCCGGTTTTCTATATTTTAACTTTTTTTTAAGAAAAGAACCGCTACGGTTCAACCGCAGCGGCCCTTACAGCCTTTCTTTATCTTATACAATCTTATACACACATTCCATCCGTCACCTTTACAAAAGGCCCGGCTGTCACGCCTTCCCGCTTAATTCCGAAATAATCTTCATCGAAAATAATCTCTGTTCCGTCCGGGTTTTCATAACGCTGTTCTGGTTCGAATGCCATACCAAGCGTCTGCGTCGTAATCAGTTTCTCCTCTCCTACAGGAAGGACTTCACCCAGATTGGTGCAAAGCTTCCATCCGTCCGACTCTTCCTTAAGCTCCAGATGAATCGTATGTTCAGTATCTACGATAAAATCCTTCTCCTTGTCACAGGGCTGTGCACCATTGTAGTACCGGTTGCCGCCTGTCCATACCGGAAGCGGAATGTAATACCGGTCACTGGGAGCAGAACCCATACCACAATAGCCGTCGAACTCTTTCTCCCACTCCTCATAAGTCTGATAGCCATCATAAGGTTTTGTACCAGCCGTCGTGTTGAAATCATCCCACACCTTTACCGTCACCGCTTCCTCCACACGTTTTAAGAACGCCGGTACTTCCTGCTGCACAAACACATTATTATAGAAGCGCATGTCACCATGCAGGATCGTCATAAAGCCTGCCACCTCCGTGCGGTGCTGTACATGATAAGGGGTATAGCGCGGAGACTGCAGCGTCTTCGCACCATTGTTCACACCTGTTCCCACTGCCGCGATAGAACCTGCAATCAGGTTATGTACCACCGCGACACCTTGTGTCGGCATCTTGAAAGACCTTCTGGAAAGCAGAAGGTTATGGTCTACCAGCGTAGGACCGTGGGACACTTCGATAAAAATATCCTCCCCAATGGCCTCCGCCGACTTCGCCTCCTCTGTCAGAAGATGTTCGAAGGGCACCGTGTTGTCATGAAACAGATTACGCGTCACACGGGTGCCTTGTGCCTGCCAGTCAAGCCAAAGACCACGGGTACAGTGATGGAAGTGATTCCGTCTGATTATCACATCGATCGCCGCATGCATCTTGATCCCACCAATCTCCGCACCTGCCAGATTCTGACGGTTGTTAATATGATGGATATGGTTGTCCTCGATCACGGAGAATACACCGCCCAGATGACCCACGATCCCAGTCTGCCCGCAGTCATGGATATTACACCTGCGGATTATATGGGAACCGATCCGCTCCTTCGTCCATCCCTCCCTCTGCGCCTGGCAGATACAGTCGCGCTCCGTCTGGGTACCATCCTTAAACTTCCATTTCAGCCATTTATTATCATTCTCCGGCTGCAGATATTTGCCCAGAGAAATGCCGCTGCACTTAGACAGGGAAACGTCACAGTCCTCGATGATCCATCCCTTAGACCAGTGAGGCCCAATCATACCCTCCTGGTATGCCGTCGGCGGCGCCCACTGGGTCGCAGCTTTTGTCACCGTAAAGCCTGACAGCGTAATATAGCCGATCCCCTCCTGCTGCGGATAGAAGCAGTTACGCCGCACATTGATCTCCACATTCTCCTTACGCGGATCAAACTCCTGGAAATTGGCATAGATGACTGTCACATCCTCTGCCGTATCCTGCTTTGCATACCATGTATAAACCGTAAAATCCGGATCCCAGGATGAGAGCGCGCGGACTGGCCGCTTCACCTGCTCCAGGGATGTCACCTCATACATGGCCTTATCGTTTAAGTACAGTTCCCCCGTATGGGCGATAAAGGAGGCGATGAACCAATCCCCGCTGACAAGCGTAGTGAAGGGGTTATAGTCTCCAAACAGGCTGTTGGGCACAACAGTCTTCCACACACTGCCTTCCACCTGCTCCCACTGCGTTACCGGCTCCGCTCCGGTGATCACCGCCGCGCCTTTTTCCTCCGAACGGTACACAATCCTTGCTTCCTGTGTCCCCGCATTTCTGGGATCCACCGCTTCCCTGTAGACACCTGGCGCCACAATGACTTCATCCCCTGGCTTCGCGATCTGTGCCGCCTCCTGAATTGCTTTAAACGGCTTCTCCTTCGTGCCGTCGCCGCTCGCTGCCACAGCTGCTGATACGTAATACTTCATCGATCTTCCTCCTTCTCCTGTCCGGTCTTGTTTTGCCTTCAGATTCCTGTCACCTTTTCTTCCCAGACTGCCCTGCAGATATAGGACCCTCTCTGTTTAGAGCATCTTTGAAACATCAAGCCTTACAAAATACTATTGACAGTATACAGGATTGTTCTGAAACTATTTTTACAAAACAGGCTATAACTTAACAATACCGGATATAAAATAAAACACTGATCAATAAACTGTCCTCTGATGCGCACACCTGTACTCCCTTGGCGACTGTCCCTTTTTCCTCTTAAAGACCAGGCTGAAATGACTGACACTGCCAAAATGCAGTTGATCGGCGATATCGCTGATCTTCCGGTCCGAAAATACCAACATGTTACAGGCTACTTCCAATTTCTTATCAGCAATATATTCCGTAATAGGAATCCCCTCATGCTGTCTGAAAAGCTTCTGCAGGTACTCCTTGGAGATTCCCACATCCTTTGCCAGTTCGTCGATCATAATCCTTTCAAACCGTCTTGCGACGATCGCCCGCTTGCACTCCTCCACATGACGGTTTAAGGCGGTTTCCTTCTTCTTCCTGTCGCGGACAATACGGGCAAACTGCAGATAACACTCGCCGTGTACCTTATGGATTGCCTGAATGTCCCTGCAGGCAGCTATCTTTTTCAGGTAAAGATCATTGTACAAGAACGCCTCTTTGGAGCTGATTCCTCCTTCAACAGCCGCCCTGGCTGCCAGAGAAATGCCGGTTACCGCCATATATTCTTCATTCTTCTTTACATCTTCCAGGAGAATCGGGTGGGGCAGTTCAATGTCCTCCATATGCTGTTCTAAATAAGCCACATTGCCTTCCCGGATACAGCGGTACAATTTCTCTTCCTCCCGATAGGTGTGGTTCCTCTGAAAAGCTTCCATCTGCCAGACTTCTTCAGTTACAGATTCCTGATCGGTCACACCATATGACCAAAACTGTTCGTCCACTTGCGCGCCCTCCTGTTGTACAGCAGTATCTCCACTGTGCCGCAAAAACCAGATTACATTCCTTGCATCCTCCATGCGGCACTCAGGATAATCGCCCAGCCTGTTTTTGCGCAAGAACCTGCCTGCCTCCATTGTATGCAGCGGCCCGTAGCAAAAAGGACCCAGGATATAGATTCTGCCGCCCGCCCTGCCTCCATAGAGTCCAATCGGCACCTGTTGATCATACGGAATAAATACCTGGTCCATTCTCTTTTCTCCGAGACACTTCTGTATCTGCTGGAAGATCCGCCTGTCATATGTCTCCTCTCTCTTCCCGTCTGTTCCATACACGCCCAACGGTTCCCATGACTCTGTATATACGCAGACCGGCAGTCTGCTGAGCCTGTAAACCAACTCCAATACCAATTCCTCACCCATTTTTGTCCTATTCCCTGCCATCTTCTTTCCAGTTTCTTTTCCATCTTCCAGTCTGACGCTTCCTTTTGTCACTACTCCCCGGAAGATATGCACTGTAACAACTCAATCATTTCATACCAGTCATGAATATGCAGATAAGCAAAACCGACTCTCACACCTGCATTCTCCCCTACAATCGGATTTTCTTCGCCTGGTGCGTTCCCTCCATATAACGCCTATTTGCACCTGCTCCACCGTGCACCACCTTCAAATCTTCTGGTATACTCACATTAACACGCTCTGATACTCCCTTATATACAACGTTACCATCCAGTGTAATTGAATGCAACAAATTCTGCATAGGAACAGCTGACACAACTAAAAACAGAGCATGCCACAATCGACACGCTCTGTCTTTTCCATACTCTTAATACGCTATCCTTACTCTTCGATTTTCTCTATCCGTAAATAGCGCTGGCACAACTCTACACCTTCTGCTATGCCACTCCTATCAAACCGGTGCACTGGCATTATACCGTACTCAGATCCCATTCCTCATAGATCTTGGGAACATCGTTAATCAGTCTCTGCGTATAAGCTGCCTTCGGTCTAAGAATCACATCCTCCGCCGTGCCATGCTCCACAAATTTACCATGTTCCATGATATATACAGAATCAGATACATAGTAGGCAAGACCAATATCGTGTGTGATGAAGATGATCGTCATATTGATTTCATCACGCAGCTTTAAAAGCATATCCAGAATGGTCGCCCTCGAACAGGCATCGATCATAGAAGTCGGTTCATCCGCCAGAAGAATCTTCGGCTTAAGCAGGAAAATTCTTGCGATCATAAGTCTCTGCATCTGACCACCAGAAAGCTCAAACGGGTACTTGTTGGTCAGCTCTTTAAACTCCAGATTAACGAAGCTACAGGCTTCCCGCATCATCTCGAATTTCTCTTCATAAGGAAGTGATTTGCCGCCTCTCATGTTGATGCAGTCAAGAAGCACCGCATCAATTTTGTTGAATGTATTATAGGAAGAAAAAGGATCCTGGAAAATAGCCTGAATGCCTTTCCAATACTCTTTCTTCTTCTTTCCATTAGAAATATCCCTGGGTTTCCCCTGAAACATTACTTCTCCCTCTGTGACACTGATCAGACCGAGAAGCATCTTGGAAAGAGTGGTCTTGCCACTACCGGACTCGCCTACGATGGAAACAATCTCGCCTTCCCGGAAGTCAAAATCCACATGGTCAACGGCTACTGTTTTCTTGTCGCCCATACCAAATATTTTGGTAACGCCTTTGCCGCTTAAGCATGCCGCTCTTTTATCACTCATTCTCATACACCTCCCGAATCTTTCTTACAGACATCAGGCAGCGGTACTCACGGTTTGCACTGCCTTCTTTGCTGGAAACCTCCAGTGAAGGAACTTCCATTGCCATACAGGTAGGGGTTGCATATTTACATCTGTCAGCAAAACGACATCCTTTTGGTGGGTGCTTTAAGTTTGGTGGTGTTCCCGGAATTGCTATCAGCTTATTCTCTCTCACGCCCTCCTCCGGAACGATGATGGAACCCATCAATCCCTTAGTATAAGGATGCAGAGGGTCAAATACCATCTCTTTGGCCGTACCACGCTCCACGATCTGTCCTGCGTACATTACCATGATATCGTCTGTCACATTGTAGAGCAGCGGCAGTTCATGTGTAATGAAGATCATACTTCTGATAAACCCTTTCTCCATCAAATCGCGCATCATCTTAATAACCATCTTCTGACTTGTAACATCCAGCGCGGAGGAAGGTTCATCGGCAATCAATACTTTAGGAGAGAGGATCGTGGAGATCGCGATAACGGTACGCTGTTTCATACCACCGGACAATTCCACTGCGTGTTTCTGCAGCACCTCTTCCGGAAGGCCCAAAATAGCAAATCTCTCTTTCGCCAGATCATAAATATCTTTCTTGGTCACCTTCGGGTCATGTACATGAATTACGTCCTCGATAAAGCGGATGATCTTCTGGGTAGGATTTAGTGCATTCATAGCCGCCTGCGGTATGTAGGCGATTTCCGTTCCCAGAATCTTCTTTCTCACATCGTCCGGTTTCATTCCGGAGATATTGTTTCCGTCTACGATGATATCACCGCTGATATAATGCAGAGGCGGAAAATAATAGCCCATAAGCGACAACGCCAGCGTGGATTTACCACAACCTGACTCACCCGCAACACCCAGGGATTTCCCTTCCTCAATCTTTAAGGAAACGCCGTCTACAGCAAACACATCCTCACGCTGACGGGTAACATATTTCGTTTTTAAATTTTTGACTTCAAGCACTACTTTTCCCATGATACCCCTCCTTAATCTCTCAGCTGTGGATTGAATACCTGGTCAAGCCCGGTATTCATCAGATTTAATGAGAATGCGATCAAAGCGATGGTAACAACAACCGGAAAGTATGCCCACCAGGAACCGTTAAGCGGCGCCGCGTATAGTGTCGCCCAGTTCATCATCAGCCCAAGAGTAGCCG
>CATOJY010000093.1 GCA_951800685.1 uncultured Lachnospiraceae bacterium
GCATAGACTTACCTCCTGATAGCGGTATCAAAGGTTGAGACTTAACTTTTGATACTCGTGATAGAAATATAGTCTATTGTTACACATTTTTTTCTCGCAGTCGAGGTACCCACTATCTACCGTTTACGAAAGTGTAATGTAACATGTGACATATACGGTGATGATTACGGTATATGTCACTATTGCCCGCCAGCCAAAATGCCATAGCACCCGTCTGGCATCATATCCACTTTTAACGGGAAGGGACTCTATCAAGTAAAAAACATTGCTTTTATAAATTGAATCATATGAAAAAAGGTGTCTGCTAATCACAAACACCCGCTTATATCACCAAAGAGCTTCTTTAATTCAATCAATTGACCAACTCATAATTATAGCCGAATATGTTTTAAATCTTTTCGAGGTCCCCGAGTCAGATCCACATGATAGGGAGATGGCATTTCATAAGTCCCCCATTTGGTATAAAGAATTTCTCGCGGCACTACAGATGTAGGATGAAGATAACGTCCGCAGATTTCAACCAATTGTTCGCTATAATTTCTAATTTCATCAATACTGGAAAGGGAATATCTTGTTTCTTTTTTGTTTTCATCAGGCAAAATCAACACTTTAAAAGTATTTTTTAATATAAGACGACAAATCCATTTTCTGGAATTATTATCATACAAAACAGCTATATACGATTCCGTACATTTATATGTAACCTTATTGATATCCAAAGTATCTTTGAGAATGTTCTTTATCAAAGAAAAAGCACTCCATTCATCTTCTGTAGTAAGTGAACCAGGTTCCACAGTTCCTGTTATACTGGTAGAATTTATGGCAGATTGCAGTTTCTCATTTAAAAGCTCATTCGCATAATCATGGAATGCCTTCTTTACAATAGGTCGGAATTTTTCAATCACAGTTTGAGTTTTCGCCCCCTTATAAATGGGTTGCAAAAACAACTTCACCATCTCGTCTGCAGGATTTTGAAATTGTTGTTCAATGTAACTTTTAAATAAATTATTATACTTCAACAAAGATGCTGAATCCAAAATGTCTGCAATATTTAGATTTTCCTTTTTAAATTTTGCAAGCTGTGATATCTGGCTGTCTTTTAAATTCAATAAATTGATCTCCAGAAAAGGTTCTTTATCCATTTTATTAGTCTCTTCCAGATCAGTATAGAACTTGTAAACAATCCCATTTGTAAGAATAGCGAACCTAGCAGAAGTTGTTACAAAATACCGAAAAAGCTGAGAACCGTGTTTGTCCAGTTTCCTGTTGGCAGATTTTGCTTCGATAAGAATAACTGGTTCATTTTTAATAAGAATAGCATAATCTACTTTTTCGCCTTTTTTGATACCCACATCAGCAGTATATTCCGGACAAAACTCCACGGGGTTAAATACATCATATCCGAGAAGCTGAAAAAAAGGGACAATCAATGACATTTTTGTTGCTTCTTCTGTTTGTACCGTATCTTTTAACATTTCTAAACGGTCAATGAAATTTTTCAAAGTATCTTTAAAATCCATGAGAAAGCCTTTCCTGGTATGTGAAATCATTGTAACTATCATAATTTTTGCCGGAAAAACCGCCTTCTGGCGATCCCTACAATTGAAACACTGCTTGCTGGAACAACAGTAAAGATACAAAATATACTTCTATTTGCAAATATAGTATATGCAATTCAGAAAAAAATGTCAATATTTTCAGAGCATTATTACATCAAAAGAAACCACATAATTTAAGGAATCACACAAAGAATATTGAAAATCCTAATGGCATATGGTACAATAACGATACAAAAAAAGAAGGGCATCTGCTGGTAACAGACACCCTCCGGGAACTGCCGATAGACGGTTTGCCCGATTTCAGTTTTAGACTAAGAATAGCCGCATCCTTTGGTCGGGGGGCGGCTATTTCTGTGTCTTGTTATTATCGTTGCGTCCGATTGAATATCCGAGACCGAACGCTGTCAGCACAAGGCTGATTACCGCAATAAGTCCTTCAATAGTCAACATCCGCATCGCCCTCCTTTCCTTCAATTCCGTTTCCGGTTTCTATGTAATCGGAGGGGCACAGTCCCTCCGCAGAGGGCAAACCGCCTACCATCAATGGCAGAACCTGGAATGATTCTACCATGATGCATCAGAAGTTTCAACAGCATCCCTCAATTTTAGACATCAAAAAAAGACCTGCCCGAAGCACTGATGCAACGGACAGGTCCATTTTCTTACATATCTTCATTTATAAAATCTTCACAATCCAGTTCCCGATATGCCTTTTCAAAAACGTCCTTCGGGGACCACGACACATAGCCGTCCGGATATTTTACCTTATATCCCGGTCTGCCGTCTTTTTCCTCCGGCTCCGCTTTCACGATCTTAACACCGATATAATTCTGCAGCTTTCCACGGCTTCTGTCTTCGTGCTCATGATCTGATCCGTCGCCGGCACTCTTTCCCGAAGGCTGCACAGGTTCATAGTCCCTCTCAAAAGTCTGGGCGCTGCAGGCATCCAGGCTTCCGTCTGCATTGCAGATTACATAGTCTCCAACGCACACAGGCAGATGATCTCCACATATGTCCAGATATAATTCCATCGGAGAATCTCCGTGCATATAAAACAGCACCCCTGTCTGGTGTGCAACAGCAGCCCATTCCGGGACGTAATAATTTCCCTCAGCGTCAATCAGGTCTCCGTCATACCGGAAGGCATCTACTACTACAGGTTTTCTTCTGAATTTCATATCATTCTCCTTTCAGAGCCCCGGACTGCTCCGGGAGCGTTCATGTTATTTTTCATACGTCTCCACATATTTGGGATGCGCTGTGATATACAGACTGCTTTTAAGCCTGTGCATCGGCGTGGAGCCAACTGTAATCGTGTCCGTAACTGTAAATACCTCCCGAATCCGGACGGTTCCAGCAATAGCACTGGATGCCCATGACGGAGACCTGCGGACATTCAGTTCCGGCACGATCACCTTCACATATTTCTGCTTCTCCGGCTGCGCAGGCGGCACCACAACAGGTCCTGCAGGATCCACCGGGACAACATGCGGAATCAGCGCCGCAGCAATCGCCTGTCCGATCTTATCTGCTCCGACTGACAGATAACGGTTCGCATCATCCGTATCCACAAAGCAGACTTCGATCAACATGCTCTTCGCCCTGGTCTTCCGGATCACATACAGGCCGGTCCCTGCCTTAACTCCACGGTTTTTAAATCCCAGAGCAGCAATGTTCTCACAGACTTCCACCGCATCCTGATACTGTCTGCCCCCGTAAGTATAAACCTCAACCCCTCGACCGCCGCCGGCATTGAAATGGATGCTCACAAACCACTCAAGTTCTTTACCATTGGCCATGCTCACTACTTTGGAAAGGTAGGCGCTCTGAGAAGCTGCGGAATCTACAGTGCACTCCTTCACGGCGGCACCGGCCAACTCCAGATGCCGCTTCAGGGCAGCCGCCACTTTCCGGGTATGTTCCGATTCCCTGATAATTCCAACAGCGCCGTATCCGGCGCCGCTCTTTGTATGTCCTGCGTTAATTCCAATCATAGTCTCTCCTTTCTTCCGGCATTTGCGCCGGCGCAAAAAGAGGACGGTTACCCGCCCTCCTGTTCTGTATTATTTTCTGTTATATTTTGTCCGCTCCCAGATTCCGGCAACCCGCTCCCATCCTCCTGTAGCCACCAGATAGACCACAAAGGCAGCGACAACAGCTCCAGGCCAGTAATACCAGCAGATCACAAGGTTGAAATACTGACAGGCAACAGCCAGCGCAAACAGACATACCAGCACTGACACCACCAGAGCCACAACGCTGGTCTGAATCCGCATCAGCCAGGGCAGCTCCTTGATAACCTGCACGATCACAGATGTTACAAATGCCAGTGCTCCGACGATCATAAGCGCATATGTTACATACTGCATCAAAAGTTCCATACTGATCATAAAAGACCCTCCTCTAAAATATTGATTTACATACCGATCTGTTTAAATACAAAACCGATCACGATCCCCAAGACCGCCGTCAGCACATATCCGGCCGCCGACCTCCACTTCTCGCCATCTCTGCTTTCCAGTGCTTCCAGACGATCTCCCTGCTGCTCCTGAACCTTCAGCATGTTTTCCATATTCACAGCAAGCTTTTCTGTAGATGCTGCAAGGTTGGATATCTGCTGAACACTTTTTTCCAATATTGCAAGCCGGTGATTCTGACGGTCATTTTCTTCTTTTAACCGTCCGTTTTCGGACTCCATGAGCCTCCGAAATTCCTCATGCTCTGCTCTTGAGATTGGTGCATCCACCCTTTTCTCCTCCTCCTTTCTAATGATATCTTTCTTCTTTCTCACCGGATGTCCTCTTATCCCATGGTCATTACCTCCTTCCAGACAAAAAATGGCGTTATAAAAGCCATTCACACATCCCCGGAAGTCCCGGAGACATGTGAACAGCCTCTATACGTGAATAATATGTGAATATGTCCCATGTTGGCATGATTATCCACAGTACCACGATGGATACCATGGAAAAAGTGATCGCTGTCTATGGTGGTACCGAATGGCAGAAAATTGAAGGCAGGTTCCTGCTCGGCTCTTCAGGCAGTTATAAAAATGGCAGCACCGGCGGCGAATCGGAACACAAACTGACCGTGCAGGAAATGCCGTCACACACTCATTCCCTTCCTAAATTCGCAGTAGCCACAGATAACAGTAAAAACATCACGCAGTATAACACGACTACAGGAGTATGTAACAGTACAGGGTTTATTAGTGAAACGTCTGCTGCAGGCAACGGAAAACCCCATAATAACATGCCACCATACAAGGCCGTATATATCTGGGAGCGGACGGCCTGATGTTATCAAAGTTATATTAAACCCGCGTCTCTGACATAAAGCACTCTCCAAGTAAAATTAAGGTTACTAAAATCACTTGTTGAGACATTAAACAAAGTTGCTGTGACTTTCGTGTTGGAAACACTTACACCAGATACAACGGACTGCCAGGAATCAGTTCCTGAAGCAATAGCAGCAATCGGCTTGTACCCGTCAATTACTGGGACAGACGCATTTATATGTGTTCCGTTATTCCCTCCGATTGAATATTTGGTTGTTACGGTTCGTGCTATTACCATGCCAGACGCCATATTCACATTTTATTCACGTGGAACGGCCTTATTCTGGTATGATTTTATATCATACAAAGGAGGCGATAGTGATGAAAATGGAGCTGATTGATATGGTTCTGCAGCGAATGACCGGTGTTCTGGATCAGGCGCAGATGCAGGCGCTGAAGATGGCCATGGCCATAAGTATGGAGGGGCTGGAGGTCCGGAGGGAGCAGACGGAGTTGTCTGCGAATGTCACGGACAACTGGGAGTATGGCAGGCGTTTTCTTCAGGCCATGGCTGTGGCCGGGAGATCCGAAGGAACCATAAAGCAGTACCGGATGCATCTTCGAATGCTGTTTGAAGATCTCCGAAAACCGGTTCCGGAGATTACGGATGATGATCTGATGCTCCATCTGGCACGTCAGAAATACCAGAGGAATCTGGGAAATCGGTATTTGAATCTAAAAAGGATTGTTTTCCGGTCCTTTTTCGGATGGCTGCGGAGGAAAAAGTATATTCGGGAAAACCCTGCGGAGCTGCTGGACCAGATCAAATATGATCAGGAGATTAAGAAACCATACAGTGATGAGGAAAGGGAACGGATACGGTGCAGTTGCCAGCGGGAAAGGGATATTGCGCTGGTGGATGTGCTGTACAGCACTGCGGCCAGAGTGTCGGAAATCGCAGCGCTCAACAGATCAGATATTGATTTTGTGGAAAACGGATGTATCGTTCATGGAAAAGGCGGGAAAGAGCGTCCGGTTTATCTGAATGCATCTGCAGCATACCACCTGCAGATGTATCTGTTGGGGCGTACAGACCAGAATCCAGCGCTTTTCGTATCGTGCTGTAAGCCATATGGGAGGTTGGGAAAAAGCGGAATAGAGGCCATTCTGCGGCGTCTGGGCAGGGATGCCGGCGTGGATCGTGTACATCCTCACCGATACCGCAGGACGGCTTTGACCAATGCGGCTAATCGGGGGATGCCTTTGCAGGATGTCCAGAGTCTGGCCGGCCACGCCAGTCCCAATACGACGATGATCTATTGTACGGTAGATCGCGGGAAAGTGAAAGCAGAGCATAAGATGTATCTGGCTTCATAGTCGGACCTGTCCATATGAAATAATTTCACCTGGCAGAGGTCAGGTGTTTTTGTCGTTGTAGAATTGTTTTTTGAGATCATCATGGCAGAAAACGGAACGATTTGTGGAGAAAACAGACCGTATGAGCAATATGTGAATATGTCCCATGTTGGCATGATTATCCACAGTACCACGATGGATACCATGGAAAAAGTGATCGCTGTCTATGGTGGTACCGAATGGCAGAAAATTGAAGGCAGGTTCCTGCTCGGCTC
>CATOJY010000094.1 GCA_951800685.1 uncultured Lachnospiraceae bacterium
TACGGACGTAAAGTCCTGGGAGGTATCGGCCAGACCTATTGCCTTACTCATTCTAACAGCTTAAGCAACAAGATGGGTAATTCCTTACTGGCTGTAAGGGGTATTAACCATAAATACATTGTAGTAGAGGAGAGATAAAATATTAATTCGTAAAATCAGTTGACTTCAAGACCTGTGTGTGCTATAGTGTTTGCACGAGATAAGATTTAGGTCTTTTTTTTATGCTTAAAATTAGTGGGTCAGAAGAGTGACAAATACACGTGGAGGTAGCAAGATGCGTACGAGAATTACTTTAGCATGCACAGAGTGCAAACAGCGTAACTACAATACAACTAAGGATAAGAAGACTCATCCGGACAGAATGGAGACTAAGAAATATTGCAGATTCTGCAAGAGACATACTCTGCATAAGGAAACAAAATAACCGCTGGTTTTTATGAGAATGGAGGATTAGCATGGGAGATTCTGCAAAATCAGAGAAAACATCCAAACTTGTAAAATTCTGGAATGGTGTGAAAGCTGAGTTTAAGAAAATAACATGGCCTAATAAAGATGACCTTTTGAAACAATCTGTGGCGGTTGTTATTATTTCTGTTGTTGTGGGGGCAATCATTACTGTACTGGACTTCGGTATGCAGTACGGCGTAGACTTGATCACAACGTTGAAATTTTAAGACGCTTTGAAAATATAGTAAACGACATAGCAAATTTCTGCTTCCGGTTCCAGCCAAAGCTTTATACGGAAATTTCTGATGCCGTTCACTATAAGTTCTGAGAAAGGCATGGTATTAGTATGGCAGAAGCAAATTGGTATGTTGTTCATACTTATTCCGGGTATGAGAACAAAGTAAAAGCCAACATTGAGAAAACGATCGAGAACAGACATCTGGAAGAAGAGATTCTGGAAGTCAGGGTGCCTATGCAGGATGTTGTGGAGCTGAAGAATGGTGCGCGCAAGACTGTCCAGAAGAAAATGTTTCCGGGTTATGTATTGATCAATATGGTCATGAATGATGATACATGGTATGTCGTAAGAAATACCAGAGGCGTCACAGGATTCGTTGGTCCGGGAAGTAAACCGGTACCGCTTTCTGAGGCGGAGATGAAGCCGCTTGGCATCAAGACAGAGAATGTGAGCGTTGACTTTGCAGAGGGTGATACCATTGCAGTGGTTGCCGGTGTCTGGAAAGATACGATTGGAGTGGTCCAGAGGATGGATTTCGGCAAGCAGACAGCGACGATCAATGTGGAACTGTTCGGCAGGGAAACACCGGTTGAGATCAGTTTCGCAGAAGTCAGAAGGATGTAGAGGATATTTATTCCGCTTAGGCGGATTAGATATATTGTGGGAGTATGGTTTCGGTGATGTCGAAATCGAAAGAATCCGTTGCACAGGATCCTTTCAGGTTTCGAGGAAAACTGCATAGAATCACCGCGAGGGATTGGGCAGCAGTTTGGAAGAGCGGAATGATACGCCCGTACCACATTATTTTAGGAGGTGCCGTTATGGCAAAGAAAGTTACAGGATATATTAAGTTACAGATTCCTGCTGGTAAAGCTACACCAGCACCGCCGGTTGGTCCTGCACTTGGACAGCACGGTGTGAACATCGTTGAATTTACGAAACAGTTCAACGCAAGAACAGCCGACAAGGGTGATGTGATCATTCCGGTTGTTATCACAGTTTATGCAGACAGAAGTTTTAGTTTCATTACAAAGACTCCCCCTGCAGCAGTTCTTTTGAAGAAGGCATGTAATATCAAATCTGGTTCTGCAGTTCCTAATAAGACCAAGGTTGCTACGATTTCCAAGGCAAAACTGCAGGAGATCGCAGAGACCAAAATGCCTGATTTGAATGCCGCAAGTCTTGAAGCAGCGATGAGCATGATCGCTGGAACTGCAAGAAGCATGGGTATCACAGTAGAAGAGTAATGGAGGATTTGACATGAAACATGGTAAAAAGTATGTAGAAGCCGCTAAGCTTGTAGATCGTGCGACTCTGTACGATACAGCTGACGCGATCTCTCTGGTAAAAAAGACGGCAACAGCGAAATTCGATGAAACTGTAGAAGTTCATATTAAGACCGGATGTGACGGACGTCATGCTGAGCAGCAGGTACGTGGGGCGGTAGTACTGCCAAACGGAACAGGTAAGACTGTCAAAGTTCTGGTGTTCGCAAAAGGGGATAAGGTAGCAGAGGCAGAGGCAGCAGGTGCTGATTATGTTGGCGGCGATGAGCTGATCCCTAAGATCCAGCACGATGGCTGGCTGGATTTCGATGTAGTAGTTGCTACACCTGATATGATGGGTATCGTAGGACGTCTTGGTAAGATCCTTGGACCGAAAGGTTTGATGCCGAATCCGAAGGCTGGTACGGTAACAATGGATGTTACAAAAGCAGTGAATGATATCAAGGCAGGTAAGATCGAGTACAGACTGGATAAGGCGAACATCATTCATGTGCCAGTAGGAAAAGTTTCTTTTGAAGAAGCAAAGCTTCAGGAAAATATTGATGCATTGATGGAAGCGATCGTTAAGGCAAGACCATCAGCACTGAAAGGACAGTATCTGAAAAGCATTACATTGGCAACTACGATGGGGCCTGGCGTAAAAGTTAACACAGCGAAATATTAATAGGCAACAGCAAAGGATTCCTGTCGGGTACGGTGGGAATCCTTTTATCTTAAAAGTAAGGGGAATGAATGAAAAAGCAAAGGCGTAAAAGAAGATCTAGTTTTATACGGCCATTTAGCATCACGCTGCTGATTGTTGTGACAATCGGTTTTTGTGCGCTCTTTTCTTTTCTATGGATCATAGAGCCGGCGACATCGAAGGATACCAGCCACTTCCAGTTGACAAGACAGAAGATTGAACGTGGGGGTGAAGAGCTGACACAGGAAGACGAGCAGGAACAGATTGATGAAATCATGCATGTAAACCATAAGTATGCTGATGTGCTGAATGATCCGGACTATATGGCGGAAAACAATATTTATGCCAAGGACGCCAATGATCCGGCACAAGTATCGATCGCTTTTGCAGGGGATATTCTGTTTGATACGAATTATGCCATTATGGGCAGAGTGATGCAGAGTGATGCAGGAATCGCAGAGGGAATTGCCCCTGAGTTGATGGAAGAGATGCAGGGGGCTGATATCATGGTACTTAACAATGAGTTCCCTTATTCTGACAGAGGTACACCGATTCCTGAGAAACAGTTTACCTTCCGTGCGAAGCCGCAGACGATTTCCTATCTGGGAGAGATGGGAGTGGATCTTGTATCGCTGGCAAATAATCATGCCTATGATTATGGAGAGGCAGCGTTGTTAGATACTATGGATTTGCTGAAAGAAGCGGGGATCACTTATATGGGAGCTGGGCGTGATCTGCAGGAAGCGCGTAGACCCGTATATTATATCATCAATAATATGAAGATCGCTTTCATAGCGGCTACGCAGATTGAAAGATTGGATAACCCAGATACGAAAGGGGCGACGGACACTTCGGCAGGAGTGTTCCGCTGTTGGAATGGAGATAATCTGCTGGAGACTGTCAGTGAAGCAAAACAAAAAAGTGATTTCGTCATTGTATTTTTGCACTGGGGCACTGAAAATTCGGAGACGATTGACTGGGCGCAAGAGAAACAGGCACCAGAAGTAGTGTCAGCGGGTGCAGATCTGGTTATTGGAGCACATCCTCATTGTCTGCAGCAGATCAGCATGGTAGATGGGGTACCGGTGGTGTACAGCCTGGGCAATTTCTGGTTTAATTCCAAGACAGTAGATACCGGGATTATCAAGGCTGTGATTGATGAGAATGGATTACAAAGTCTGCAGTTTATTCCTTGTCTGCAGAGCGGCTGCCGGACAGCGATTGCACAAGGGGAGGAGAAGACAAGGATTCTCAATTATATGCGTAACCTGCCAGGCAGTGCACAGATGGATGAGGAAGGCTACATAGTCCAAAAGTAAGCGATGCCACTTCCCTGACAGAGACAGGATATATGAGGAAGAGCATATTATCAAAAAGAAAAGGGGATCTGTCGGAAAGAAGATTTTGAAACTTTTAGAGGGTTTAAATCGTATTATAGATAGCGCAGTGGTTTGAGTGTCAGAAAAGGGAAGGCCAGCGTGGGAAGAACAGTAAAACATAGAGCAATGGGGGAAAGTTATGGAGATTGGAAATCAGAAAACTTTTATTACGGATCCATTCGCAGCGCGGCATGCATTGCATCCAGGCGGAAGTGGTAAAACAGAAAAATTCGGTGCGGCGCTTGAAAATGCGGAAAGGGCAGGACAAGGGCAAAAAGGACCAGATAACACAAAGAACAGCGGACAGGAAGCTTTAGAAGAGAAAGATTACAGGGCAATTCTGCAGGAAAAGATGGCGGAAATGTGTGCTAATATCAGGAAGGGAACGATCCAGCCAAAGTTTCAGATTGGAAGCGAAGCCTATACGCAGGAAGAGTGGAAGAAACTACTGGAGAAGATAGACGCCGCAGAAGAAGACATACAGGAGCAGGTTGCAGAAGAGATCGCAGCGGCGAAAGAAGAGGCTGATGCGAAGGAAGGGGAAACAGATACGTTGATCATTACCAGAGCGGATGGATCACGGATCATGATGATCAAGACACCCTTTGGGGAAATGAGCATAGAATTGACCAAACCAGATGACAGTGTAGGATTTGAAGAGATGGTGAGCGAGATCAATCCCGACAATTTCCAGGAGATAAATAATATTTCCAAAAACAGTTGACATTTTTGTACCTGCTGTGTTATGGTATGGAAGGTTGTTATGACCATGCCGAAGACAGTAGGTGCCATAAGAATGGCGTAAGGATTCCGCCTACCGAGGAGAAGAGTTGCTATAAGATTATGATGTAGTAGATTCCGTCCTCCCTGTCTTTGGGGAGGATTTTTTATAGAAGACTCCGATCGGCGTAAAATCTATAAGGAGGTAAATGTAATGGCTAAGGTTGAACTGAAAAAACCTATCGTAGAAGAGATCTCCGCTTCCATTAAGGATGCGCAGTCAGTTGTTTTAGTCGATCACCGTGGACTTACGGTGGAGCAGGATACAGAACTGCGTAAGCAGCTTCGTGAAGCGGGCATCAGTTACAAGGTTTACAAGAACACAATGATGAATTTTGCATTCAAGGGTACAGACTTTGAATCGCTGATTCCTTATCTGGAAGGTCCTAGCGCGATGGCTGTTTCCAAAGAGGACGCAACGGCGCCTGCAAGAGTATTATGCAAATTCGCTAAGACAGCAAATGCGCTTGAGGTCAAAGGCGGCATTGTAGAGGGTACTCTTTATGATGCACAGGGAATCGAGAATGTATCTAAGATTCCTTCCAGGGAAGAACTTCTGTCCAGATTGCTTGGCAGCATGCAGTCACCTGTTGCAAATTTTGCCCGCGTATTGAACCAGCTGGCAGAAAAAGGTGGCGCGTCAGAATGTGCAGCGCCGGCGGCAGAGGCACCTGCGGAGGCGTAAGTTTGCAAGGTTTTCCTGGATTTGACAGGAGAAGGTTTCGGAGCATGGCAGATTGCTGCGGTTCTGAACGAAAGTATTATACAAATAACCAAAACAGAAAAATCATGGAGGTAAAAAATAATGGCAAAATTATCTACTCAGGAATTTATCGATGCGATCAAAGAGCTGACAGTATTAGAATTGAATGATTTAGTAAAGGCATGTGAAGAAGAGTTCGGCGTATCTGCAGCAGCAGGTGTTGTCGTTGCAGCAGCAGGCGGTGATGCAGGCGCAGCAGCAGCTGAGGAGAAAACAGAGTTTGACGTTGAGCTGACAGAGGTTGGCCCGAATAAGGTTAAAGTAATTAAGGTTGTTCGTGAAGTGACAGGCCTTGGTCTGAAGGAAGCAAAAGACCTGGTTGACAATGCTCCGAAGATGGTTAAAGAAGCAGCATCCAAAGAAGAAGCAGAGGATGTTAAGGCTAAACTGGAAGCAGAGGGTGCTAAGGTTACTTTGAAATAATCTGATCATTTCAAGAGAAGTAGAGAAAACCGTTCATGTTCGTCAGCATGTATTTGTTGAGCCGGCATGAGCGGTTTTGCTGTTTTTCAAAATAATCGTTGACTCTCCAAAAAACTTGTAGTAGAATGGAAAATGCACTATTGTGGTGTGGTATGCTTATTTGTATTATAGTTTTATGCTGACAAACAAGCGGATAGGCAGCAAATCATAAGGAACGGGGTGAAATTGTCAATGGAAAAGAACAGAATCCGTAAGACTGCAGCCGGCAGAAATACGCGTATGACCTATGCACGACAGAAAGAGGTCCTGGAAATGCCGAAT
>CATOJY010000095.1 GCA_951800685.1 uncultured Lachnospiraceae bacterium
ATACTCCTCAAAGATATTGTGTAATGCTTCCAAACGAGTTGATTTCTTAGCCATATCTTCTTAAATACCTTTCTGCTATATACATTCTAAAATAAGTATAACAAATATGACATCAAAAAAGAATAGGATTTCCTATTCCTTTTTGATGACTTGTAACATTTTTGTAATTTTAAAAGTTTATCCTGGTAGTGTCTAAACACTTAATACAGCGAATCAAATATCTCAACCTTCCCGCCCAATCACGCGCAAAACCGCCCCAACCAGTTTATCAATGTCCGTCTCCTTTTCCAGGACATCCCAATCATCCTTTAAATAGGCATACTTACTGTCAAGCTCTCCCCTGATCTCATCCATGATGGCCTTGGCAGCATATCCTGTACTGCCCACAGGAATAATTCTCTTCCCCATCGCTTTTGAGATTTCAAATTCTTCCAGGCATCCAGTTGCGTTTATCACATCTTTGTCTGCCATTTTATTTCCAAATAAAAAGACACTGACTCCTGCCTCCTCAAGAATGGTTTGTCTATACTTTGTGCGGCTGGCCCTTTTATCATCAGGATTATCAATGTTTTGCGGAAATGGCCTTAAACTTAAACATTCCTCCATATGTTTGTATTTATTCTCATAAATTTCACTTAATGCACCATTAATAATGGACGAACTAATCACACCTCTACCAAACCCTGATATTACCTTGTAACCATTCCTGACCAGTTCCTTTGCCAGCAAATAGGAAAACCTTTCAGCAGCCGCCTGATCCCAGGCGCCATCATATCTGTCGGCACTTCCTGCTATAAAGACATTCCTCCTTTTTACTGCTCTTTCCATGGTCTTTAATATATCCGTAATCTGGCTGTATTCATCCACAAGCACTGCCTGGATGCCATACCTGCTTAAGTCCTCTTCCCTGAGCCTTTGCTTGATTTTCCTATAGTTAAATTCCTCATCCGTTTCCCCAAGCGTTTTTTCTAGTTTTTTGAAAAAACAATAATGATCCCGCTTATTCTCGCCAATCAAAGAATGAATCTGGCTGAGGACATAATCCAGATTGGGATCCTCAAAGCTGAATCCGATAAAAAGAAAGGTTTTGGAAACCAAATCTCCCTTTAACGCTGTCCGGAATAACGGCCTCTTACATTCATATGTTTCATAGTCATCTTTCGTCAGTACGGCATCGGCAGGAAAACTGACATCTCCATGCATTTTATATACAACAGCGTCCCTTCCGGGGACTGTAAACGCCAGCTGTTCCTGTGTAATCTTCACATCCGGTTTCCTGTTGCTCTCACGAAGTCCCTCTTCGAGCAGATGATCATAATTGGTCGTCCAATAGGTAGAGATGGGTAATCTGGTTACTATTTTCACATTTTCATTGGTCGAAGCGTCTTTTGAAAAGGCATCTACAATCGTCTGATTGATAGACCCGCGTGTGCTTCTCCGGTTGCGATAATACTGCGCTACAGAAACCAGGTCGTTTTCTTTCTCAACATCCAGATCTATCTCCTGCGCCAGCGGCCTGAGAAGGTTTTTCCAGTCCACATACCCGGACGGTCTGGATAATCCGGCGCCGGCAAATATTGCCGCATTTCCCTCCTGAATGGCTTTCGTGTAATTTTTAATCAATTCATTTGTGCTTGCCATAATACTACCTTTCTCCACATTTTAAATCATCGTTATCATTTACTGACTTATAATTACAAAAACAGCTGCAAATCCATTCTACTGGATTCCTAAAAATTCCTTCAATCTGTCCTGCGGCATTTGGGGAAAGCCTTCAGGTATGCCTAGCTTCCATTCACCATTTGCCTTCAGCAGAATCAACTCCCCGCATAAGAAGCCCTCTGTCTCTTCCCCCGATATGGTACCTGCCTTCCCAGTGACCTGAAACCGCCCTGTCATATTTACCATATCCTCCAAAACAACCTCGCTGTCATATTTTGTAAAAAGGTAATCATTCATTATATTCATTTCATGCCCCGAAACGGCTGCAATCGAATAAGGCTCAAATTGTATCTTGTATTCCTCCCCATAACGCGCCACTAAATAACTTCTCAGTGACAATAATTCTTCCTGATAAAAATCAGTATACACTGAAAGAAGTTCCTCCCGCTTCACCTCCACACCCAGTTCCCGACTCGTGATAGCCGGAACCAGTTTCACAAATTCCAGTTGTAAGGTATCCATCAGCATATTCACGTCACAGGCCTGCAGCGCATTGATATAATCATCAATCACCCTCTGCCATGCTTCTCCCTCATTATATACTGATAAATCTAAAATCTCATCTCCATCCTCTTCGGAAACTTTTTGATAATATGGCGCTCCTGACATAGTCATTTTGTTATAGAACAGATATGATGCAATAGTCTTCCACCGATCCTGATATATGCCTGCAAGAATATCCTCCCCCTGATTCTGGTATAATAGGGAAAGATATATGTACAGATCAATTGTATTTTTATCCTTTACACAAAGAATACTTCGCCTGATATCCTCACTCTTTTTAAAATTATCCAATGCCTTTTGATCATTGTTCAGCATAGTGTAATATTTTCCTATATTATAGTAAGCCCTAGCTGTCTTGTTATGATTTACTCCATATATGTATTCCGACAAGTCCCTTGCTTTATCATAATACTCCAGACCGCCCTCCTGATCATGTCGTAAAAACATCAGCATATCGCCATAATAGCCATATGTCTCCACCAAATCTGTACAGGGAAATTCGGTGTCTCCAAAGCCTTCCTGCATATGTATATTCTCTTCCATCAAAGAAAACGCCTTTTCTGTCTCCATGCATTTTCCCAAAAAATAGGCATATGCTACGTTTGTTTTCGCAAGGATTCCTTCTGCCTCCTCCCCAATCCTCTCCTGGCAGATAAACAGGCTTGTTTCATACCATTTTCTGGCTTCTTCCCTTCCGTCCTCATCAAATGCTGCCATCGCATAATTATTGGCCATATCTAAAGAAAGCACTGCAAGACAACGGTATACAAATACGTCATAAGTATCCTTATCCTGTTGACTCAGATAATCCTGCAGTGATAACATATCATCCCATGTAAACGTTTCATCCTGCGCCTGCATATACATCTCCATCAGCCTATATACTGCGCGGATAGCATACGCATACTCACCAAGTTCATAACTGACGAGCATTTGTGTCCGATTGGTCACAATCCATATCGAGGCAGGCGGATTCGCGGTAACTACCGTACGCGCATCTTCCAGACACTGTTCGAATCTGCCCGTCACATAATCATAATAAACGATAGCAGAGAGTACCGCCTGCGTGGGTATACCGGTTTCTCCATACAGCTTCTTCATGGCCACATAGGCGCTGTTCAGATACTCATAGCCCTCTTCATGCTTCCCCATATCAAGGCAGAGACATCCCAGCGCATTATTGATTGCCGCTGTCTCATAATCATCTTCTGTATATTTGTTCTCTTCCTTCAGCTCCAGGAAAAGGCTATAAGCTTCCCCATATTCCATTCCCTGCCATCTGGTAAGCGCGGTATCATACCTTTCATCCTCTGTATAAAGCTGACACACAAAAAATATCTGATCCCTGGTCATGATGTCTATGATATCATCCATCTTGACGGCAGGACTATCGTCAGCGCCGGTTCTATCGCTCGTATTTGCCCTATCCTGCATGATGATCCCAGCAGCCTTGTCAGGCATCTTAGCTCCACTGCCACAGACATAAACAGCCGCACACAACAAAATACAACTCAGTACACTGAGTCCTCTCCCTTTTATACTTACACGCCAGTCATCCCTTTTCATAACCCTGAATCCTCTTCTGTTTCAACAACCTGTGCCCATTGCAGCAGCTGATCAATCAGCCCGCTCTCCATCTCGAGTCCATCGCAGATTTCCTTCGCGTGTTCCAAAGCATCTTGTGCTTTCTCCTGATTACCGCCGGCCTCATAAGCTTTTGCAAGATTGGCATAATATATGGCTGTACTCGTATAATCGATGCCCAATATATTCTTCCTGATCTCTATTGCCTGTTCAAAAAGCGTGACGGCTGTCTCATAATCTGCGATGTCATAATAATACAGCCCAAAAGCGTTATATGCCGCGGCAGTCTGCGGATGGTTCTCTCCATAGGAAGCGATTGACAAATCGTTTGCCTTTTCATAATAAGATTCGGCCTGCTCCTCCTCTCCCGCAAGATGCAGCAAATCTCCATATACATCATAAACTTCCACCAGACCGGGATACTGATCCTCCTCAAACCCGAATAAATTAAAGGGTATTTTCACAGCCCGGTCTATGCAATCCAGCCCTCTCCTGATTTCCCGCCTGTGTCCATACACAACCGCCAGATTCTTATAAGTCTGCGCCGTAATCAAGCTGTTATCGCCTATGTAAACATTTTCCAGACAAATCGTCAGCGCCTGATTAAAAGCCCGCCTGGCCTTATTGCATTCTCCCATATGGAGATACACGCTTCCCTTGGCATTGTATGTCAAAGCCACCCATCTGCTGGCATTGCTATAATACTCTCTCTCCCCTTCCTCTAGTTCAGAGCCATATACATAATCCGTGAGCTTCTCTGCAAGCTCACCATTCTTCTCTATGTCGCTGTATAATCCAAGCACTTCATCATAAATGTCCAGAGCCTCTTTCCACTGCCCGCGCTCGTCCAGAATCTTTGCCTGCAGATGCTTTACCGCACTGACAACTGTCTTATCTTCTGCCGCATCAGTATCATCCAGAATTGCCTGACAGGTCTTTAACGCCGTTGCAAAGTCTCCTGTATAATAATCGTGCTGCGCGATAGAATACTGGACCGCCCTGGCTTCCAGACTCCTTCTTCCATAAGCTTTCCGAAAGGTTATATAGGCACTGTTAAGAAAGTCATAAGCCTCTTCATATTTACCCATGTCCAAGTACAGACAGCCCAGACTGTTATTAACCTTAGCCATCTCCACATCATACTGCGGAATCTGCTCACTCATCTCGTCATGCGCCGCAAGGATATCCCGCTGCGCCCGGTTATAGTCTAATCTCTTCCAGCTATACAGACCCTGCTCATACTGATGGCTGGCATTGTTAAGTTCCATGACCAGATGATCATTAAATTCTTCGTCAAACGAAAGCGGCTCATGATTCCGCCTGCTTGCACAGCCTGCCAGCCACACAATCATACAGACTGCAGCCAGCATACAAGCCGCAAGTCCAGCTCTTTTTATGCTGCTGCCAAACAGGTGATGATAAAGAAAGTGGCGTCGTTTTCCAAGATATCCGGCAAGCTTTTTCACCGCGGCATCCAAATACAAAGAATGATACTCAACCCCATTGTAATAACCAAGCCCACGCATAGACTCCGGAAGATTCTCTTCATCGCGCCATGATAAATCGCCAGCCTGATAGACTGGAATAATGGTTTTATGAAATTTTCTGGCGTATTCTATCTCCCAGCGGACCCAGTCATTTTCTTCTCCGCACTGCTCTAACGCGCCCGGCGGCAAGACGAGGACTACTTTGTCGCACTTTTTGATTCTTTCTATCAGCTGCTCATCGAATCGTCCCTCCCGCAGATTGTCTGCATCCAGGAAAGCAGCTATGGCATATCGATTCTGCAGTTGTTTTTTTAGAATTTTCGCCATTTCGAGCCCGCCGTTACGTCGGCGGTAACTTATGAATACTTTGTATCTCATTTTGGGATTCCCTCATAACCAACACCGTTCTGACTATCTCTGTAAATTTAATTATAACACTAAATTTCTTTTACTCATAGAAAAAAGCATTTACTTTATACTGTGAAAGTAAATGCTTTTTTTGATTTTTCAACTGTCTTTAATATCCTCTTGCCTTCTTAATCAATTTGATATTATAGTCAAAATCTCGTAACCGAAGGCTCCTTTTACCATACAATTTGATATACATATCCCGCGCCGTTTCCAGATAGTCTAATGCCTCATCCAAATTACCTTCCACATAACAAAGAAAAGAAAAGTTTGCATAGAGTTCAGCAACTTCCCCATGCACTGGCGGATATAGTTTCTTACATATTTCCAACGCCTCTTCCATAAGCTTATGAGCCTCTACTAATTTATCCGGATTCCCCTGACGCAAATAAACAAATGCAAGATTCTTGTAAGTAATGGCTAATTGCGTATGAACCTTCCCATAAATCTTTTGCTCAATTTCAATAGTCTTCTTATAATTTTGCTCCGCAGGAATCCATTGTTCCAGATCACTGTATACGGTAGCCAGATTGTTATAAATATGCGCCATAAGTCTGTTTGTATTCCCCAGTGAATGCAGACACC
>CATOJY010000096.1 GCA_951800685.1 uncultured Lachnospiraceae bacterium
AGGCAATCCTGAATCTGCCGAAGGGAACGGAACATTTTATGACAGACATTCATGGAGAGTATGAGCAGTTTAAGCATGTCCTGAAAAACGGGTCCGGTTCCGTGCGGCGTAAGATTGATGAGGCATTTGGCAATACCCTGAGCATCAGGGATAAAAAGAGCCTGGCTACATTGATTTATTATCCTGAGGAGAAGCTGGATATCGTGATGCAGGAGGAGGACGAGAGTTCCATCGAGGACTGGTATAAGATTACCCTTCACCGCCTGGTGCAGATTACGAAACGGGTCTCTTCCAAGTATACCAGATCCAAAGTGCGCAAAGCGCTGCCGAAGGACTTTTCCTACATCATTGAGGAACTGATTACGGAGAAGGCGGAGATTCAGGATAAGGAAGCTTATTATAATGAAATTATCCATACGATTATCCGGATAGGCAGGGCACCGGAGTTTATCGTTGCCTTGAGCAATCTGATTCAGCGGCTGGTCATTGACCATCTTCATATCGTGGGAGATATCTTTGACAGAGGCCCAGGCCCTCATATTATTCTCGATACCCTCTGTCAGTATCATTCGGTGGACGTGCAGTGGGGAAATCATGACATTGTCTGGATGGGGGCGGCAAGCGGTCATCTGGCCTGCATTGCCAATGTGATTCGGATGGCGGCCCGGTATGGGAATCTGGACACTTTAGAAGAAGGCTATGGTATTAATCTGATTCCTCTGGCTACCTTTGCGCTGGCTGCTTATAAAGATACAGACTGTGAGGCATTTACCATCAAATATAATACGGATTACGATACCAAGGATTTGAGCCTTGATATGAAGATGCATAAAGCCATTGCCATATTGCAGTTTAAGCTGGAAGGACAGCTGATCATGCGGCGCCCGGAATTTGGCATGCAGGACAGGCTGCTTTTAGAGCATATTGACTATGAGAATAAGGCACTGGTCATTGACGGGGTATCCTATCCCATGAAAGATGTGGATTTTCCGACGATTAACAGAAACCGTCCTTACGAACTGACACTGGAAGAACAACAGGTGATGGAACGTCTGCGGCAGGGATTTGTGAAGTGCGAGAAATTACAGAAGCATGTGCGGTTCCTCTTTTCTAAAGGAGGACTTTATAAGATTTATAATTCCAATCTGCTCTACCATGGCTGTATGCCCATGGATGAGGAAGGAAATTTTAATAAAGTTAATGTTTACGGAGAGGAATACAGCGGCAAGGAACTGTATGATGTGCTGGAGCATTATGCCAGAAAAGGTTACTATGCACACAATAACTTGCAGGAAAAGTTAAAGGGACAGGATATCATCTGGTATATCTGGGCAGGTCCCAATTCGCCGGTCTTTGGCAAGGATAAAATGGCTACCTTTGAGCGGTACTTCCTGTTAGATCAGGAGATGCACAAAGAGACCAAGAACAGCTATTACAGACTGCTGGACAATGAGGAGGTCATTAATAAGATACTGCGGGAGTTCGGCCTGGACGAGACACACTCCCATATTGTGAACGGACATGTGCCGGTGGAACTTAAGAAAGGAGAGACACCCATCAAGTGCGGCGGCAAACTGCTGATCATTGACGGCGGATTCTCTAAGGCATATCAGGATAAGACCGGTATTGCCGGATACACGCTGGTGGTCAATTCCTATGGTATGCGTCTGGTGGCCCATGAGCCTTTTGAGTCCACGGAGTCGGCAATCCTGCATGAATCAGACATCTTTTCTGATTCCGTTATTTTAGAGACCACATCGCTGCGCCAGAAGATAGCCGATACAGAGATCGGGATGGAACTGCGGGAGAGTATTCATCAGCTGGAAGAGCTGCTGCAGGCATACCGGGATGGCATTTTGATTGAAAAAGGTGTTTAGCATGTAAAGACTATGAATGGTCATAAAATTTCCCAGACGTTATGAGAGCGTCTGGGAAATTTTGGGTTTTCTTAGTGAACGTTGGAATTTGTAGTGTTGTCTGTACCTGTCACATCATCCACCATGTTCTCAACGCCTGTAGCGGCATCATCAATGATGTCAGAAGCGGCGTTACCGGCGTCGTCAATGGCATCGCCGACAGCGCTTCCTGCATTGCCGTTGTTGGTCGTATTGTTGTTGTCACCAGCTGTCACATCGTTTACGTTGTCGTTATTGTCGGTTCCGATGGTGTTATCGTCCGTGAGCCCGTCATCTGCTGTGCCGTTCATACCATCGTCTGTTGTGCCGGTACCAGTAGTGCCGGTTCCGGTGGTACCGGTACTTGTTGTGCCAGTACCATTATCTGTGCCTGTTGTGGTATCGGAAGTGGTTCCGGTACCTGTCTGTGTGCCGTTTGTATTATTTCCGTTGTCGGCATTTGTGTTTCTGTTACCACAGGCAGTCATCATAGACATGGTCAGTACCATAAGAGAAACAAATAGTAATGTTTTTGTCTTTTTCATGATTTCACTCCTTTGCATGAATTACTGATATTAAAACAGAAGGTTTGATAAACTTCCTGTTCTTATGTTATTATGTCTGTTAGATGGTAAAATATGCACGGCATATTTATTCTGAAAGACATCATAAATTACCGTTTTTTGGAAAAGTTTCGGCATATGACCTTTGCATGATGGAAAGTGAAATTACCGATTTTGAAAAAATAGAATCGAGGAAGAAAGATATGGAATTTCGACCCTGTATTGATATTCACAATGGCAGTGTCAAACAGATTGTAGGCGGCAGTTTGAAGGATCAGGGCGATCAGGCCCGGGAAAATTTCGTGGCTGCCCAGGATGCGGCATTTTTTGCCAGACTTTATCAGGAATATCAAATAAAGAATGGACATATTATACTCTTGAATCCGGTATCTTCCTCTTATTATAAAGAAACCAAAGAACAGGCTCTTGCGGCCCTGCGCGCTTATCCGGGGGGATTGCAGGCAGGCGGCGGCATCACACCGGATAATGCGTGTGAATTTCTGAATGCAGGGGCAAGTCATGTTATTGTCACTTCCTATGTGTTCCAGGGCGGACAGATTCAGTATGACAGATTGCGGGAACTGGTGCACAAAGTGGGTTCTGAAAATCTGGTATTGGATTTAAGTGTCAGAGCAAGAGACGGGCATTACTATATTGTGACCGACAGATGGCAGAAGTATACTGCGGTGGAACTGACTGAGAAGACCATGGATGAATTGTCTGTCTATTGTGATGAATTTCTGGTACATGCGGTGGATGTGGAAGGAAAGGCTTCCGGCATTGAGGAGTCTGTGGTGAGCCTTTTAGGGACCTGGGGAAAGATTCCGGTCACCTACGCGGGCGGGGTTCATAACTTTCAGGATCTGGAGCGGCTTAAGATTCTGGGACAGGACAGAGTTCATGTGACGATTGGCAGTGCACTGGATCTCTTTGGCGGGCAGATGCGGTTTGAGGATGTGCTTCGATTTGTGCATAAAATGAAAGCGTAGAAGAAGGCAGCAAAATCCTATATGATATAAACAAAAAAGAACCTGTCGCATTGACAGGTTCTCTTTTTCTCTAATCCGTTACAACAATATTGCTGATTCTAAATAAAATTCATCATTTATATTTAAGAACAGGCACATCGTGATACTGATTATCGATGTTATAAGTCCGATGTATCTTATAACTTTGTTACATTTACGGCCTGGGGTCCTTTCTCGCCGTTTACTACTTCATACTCAACCTCAGCGCCCTCTTCGAGAGACTTGAAGCCTTCCATGTTGAGTCCTGAATAGTGAACGAATACATCGTTACCCTGCTCATCGGAGATAAAGCCGTAGCCCTTTTGGTTGTTAAACCACTTTACTGTACCTTTGTTCATTGTAGATACCTCCAAGAATATTAAAAATACGTTGATTGACAACACCCATAGAATAGCATATATCCTTATAAATGTAAAGCTTTCTTTTTCGCTAAAGCCATGATTTTGTCGAATGTAGTGCTTTATGTAAACAAACACTGCTAGTTGTACTTCGTTTGTGGTTTGATATAAACAGAATTCTCGAGATATCGGATGTAGTATTTTTATTTATAAAATAGAAAAAGGGGAACCTCTTACTTGTGAAGCCGTTCAAATATCAACTCGTAACCGTCATTTCCGTAGTTCAGGGAACGGTTGACACGGCTGATCGTGGCGGTAGAGGCTCCGGTCTTATCGGCGATTTCAAGATAGGTCTTGTGGGCCTTTAACATGGAAGCCACTTCAAAGCGCTGGGATAGTGATAAGAGTTCATTAACGGTGCACAAATCTTCAAAGAAATCATAACATTCTTCTAAGGACTCAAGACATAAAATTGCCTGAAACAAATGGTCCACAGCATCATTTTTAATCTTTTTATTCATGGAAGACACCTCACTGTTGTTTATCAAATATACTGAATAAATCTTCGTTATTATCCCAAATTATTAAAACATAATACTTTCGCGCGTTAAAACTTTACAGATATTATGTATCAATATAACATGGGGAACGGATTTTGTAAATAACAATGTCACATCACCGCAGCCACGATACCGGCAATAATGATCGCCGCACAAACAAGTTTATGGGTTGTGTTCTTTTCCCGGAATAGAAACCGTCCAGCCAGTATCGTCACCACACAGCCGGATTGCTTTAAGAGGGTCATCACGGTAATACGGCTTCCATCCATACCGTTGGCCATAAAGAGCGCCCTGTCCGCGATGACAATGAGCAGACTCAGAAGCCAGACCCACTGGTTGCGCACAGCGCTTCCCCAATTCACAGGCACACGGCTGACCAAAATGAAAAGCAGATAAAATAAGGTCAGAAAAAGCAGATACCAGAATTGCAGCTGGGAACTGCTGATATCCTTCATCAGAATCTTATCCAACAATCCCGATACCGCATTTAAAAGACAGGATGCAAAAGCCATTACCACATACCTGACTTCCACGGCTTCACCGGCCTTTGATACGCCGTTTTGCCTGCTTCCTGGATGGTATTTTAAGAGCAGAAGCCCTGCCGACACCAAAAGAAGCCCTAGGACCTGATATGGGCCAAGGATTTCCTGCATCACCGCCACGCCCAGAAGCGTGGCAAAAAGCACTCTGGAAAGATCCAGCACGCCATAAAGACTGATAGGCATCTTTTTAATCGCCTTAAAACTGCACATCCAGGCCAGAAAAATTACAAAAGATTTCATCGCTATGTAAAAGTAGAAATGCAGTTCCAGTCCCATTGCATTCTTGACGTCTGGTAAGACTATCAGAAAAGAAAGCAAAGTATACATAAACAATACCTCTACGGTAGAGTTTTTGCTCAAAGCCTTCTTTTTTACAATCTCGCGAACGCCTTTCAATACGCCGTACAACAGCACCAGCGCAATCCACATCATTTCCAATCCTGCCGTCTCCCTTCGTAATCTTTATCTTCAATCGTAAAAAAATAGCTGTAAAGCATTTCCACACTTTACAACTATACGCTAAAGAGCAGGCGAGGGGAATCGAACCCCCCTCCCAAGCTTGGGAAGCTTGTATTCTACCGATGAACTACGCCTGCAAACTTTGTGACTTCCTTAGTATACCATTATTTTTGCAAAAAGAAAAGTAAAATTTTTTGTCGGCGGATGTCGGCGGACAATTTTGCGGACAATTATAATTAAGAACGGGGCAAATCAGTAAGCAAATCAGTAAGCAAATCAGTAAAAGAAATAAACACTTGTCATGTAGTAATAAAAACTATATAATAGAGTGTAAATATTATTAATGATATGAAAGGATGCAGGAAAGCCGATATTGTATCTGCATCTTCAGCGCAGAACGCTATGAAATGGAGTAAAAATGACGATCAACATGGAAGATTTGTTGAACAGTATATTGAACAGCCTGGATAGAATAGAGTATATCAAGGCGGAAGATATTCCGGATATCGATCTTTATATGGATCAGGTGACGACTTTTATGGAATCCCATCTGAGAAATTCAGCCAGAAATCCCCAGAGTGATAAGATTCTGACCAAGACTATGATCAATAATTATGCCAAAAACAATCTGCTGC
>CATOJY010000097.1 GCA_951800685.1 uncultured Lachnospiraceae bacterium
TCCTTTCTGGTGATGGTTGATTGTTACTCGACATCTCAATTTTACCACAAACCAGTGAGGAGTTGTTTTATTTTGTGACAAAAAGAATCTCGTATTTATGCGGGTTCTGGCGTTTCACAAACGCCTAGGTAAACTAAATCCCAAAAGGAGGTACAAAACTATGAAAGTATTAATGATCAACGCAAGCCCCAGAATTGGCGGCAATACTTCTATCGCGCTGAAAGAAATGGAACAGATCTTCGTACATAACGGCGTCGAATCAGAGATTGTACAGATCGGCAATAAACCGATCCGGGGCTGTATCGCCTGCGGGTCCTGTGCTAAGAGAGGCCGCTGCGTATTCGATGACGAAGTAAACCAACTGGCCCCGAAGTTTGAGGCTGCAGATGGTCTTGTAATCGCCAGCCCTGTCTACTATGCTTCTGCAAACGCTACTCTGATCGCCTGTCTTGACCGGCTGTTTTACAGCACCTCTTTTGATAAGACGATGAAAGTTGGCGCCAGCGTAGCTATAGCAAGACGAGGCGGCTGTTCTGCAACCTTCGATGAACTGAACAAATATTTTACAATCACTGGCATGCCAGTAGCCTCCAGTCAGTATTGGAACAGCGTACATGGAAGAGCCCCTGGCGAAGCGGTTCAGGACGATGAAGGGCTTCAGACAATGCGCGTACTGGCAAGAAATATGGTCTTTCTGATGAAGAGTATTGCACTTGGGAAGGAACAATTCGGACTGCCTGAAACCGAAGAACGGGTTTATACACATTACATACGCTAATTTCCACGCCCCATAGTTTTCCAGGAACACCAGTAAAATAGATGACAACACATTTATTTTACTGGTGCTCCGTAGATCTTTTAGTCCTTTTCTATCTGTATTTCTTTTTTGAATAACGCCAGCCGCTCCAATTCTTCCCGGTATTCCCCAGGCGTCATCAAGGTTTTATCTATCTCCATATAAGCGTCATAGTCGCAGATATAAACTGTCACCTCAGAAATGTCATGCTTTCCGATCATCATTTCGCACTTACTTCCGCCATCACTCCAGTAAGCATTCCCTGCCGGTAAAGCAAGACCATTCCGGTCCAGCACCGCCGTGTAAAACAATCTGCCTTTCGTCTCCACTGTATGCACAGACAGTTCCACAGGTGTAAGTTCAATATGGTCTATGCCAATTCCCTGTTCGTTCACCTCATCTACCGAAATGCTGCGCATACCCTCGCTGCTCTGCGTAATTTCGAATGAAACACCCCATTCACCTGATTTCTCATATTTCCCGGCCATCTCGCTGCTGTATGCCCAAATCCGGTAAATCTGCATATCCACTTCGAACATCTCTGGTATTTCGATCTCATCCAGCCAGTAATCACGCGTTGTCTCATTGATCTCAGGCAGCGGCTCACCTTTTCTCTCCGCCTCCTCACAGGCTTCCTCATATCTTCTCGAATCCACACGGATTCTCTCGTAATCTATTCTCATAATGCCGACAAAGGTATGCGCATCTTCCTGTATACCTTCTACCGGCCATGCAGAGGAAATGACATCTTCGCGGAACGAATATTTCTGTTTCACATGCATCTGCATCAACTGGTAGCCAGTCTCCCCCATCACTGCCAGTTTTGGCAATGCTTCCTCGCTTTCAACACATACCCCCAGGTAAACTGCCTGATCAGTCGCATAGTATTCTGTAAATGTAATGGTAAAGCCAGCATTTTGCACGCTTTTGACCCTTTCACTTTCTCTGGATCGATCACCCATCTTTGTTCCTGTTTGAAACCGGCCTGCTGTATCCGCTTCCCCTGCCTTCCCTCCATCCACACTGTTCTCTGTTAGTTCTACCACCTCATCTTGTGGCAGCCTTCCAAACGAAAAAACATCTCTCACCTTCTCAAAAATACTGCCAATCACAGGAATCTCTGCCGCCAGCGCCGGATTGACCGCGCATATGCCAAATGCCAGCAACAACACCGCCGCCGCGGCTCCAAAGCTTCGCGCCATTTTTCTCCGGAAACCACGCCTTCGCTTTTTCTTATCCCGATACATATTTCTTGTGGGGTATCTCCTGTGATCCACTTCATTTCCCCGTATCATCAGCAGTGTTTCCGTAATTTTTCCGTCTATCTTTTCACTTGTGATTCTTGTACCACCCAGAATGTTTCTCAATTCTTCCTCTGAATATCCATCTTTTCTACTCATATCCTAACCATGCCTTTCTTCATCTACAGATTGATAACTGCAGCACACTTGCTCATATTCGTGGGTTATCTCCAAGCTATCTGTCTATCTGCCGCCGTAATTCCTCTTTCCCTCTGTGTATTCTGCTCTTAACAGTATTCTCATTCATATCAAGTATTTTTGCGATTTCTGCTGTCGTAAACTGTTCACCGAAATACATCTGGAAGATCGCTCTGCTGTCCTTTGGCAATGCCCGCAGTAAGTCATGGAATTCTACATCTGTGTGCCCCAAATGATTCTCTACCTGCACACTGCTATAACATTCCTCCCCATACTCATCTGCACTGATCTCAAACTTTGCATGTTTCTTGTTTTTCCTGTAAAGGCGCGTGCAGTTATTGATCAGAATACGCACAATCCATGTTCTGAAATAAACCGCCTTTTTTAATTGTCCGATGTGCTCATAGGCATCCAGAATCGTATCCTGTATGACATCCGCAATATCTTCCTCATCTTTCAGCCACGCATATGCGATTCTTTTCAAGGTTTCTTTCTGGCCTTCAATCAGTGTGATAAACGCTTCTTTGTCTCCTCTTTTTGCCTGCTTGACCAATTGTTCCATATTCTTTTCCTCCTTAGCAAAGGCAGATCCGTACTCCTTATACTAAATTAGATACCCAGAAATATCATTTCGTTGCAGTTTTTTTAAAAAAGGGACTGCCGTCACCACGGCAATCCCATTATTAGTTTCACATCGCTATTCACTATAAATTACAGGTCTTCGTCACTCTAGTTTGTCAACCCCATGACATCTTCCACGGGAAGCGCCAGCACTACGCCATGGGCATCTGTACCCAGACCGCACACAGATGCGATCGCTGTCATGATCTCTGTCTTGCGCTCTTTCGGAACAACAATCATAACAAAATCCTGTTCCTCCTGTACCTTAATCCCAAAATGTCGGCTGACACTTTTAGAATTGCGCCTGCGTCCTTTCATAACCGTACCGCCTTTGGCACCAGCATTTCGCGCAGCATCCACTACATCATCGCTATAGCCCCCTTCTACCGAAACCCAGATTACCGTGTACTCTGTCTTCTCTCCCATCTGTTCGTCTTCTCCCTTCGGCATCTCTTTCTTGTCCGTTTCTGTCTCCATCCATGCCCTCTCTTCTTCATCCAGCACCTGCAAGATATGATTCTGCAGGGCATTTAGCGGAATCGTGATCGCAATACCGCCGCCTTTGTGGCGAAAATGGAGCTGCTTATATAACATATCAAATACCGTCTTTACCTGATTCTTAGGCAGAACAGCTCCCGAAAGAAGCCTGGTCGTACCCCTCATTCCAAAAATATCCATCATTTCCGAAGGCGCCGTTCCTTTTCCTCTAAACTGAAAATATACAGGCACATTCATCGAATCAAAAAGTTCTTCCAACTTCCGTTGATCCTCCTCTTTCGTGATCGTAAGGAGGAGTCTCGGTACTACCTTTGGCTTTTTATTATCTGTCATCCTAACCTCCATGACGCCTTCTAAACGACGTCTGTAATTCATGTATAGATGCTCGTTGGGAACCCTTCCCTGGAACATTATTCCAGATCCACAATGAGATCTTCAATTGCCTGTATCGGTTGTTTCACCACTTTGGCCTTACGGGCAGATACAACTCCCATAAATTGTATTGCAATCAATGGCGCAAGCGCGACTAACGCCACAATCCCGAAAGCGTCCGCAACTACGTTACCGCCGACAGCTGTACATGCTCCCATCGCTAACGGCAGAAGAAAAGTTGAAGTCATAGGACCACTGGCAACACCACCAGAATCGAAAGCAATACCGACAAAGACCGGTGGCACAAGTTTACTCAAAACAAATGCCAACGTGTAGCCCGGAATAATAATCCAATAAATACTGACCCCAGTCAGGACACGCATCATAGAGAGCGCAACCGCACAGGCCACCCCTGCTGAGAGCGCCGCGTTCATCATTTTAAATGAAACATTACCGCCCGTAATCTCCTCTACCTGCTCATTCAAGACCTGAACAGCAGGCTCAGCCTTTACAATATAATAACCTATAATAATACCTACAGGAATCAACGCCCATTTAAAGCTGCTGTCCGCAATGCCGCTTCCCAGCAGACTCCCCACAGGCGCAAAACCAATATTTACACCAGTCAGGAACAAGATTAATCCCAGTACGGTATAGATAAAACCAACCGCCATTCTCTGCACCTGCCGTTTCCGGTAAATCTTTCCACGCAGCTGAAACAACAGAAAAACACCGATCACCGGTAAAATACTGCTCAACACTTCCCGTACATAATCCGGAATTGCTGCCGCAAACTCTCTCACTACATCCTGTGTTGTCACAAGCTCCGGTATCTTGACCGCCGTATAGACCGCCTCTGTCGGATGATAAAAGATCCCTAGCAACAGCACCATCAAAATTGGCCCTACGCTGCACAGTGCAATCAGGCCGAAGCTGTCATTGCTCCCCTCTTTATCACTTCGCGCCGCAGAAAGGCCGACACCCAGAGACATGATAAAGGGTACTGTCATCGGCCCCGTCGTTACGCCGCCTGCGTCAAAAGCAACTGCGATAAAATCCGACGGTGTCAGGAAAGACAGAATAAACACTACTATGTATAGAATTACCAGAAGCATTGACAACCTTACCTTAAATAAAATACGCAGAAGCGCAATCACCATGAAAATACCTACGCCAACTGCCACGGTCAGGATCAAAACCATATTGGGAATTGCCGATACCTGGTTTGCGAGCACCTGCAGATCCGGTTCAGAGATCGTGATAATAGCTCCCATAATAAAACAAACAACTGCCATTAACACAATACTGCTGCTCTTAACCAGCTTACCGCCGACGCCCTGACCCAAGGGCGTCATTGCCATCTCAGCACCCAGCTGGAAAAGACCCATACCCAGAATTAAGAGAATGGCTCCCGTAAGAAACAGCACCAATGTACTGATCTCCAGCGGTACCAAAGTAACACTTAAAACGAGAACAATCATCGTGATCGGCAGCACGCTCGAAAGGGATTCCTTCGTCTTTTCTTTCAGTTTTTCATTCATCCGTTATCAATATCCTCCCTTCCACCATGCATAAACTATACTACTCTATTCATTATCCTACAGAAAAATCCTTAAAAAAGAAATAAAAAACCGTGTTAAGAAGTTGTTAAAAAATTAGGACAGTGAAAAGTAACCTTTTCCCTGCCCTGCTCTCTGGCATATCTTATCCTCTGTCTTCCAGCCTGCAATGCCTACTCATCCTCCCCGATATCCTGCGAAGCCGCTACTGCCGACACAACGGATGACACTACCGCAATGACTACGGGAATCAAAACTACTACAAAACCACCAGCCAACAATAAAAACATAACAAAACCTCCTGTTAAATTCCAGCATTATCAGGCATAAGGTCATTATCTTACTTTTGCCTGTTTTCTCCTCTTTTGAATTTATCATTATCATACCAGATTATTGAAACCGTGTAAAGTACAGGAAATTCAACAGCATGATCCGTCAGACGTAAGCTATACGTACAGATCTGCATTCTTCACTCAATATCTACTGCAATAAAAAGAAGCGCTGACCTTAATCAACACTTCCTGATTTCATACGATAGTATAACGGAGAAAGAGGGATTTGAACCCTCGCGCCGCGTAAACGACCTACACCCTTAGCAGGGGCGCCTCTTCAGCCTCTTGAGTATTTCTCCACAGTCTGAACTATCCTCTA
>CATOJY010000098.1 GCA_951800685.1 uncultured Lachnospiraceae bacterium
ATGCATCAGAGGAGAATCTGGAGGCAGTGCCGGTGGCAGTGGTCACGAAGGAGCCCCGGCTGGTGCTTACATGGCGGGGCAAGGAGATCGTGAATTTGTCCCGTGCCTTCCTGGATACCAACGGCGCCCATCAGGAGACCAATGTATCTGTGGATATGCCGGATGAAAAGAACAACTATTTTAAGAAAATTGCTACGCCTGCCGTGGAAGAGGCGTTGAAGAATCATGATGTAAAGGCGGCGTGGACTGCCCTGTTAAGCGATCTCAACGTATGTTCCCAGAAGGGACTGGTGGAGATGTTTGACGCTTCCATCGGTGCCGGCAGTGTGTATATGCCTTATGGCGGTAAATATCAGCTGACAGAAACCCAGGCCATGGTAGCTAAACTTCCCGTGCTGCAGGGTAAGACGGATACGGTGACCATGATGAGTTATGGATTCGACCCCTATCTGTCCAGTTGGAGTCCCTATCATGGTGCGGTCTATGCGGTGACGGAGTCCATGGCTAAGATTGTGGCAAATGGCGGAGATTACAGGACAATCCGCTTTACCTTCCAGGAATATTTCAGACGCATGAGCGAGGAAGCATCCCGTTGGAGCCAGCCTTTTGCAGCTCTTCTGGGCGCTTATGATGCACAGATGAAGTATGGGCTTCCTTCCATCGGCGGTAAGGATTCCATGTCCGGTACTTTTAATGATATTGATGTGCCGCCCACCCTGGTATCTTTTGCGGTGGATGTGAGTAAGAGCGGCAATATCGTTACACCGGAGCTGAAATATCCGGGTGACAGACTGGTACGGTTCCGTATTCCGAAGGATGACTATGATCTGCCGGTTTATGAGAAGGTGATGGAGATTTATGACCGGATTATGACACTGATGTCAGAAGAAACCGTCATGAAGACCCACGGACATGTGACGGCAAAGTTTATGGAGAGAAAGATTGTGGCAGCTTACGCGCTGGATGCCAAAGGCGTGGCGGCTGCAATTAGCAAGATGGCTTTCGGTAATGGCTTTGGTGTGGCAGTTGACTCTTCCTATAAGAAAGAGGCGCTTTTTGACAATGGCATCGGTGATATTGTGGCAGAGATGTCTCCGGAAGAGGTTCATAAGTTAAGGACACTGGATATTGACTTTGAGGAGATCGGTACGGTGACTGCTGACGGTGTGTTCAGCTACGGCTCCATGAAACTGACCAGGGAGGAGGCGCTTAAGGCATGGACTTCCAGGCTGGATAAAGTGTTCCCCTATACTGCCGGTAAAGATAAGAGTGCAGTGTCATCTGCTCTGTATCATACAGACGATATCTACGTGTGCAGGCATAAAGTGGCAAGACCCACTGTCTTTATCCCGGTATTCCCGGGTACCAACTGTGAGTATGACAGTGCGAAAGCCTTTGCGGCGGCAGGCGCGGATGTGACCGTCAAAGTCTTTAAGAATATGACAGCGGAAGACATCAGACAGAGCGTGGATGTCTTTGATAAGGCTATCAGCCAGGCACAGATTATTATGTTCCCGGGCGGCTTTTCCGCAGGTGATGAGCCGGACGGTTCTGCCAAGTTCTTTGCTACAGCCTTCCAGAATGAGAAGATCAAAGAGGCTGTGATGAAACTTTTGAATGAGAGAGATGGTCTGGCGCTGGGTATCTGTAACGGTTTCCAGGCGCTGATCAAGCTGGGACTTGTGCCTTATGGCGAGATTGTGGGACAGAAAGAGGATTCACCGACACTGACCTTCAATACCGTCAACCGCCATATCTCCAAGATGGCGTATCTGAAAGTAGTGACCAATAAGTCTCCATGGCTTGCGGGCGCCCAGACCGGTCAGGTCTATGTAAATCCTGCTTCCCACGGGGAAGGACGTTTCGTGGCACCGAAGGAATGGATTGACAAGTTGTTTGAAAACGGTCAGGTGGCTACCCAGTATGCGGATCCCGAAGGAAATGTGTCCATGGATGAGGAATGGAATATCAACGGTTCCTATGCGGCAATCGAGGGTATCACTTCTCCTGACGGGCGTATCTTAGGTAAGATGGCGCACGCGGAGAGAATAGGAGAGGCTGTGGCAATCAATATTTTCGGTGATCAGGATATGAAGATTTTTGAGAGCGGCGTGAAGTACTTCCAGTAGTGTGAGAAAAGTGTGTGATTTCGGCATTTCCAGAAATGCTGTATCAGCATGATAAGGAAACAGAGACGGCCCTGAAATGGAGAAAAACATTTCAGGGCCGTTTGCCTGTTCTTGTCCTTTTATTTCAAGGCTTCTTTGGGACAGATTTTCGTACATTCATAGCACAAAATACATTCTGTTCCATTTATTCGTTTTCTGGAATTATCTGTCATGTCCACATTCATGGGACAGACTGTTTTGCATTTACCGCAGGAGATACATTTGCTCTTGTCACAGGTAATACGCAGCAGTGAAAAGTAAGACATAGGCTTTAAAAATACGGTGATCGGACAGAGGTATTTACAAAAGGCACGATTATCCTTCCAGGCAAAAGCCAACCAGATTCCCACGGCGTAATACAGGCAGTTCCCAATCAGGAATGCCCAGAACATAATCCGTTCCATATGATTTACATGCGCCAGAAACAGGGCACTGACCAAAAGAAATGACAGCGCAAAGGTAATATACCGGATAAATCCCCATTTTTTTCTGGGCTGCTGCGGCACCTTATAGGGCAGCAGATCCAGAACCATGGCCGTCCAACAGGCATATCCGCACCAGCCACGGCCAAACACCAGGGGACCAAATATCTTTGCCACCGCATAATGGATGGTGGCTGCTTCAAAGACCCCGGTAAACAGATAGTACCAGAATCCTTCTATCTGCATGTTTTCATTACTGATAAGCCCCAGGTAGACCAACATGTACGTGCCGACCAGAAGCTGTGCCACCCGGCGTGCATGTCGATAGTGAAACTGCACCAGAAGCGTACCGATGGCGATAGCTGTTCCGATATAGGTGAAATTAAACAGATAGAACAGATTTTGTTTCGTAAGCCAGAGTGTGACCGCTATGCTTTCAAAAACCAGCCATAAGACAGCCGGAAGTAGAATTTTTTTCACTTGTTTCCCTCTGATTATCTTTCCTTCTCCTTTCTGGCAGGAGAACTTTTCTGGTATCCCATTCATTAGGCCTGAACCATCTGTCAATCTCCTGCTTTTGTGCGTTTTTGGAATGCAAAAGCATAGATTTTCTGAAATGGCTCTTAGACGATTAGATGCGTAACATACGCTTTGACATCAAAGAATATATGCTTTATGGGAATGCTATCATATTTAAAATCGTTTGTCAACATATCTGGCATTTTACCTATGGATAGAAATATAAATATTGTGAAAATAAAAGATTTCAAAATTCTATTGACAATAAGAGACAGGAAGCCTATACTAATACCAACCTATTTGGTAGGTAATTGATTCCGGATAAAAATAGGAAATCATTTGATAAGGCAGGTAATTGACTTATGCAGAGGAACTTTGAAAAGCTGGTCAGAGAAAACTTTCGATTCGGACGAATGTGGCGATGTATGTACTATCACAGCAATTGGAAACCGTGAATGCATCATAAGCAGAATAGAAGGAGAAAATATTATGTCTGATTATAAATTTGAAACATTACAACTTCATGTGGGGCAGGAGAATCCGGATCCGGCAAGCGATGCCCGGGCGGTTCCTATTTATGCAACCACTTCTTATGTGTTTAAGAACTCAGCCCAAGCGGCAGCACGTTTCAGCCTTGCAGATGCCGGCAATATTTACGGCAGACTGACAAATTCCACGCAGGACGTTCTGGAACAGCGTGTGGCAGCCTTAGAAGGAGGTGTGGCGGCCCTGGCACTTGCCTCTGGTGCAGCAGCCATTACATATACCCTGGAGGCGTTGGGACAAAACGGCGGTCACTTTGTTGCCCAGAAGACGATTTATGGCGGAAGCTATAATCTGCTGGCGCACACGCTTCCGGCTTTTGGCATTACGGCAAGCTTCGTCAATATACATGACCTTACCCAGGTGGAAGCTGCTATTCAGGATAATACCAGGGCAATCTACATAGAGACTCTTGGCAATCCGAACAGTGACATTCCGGATATAGATGCCTTGGCGGCACTTGCACATAGACATGGGCTGCCCCTGGTGGTAGATAATACGTTTGGTACGCCGTATCTGATTCGGCCTATCGAGCATGGTGCAGATGTCGTAGTGCATTCCGCTACTAAGTTCCTTGGCGGTCATGGTACAACGCTTGGAGGTATCATAGTTGATTCTGGAAAATTTGACTGGGCGGCTTCCGGCAGATATCCGGCGATTGCCGAACCCAATCCGAGCTATCACGGGGTATCTTTTGTCAAGGCGGTTGGGCCGGCAGCTTTTGTAACTTATATTCGTGCCATTTTACTTCGTGATACGGGAGCAACGATTTCTCCCTTTGCGGCATTCTTGCTTTTACAGGGCATAGAAACCTTGTCTTTACGGTTGGAGCGGCATGCGGAAAATACGAAAAAGACAGTGGAATTTCTGGAAGGGCATCCGCAGGTTGAGAAAGTGAATCACCCTGCTTTACCCGATCATCCTGACCATGTCTTGTATCAGAAGTACTTTCCAAATGGCGGGGCATCCATCTTCACGTTTGAAATCAGAGGCGGTGTGGAGGAAGCGCATAAATTTATTGACAGCCTCAGGATTTTCTCTTTGCTTGCTAATGTGGCTGATGTAAAAAGTCTGGTCATCCATCCGGCGACCACGACCCACAGCCAGTTGACAGAGGAAGAACTGAAAGACCAGGAAATAAAGCCTAACACCATTCGGCTTTCCATAGGTACAGAGCATATTGATGATATCATCGCTGACCTGCAGCGTGGTTTTGATGTGTTAAAAGGAACGGATTTTTGATGCCGCTAAGCGGAATCATGTATTATAATAATAGAGGCTCTGATACAGAGCAGATGGGAGACATAATCATGGCAAATATTTATACGGCAGCCGATCAGCTGATCGGCAAAACCCCCCTTTTGGAGCTGACTCATATTGAGAAGGCATATGATCTGCAGGCAAAGATACTGGCAAAACTGGAATACTTTAATCCGGGCGGCTCTGTAAAAGACCGTGTCGCCAAGATGATGCTCGATGAGGCTGAGGAAACCGGGCAGCTGAAACCGGGATCCGTGATCATCGAACCTACTTCCGGCAATACGGGCATTGGACTTTGTGCTGTGGCAGCCGCCAGAGGTTATAGGATCATAATTGTAATGCCTGAGACCATGTCTATGGAACGCCGTCAGATCATGAAGGCTTATGGCGCTGAACTGGTGCTTACGGAAGGCGGGAAAG
>CATOJY010000099.1 GCA_951800685.1 uncultured Lachnospiraceae bacterium
GGGGATTTTTCAAGCGGCGCAAGCCGCAAAAAGGCGGGCTTGGGGTGGCAACCCCAACAAGATTCCCATAGGACAAAATGAGCGATTAGCGAAATTTGGTACTGTGGTAGAATCTTGCTCTAAGAAACTGCTGGACTGCCGTTCACTTCCTACTGCCACTTTTTCAGAAAATCGCAACCAGCTTTTTTATAAAAGGCGGCGGGCTGTCATTCTCCCCCTTACTCCCTAAAACACCGCAAAAAGCAAAAATGACGGACTTTTCGGCAAGAACTTTTCCGGCGGCTCGGTCTTTCCCGACAATAAGGCGTTTCGGAAGCTGCATTTTGCCCGCTGTCTGAAAAAAACGGCAGCCTTTTTTGGCTTCACTGTCTAATACGGAACTTTTGGAAATTTGCCAAAAATGGGCGCAAAAAAAGCAGCAAATCTTTTTCGGATTTACTGCTTCATGTGCCGCTGCGGGGCGGCGGGATATTCAGTTTTTATGGTGGTTCAGTGTAGTAAACTGGAAGTTCATCAATTACTCTGCACTATGAAACTAACACTTCCTTTTGCTTTTTTTCCTGTTACTTCAACTGTGTATGTTCCGCTTTCATCAATTTCAACATCAAACTCATTAGATGTGGAAATTCCGTTACTTTCATAGATAGGTTTTTCCCCGTCTTTTTGAATTTTTATTGATAAGCTACCTTTATCTACTACAATTTTAGCACTAATAGTATCTCCAGCTTCAATAGTTAAATCCTGTGCGTCCGTTGTATTTAACACACTATATTCCATGATAAATTCACTATCGTTTCCAGTACGACTACCATCAAATTTTGTGCCACACGCAGTTAAAGATATAAGAAAGACTAATGTACAGACTATCAATATAATTTTTTTCATACTAACCTCCCGTTCGCATTTATTGGACTAATTTTATCATATCATCAATCCAAACTCAACGGTCAAGCCGGAACTTAAACAGGCTTTCAATCAGCTTTGTTCTGATGTAGTCCTCCATATCAGAGTTATAATAGCCGTTCATCTTAGAGAAGTAGCGGATATATCCGGCATAGCGGTCAAGGACAGCCTGTATCGCTATGGGGTCGCCCTCATGTGCCTTTATGATAGTGTCATAGGGGAGAAGTCGGTTACTCATGGGACAACACCTCCATTTCCGCTTTCAGCCGCTTCAAAGCAAGCTGAATATGCCGCCCGATTGTGCTGCGTGTCCAGCCGCTTTGTTCCCCGATTTCTTTCTGCGTCAAGTGCTGGAAGTAATACAAAAAGATTTCCTCCTGCGTCTGTTCCGGCAGTCCAGCAAGAGCCGCCGCAAGGGAGCAGCTATCTAAAAGTATCGTCTGCCCCCGGACGGAGAATGGATAAGTTTCGCCATAGTCTGGCACTTGAAAATACTCGTCTGTGGTGCTTAGTGGGACAAACTTTTCTTCGGTCAAATATTCAAGGGAGATTTCCCGTTTCCACCTCGCCGCCAGCATACGGGCAGCGTCAAAGGACGCATGGCGAATAACAATCCGGCAGTAGGTATCATGGGTATAGCGGATATGTTCTTGATGGGCTTCGTATTCAGTCATGGAAAATCCCCCTTTCTTCGATTATGGGAAAGGGCGGCAGCACTTTTTGCTGTCGCCCCTTGATTACCCACCAGCAAGGACAGTCGGGGCTGTCAACGGTGGGCGCAGCCCATTTACCTGCCGTTGACTGGCTCGGCTGGATTTGCTATACAAATTAGAGATATGCTTAACTATTCATTTGTGTCATTAGTTCTCTAAACTCCGTACAATCACGCATAAATGCAAATTCATCTTTACTGTTCAATTCCTCGCAAAGAGAATCTGCCACTTTACTTGAAAGAGCTGTTACCTCTGTTCCGTCCAAATTGCGGTACAACTTACAATTCTGCGATTTCCATTCTTTTCTCATAGCAGGCAACATTTTTGAAAGAATAGATAAACTTTCGTCTTTATCTTTCTTATCTAATGCAAGCTGCAAATGAGCATTGTAACGCATCCATTCCGGGAAAGAAAACGTACAAGTAATTGTTTCGTACATATCCGCAAAAAAATCTGCATCCATATTGCGGTTTTCGCATAACGCTATTTCAAGCATATTTATTAAAGCGGTTTGTATCTCCGTAACACCGTTCAATATTCTGTGTTCCCAGAATTTTTCTGCGTCTGTGTATTTTTTCTGTTGCTGGTAAAGAATTGCAAGCTGTTCTTCTTTGTCTATTGTGGAGAATGGTAGCGTATTGATTAGTTCCTCTGCCTTTGAATATTCGCCCCTATTTCTTGCATAGGAAATTAGCATACTAATTGCTATATCTCTGATTTCTGGAATTTCATTTACGGACAGCCTTTTATAAAAAGTTTCAAATGTTTCCTCATATTGTTCTGGCTCTGGTACACTATAAAGCCATCTTGCGCCATCTAAATAAAGAATAGCTGAATATACCAGTCTATCACAAGTGGGATATTCATGTATTTTGTCGATTGCCATCTGAAAAGCGGTTTGATAGCCCTGCTCTTGAACAACTTTATCAAGTTCATTGACAAAGTTTTCAATCTCTACATCAGTTAAATCCTCATTAAATGACAACAGGGTATTCAAATCCATTTTTAGTAGACGGGCAAGAGCCGGTAAAAGGGTTATATCTGGATATGTGCTACCTTTTTCCCACTTATTTACAGCCGGGGTGGATACACCTAAAAGCTCGGCAACTTGTTCTTGTGTTAATGACAATTCTTTCCGTTTTTCTCGGATAATTTGATTGATTTTCATAAGCAAACCTCCTTGTGTTTATGCTTTTATGATAGCAGCGTAGGCTTTAAGGAACAATAGAGCCGTTGTTAAAATGATGATTTAGAAAATTAACTAAAAGTTAAAAACGGAATAGTCAGCGGCTGTCTATCAAATTCTTAGTTGCTACTTTACCACACATGAGCATTCGCGCCGGGGTTATCGTTGCCGTAGCCTTCCAGCAGATTGATAACGCCCCACACACCGAGGCCAGCGCCGAGAGCGATCACGAGGGTCTGCAAAACGTCAACAGCAGAGTTAAAGAAATCCATAATGTACCTCCGAAAAATTGTATAGATTTTTTGAAGGCGCATTTTCCCTGTTTTTGCGGCTGACCAGCGGTTACTCTAGTTCGCCGCCGTCCTCCGCCGGTTCTTCCTCCTCTGATACGTCTATCTCGAACACATCATAGACCTCAGAGGGCTTAGGTTTCAGCTTCGTTGAAAGAAAACGCTCTATGTCAAAAGTGTTTTTCTTATCAAAGTCAGCCAGGTACTTGTAGTTGGGATGCTGGGTGATGTCGTACTTGCGGGACAGGAAGGGGCGAACGCCCCGCAGCTGCAAAATACACTTGCTTCCATCCAATACCGCAAGCTCGTCAATGTCCATGAGGGCTTTGCCCAGCTTCTGGTAGTTCAGAGAGTGGGAAGTTTCCCGGCCCCGGCTCTCGCCGGTGTTGTAGGTGTCTATGGTTTCTTTCCCGAGACTGGAGGAAAGCTCTTTCAGTGTGGTCGGCTCAGAGCCGCCAAGAAAGATTTTTGTGTCCATATTGCCGATAATTGTGTCGCAATTATCCTTGTATATGGCTTTTAACTGGCTTTGCGCCTGCAAAACAAGGCAGGCGGAGATTTCCCGGCTTCGGATGGTGGCAACCAGCTTTTCCAGCTTTGGAATCTGGCCGATGTTCGCCGCCTCGTCTATGAGGCAGCGAACATGGACCGGGAGCCGCCCGCCGTACACATCATCCGCTTTGTCGCACAGCAGATTGAAAAGCTGGGTGTAACAGAGGGAGATCAGGAAATTGAACGTGTCATCCGTATCGCTCATGATAAGGAACAACGCCATTTTTCGGTCCCCCAGGGAATCCAGCTCCAGCTCGTCATATGCTGTGACCTCCCGCAGTTCCGCAATGTCAAAGGGAGCCAGCCGCGCACCACAGCTCACCAGAATGGACTTGGCTGTTTTGCCAGCAGCCAAGCGGTACTTGGCGTATTGACGCACAGCGAAGTGCTCCGGCTTTTCCTGTGCCAGCTCCTCAAACATCAGATCGACCGGGTTCTTAAACTCCTCATCGTCCTCCCGGACCTCCATGGAGTTGATAAGCGTCACCAGCGTGGCGAAGTTCTGTTCCTCCACCGGGGCCTCGTAATGGAGATAGCCGATCAGCGCGGTATACAAAAGCGTTTCGGCTTTGGTCCAGAACTCGTCCCCGCCTTTTTGCCCGTTAGAAGTGTTGGCAATCAGGGCTGTTACCAGCTTCAAAATATCCTTTTCACTGTGGATATAGGCGAAAGGATTGTAGTGGTGGGACTTTCTGAAATTGATTGTATTCAGAATCTTGATGCGGTACTTGTTGCGCTGCAACAGTTTTCCAGCTTCCAGAACGATTGTGCCTTTCGGGTCTTGTCAATAAGGATAGAGAAAAAAGTTACTTATTTTTCCGAGGTTACAGTGTCGGACTGAATAAGGTGCAGCACCTTGTCGGTAAAAGTTTCCCGGCTGGTCTGGCTGAAATGGAAGTAAATATCAAACGTCGTGCCGCCAACGGTCTTTACCATATCGGGTGGCGGCGTGTCCGGGGCGGGTGGAGTGTTGCCGCCCTCTGTCATAGGCTGAGGAATGGTCTTGCCCTCCCTGCTGGTGTTGTCGCTCCCTTCCGAGGCGGGGGCGGTGCTGATGATCGTCATGCTGGGGTCGTTGGTCATAGGCTCTCCTTTCATCGTTCATCAAGGTTAATCCAACGTGACCGCCATTCTGACGGTCACGTTGTAGCGGGTGAAGGG
>CATOJY010000100.1 GCA_951800685.1 uncultured Lachnospiraceae bacterium
CTAGTGTACTGGCATGTTGATATTTAGATAAATTAATATAGTATTTTCTGCCGTTTTGAGGTATAATAAAAGAAACGGCGGTGATATCTAATGGCAAGACCCAAAAAGTATATAATCAACCTCACAGAAAATGAATTCAAGGAACTTAAATCCACAATCCGAAAGAAAAAAACTTCAAAAACAATCCGGTGCAGATGCCAGATCATACTTGATCTGGACGAAGCACATGGAAAGGTTTTGACACACGAACAGTGTGCAAAATCAAACGGCGTCTGTCTGGCAACGGTTGCCAACACGGTCACAAAATACATAAACGGCGGTGTCAGTGCTATTACAGAATTTAAAAGGAATGTTAATTCTGATAATGCCAGACGCAAGGTGGACGGACGTACAGAGGCCCGGCTCATTGAGCTTGCCTGCGGCCCTGTTCCAGAAGGGCATTCCAGATGGACGATCCGTCTGCTTGAAAAAGAATCCAAAGTCATCCTGGAAACCCCTGTAAGCCGGGAGGCGATCCGCATTGCCTTAAAAAAAACAAACTTCGACCTCACAAAAACGACTACTGGTGCATCCCGGCAAAAGAAGACCCGGAATTCATAGCCTGCATGGAGGACGTCCTTGACGTTTACGAACTTCCCTATAACGAAAGCCGCCCGGTCGTATGTATGGATGAGAAGCCGTACCAGCTTCTTGGCGAGGCAAGGGAGCCGCTGCCAATGATTCCCGGAAGTGACCAGAAAACAGATTCCGAATATGTCCGTAACGGCACGGTCAGTATATTTGCTTTTATAGAACCGCTTGGAGGGACGCATCATGTAAGCGTAAGGGAACATCGTACAGCCTTTGACTGGGCAGAGGAAATCAAATACCTTGCAGATGTCATGTATCCGGATGCTGAAAAGATTATCCTTGTAATGGATAACCTCAATACACACAAGCCTTCCTCACTGTATAAACGTTATCCGCCGGAAGAAGCAAGACGCATCCTGAAAAGGCTGGAAATACATTATACCCCGAAGCATGGGAGCTGGCTGGACATTGCTGAAATAGAGCTTAATGTAATGACCAGACAGTGCCTTTCACGCCGTATTGCTGAAATAGACTTATTACGCAGTGAGTTGTCAGTATGGGAAGTGGAAAGGAATACGTCTGCGGCAAAAGTCAACTGGCATTTTCGGACAAGTGACGCCCGGATAAAACTTAGTTCTTTATATCCCAGATTTACTACTGCCTAAAGGGGCGGTAGTAAATCTAAATATCAACATGTCAGTACACTAGTAAAAGGTCAGTTATCGTTTCATATATAATTGGTCTTGCAGGTGTAATCGCAGTGGTTCTGCATTTTTTTATTTAGTGGTCCGCTGGAATGGTACAATTTATTATATTTCGCAAGAAAAGGTGTAAAAATGGCAAAATTATTATCACGTGCACAAATGATTATTTGAAGTAAATGTTTTATTGATAACGTTATAAACAAAGACTAGGAAAGGAAAGTTATCGTAGTATGTGATTTTTAAACATTCCTTTTAACTGGATTTGATGCGCCATGCCTCTCTAAAATGTGGATATGGAGGGAATGATATTCTGTTTTCCTCACAGTCTACGAATCTGCTGAAAGAGGATGCTCCGCGGCAGATTTCACCTGCCCCGACACGGCTACGGCAAAGGCGGTGGCGATATCAATTCAATTTTCATGCTGAAGGGGCGGTTTTTTCTGCAGGCAGCGTTTTGTGGCAGAACTGTGATAATACCGTGGTAAAAGTCTGAAAATTCTGCAAACAGTTTCTATCCTATTGACAAAAGAGGGGTATAAGAGGTATACTGAAAATTAAGTTAGCGGCTACTAATACAAAGTAGGCGCAATTTTTAGAAATGCAAGTTAGTTCTAACTAACTTAAATCAGGAAAGCAGGGAGGGTATTTTATGGTGAAGATAACAGTGGGCATAGAAGGGGTGGCGTGCGGTATGTGCGAGGCACACATCAACGAAGTTGTTGAATATTCTTGTGCGATGAAATCGCACTTCCGGAAATCTGGAAATCAGATGACCGGAAGGCGGAAATCATCTAATGCGAGGTTACTCGCGCAATGCTTTATCTAAGCCATATACCTCACGCATTGATTTGTCATTTTGGGGATCAATGCTGGTGATGTTGATTATATAGCTGTCATGAGCGATTCTGTCTATGATGGCATCGGCAAGAGGGCTGTCATTGCCTCCGAGCTGGTCATACCACTCAGAATACTCATATTGGGAGCAGAAGATGGTGGATGATTTCTTCCGTCTTCTGTGCAGGAGTTCGAAAATATCCCTTTGCTCCGTCTCCGTAGGCTTTAAAAGAAGCCATTCATCAATGATAAGCACCAAAGGATTGGCGTACTTTGCCATTACCTTTTTGTATCCGCCGTCAGACCGCGCCATTTCCAGATCAATGAGCAGATCCGGCAGACGGATATACCTGGTGTTGAAATACTGCTTACATGCCTCCATCCCAAAGGCACAGGCCATGTAAGTCTTACCGCAGCCTGTAGCGCCGGTAATAAAAAGATTCCGGTGTTCAGAGATATATTCGCAGGTGGCAAGACGTTTGATGAGTTCCCTGTTCAACTTACGCCCGGATGTATAGTTGATATCCATGATACTGGCATCCGGCTGATCGAATCCGGCATTCCGGATGAGCCTTTTTAGACGGTTATTCTTGCGGCTGCTGAATTCGATATCTACCAGCATACCGAACCGGTCTTCAAAAGGAACTTCCTTAAGTTTTGGATTGTCTGTCTGGTTACGGAATGCATCCGCCATTGCAGTGAGACGCATTTCGATTAATTTATCAATTGTACTCTGGTTGGTCATATGCGTTTACCTCCGATAGTAATCGGCACCACGGGTGATGCCTTTTGCTTTCTGTTTCGTGTTTCCGGATCCATTTTCGGATGGACCTGTCTGGTCAGCACCGGTTGCAAGAATGTTGCTTATGCTCTTGTAACTGGGCGAAGCCGTAAAGGACAATGCCTTTTTGCAGGCGGCTTCCAGTCTGCTGTCTGAATACTTTTCAGCCAGCTTCAGAAGCCCCATACAGCTCCGGTAGGTCTGCTGTTCCACGGGTTTGGAGGCAAGTATTGCATTTACCACAGTGTACGTGTTTATGCCAATCCGCTCAGCCCATTTGCGGAAACGGTCGCCGTTCCATTCCAGATATCTCTGGTGATCCTGCGGCATATGCTCTGTAATGGTACTGTACTGCCCGGGGCGCCCGGTAAGGCGGCGGTGGGAAGCGATGCGGTTATGGTTGTAGAAAATTTCAATTGTGTGTTCCGTTACCCGTACATCAACTTTCTTTTTGATGTATTCATATGGCACAGAGTATAGCATTCTGTCCACGGATATGTGATAATTGAACTGGACGGTAGCCTGTTTCCAGTCTGCCAGTTCAAAGCGGGTAGCAGGCAGCGGTGCCAGAAATGGCTTTTCTTCCTCAAGAAACAAGCTGATCCGGCTGCCCTCTTTCTTTTGAAAGAGTTTGTGGTTGAACAGCTCCAGTTTGCTCCTGATTGCCCGGTTCAATTCGGCAAGGGAGAAGAACTGCTCATCCCGAAGGGCGGCGGTGATCCACGTGGATATCACTCCTACGGTTCCTTCTGCATTTGGCTTATCCTTTGGAGCCCTGACACGCGCAGGGATAATGGCTGTCCCATAATGCTCTGCCATTTCCTGGTAGGTCTCATTGATCTGCTGGTCTTTCCAACCGCCATTGTGGATAACGGCAGTCTTGCAGTTATCCGGTACTAAGATTTTGGCAACACCGCCAAAATATTCATACATATGCACATGGGCAGCTATCCATGATTTCTGCTTCATGTCCAGAAACGCCTCGACATACGCATACTGGCTGTATGTCATGACTCCGACAAAGATATAGGCTTTCAGAATCTCGCCCGTATCAGGGTCAATGAGAGTGGCAGGATCACCTGCCCAGTCAACCTCAACCTGCTCGCCTGGCTTCCGGCTGATATGCATGGTTGCACGATGTTTCTGCTCATCTAACTGAATGTGATAGCAGAACTGGGAATACATGAGCGGCTCTTCGCCATTTGCACGGCAGTCCTCCATGTATTCAGTCCACAGCAGCTTTTTACTTACGCCATTCCGCAGAAGTTCCTTGCGGATGTAAGCAAAGTCGGGCATCCTTTTGGAAGGAGATGCCTTGGCTTCTCTTGGGAAAAGAATTCCCTCAAGCTTGCTGTCCGTCATGGAATCATCCAGTGGCCACGCGAGATTTAATTCTCTGGCACGCTTTTGAACCTTGACGACAGTTTTCTGTGCAACACCACAGCTTGCCATGATGTTGCGCTGGGAAAATCCCAGACCGGTAAGTCTGATGATTTCTCGATACTTGGTCATGATCACGACCTCCTTATAAAGTATTTACACCATACGGTGCATGATACTATTATAAGGTTTTATCAGATAAAGCGATTTCCGTTTGAACGGAATCGTGATTTCCACAAAAACGGAACAATGATTTCCAAAGTCCGGACAGGTGATGTATTTCACCCCGGATTACTCA
>CATOJY010000101.1 GCA_951800685.1 uncultured Lachnospiraceae bacterium
ATTATAACCAGAATTCTCAGAATGACAAGCAGCAGGACAAGACAAACAACCAGAACAGTCAGAACAGCCAGAAGAACAGTTCTAAGAACAGTTCCGGAAGCAACGCACAGGACAATCAGAAGAACAACTATTAAGAGCGCGTAAGATCTCAGCAGTTCTTAAGCAGAAAGCGGTATGGTCTTTTTGGCCGTATCGCTTTTTGCGTTTTGAGATTGTTATTTGTTGTATTTTGATATACAATAATCTCTGTGAAAGAGGTGCTGCATGACAAAAAAGATTGATGAGAATCAGAGGAATAGAATGGAGTATATTGTACCCTGTCATTTTGGGCTGGAGGCAGTCTTAAAAAGGGAAATCATGGATCTTGGATATGAGATCGTATCTGTGGAAGATGGAAGGGTTACTTTTGCTGGAGATGCACAGGCCGTGTGCCGCGCTAATATTTTTCTGCGCACTGCAGAACGTGTTTTGATCAAGGTAGGGAGTTTCCATGCGGAGACATTCGAAGAGCTCTTTCAGGGGACGAAGGCGCTTCCCTGGGAGGAATACATACCCCAGGATGGTAAATTCTGGGTAGCGAAGGCAGCTAGTGTGAAGAGCAAGCTTTTTAGTCCTTCGGATATTCAGTCCATTATGAAGAAAGCCATGGTGGAGCGGATGAAGTCAGCGTATCATAGAGAATGGTTCGATGAGAGTGGTGACGCTTATCCAGTGCGGGTTTTTCTCAGGAAGGATGAGGTGTCAGTTGGGCTTGATACGACAGGAGAGTCTCTCCATAAGAGGGGCTACAGAAAGCTGACGGCGAAAGCGCCCATAGCGGAGAATCTGGCGGCGGCTTTGATTCTGTTGACGCCTTGGAAGCAGGACCGCATTCTGGTGGATCCCTTCTGTGGAAGCGGAACAATTCCAATCGAGGCGGCTATGATGGCGGCTCATATGGCGCCAGGAATGAACCGTAGTTTTACGGCGGAAGCGTGGAACCACGTGGCTGATAGGAAATGCTGGTATCGGGCTGCGGATGAGGCGGAATCGCTGGTTGATCTGCAGGTGGAGACTGATATCCAGGGATACGATGTGGATGATGATATGGTGTCCATAGCTAGGGCGAATGCCAGGCTGGCTGGTGTGGAGGAGATGATCCATTTCCAGCGCAGAGGCGTGGAGCAGCTCAGCCATCCGAAGAAATATGGATTTATCATTACGAATCCTCCTTATGGGGAACGGTTAGAGGAAAGAGAGAATCTGCCTAGACTTTATGGGACGATTGGAGAACGGTACCGCATGTTAGACAGTTGGTCCATGTATCTAATCACGTCCTATGAGAATGCTGAACAGGCAATCGGCAGGAAAGCGGATAAGAACAGGAAAATATATAATGGTATGATGAAGACTTATTTCTATCAGTTCTTAGGACCGAGGCCAGCCAGAAACAGGAGATAAGGATGCAGAAAGAATTAATGAAGAAAACAGTTATGATGTGCTCTGTATTTGCGGCGGCAGCTATGGGCATTATGCTGTATTTCTGTGCAAACAAAGTGGTTGTTGTAGCGGATGTAGCGCAGGATGAAGTCGTGAAGGCGCAGGAGAGCGGCGTGGAGGATGCGGCGGCAGCGGAGGATGGCAATGCGATCAGGATCGACCGTAACAGTGAGAACACGAATTATTTCTGTGTACCGATACCGCCTGATGTGCAGGTAGAGGACGTTACAATCGAGAATCACTATATGGATAGGGAACTGTGGGTGAGCATTGAGCCAGAGGATATGTCCGGCAAGGATGTCTTTTACGAGGATAATAGCGTGTATGGCAGCTGCAAGAGAGTTGTGGATGGGCATTTTGAGGTAGAAAGGAAAAGGCTGTATCTGCGGTTTCAGTTGACAGGGGTGTATGAATACCACAGTATTTTCGAAAATAATACCTTGTATATAGAGTTTGTGCCGCCAAAGGAAGTCTATGACAGGATCGTAGTGATAGATCCTGCATATGGATCAGAGGATACCGGAGTGGAGAACGGTACCGTCACAGGGAAGGCGATTACATTGAACATTGCGAAAGCGCTCAAGGAGAAGCTGGATGAGACGGATATCAAAGTTTACTATACCAGAATGGATGACAGCAATCCGGAAGCTGAGTACAGAGTGAAACTGGCGGAAGCTACCAAAGCTGATATGCTGATCCGTATTGAGGTGGGAGGCGCTAAGAGCAGCAAACAGTACGGGACAGAGGCAGTTTACAACAGCCGTTTTTTCATACCAGGTTTTGGAAGTGTGGAGCTGGCGGATCTGTTAGAGCGCGAAGTGGTAACGGCGATTCGTGGGAAAGCCAATGGATTGTTGGAAGCAGAGCAGACAGATATGGTGATCAGCGAAGCGACAGTGCCGGCAGCAGCGATCAAAGTAGGGTATCTTACCAATGGGCAGGAGGCTATTCTTCTACAGAGGGAGGATTATATTGAGAAGATCGCTGAAGGAATTTATCAGACGATTTTGAAGGCCTATGAGCGGTAACGGCGGTATAATGTGTTGAAATAATCGCGACATTTTGAATTACTAAAACAGAAAAAGAGGATAATTATGAAAAGAAAAATTGTATTTGCCACAGGCAATGAGGGAAAGATGCGGGAAATCAGGGAAATACTCCGCGATATGGATGCAGAGATCCTGTCGATGAAAGAGGCAGGAATCGTGGTTGAGATTGAGGAGAACGGGACTACGTTTGAAGAAAATGCGGCGATTAAGGCGCAGACAGTGGCAGCAGCAGCGAAGGAGCCAGGAATTATCGTATTGGCAGATGATTCAGGGCTGGAAGTGGATTATCTGGATAAGGAACCGGGAATCTATTCGGCCAGATATCTGGGGGAGACGACACCTTATGCTGTCAAAAACCAAAATTTGATTGACAGACTGGAGGGGGTGCCAGATAATAAGAGGACGGCAAGATTTGTATGCGCAATTGCGGCGGTTCTGCCAGACGGCCAGGTGGTTGTCACAAGAGGGGTGATCGAGGGCAGAATCGATTACGAAGAGAAGGGGGAGAATGGATTTGGATATGATCCAATCTTCTATGTGCCGGAGTATGGTGTTACGACGGCACAGTTGAGTGTCGAAGAGAAGAATCGTGTCAGTCATAGAGCCAGGGCGCTTGAGGCAATGAAGTTGGAGTTGGAGAAAAGGTTTGTCAGTAAATAGAAGATATATTTGGAGCGTTACATGAAAATATTGATTGTAAGTGACACGCATAGACATAATTCAAATTTCCTGAAAGTAGTGGAAAGGACCGGACCACTTGATCTGATTATACACTGTGGGGATGTGGAAGGAAGCGAGGTCCTGATCCGGGAAGCGGCAGGGTGTCCGGTACAGATGGTGCAGGGAAATAATGATTTTTTTTCGGAACTTCCCAGAGAAAAGGAGTTTACGATAGGGAAGTATAGGGTGTGGCTGACGCATGGGCATAATTATTACATAGCTATGAGCAATGAGATCATCAAGGAGGAAGCAAGGGCCCGGAATGTTGACATTGTGATGTGTGGACATACACACAGGCCGGTAGTGGAAATTGATCATGATATTACGCTGATCAATCCGGGCAGTATCAGTTATCCCAGGCAGGAGAACCGGAAGCCCAGCTATGTGATTATGGAGATCGACAGAGAAGGGGAGGCCCATTATACAGTCAATTATCTGGGACGGTTTTAGGATGCTGTCATTTACTCCGGTTATGATAATGGCCGTGAGCCAGTATACGGGCGTGATACTCTATTGGGATCAGGTCACGTCTGTGAGTTCGAAGGCAGAGACAGTGAAGGTGCCAAATACAAATAGAGAAAAATACAGAAATTTACAAAAGCAGTTGACAGGACATACAGTGTATTATATAATATTACTTGCGTTGTGAAGGGAACAATCGCAGGTGTCTTTCGGGGTGTGGCTCAGCTTGGCTAGAGCGCCTGGTTTGGGACCAGGAGGTCGCAGGTTCGAATCCTGTCACCCCGATGCATAGAAGCGTGGTTTGTAAGAGAAGCAGTAATAGTGAGTTATAGTATATGCGGGTGTAGTTCAATGGTAGAACACCAGCCTTCCAAGCTGGATACGTGGGTTCGATTCCCATCACCCGCTCTTATTTTTAACAGGAAAGCTTCCGAGAGATCGTGAAGCTTTTTTATTTTAACCAGCCAATCTTTTTTGAATAGAATCTGACGGAAAAATTCGGCAAAAAATGAAATTTTAGATTGACAAGAACTGCTGTAATATGTTAGAGTATAATTCGTGTTAAACAAGTACGGGCTTTTGCCTGTCTGTGATATACAGTACGTGTTCGTAGCTCAGCTGGATAGAGCAACGGCCTTCTAAGCCGTGGGTCGGGGGTTCGAATCCCTTCGAGCACGTTTATGGTGGGTATGGCGCAGTCGGCTAGC
>CATOJY010000102.1 GCA_951800685.1 uncultured Lachnospiraceae bacterium
TCAACATTCTCTTTGCAGTGAATATCATCAGCGCTCAGAGCAGGATTAATGCGGCACTTCATCAGGTGGGCAATAAAATGGCCTTTGCCGGATATGCTTACGAACGGACTGTGGGGAGTGCATTGCCGGATGGACTGGCCGGAGTGGTGTTATCACAGGCATATGCAAGAGGACAGGTTCTGGAATGTGTGGGAAGAGACTATCTGAATCAGTCCTGCGTAAAGGGCGGTGCCGGAGGTGTATCCTTTGCAGGTTCTTCCATTATGGGAGAGGGAGATCTTATAGACCTTAAAGTATCTTATAAAGTCAGACCCTTCATAGAGTGCATGGGTTTTGATGGATTTGCCATGTCACAGCGTTATTATGGCAGGGCCTGGACGGGTTATGATGTAACAAGACACATAAGTGATGTCAGCATGGAGGATCCCATGGTATTTATAACAGCATCGGGGACAGTGTATCACTTAAATCGCAACTGTACCTATCTGAACCCATCGGTAGAAGCAGTATCCGCAGAGGATGTAACGGGTTTGCGCAATCAGTCAGGAGGCAGATACTACGCCTGCGAAAGCTGCGGTAAGGCGGGGGTGCAGGGGCAGGTGTATATAACACAGTACGGGGACAGCTATCATAGCCGGATTCATTGTTCGGGTCTGAAGCGGACCATATATACAGTCCCATTATCACAGACGGATGGCAGAGGGAGGTGCTCTAAATGTGGGTAGAAATTGTATTGTTTCTTTTTCTGGCAGTATGCGCGGTATTTGATGGAATATGGAAAAAGATTCCTCTTTTCATTGTATGGCTTGGTATATTGACTGCGGTGCTTCTGCAGCTTGAAGGAGCCATGGGGAGTGTATCATGGCTGACAGCAATGCTTTCTCTTACACCGGGAATCCTGTTCTGGCTGCTTAGTTTTATATCCCGTGAAAAGGTTGGCTATGGTGATGGCTGGGTTTTGCTGATGATTGGATTGTTTCTGGGAGCGGGGCGATGCTTTTTGATTCTTCTGACAGGACTGGTGGCAGAGTCATTTCTGATCCTTGTCCTGCTAGCTTTTGGAAAGGTACATAAGGACAAGGAGATACCCTTTGTGCCATTTCTGCTGTTGGGGATGGGGGTGGTAGTTTGCCTTTAAGGAAAATGGTAAAAGGATATATGACTATAGAGGCATCGTTTATTGTCAGCTGGACAGTATTTCTGTTTGTGCTTCTGATTTATTTGTCTTTCTATTCATATGATAAGTGCGTACTTTTTCAGGACGCCTATGCGGTGTGTTTTCGGGGGAGCATACAGAAGAAAGAGAATCAGGTGGTGCCTTATATCAGTTCCCATATGCAGGAGCAGTTTGGCAGGAAATATTTTGGTGTGGGACAGGTGCAGGGGAGTGTGGACAGAAACGGCAATACCACAAGTGTTGTGGGAGAGTGTCAGGTGAAAGTGCCTATTAAGCAGATATTCACTATGCACGATAAGGCAGGATGGAAGATAAGCACCCGGGCAAGAGCGCAGATTATCAACCCTACAAAAGTAATCCGCCGGTGCAGATGGGTGGGAAATATATTGAAAGAATAAAGGAAAGGACGCAATGAGAATGGTTGAGGCAAGGTATTTCAGGGATTACAGGCATAGCTATATGATATTACAGTGCAGACAGGAAGGGGTGGACAGGAGTTATCAGTTTAAAATTCTCACTTCTGACAGGATTAAGGAGATTCTTAAATGTTCTTTGCGTCATGTAAATGGCAGGACTTACTTTTATTATGATATCAGTTCCCGAACCACACTAGAGAGTATGTTTCGCGGCAGGAAAATGAACTTTGATCAAGTGAAGGATCTGCTGAGCCAGCTTTATGGAATCTACAGTAAACTTGGTACTTATTTTATGGAAGAGTCGAATCTGGTACTCCTACCAGAATATATTTATTATGACTTGTCTGAGCGAAAATACATAGGACTGTATTATCCGGATTATGAATCGGAGGTGGCGAATCCCTACGAACCGCTTATGGATTATCTGCTGGAGCACATTGACGGGCAGGATGAGCATCTTGCAGACTGTATGTATCGGATTTATGAAATGTCGGAGGAATCATACTTTTCGTTGGAGGATGCATTACAAATATTGTGCGGAAAGGAAGAGAAAGAGGCAGTCATCATCAGGCCGGAGACTTTTGCAGCCAAAGAAGTGACACCTGTCATGGCGGGACAGGAAGAGGATGCATCTAGTTTGTATGAATATGGAATAGAATGTGATTGCGGCAAGAAACATGAGGAAGCTGCCGGGAAAAAGAGTTCCTTCTATCCGATTCTCGCTGTGATTTCTTTGCTGGGCATTGCCGGTGCAATGGGAATTTATTATTTTTATGAACTTTCGCAGGAAGAAATTCTGGTTCTTTTAGGATGTGTGGGTCTGATGGGATTTTGTCTGTTAATCAGCCTGGGCAGCAGTTTAAGGGCAGGAGATAAGAAGCTTAAAAACCGGGAGTTGAAGGAACCGCCATCAGAGGATTTGGCAGAATCCTATATGCCGGCAGTTCAGGACATATCCTTGGAACATGTATTGAATAAAGACATGGATTTGTCTATGGATTTTCCTGTCAGGCAGATAGATAAGAAGCCTTTGGAGAAGCAGGAAATGTGTAATAATACCGTCTTTTTTGACAGCACGAAATTGGCAGAACATAAGTTATATGCTTTGGACAGGAAAAATAAGCAGCATATTGACCTCATAAAATTTCCATATACGGTGGGTAAAATGGCCGGTTGTGTGGACTGTGTATTGTCAGATGATTCAATAAGCAGGATTCACGCCAGATTTGAGAAGGAGGGCGACAGCATACAGATGACAGATATGAATTCCACAAATGGAACCTTTAAAAATGGTTTGCGCATGCAGCCCCAGGAAACGGTGGAGATTGAGCCAGGAGATGAGATTCGCTTTGGAAATTTGAATTATTGCTATCGCTAGCGTTTTATTTGACATGATATTGTGAAAATGATACTCTCAACTATATAGCGAAGTTTTGATTTGCTGTAGTTGGGAGCGGCCTATGACGACAGAACAGTTAGAAGAATTATTTTTCTCCAATGGCTATGATAAGATTCCATCAAATCTGCCGGAATTTGTCTTTTATTGCCATCGGGAACTGCAGGGAGTCAATGTGATGCAAGTGATTGATTACAGGCAGGGTTTATACATTTCTGAGGACCAGTATTTTCATCTGAAAGAAAAGATTATAGATTTTTTTCGGCAAAAAGGTGAGAAAGAAGTCCATGTAATGTCCCTGATTTTATGTACTGATTCACAGAAGGCAAGGAAGCTCTGCCTTGTGGAGAGCTTTTGCTGGATTATTGATACGATGGCTGACAGATTAATCATTCATGAATCCCAGGTGTCAGATTTCTATGGGTGGAAGGGAATTTTGGAAGATTATCTGTATACATTGGCCTGCAGACCGAAAGAAACTGCCGTAAAGGAACCGCAGATGGCAGTATACACAAATAAATGGGACAGACAAAAGATTGGCAGATTGCCGACGGTCAACATTATTCTGGTGGCGGTGAACGTAATCTTATTTCTGATATGTACATTTACAGGTGATTTGTTATATAATAAAGGTGCCTTGAGTGTCATGTATATCGTTGAAGATAAGGCGTATTACCGTGCAATCAGCAGTATGTTCCTGCATTGGGATATGGGGCATCTTTTCAGTAATATGATTGTTCTGTATTATGTGGGCGAAATAGTGGAACGCAGAGTAGGACATATTCCTTATGCAGCACTCTATTTTCTGTCCGGACTGGCAGGTAATCTGTTTTCCATGGGATATGAACTGCTTTCGGGGAAATATTATCTGGGAGAACATATTATTTCGGTTGGCGCCAGCGGCGCGGTCTTTGGTGTGGAGGGTGCACTTCTTTTACTGGTACTCATGCACCATGGCAGGCTGGAATCCATGACGATGGGCA
>CATOJY010000103.1 GCA_951800685.1 uncultured Lachnospiraceae bacterium
TCCACTTTATTCTTGTCAATCAGATGCAGCAGAAGATCCAAAGGACCTTCAAACACCTCCAGCTTCACAGGAATTGCCATAACAGCCTGTCCTCTCCTAATATATACTACTTGTCCGGCACAAGATCAATCACCACCAGTTCACCCGGATTCAAAATCCGAAGCGGAATCGTATGACTTCCAAGTCCCCGGCTTAAAATCATTGTGCTCCTGCCATGCTCAAATCTGCCGCCGTCATACTTGGGAAACAACGTCAGACTCGGCGACAACACACCGCCAAGCACCGGCAGTCTCATGATACCGCCATGCACATGCCCGGACACCACAAGATCTGCGCCCCATTTCGCATATGTCTCAAAATACACAGGGTTGTGGGCTATCAGCACTTGAAAAACATCTTCTCCAGGCTTGCCTAAAAGGTTATCAAGATACTCCTTTTCCATCGGCATCTTCCGGAAATGCTTGTAATAACGCCTGTCAATTTCTACGCCGCAGACATCCATATTCCACTTGGGCAGATATGTTCTCTGGTTGATCAGCGGTTCTATGCCAGCTTCCTTAAGCCCTGTCATATACCCTGCATACATAGCAGGATACTGATCCGGATAAAGCCCTAAACGATACTCATGATTTCCCATACCATAATGGACCCTGTACTTTTTGGCAAGATTCTCCATCAGCCCAAGCGCCGGGCTGTAATCATGCCCGGCAGTAGCTGTCAGCATATCTCCCGCCACCAGGATTTCATCGGGCGTAAGTTCATCAATCCGCCGAAGCAGTCTGCTGTTCCCACTGCCAAAAGATTTATTGTGTAAGTCCGACAAGAGCACCATCCTGCATGGTTTCGTGATCTTATCGGACTTAATCTCATAGGTAACCGTCACAAACCGATTACAGTCCAGGACAGTCACGGACAGACAGATAACCGCCAACAATATAATACCTATCAATACACCTTCCAACATATCCTATCTCCGTCCAAACTGCCAATTCATGACATTACAACTTATAAAGTATATCACAACCCCCGGACTCACCGCAATCAGTGAACTTTTGTTCTGATTATACTGCATACTGCGCCTGCTTCTGTACCAAAAACCACTGTCTGAATCACCGCTTCATCAGATATAAGCCCCACACCTTCTTATAATAATCCTTGTAATCTGCCTTATCCACACTATGCGCAGCCAGAATGGATACACTGCCGATGCGTGTTCCGTTTAATTTATAGACTGCCTCGCCGATGGCATCTCCCTCCGCAACCGGCGCTGTCACAACGCCTGGCAGGCTGATTTCTTTCTGGATCTCACTCAAATTACTTCCTGTCGTATCCAGATAATCAAAGGGGCCAGCATAGGCCAGATTAACTGTATCCTCAATTCCGCCCTCCACTCTCTGGGCCGGCAGGGCATCTTTATTTTCATCCGTATACATCTGGCTCACGCTGTAGCCATAGCTCAAAAGCGCCATAGCGTCCTGAAACCGTGTCTTATTGTCCGGCGCCGCCATGACCACAGCAATCAATTCCATGTTATCCTTGTCTGCTGTGGCAGACAGACAATAGAGCGCCTTAGAAGTAGAACCGGTCTTTAACCCTGTAGTCCACTCATACTGCTTCAACAGCTTATTTGTACTGGAAAGCGTGAAAGTACTGGTCCCCTGTGCCGTTTTATGTTCAATATCCTCCATCCAGATTGTCGTGTAATCAAAAACCTCCGGATACTTCGTAATCAGTTCTCTGGACATAACAGCCACATCCTTAGCCGAAGTATAATGCTCATCCGAGTCCGTCAGACCACAGCAATCCTCAAAATGGGTATTCTGCATCCCAAGACTCTCTGCCTTGGCATTCATGAGCTTGACAAACTCCGATTCACTCCCCGCTATGTATTCCGCTACCGCCACACTTGCATCATTGCCGCTGGCTACCGCGATGCATTTGATCATAGTCTCTAAAGTCTGCGTCTCTCCCTCCTCCAGAAAAACCTGTGATCCGCCCATGGATTTCGCATAAGCGCTGGTAGTCACCTGGTCTTCCAGATGAATCCTGCCGTTCTTTAAATGTTCGAAGATAATGAGTAAAGTCATGATCTTCGTGATACTCGCCGGGCTCCGTCTCTTATCTGCATCCTGTTCACAGATGACCTGTCCTGTGGACGCCTCCATCACAATATAAGAAGGTGCAGATACCTCCGGCGCAGCATTGACCAATATGGTCATTTTTAAAAATACAGTATTTAAAACAATACACCCAAGTAAAAGCCCTACAATAATCCGCTTAACTTCTCTGCGCAAACTATGTCACTCCTACAGTTTCTTATTTACTATGTTTATTATGTATTGGTTTAAGATATGACCATGAAGTGACCTTGGGTGTGGGGGCTTATCTGCGATTAGCAGACTTGTATCTACGCTTATCGCGCAAAAAAACAGACTCAAAGCTTGTTTGAGTCTGTTTCCCATTTCTTAGTTGTATTTACGCTTTCTTGCCGCTTCGGATTTCTTCTTGCGTCTTACGCTGGGTTTCTCGTAATGCTCTCTCTTACGAATCTCCTGCTGAATACCGGCTTTCGCACAGCTTCTCTTAAAACGACGTAATGCACTATCCAAAGTCTCGTTTTCTTTTACGATTACGTTTGACATTCCCGCACCTGACCTCCCTTCAGTCCCCACAAGTATCTCGACTGACCGGGTTATTCATACGCTAACGCGTTGTGTTCTCACACACAACATAAATTATACCACATTTTGGGTGTCAGTCAACCACTATTTAGAAATTAATGCCTTTTGTCTTTCGCGCCGGTCATATCTCCTATAGATGATAATGCTCAAGAATACCGCCAATGATATGATTTCACATATCCTCCAGTACCACGGCTCATGAAACCCGATTCGGATATTTCCCGAATATCCGGCTGGCACAGACACTGAAATACGATAAAAACTTCCGGGTGAAATCTGCAGTTGTTCTCCATTATCTGCCACAGCCCTGTAGCCTTTATATAAAATCAACGGTACTTCTATCGGTTTGCTTTCATCACTCATATTATGCACACGAACCACAACCGATGCCTTTTCTTTATGCCATTCCTCCACATTTACACTTGCCGGATCATAGACCGGTGCTTCCTGATACCCCGCCAAATATTCTTTGATTGAAAACCCGTCCGGATTTCCTACCGGGAGATATTCTCCAAATATCACAGCACAGGAATCCAATCCGCCTTCCTGATAAACGTGCCACACATCCGCCTCATTCATCAGTTCGCTGATATAAGATACTGCCTGGCTGACTGAAAGGAGCACCAGCAGTCCTGCAAAGGCAATCTTCTTTTTCTGAGAAATCCAGTCCTTTTGCATGATAACACACAAAAGCCACAACAATAAAACAACAGCAATTGCCAGAAAACGCCACTGAAACTGGAGTCCGTGCACAGGAAACTTCAGTATTGGTATCTTACTCACCAACCATGTATATGGAAATGTACAGCGCGTCATAAAAATGCATAAAACACTTAAAAAAACTGCCAGATACTCTTCTTTCCTGTCTTCTATGTGCTTTTCCTTCTGCCACAGAC
>CATOJY010000104.1 GCA_951800685.1 uncultured Lachnospiraceae bacterium
ATGCATCAGAGGAGAATCTGGAGGCAGTGCCGGTGGCAGTGGTCACGAAGGAGCCCCGGCTGGTGCTTACATGGCGGGGCAAGGAGATCGTGAATTTGTCCCGTGCCTTCCTGGATACCAACGGCGCTCATCAGGAGACCGATGTATCTGTGGATATGCCCGATGAAAAGAACAATTATTTTAAGAAAATTGCTACGCCTGCCGTGGAAGAGGCATTGAAGAATCATGATGTAAAGGCGGCGTGGACTGCCCTGTTAAGCGATCTCAACGTATGTTCCCAGAAGGGATTGGTGGAGATGTTTGACGCTTCCATCGGCGCCGGCAGTGTGTATATGCCTTATGGCGGTAAATATCAGCTGACAGAAACCCAGGCCATGGTAGCCAAACTTCCCGTGATGCAGGGTAAGACGGATACGGTGACCATGATGAGTTATGGATTCGATCCGTATCTGTCCAGTTGGAGTCCCTATCATGGTGCGGTCTATGCTGTGACGGAGTCCATGGCTAAGATTGTGGCAAATGGCGGGGATTACAGGACAATCCGCTTTACGTTCCAGGAATATTTCAGACGCATGAGCGAGGAAGCATCCCGTTGGAGCCAGCCTTTTGCAGCTCTCCTGGGCGCTTATGATGCACAGATGAAGTATGGACTGCCTTCCATCGGCGGCAAGGATTCCATGTCCGGTACTTTTAATGATATTGATGTGCCGCCCACCCTGGTATCTTTTGCAGTGGATGTGAGTAAGAGCGGCAATATCGTTACACCGGAGCTGAAATATCCGGGTGACAGACTGGTACGGTTCCGTATGCCGAAGGATGACTATGATCTGCCGGTTTATGAAAAGGTGATGGAGATTTATGACCGGATTATGACACTGATGTCAGAAGAAACCGTCATGAAGACCCACGGACATGTGACGGCAAAGTTTATGGAGAGAAAGATTGTGGCAGCTTACGCGCTGGATGCCAAAGGTGTGGCAGCTGCAATCAGCAAGATGGCTTTCGGTAACGGTTTAGGTGTGGCAGTTGATTCTTCTTATAAGAAAGAGGCGCTTTTTGACAATGGCATCGGTGATATTGTGGCAGAGATGTCTCCGGAAGAGGTTCATAAGTTGAGGACACTGGATATTGACTTTGAGGAGATCGGTACGGTGACTGCTGACGGTGTGTTCAGCTACGGCGCCATGAAACTGACCAGGGAGGAGGCGCTTAAGGCATGGACTTCCAGGCTGGATAAAGTGTTCCCTTATACCGCCGGTAAAGATAAGAGTGCAGTGGCATCTGCGCTGTATCATACAGACGATATCTACGTATGCAGACATAAAGTGGCAAGACCCAATGTCTTTATTCCGGTATTCCCGGGCACTAACTGTGAGTATGACAGTGCGAAAGCCTTTGCGGCGGCAGGCGCGGATGTGACAGTCAAAGTCTTTAAGAATATGACGGCGGAAGACATCAGACAGAGCGTGGATGTCTTCGATAAGGCTATCAGCCAGGCACAGATTATTATGTTCCCGGGCGGCTTTTCTGCAGGTGATGAGCCGGACGGTTCTGCCAAGTTCTTTGCTACAGCTTTTCAGAATGAGAAGATCAAAGAGGCTGTGATGAAACTTCTGAATGAGAGAGATGGTCTGGCACTGGGTATCTGTAATGGTTTCCAGGCGCTGATCAAACTGGGACTTGTGCCTTATGGCGAGATTGTGGGGCAGAAAGAGGACTCTCCGACGCTGACCTTCAATACCGTCAACCGTCATATCTCCAAGATGGCGTATCTGAAAGTAGTGACCAATAAGTCTCCATGGCTTGCGGGCGCACAGGCCGGTCAGGTCTATGTAAATCCTGCGTCCCACGGGGAAGGACGTTTCGTGGCGCCGAAGGAATGGATTGAAAAGTTGTTTGAAAACGGTCAGGTGGCTACCCAGTATGCTGATCCAGAGGGAAATGTGTCCATGGATGAGGAATGGAATATCAACGGTTCCTACGCGGCAATCGAGGGTATCACTTCTCCTGACGGGCGTATCTTAGGTAAGATGGCGCACGCGGAGAGAATCGGAGAGGCTGTGGCGATTAATATTTTCGGTGATCAGGATATGAAGATTTTTGAGAGCGGCGTGAAGTACTTCCAGTAGTGTGAGAAAAGTGTGTGATTTCGGCATTTCCAGAAATGCTGTATCAGTATGATAAGGAAACAGAGACGGCCCTGAAATGGAGAAAAACATTTCTGGGCCGTTTGCCTGTTCTTGTCCTTTTATTTCAAGGCTTCTTTGGGACAGATTTTCGTACATTCATAGCACAAAATACATTCTGTTCCATTTATTCGTTTTCTGGAATTATCTGTCATGTCCACATTCATGGGACAGACTGTTTTGCATTTGCCGCAGGAGATACATTTGCTCTTGTCACAGGTAATACGCAGCAGTGAAAAGTAAGACATAGGCTTTAAAAATACGGTGATCGGACAGATGTATTTACAAAAGGCACGATTATCCTTCCAGGCCAAAGCCAACCAGATTCCCACGGCATAATACAGGCAGTTTCCGATCAGGAATGCCCAGAACATGATTCGTTCCATATGATTTACATGCGCCAGAAACAGGGCACTGACCAAAAGAAATGACAGCGCAAAAGTAATATACCTGATAAATCCCCATTTTTTTCTGGGCTGCTGCGGCACCTTATAGGGCAGCAAATCCAGAATCATGGCTGTCCAACAGGCATATCCGCACCAGCCGCGGCCAAACACCAGGGGACCAAATATCTTTGCCACCGCATAATGGATGGTGGCTGCTTCAAAGACCCCGGTAAACAGATAGTACCAGAATCCTTCTATCTGCATGTTTTCATTACTGATAAGCCCTAGGTAGACCAACATGTACGTGCCAACCAGAAGCTGTGCCGCCCGGCGTGCATGTTGATAGTGAAACTGCACCAGAAGCGTACCGATAGCGATAGCTGTTCCGATGTAGGTGAAATTAAACAGATAGAACGGATTCTGTTTCGTAAGCCAGAGTGTGACCGCTATGCTTTCAAAAACCAGCCATAAGACAGCCGGAAGTAGAATTTTTTTCACTTGTTTCCCTCTGATTATCTTTCCTTCTCCTTTCTGGCAGGAGAACTTTTCTGGTTTCCCATTCATTAGGCCTGAACCATCTGTCAATCTCCTGCTTTTGTGCGTTTTTGGGATGCAAAAGCATAGATTTTCTGAAATGTCTCTTAGACAATTAGATGCGTGACATACGCTTTGCCATCAAGGAATATATGCTTTATGGGAATGCTATCATATTTAAAATCGTTTGTCAATATAGCTGGCATTTTACATATTGGTACCTAAATTGCAAAAGTAAATTCTACCCTTTGTTTCTTCAATAGAAGTTACCTATGCACAAGTTGCATTTAATCCTGCACATGCTTTATGATGTCTATGTCCCTGACAGCAGTGGAAGGAGACATCATGAGTAAATATATTCCAGGTAACCATAAGCATCTTACTGCTGCAGACAGACTTTATATTGAACGTC
>CATOJY010000105.1 GCA_951800685.1 uncultured Lachnospiraceae bacterium
AGTCGTTTAAGCAGGTTGAAACCCGTAAGGTGCTTTCGTGTAACGAACTAAAATGAGTGGTAATAAGTGTGGATGGGACAATTACAGATTTATTTTGGAGGTTACAGATGATAAGTGTAGGAATTGACGTGTTAAAAGAAAAAAGTACCGTATGAATCTTGAAGCCGTATGGTGAGATCGTGAGCAGTCCTTTTGAGGTCTGCCATGTGGAGAAAGAATTGTCCGAACTGGCTTCTATGCTGCTGCGTTTGAATGATGATGTCCGTGTGGTTATGGAAGCCACCAGGATCTACCATCTGCCTGTATTATGCTATCTGAAAGAAAAAGGACTGTTTGTGACAGTGATCAATCCATTTGAGATGAAGGAATACCGTTGCCAGGGACTGAGACGTGTAAAAACAGATAAGCAGGACGCCGTTATGATCTCCAACTATGGGATTGACCATTGGTATCGGCTGAAGGAATATGAAACGGAAGAAAGCATCTACGCAGAGCTGAAGCTTTTAGGACGGCAGTACCGCCATTATATGCGGATGCGTGTGGAAAGCGTGTTGGAACTGACACATCTTCTGGATTATACGATGCCTGGGATCAAAACGTTGCTGAAAGGCTGGAATGAGACAAATGGGAAAGATAAGCTGGGGGATTTTGCGGAAGAATACTGGCATTATGACAATATCACGAAGAGATCGGAGGAACAGTTTATAGAGAGCTATCTAAAATGGGCAAAAGAGAAGGGATACCACCAGAGCCAGGATAAAGCCGTCAAGATCTATGCGCTGGCAAAAGAAGGCATCCCCACAATACCCTCCGATACCCCATCGACCAAAATGCTGGTACAGGAGGCAGTGGGGGTGTTACGAGAAGTCGATAACACTCTGATGACTATTCTAACACAGATGCAGGCATTAGCCAAGAGTCTGCCGGAATATCCGGTTGTCAGGGCAATGGGAGGAGTTGGAAATGTCCTTGCGCCTAAATTGATCGCAGAGATTGGGGATGTAAGGAGATTCCATAGCGGAAAAGCCCTGATAGCCCACGCAGGAACCGATGCGCCGCCATATCAATCAGGGAAGTTCATTGGAACAGAGAGAAATATATCTAAGAGAGGATCTTCCAGTCTGCGTAAGATCGGATATGAGGTGATGAGATGCCTGAAAACACATAAGGAGCCGGAAGATGCAGCAGTATATAGATTTATCTTGAAGAAAGAAAAAGAAGGGAAATCAAAACGTGCAGCTAAGATAGCAGGATTAAATAATTGAGTGGGTAAAGGTATATGGAGATGGGAAGATAGAAATAAAATGGTGTTTCAGAAATATTTTCTTGAGTGAAGCAACGAAATTAGAGTAAAATAATGGTAGAAGGTACTAAATTCAAAAAAAAGTATAAAAAAGTTTAGTCTTAGCTTGACACAATCCTATGGGGCGCTGTGTGTGAGGGATAGTTTGATTAACTGACGGATATAGAATGAAAACAACGGGGTGCAGGTAACCAGGCATCCCGTTATTTATTTGTGAATATAGTACTGAATCCGATTAGTAATAATAGTTTACGTTTATAAGGTTTTTTGTTATACTCCATTAAAAACGGTATTGGAGGATACAGATATGCCACGTTATGTTGTTACTCTGACAGATAACAAAATACAGGAGCTTAAAGCACTCGTGCAGAAAGGCGGGAAAGGTTACCGCATCAGGCATGCACAGATACTTCTGAAACTGGATCAGAGACCTGAAAACAAAGCCTGGACATATGATCTATCAAAGATGCATATGGTGCCTCTCACAGTACGATTGCAGCCATTGCAAAACGGTTTGTCATGGAAGGCATGGAAGCCGCCCTCAACAGAGAAAAGCAGGAAAACTGCCGCCGCAAAGTAACCGGAGATGTGGAAGCACGAATCTGCACCATTGCGTGTTCTGCCCCTCCTGAGGGTGCCTCCCGCTGGACCATGCAGGCAATTGCTGATGAACTGATTCGTCTGGAAGTGGTCGATTATATCACCGACAGCACGGTCTGCGAGGTTATGAAAAAAACGAAATCAAACCGTGGCTTGTAAAGGAATGGTGTATTCCTCAGGCAGATGCTGAATTTGTGGCAAAAATGGAGGATGTACTGGAAGTTTACCATCGGCCGTATGATCCTTTCAATCCGGTTGTCTGCATAGACGAAACAAATAAACAGATGGTAAAGGAAATCCGTATTCCCTGTGAACCCGGACGGCCTGAGAAGCTGGATTTCGTATATATCCGCAATAGTGTTGCAGATGTTTCCATGATTTCCGAACCGCTGGCAGGCAGGCGGGAAACCGTTGTGACGGAAATCCGTACAGCACTGGACTTTGCAGAGATCCTAAGGAATACTTCCGATGTGCTGTATCCGAGGACAGAAAAGATTGTCCTTGTTACAGATAATCTGAACACGCATTCACCGGCATCCCTGTACAAAGCATTTGCGCCGAAAGAAGCACGTCGACTGGCGGAACGTTTTGAATGGCATTATACCCCAAAGCACGGCAGCTGGCTGGATATGGCCGAGATTGAGATCGGTGTCATGAGCCGCCAGGCACTGGGCAAACCGCTCCCGGATATGGAAAGTTTCAGACAACAGGTCCGTGCCTGGACTGTAAACAGGAATAAAGAACATGTAAAAATCATCTGGCAGTTTAAAACTCAGGATGCAAGAATCAAGCTGGCAAGACTGTATCCGATTATACTTTGAAAACTAGTCGGATACGGCGCTATAATACAGGAAACAATGAATGGGAATGGGAAATATTGTCTTGAACCATATGAATGTATTGCTTTATATCGTCAAAATAATCATTGCTATACATATAGCAGTAAAGATATATTCCGAATATTGATAATAGCGGAAAAGTAATATAGAATACGGAGCAGAATTTATCATAGATATCTGCTCCGTGTGTTATATGCGTAAGTAAGTGGATGTATTAAAAATAGATACCTCATCCTGAATGATTCACGGCAGTATAACCACACATAAAATCTGCCGTAGCTACCATTACAATCACTCTTAATCCCTCTTCCTGCCATAAGGCAGCCTAAAAAAAGGCAGACTTCTCCTCTGAGAGGTTTAAAAGCGTATTGTGATTGTCAAGGTTCGTTAATCGCTGCCGTTATTCCAACTGTGGCTGCAGACTGCAAATATTTTCCAGTGTCTCGTAGAATTCTTTCTTGCAGGGACAGCTGCTGCACAGTTTGATATATTTGTATCGTGCTGTTCTTACCACTCTTGCGGCAATTTTCAGCAGTTTGAAACGAATGGTATCTATGCGCTGTTTTCTCATGCTGACAGCAAGAGTCAGTCGTCTGAACCAATTGAAGAAATTATAAGCTAATGCATGCACCTGAAGTCAGTTTGCATTTACCAGTTTGCAGGAACTGCTTACAGAGGCAAAATCAAAACCGCTTTTGCCTTCTTTGATGAAATTTTCCATTCTGCCCCTGCCGCAATAGAACTGGATTACCTGGTAAGGCTCCATT
>CATOJY010000106.1 GCA_951800685.1 uncultured Lachnospiraceae bacterium
TTTCTTTTGCCATATTACTATTCCTCCTTTTAAACTTTATAAAAAGATTATATAACAAAATCATGGAAAATAATAGAAAAATCAGAAAAAAGTCGAAGAAAATTATTGTTTTTTCCTATTGACATTTGAAAGAAATCGTGAATGAATGAAAATGTGGATATTTTATGCTGAAGAAAACAAAGGAAATTGCATTAACTGTGAATGACAGTATAATTGTCGGTGGAACATTTGATTTTAGAAAAAGGGGGAGTGTTCGTGATCTTGAGTGTGAGCCGCAGAACGGATATACCGAACTATTATTCAGATTGGTTCTATAATAGAATAAAAGAGGGGTTTCTGTATGTGAGGAATCCCATGAATCCACATCAGATCAGCAGGGTTACTGTGGTACCTGAGGCAGTGGATTGCATTGTCTTCTGGACGAAGAATCCGGAACCTATGATGGGGCGGTTGGGTGAACTTGTGGCATATCCCTTTTATTTCCAATTTACCTTGACAGGATATGGGCGCGGCATAGAACCTGGTATACCCCATAAACGGGAAGAAATGATCCCGGTTTTCAGAAGGCTGTCGGAGCAGATTGGAAAGGAGCGGGTGATCTGGCGGTACGATCCTATTTTTTTTAGTGATACCTATACGGAAGCATATCATCTGAGAGCTTTTGGACAGATTGCCAGTATGCTGCGCGGCAGTACAGAGAAATGTGTTATCAGTTTCCTGGATGTTTACAGAAGGAACCAGACGACGATGCAGCAGTTGGGAATAAAGACGTTTTGTTTTGAGGATCAGGGAAGGCCAGACAGAGACGCAAAGGAAGGGATTACCAGTGATAAGATCAGAGAGTTTGCCGGCAGGCTGTATGACATTGCGGCAAGCAATGATATGGGGATCGCGTCCTGTGCGGAGGAAATAGATCTGTCAGAATGTGGAATCGTACACAATAGCTGTATTGACCAGATATTGATCGAATCTATTACAGGGTATCCACTGAAAGTCGGGAAAGATAAGAACCAGAGAGCAGTATGCGGTTGTGTGGAGAGTGTTGAGGTGGGAACATACCACACTTGTCTGAATGGATGTAAATACTGTTATGCCAATGACAGCCATGCGCGTGTGAAGAGAAATTATTGTGCTTATGATGTGGATTCCCCTCTGCTTTGCGGCAAAGTGGAATCAGGCGACCGGATCACAGAGCGGAAGGGGAAACAGTTGCGCGCTGGCCGGCTTTAACGTTTCTGAATCGTTACTATGTGGTGGAATGCAGAAGGAAATGGGCGGCCGGCAGTCACCCGGATTGCTACAGGAATGATTTTCTGTTATGATAGGTAAGGTCATTTAGATATTACGCAGGGTGCTAAAAGAGACCGCCTGACATAACTTCTTCCGTACTGAGAGCAGGGATGCAGGCAGAGGGGAGCGGTATGAAGAACGAATACGATAACGAAGTATTTTTTGCAGAATATGCCAAAATGCCTCGCAGTAAAGAGGGGTTGAGCGCTGCCGGGGAATGGCACCAGTTAAAATTTCTGTTTCCGCCTTTGGAGGGAAAAGAGGTGCTCGATTTGGGATGTGGATATGGGTGGCACTGCAAATTTTCGGCGGCAAAAGGGGCAAAGCAGGTATTAGGAATTGATATAAGCCAGAAAATGATTGGAGAAGCTAAAATACGGAACGAGGAACGACAGATCGAATACCGAGTCTGCAGTATAGAGGAGTACGATTACCCGGAAAATTCGTGGGATCTTGTCGTTTCCAATCTGGCGCTTCATTATATAGAGAATCTCGAATGGGTATTTCAAAGGGTTTACAAAACGCTGCGGACGAAGGGGGTATTCCTTTTTAATATAGAACATCCTGTATTTACTGCAGGAATCGGACAAGATTGGATCTACCATAAAGATGGAAAGCCGAAATACTGGCCGGTAGATGATTATTTTATACCAGGTGTGCGTAAAACCCGTTTTCTGGGATGTGAAGTAGTGAAACAGCATCATACGCTTACGCAGATTGCGATGGGGCTGTTAAGGAACGGTTTTGAGATTGAGACAATGGAGGAAGCAGTACCGCCTGTGGAAATGATGGATATTCCAGGCATGGAGGACGAACTACGTCGCCCCATGATGCTTTTGGTCAGGGCAAAAGTAAAAAAACGATAGAAAGGCATACAGACATGTATAAAATATTGATCATTGAAGATGATGCCGTGATCTCGGAGCAGGTCAGCAGGTATCTGGCCAGGTGGGGGTACGAGACAGCCTGTGCGGAGGATTTCGAGAATATCCTGCCGCAGTTTGTCTCCTTTGCTCCACAGCTTGTGCTTCTGGATATCGGGCTGCCTTTTTACAATGGTTATTACTGGTGCGGGGAGATCCGGAAGGTTTCGCAGGTGCCGGTGGTGTTCGTCTCCTCGGCTTCCGACAATATGAACATCGTGATGGCAATGAATATGGGCGGGGATGACTTCATCGTCAAGCCTTTTGATCTGGAGGTGCTTCTGGCCAAGGTGCAGGCGATCCTGCGGCGGACTTATGCGTTCCAGAATCAGTCGACGGTGATGGAGCACAGGAACGTGATCCTGAATCTGGCGGATATGAGCCTGCTGTATCAGGGGACGAAGCTGGAGCTGTCGAAGAACGAATTCCGCATTCTGCAGCTGCTCTATGAGAATGCGGGCAGGACGGTGAGCCGGGAGACGATCATGAAACGGCTGTGGGACAATGAGTGCTTCGTGGACGACAATACGTTGACGGTGAATATGAACCGTCTGCGCAGGAAACTGGAAGAGGCGGGGATTCAGGACTTTATCGCGACGAAAAAGGGTGTCGGCTACCAGTTGAGTGACTGCGTGTAGAAGTTTCATGAAGGGCAGAAGGAAGAATAAATCCGGAAGGAAACAGGACTTATATGAGACAGAAGGAAAGAAGCCGCAGGATCGCACTGTCTTATCTGAAAGACAAATATAAAACAATACTTGCCTACGTCTTTATCGTGGCGGTCTT
>CATOJY010000107.1 GCA_951800685.1 uncultured Lachnospiraceae bacterium
GGATAATTCTGTACGCAAAAGGTATCAAAGCATTTTAACAGCTTTTCTTCGGAATTATAGGCATATCCATCAGCTCGTTTTTGCTGTATAAGTCCTTCGATATGATGTGCCAGACCGCTCTCAAAAATGTATGTCATGATAAAACACCTCCAAATTCCAAAGGGCAGAGCCTCATTTTAACTTCGTCACGTTCAAGATATACCTCGGCAGTTTCCTGACGTGCATGCCCGAGAGCATTGGAAATATCATCAAGTTTGTTGTCTGCCCGGAGCATTCTTGTGGCAAATGTTTTTCGTGTCATATGAAAGCCCTGACCAGCAGATAATTCAAATCCATATTCAGCAAGTATTCTTTTTAAAGCTCCACGGCACGCCGTTGTAACTTTAAGCGGAATATATGGCGCCTGATGGCGGATAAATATATATCCGCTGCCTGTGGCAGCTGCTTCCGGACGTCCATTCATGATGTATTTATATACAGAATTACCTGCATCTGTTGGGACTGGAAGCGTGATTGCTTTCCCTGTTTTCTGCTGGATGAAGGAAACAGTTTTGTTTTTCCAGTCAAAATCATTTACCTGAAGCTTTAGAATGTCTGCTCCCCTGATACCCATCCTGAGGCCGAGCATAACCATAGCTGTGTCCCTGAGTTCTATGGGAGTGGAAGCTTTCTCACGGTATTCATATATTTTTTCGACCATATCGTCGCTCAGAACATCAGCTATGCTGCGATGGGGAGCGCAGCTTGCGGATACTGCAAAAACAAGTGTTGGCGGAACCAGATCCTGGTCAGCCATGTACCGTAGAAGCTGACGGAGCTTTGCCCCATATGCATTTTTACTTTCCGGGGTCGAGTGGACATCATGGTTATGAAACGCTTTCACTACATGAGGTGTTATGGACAATGGGTTGTCTATTCCATTATCTTCAAGATATTTGAAGAAACCGCATCCGGCAGCCCTGCACATGGTAAGTGTATTATTAGTCATTCCATCCCGCCTTCGGTTCTCTATAAAACCATCAAGGATGCTTTTGCTCCATGGCGGAAAATGATCGGACGCACGCTTTGGATCAGCAGTCATATTAGATTCCATTGTGCCCTGGAGATACTTTTCAAACATTTTGATCGTGTGTGAACGGTGGGCCGATACAGAATTGCTGGCTTTGGACTGATTCGGACAATCCGGAAGTATATCTATCCATAGGGCTACAGTTTCTGCCGAATGTTCCAGGCGGTTAAGTTCCAAAAACATGAAATACCATGTGAAATCATTGCGGTAAACAGCTTTTGATGATTCCGTGTATTTCCAATCGTCCAAGGCGTCAAGATACTCTTCCGCTTTATGTTCAAGAGGTACACTGGGATGGAATGCGGCGCCTGTTTTGGGGAGTTTCATACCGGGCAGTATTTCAGCGTTACCGCCAAAAAGAACCAGCTGATAACACTCCGGCACATCACCCCGGAGGTGAAGGTATTTCATAAGCGCCGTCATGGCACATACGGCGTTCTGGCATCTGTCGGGAGAGCCACAGGATTTGCAGTAAGTATTCCAGTATTCGATAAGAGTATCTATGGTGACTGCTTCCGGCTCTGTAATTCCAAGGGAAGTCGCAAGCTTGAAAAACTCTTTTGTGGCAACGGAATACGTATGGTAATAGCTGGGATTCTGGTTGGACGCATAGTATTTCTCCAACTCATATGTCAGGCGGAAAAAGGATTCCGACATCCCGCTACGGCAGAAAAAACTGTCTTCTGAGCGGCAGAAAGGACTTTCGATATCTCCAAAGAGCAGGTAATGCTCAAGGCGGAACAGGGCGTTTCTATATTGGGAACATGTCTCATAGGAAATTTCCTGTTTCTTAATCTCAAGCCAGTCCAGCGCGGCATCCACTGAAAAAGGAATGCCCTTTTCCATCAGGTGTTTGAAGAGCGTGGTGTAACAGGTTCTGTGCATGTCTATATTCTTACATGCACTGTCTGGCTGCTTCATCATATTGAGGACTGATGAAACAGCATCTAAATAGTTTATTTGCATATCAAATGCGCTCCTTTCCGGCTTCCCATTCGAGGGGAAAACCTGAGAACAGCGTATCTGATAATGCTCATCTTTTGTACAAGAAAGTGAGGATTTATGGGAGATAATATAAAAAATCAACATTATAAAAACATGGGTATAACGCCTGTACCTCCCTTGTGCGGCGGTCGGGTCTGTCTGCCTGTTCCTCCTGCGGGGCGTTTAGGTCAATGTCGTGCAGCTTCGCGTGGGCGATCTCATGGATAGCGGTTTTTAAGTTCTGAAGCTGGCTCATTCCCTCGTCAATGGCAATCCGCTTTTCCTCCAAGTGGTAGTAGCCGTGTGCTGTCCCCTCGATTTTCTCAAAGCCCATAGGGACGGGAGAGGTCTTTTCCAGCGCGGCGAAAAAATCTTCGTACTGTTCCACGTCCCCGGTCAGCTCGTTTGCGCCGATGGTGGGAAGCTCCCGCCCCTCGGTCTGCGACACGTCAAAAACGGCGACGACTTTATAAGCGGGGATTTGGATTTCCTTTGTTTCCGTGACGGGCTTCCCGTCCGCGCCAATCACCGTCTTTCCCGTCTGCGGGTCTTTCTTTTCTACCTCCTGCCGGATTTTGTACGGCGACGGGGCAAGGATGCGTATGCCTTTTTCCCCGCGCACGACGTTACGCCCAAAGTTATTTTTCCATGCGTTGAATCCGGCGATAAGGGAAGCGTCGGGCTTCTGCATGGCGATCAGCAGCGTATTGTTGAAGCTGTAATTATGGAATTTTGACATGACTTGCAGATATTCCTTGTAGCGTTCACTGTCAAACAATTCTGTAATTCCCTGCTCCAAGCGGTCTGTGATCTCTTTCAGCTTTTCAGCGGGCTTGTCGGCGGTGAGGATAATCGGGTTGAC
>CATOJY010000108.1 GCA_951800685.1 uncultured Lachnospiraceae bacterium
TGGATAGTGCATTACGTCGTTTTAAGAGAAGCTGTGCGAAAGCCGGTATTCAGCAGGAGATTCGTAAGAGAGAGCATTACGAGAAACCCAGCGTAAGACGCAAGAAGAAATCCGAAGCGGCAAGAAAACGTAAATACAACTAAGAAATGGGAAACAGACTCAAACAAGCTTTGAGTCTGTTTTTTTGCGCGATAAGCAGAGTCATAAGCCAGTCAGCACATGAACCATGCTTGCATGAGCTCATGTGCTGACTGGCTTATGACGAGCAACGCGAACTTGGAATGCGAAGCATTCCAAGTCTGCTAATTGCAGATTTAAGTCTGCTAATTGCAGATTTAAGTCTGCTAATTGCAGATTTAAGTCTGCTAATCGCAGAGCCAAGTCTGCTAATCGCAGATAAGCCCCACACCCAAGATCACTTCATGGTCATATCTTATGCCAATACATAATAAACATAGTAAATAAGAAACTGTAGGAGTGACATAGTTTGCGCAGAGAAGTTAAGCGGATTATTGTAGGGCTTTTACTTGGGTGTATTGTCTTAAATACTATATTTTTAAAAATGACCATATTGGTCAATGCCGCGCCGGAGGTATCTGCACCTTCTTATATCGTGATGGAGGCGTCCACAGGACAGGTCATCTGTGAACAGGATGCAGATAAAAGACGGAGCCCGGCGAGTATTACGAAGATCATGACTTTACTTATTATCTTCGAACATTTAAAGAACGGCAGGATTCATCTGGAGGACCAGGTGACTACCAGCGCTTATGCGAAATCCATGGGCGGATCACAGGTTTTTCTGGAGGAGGGGGAGACGCAGACTTTAGAGACTATGATCAAATGCATCGCGGTAGCCAGCGGCAATGATGCCAGTGTGGCGGTAGCGGAATACATAGCGGGGAGTGAATCGGAGTTTGTCAAGCTTATGAATGCCAAGGCAGAGAGTCTTGGGATGCAGAATACCCATTTTGAGGATTGCTGTGGTCTGACGGACTCTGATGAACATTATACTTCGGCTAAGGATGTGGCTGTTATGTCCAGGGAACTGATTACGAAATATCCGGAGGTTTTTGATTACACGACGATCTGGATGGAGGATATTGAACATAAAACAGCACAGGGGACCAGTACTTTCACGCTTTCCAGCACAAATAAGTTATTAAAGCAGTATGAGTGGACTACAGGGTTAAAGACCGGTTCCACTTCCAAGGCGCTCTATTGTCTGTCTGCCACAGCAGATAAGGATAACATGGAATTGATTGCTGTGGTCATGGCGGCGCCGGACAATAAGACACGGTTTCAGGACGCTATGGCGCTTCTGAGCTATGGCTACAGCGTGAGCCAGATGTATACGGATGAAAATAAAGATGCCCTGCCGGCCCAGAGAGTGGAGGGCGGAATTGAGGATACAGTTAATCTGGCCTATGCTGGACCCTTTGATTATCTGGATACGACAGGAAGTAATTTGAGTGAGATTCAGAAAGAAATCAGCCTGCCGGGCATTGTGACAGCGCCGGTTGCAGAGGGGGATGCCATCGGCGAGGCAGTCTATAAATTAAACGGAACACGCATCGGCAGTGTATCCATTCTGGCTGCGCATAGTGTGGATAAGGCAGATTACAAGGACTATTATAAAAAGGTGTGGGGTTTATATCTGATGAAGCGGTGATCTAGACAGCGGTTTTTGGCACAGAAGCAGGCGCAGTATGCAGTATAATCAGAACAAAAGTTCTCTGATTGCGGTGAGTCCGGGGGTTGTGATATACTTTATAAGTTGTAATGTCATGAAATGGCAGTTTGGACGGAGATAGGGTATGTTGGAAGGTGTATTGATAGGTATTATATTGTTGGCGGCTATCTGTCTGTCCGTGACTGTTCTGGACTGTAATCGGTTTGTGACGGTTGCTTATGAGATCAAGTCCGATAAGATCACGAAACCATGCAGGATGGTGCTCTTGTCGGACTTACACAATAAATCTTTTGGCAGTGGGAACAGCAGACTGCTTCGGCGGATTGATGAACTTACACCTGATGAAATCCTGGTGGCGGGAGATATGTTGACAGCTACTGCAGGGCATGATTACAGCCCGGCGCTTGGACTGATGGAGAATCTTGCCAAAAGGTACAGGGTCCATTATGGTATGGGAAATCATGAGTATCGTTTAGGGCTTTATCCGGATCAGTATCCTGCTATGTATGCAGGGTATATGGCAGGGCTTAAGGAAGCTGGCATAGAACCGCTGATCAACCAGAGGACATATCTGCCCAAGTGGAATATGGATGTCTGCGGCGTAGAAATTGACAGGCGTTATTACAAGCATTTCCGGAAGATGCAGATGGAAACGGAGTATCTTGATAACCTTTTAGGCAAGCCGAAAGAAGATGTTTTTCAAGTGCTGATAGCCCATAACCCTGTATATTTTGAAACATATGCGAAATGGGGCGCAGATCTTGTGGTGTCCGGGCATGTGCATGGCGGTATCATGAGACTGCCGGTGCTTGGCGGTGTGTTGTCACCGAGTCTGACGTTGTTTCCAAAGTATGACGGCGGCAGATTTGAGCATGGCAGAAGCACAATGATTTTAAGCCGGGGGCTTGGAAGTCATACGATCCCGCTTCGGATTTTGAATCCGGGTGAACTGGTTGTGATCGATCTTGTGCCGGACAAGTAGTATATATTAGGAGAGGACAGGCTGTTATGGCAATTCCTGTGAAGCTGGAGGTGTTTGAAGGTCCTTTGGATCTTCTGCTGCATCTGATTGACAAGAATAAAGTGGA
>CATOJY010000109.1 GCA_951800685.1 uncultured Lachnospiraceae bacterium
ATCAGACGCATCAGATTGCTGGAATCTGTGGTATCTGCATAATGCAGGAAAAATTTGACTTTATGATAATCAGAATCTATCAGGTGATCAATCCTGGCTGTGTTTGTGATGCTGTGTCTGCGGATCAAGCCATGAACTTCATATCCTTTCTCCAATAAAAACTCCGCCAGATAAGAACCATCCTGTCCTGTAATTCCTGTGATTAATGCTGTTTTCTGCATATTTTCTATCCTTTCCGAATCCTTTCATATATTGCCCCGCAGTGCTTGCTCGCTTCCGCTTCGCTCCTTCTCGCTCGCGGGCTTCGCACTTTTCATCCTTGCGGGCATTTGCCCCGCACTGCCTGCTCGCTTCCGCTTCGCTCCTTCTCGCTCGCGGGCTTCGCCCTATGCCGCCTTACGGGCAAATACTACGGCGAGCAAGCTCTCCTTCTTATTTACCCGTAAGGCGGCGCACTGCTCATTGCCATCGCGAACATTTTCTCATAAATAGTTGTGTCTGTAAAGATATAATGGCTGTGTCAGTATGATTTGTCTGGCAAATCAGGGTCTGGCCAAACTGTTATTTCAGGTACTCTGCGATGGCCTCGTGCCAATCTGCAAACTGAAAGTCTGTAGTCATTTTGAACATATAGTTTTCCAAAATGGAATATGCCGGACGTTTCACTGCTGCACCGTACTCCTCAGACGTAATGCCTTCCACCACAGTCTTTTTGCCTGCCAGTCTGAATATCTCCTCCGTAAACTGTGCCCAGCTGCAGTCTCCCTCACAGGTTGCATGGAAAAGTCCGTAGTTCTCTGTGGGAAGCAGGTAAGCGATAGCTTTCGCCAATTCCTTTGCGCTGGTGGGTGAGCCTACCTGATCGTGCACTACCCGCACCTTATCATTGGTCTCGCTGAGCCGCAGCATTGTCCTGACGAAATTCTTGCCATCCCCATACAGCCATGCCGTACGCAGAATAAAATGCCTGTCACTAAATTCCCGGACATACTCCTCTCCTGCAAGTTTCGTCCGTCCATAAGCCCCCTGAGGCCCTACCGGGTCGGTTTCTCTATAAGGTCTTGTCCCATTTCCGTCAAACACATAATCCGTGGATATATGCATCAGCCTGGCGCCTGTCTCATTTGCTGCAATACTCATATTGCGGGCACCGATGGCATTAATCCGATAGGCCAGATCTTCTTCCTTCTCACAGGCTTCTACCGCAGTGTAAGCTGCGCAGTTGATGATCGCATAGGGATTGATATCCCGCGCAAATTTCATAACCTCATCTATCTTCGTGATATCCAGTTCTCCCACATCCGTATTGATCAGTTCATATTCTGTACTGCCCGCATATTGCTGGTTTACCGCACGTCCCAGCTGTCCGTTACAGCCTGTCACAATCACTTTCTTCATATCCGTTTCATCCTTTCCCGATTATTTCCGTATTGTTATTATCATACAACCATCTGCTGAATTATGCAATTATTGAAAACATATCTGGTGCATACTTTAGACCGCTTACTTACTCTTCTTTCTTCTGGCACTTCTTAGCGAAGCAAGCATTGTTGCTAAACTTTAAAAGTTCTTTTCATACATGAAAAGAGACCGCCAGTCTCCTGACGATCCCGTATCATCACATCTTTTCTATATTTCTTTCCAATATCCCTTCTTTGCCGACCCCATTCTGACAATCAAACCACTATCTTTCAATACCTTTATCTCCTGGGCAACAGTTTTTCGGCTGATATGCAACGTTTCCGCTATCTCCCAATATGTGGCTGCCGGACTATTTCTCAAAATATTTAAAATATCTTTTTCTCTATCTGTTATTTTTTCAGTCACCTTAGCACTTTTAAGCGCCTTAAACTTAACCATAATATCTTCGCCATGGACAATATATTCTGGTTCTTCAGTTCCTAAATTTTTGTAAGCATCACAAATCTTCTGAATACCGCTTCCCCAGCTTTCAATATACCCTGCTCTATAAAATACTCTTGCACTATCCGGATTATATGGTTTTGACGTATGAGATTCTAAAAGAGTTTCTGCCGTCCATCCAAACATATCCATTTTAAATATTTATTCGTGGGGAATTTTCCGTAAGGATGTTATTGCATAGACTAAAATATAATGATGTGATTATGTAGACAGTGTAGCCCTGTGGCTACGCTGTTTTGCTGTTCTGGCTGGATTTCCTATTCTGCATATGCTCTTGGAACAGTTCTTCCATTTCTTCTGGCGACGGCTCTCGGACAATGCCCACGCCATTATAATAAATTTCTAAACTCTGATGGCGTTTGCCGCCAATATATTCTGGATTGGACACGACAATCTTTTCTATAAATTCATGTACGGTTTCGGGGGTTAATTCTGTAAGCTGCGTGACGCATTTTACCCTGTCGATAAACCGCTGAAGGCTGTCGCTTTTGTTTGTTTCTGTTTCAAGGTACTGTTCCATGTCGGGGATAGATGTCTTTAACTGTTTCTGCTCGTCCTCAAACGCCATCGACATGGTGGCAAAGCGTTCATCAGAGATTTTCCCGCTTACATTGTCCTCATAAATCTTCTGGATAAGGCTGTCAATCTCTCTGACAC
>CATOJY010000110.1 GCA_951800685.1 uncultured Lachnospiraceae bacterium
GTGAGGAGTGAAATCATGGCAAAAGATCCAATTAAGAAAGCAGACAACGGAACCTACTACTTCCGGGCAAATTTAGGCTACCATCCCGTTACCGGGAAACAGATCCAGAAATACCGCAGCGGCTTTGCTACCAAGAAGGAAGCAAGGGAAGAATATTCCAAGCTGATCCTGTCATCTGTCAAAGAGCTGGATGAGAAAAAGAATACCGTTTCTTTTCAGACATTCATTGAAGATACCTATCTTCCGTGGTACAAAACGCAGGTAAAGGAAAGCACTTACTTAAACCGCTATTCCACTATTCAGAAACACTTTGCGTACTTCTACAAAATGGCAACGGACGAAATTGAACCCATCCATGTGCAAAGCTGGCAGTTGGAACTGGCAAAGCAGTTCAGCCCAAACTATATCCATGTGGTGCAGGGGCTGCTCTCCCTTGCCTTTGACCGGGCGATTGTACTGGGGATAGCCAAAAAGAATCCGTCAAGGATGATCGGGAACATCAAGTCCCAAAAGACACAGGTGGATTTCTGGACACTGGAGGAATTTCAGAAAGTAATCTCCCTGCTCTACAAGGGCGATTATTATGAGCATTACCTCTTTATCTCCTTCTGGGTGCTGTTTATGACCGGGATGCGGATTGGCGAGGCTGCGGCGCTGCTGTGGTCGGATATTGATTTTGATACAGGTCTGTTGAGCATAACCAAGACCATGTATTATAAGTCAATGGACGATTTCAAACCCGTGGAGCCGAAAACGCAGGCGAGTGTCCGCACCATTTACGTTGACGCTGATACCATAAGGGAACTGAAGGCATGGCAGGAAGTCCAGAAGAAAGTGTTAAAAAACTGTGACTATGTATTAAGCTACAACGGCATACCCACAAGCAAGCATACCCTTCCACGGGCATTGGAAAAGCTTGCGGAATTAGCCGGCGTACACCGCATCAAAATCCATGCGCTGAGGCATTCCCATGCCTCCCTGCTCATCAGCATGGGCGAGAATCCCCTGTTGATCAAAGAGCGTCTAGGGCATGAAAAAATACAGACAACCCTTGGAACCTATGGTCATCTGTATCCCAACACCAATCTTGAAGTTGCCAACAAGCTGACCGGGGTGCTTCAGTATACGCCTGCCACTCAGAGCGTTGCAGACTATACGAGCAACCAACACACTGCAGCCTACCACAAAGAAGTGAAATAAAAAATGCAATCGTAATGCAATAAAAAGAGAAAAAAAGCCGCAAAGCCTTGATTTTACTGGCTCCGCGGCTCACCTCCGACTATTCGAACTCAACTCATACACCCGTTTTTTTCACTATTATCTGGTTCTTTTATCCCCTTTTTCATCTCCTAAATCTCATAAAATAATCCCTCTTCTATATCATTTCAGAGACCTTTAGAACCAGCGTAGAACCAAAGGAACCTAATAGAACCAGCGTATTTTCAACTGATTAGGATTCAAAATGCTGCCAATTACTTACTCTCATGATCCGATCATTTCTAAAAGATCCTGTGGTGTTATCGCCTTTACTTTTGCACTTTGGAAATCTCCTATGTTTCTTGTTACAATGTAATCAGCTGAAACTTCTTTAGCACATTCATCCTGTAAACAGTCCTCAAAATCTGAAAAATCATCGCGCTCTATCGCAGAACAAACGCTTTCATGACTTGCTCCTGTCACATGCAGCACAAGGCATAGTTTTCTCAACATTTTCCGCC
>CATOJY010000111.1 GCA_951800685.1 uncultured Lachnospiraceae bacterium
GGAAGTGGTTCCGGTACCTGTCTGTGTGCCGTTTGTATTATTTCCGTTGTCGGCATTTGTGTTTCTGTTACCACAGGCAGTCATCATAGACATGGTCAGTACCATAAGAGAAACAAATAGTAATGTTCTTGTCTTTTTCATGATTTCACTCCTTTGCATGAATTGCTGATATTAAAACAGAAGGTTTGATAAACTTCCTGTTCTTATGTTATTATGTCAGTTAGATGGTAAAATATGCACGGCATATTTATTCTCAAGGACATCATAAATTTCCGTTTTTGGAAAAGTTTCAGCATATGATCTTTGCATGATGAAAAGTGAAATCACTGATTTTAATAAAGTAGAATCGAGGAAGAAAAATATGGAATTTCGACCCTGTATTGATATTCACAATGGCAGTGTCAAGCAGATTGTAGGAGGCAGTTTAAAGGATCAGGGCGATCAGGCTCTGGAAAATTTCGTGGCTGCCCAGGATGCGGCATTTTTTGCCAGGCTTTATCAGGAATATCAAGTAAAGAATGGCCATATTATACTCTTGAATCCGGTATCCTCCTCTTATTATAAAGAAACCAAAGAACAGGCTCTTGCGGCCCTGCGCGCTTATCCGGGGGGAATGCAGGCAGGCGGCGGCATCACACCGGATAATGCGTGTGAATTTCTCAATGCCGGGGCAAGCCATGTTATTGTCACTTCCTATGTGTTCCAGGGCGGCCAGATTCAGTATGACAGACTGCGGGAACTGGTGCATAAAGTGGGTTCTGAAAATCTGGTATTGGATTTAAGTGTGAGAGCAAGAGACGGGCATTACTATATTGTGACCGACAGATGGCAGAAGTATACTACGGTGGAACTGACGGAGAAGACCATGGAAGAACTGTCTGCCTACTGTGATGAATTTCTGGTTCATGCGGTGGATGTGGAAGGAAAAGCTTCCGGCATTGAAGAGTCTGTGGTGAGCCTTTTAGGAAACTGGGGAAAGATTCCGGTCACCTACGCAGGCGGGGTTCATAACTTTCAGGATCTGGAGCGGCTTAAGATTCTGGGACAGGACAGAGTCCATGTGACGATTGGCAGTGCGCTGGATCTCTTTGGCGGACAGATGCGGTTTGAGGATGTGCTTTTCTTTGTTCATAAGACGAAAGAGTAGAAGCGGGCGGCAAAATCCTATATGATATAAACGATATGAACAAAAAAGAACCTGTCGCATTGACAGGTTCTTTTTTTCTCTAATCCGTTACAACAATATTGCTGATTCTAAATAAAATTCATCATTTATATTTAAGAACAGGCACATCGTGATACTGATTATCGATGTTATAAGTCCGATGCCTCTTATAACTTTGTTACATTTACGGCCTGGGGTCCTTTTTCGCCGTTTACTACTTCGTACTCAACCTCAGCGCCCTCTTCGAGAGACTTGAAGCCTTCCATGTTGAGTCCTGAATAGTGAACGAATACATCGTTACCCTGCTCATCGGAGATAAAGCCGTAGCCCTTTTGGTTGTTAAACCACT